>JAKLKC010000129.1 GCA_023150875.1 Myxococcota bacterium | reverse complement strand
ACAGGTGGTGGCGCTCACCTGCGCCGGCCGGGATCCCGCCGCGGTCGCCCTCTGCCAGGCCCTGGCGCGGGTCTTCGCCGAGAAGGGGGCGCGGATCGCCGTCGTCGGCGTCGAGGATCCCCGCCTGCGCATATCCATCCCCTGGGCTTGGTGCGCCGGGCGAACAGGACGAGGACCTGCAGGTGTTCCACAACCTCGGCCGAGCGCCATCGCGCGGCGCCGCGGACCTGCGCCTGAAGCGAATGACGGCAGGAGCGCCCCACGATGACCGCGGCCCAAGCGATCTCCCTCCTACTCTTCGCGGTCGGGCTGTCGCATGGATCGACCGGCTGGGGCCCGCTCCTTTCCCCGGGGTCGCCCACATGGTCGGGGTGGGTCGGGTCCGCCCGAAAGAGAAACGCCAGATCCGCGACGAGTACAGGGAAGCCGTGCGGTTCGAGCGGGAGCAGGAGCGGGAGCAGCGGCGGTTCGACCGTGAGATGGAGCCGCACTCCGGGGCTCCCGCGCGGACGGGCTCGCAGGCCGTCGCGTGGACAGGCTGCGGCTGCTTGCTGCTAGCCCTGGGCGGGCTGGTACTCCTGGTGATGGCGACCTCGGAGGCCGACCTCGCCTTGACCTTGGTCGCAGGGTTCCCGAGCCTGCATGGTAGCGCTGCACTCGGTAGAATGCTGGGACTTCGGGCCACCGAGAGAATGCCGGAGTGACGGGTGGCTGTGCGGTCCCCCCGATGGGGCCGCGGACCCACCGGCGGTCGGCCCAGCGAGGAGGTCGGATGCGAGGGCTACACGAGATCCGAGGAGATGGGTGGCGGTATCTGCCTTGGGACCGGCCCCGTGCCGGGCAGTGGGCGGGAACGACGATCGGCGCGGGCCTGGTGGCGATGCTCTCGGGATGCGCACAGGGCCTGCTCCAGGACATGGAACCCGCGACGATCACGCTGACCGGTGTGCCGGTCTACGTCCTCGATGGGGATGAGCACGGCGCGACGGCGGCGGTGGCGACGAAGGACGGCACGCCCCTCCCCCAGGCGCCGACGAGCCTGGCGTTCTCTCCACCCTCGGTCGGAGCCATCACCTCCACTGGCCACTTCCGCTGCCTGGCGACCGGCGATGGGGTGATCACGGCGACGAGCGGGGTGATCGTGGGCAGCCAGGACGTGAAGTGCCGGTTGGTGAGTCGCCTGAAGGTCCCGGAGAGCCTCCGTGTGGTCCTGCGCGACGGGCGGGTCCCTCTGGCCGCCGAAGTCCACGATGAGCACGGAGCCGTGATCGAGGACGTCCCGGTCGAGTTCCATCCGGAAGATCCGGGCATTGCAGGCGTCGAGGAGGGGAAGGTCGTGCCGGTCCGCATCGGCAGGACGAAGGTGGAGAGCCGTGCCGGGAAGCAGAGCGCCGCCACGGTCGTGGAGGTGATCGACCGCATCGAGACGGGCCCGCTGTCGGTGTCGGACGGCGGTTCGGTGACCTACGCGCTCGACCCGGGATCCTACCTCGTCGATGTCAAGGCGGAGCCCGCGGGCGGTGGGGGCTACGGTGTGGAGCTGGGCTGGGTCGGCGCTGGATGCGAGCCGCAGCCCGAGAGACAGCACCACGAGGTCGCCTGCCGGCTCGGCCAACCGGCCTCGCTGGTCGTCCACAACCCCAGCATGCTGGGGATGGGGCCCGCCCAGGTCGGCGTCATCAGCATCTACCAGGTCCCGTAGCACCGCCCCACTGGCTAACACGCGGCCCCCGGGGTCGTGGATGAAGCGCAGACCGGACGAGGGCATGAGCCATGACGCAACGTCTGGACGACCGGAGACCGGGGGAGCCCAGCGGCATCGGCCTCATCCGGGAGGGGATCGGGCAGATCCTCAGGCGACTCGCGACGATCCGCCTGCTCAGCGCCCTCGCCGCGCTGGCGGGCCTCCTAAGCGGCGCCCTGGGGATCTACCGGTACGTCAACTCGCTCCCCGGCGCCCATCTCTCCGGGGACTACTTGATCACCAACCGGATCGAGAGCAGCAGCCTCAAGCGGTACGTAGGGCTGGAGCTGACCTATCGGGTGACCTTCGTCCAGCAGGACCGGATCCTCCACGGCCACGGCGAGAAGTACCTGGAGAACGGCACGCGGATCGGTGCGACCGCCCGATCACCCATCGACCTGGACTGCGAGGTCCAGGAAGACCACATCCAGTGCACCACCCGCGAGCAAGGCGCGCGACGGGACACCAGCGGGAGCTACCGCTGGGCGATTGGGAGCGGCGGCGAGTTCCGCGGACGCTTTACCAGCACGGCGGCGGACTCGGCGGGTAGTTCCGTCCTGGCTCCGGCCAAGGGACCGGCACATCGCGGATAGGGCAGGCCCCCAGGTCCCAGCGAGGCCAGGCGATGCGGTCCGTGCGGTGTTACTCGGTTGCCGCCTTGACGTAGAAGTAGCTGACGTCGCCAGAGCCGATGGCCGGCGTGAACATCGTCACCTCCCTGAGGCCGCCGACGCCCTTCCACACCATCGCCAGCGGGCTCTGTGCCGCGGGCGTGGTGGCCGGCAGTCCAAGCTGGACCAGGCTCTGCGCCTCGAACTTCAACCCCTTGGTGTCGTTGACGGTGATCCAGTCGGCCGCGTCGTGGATGAACACCACCTCGGCGGCCCCTCCTCGGTAGGTGCACTTGCGCGCCGGGCCGACCTTGCCCGGGTTCACCGTCTCGCAGGCGTCGGGCTTGCCGAGGGCGGCCTCGACCGATCCCTCGGGGCGACCGGCGACGGCCCCCACGTCCAGGATCACGCTCGGCGTCACAGGCCCAGGCGCCGGATCGGGGACCGCCGCCTCCGGTGCGTCCTCGGGACGAGACGCCGCGGTGGTCGCCGGAGCCGACTCGGCGGGTGCCGTGGTGCGTTCCGATGCCGGCGCGCAGGCGGCGAGCGACGCGACGACGATGAGGGCAAGTACGCGCGGATCATTCATGCGGTCCTCCTACGGCAGGTCGACGAACGGTCGGCCTCCGTCTGGACGGCAGTCAGCGACGCGACGAAGCGCCCGACGCCAGCCCTCGACGAAGCCGTGTTTCTGGAGCGCCAGCACCGCGTACTCCGAGCAGCTCGGGAAGTGGAGGCAGCGCACCCCGGCCCGGCGGGCCAGCCGGTCCTGGTAGCGGACGATGACTGCGATGGAGAGGCGGACCACCTCCGGCTACCTCCGGGTGTTGGCCCGCAAGAGTGCCTGGAGGATCCGCAGCGCCCCCTCCATCTCCTTGCGGCTGTTGCCCCGGACGACCTGGGTGGTGCTGCCCGAGCTGACGCCGAGGCCATGCCCTCCACATCCGCCGGGGACGGGCTGTTCGGAGACCGAGCTGACGTGTTGGAGCGGGATCTCCGTGGTCCGGTTCACGGGGCTCCCGCACCCGTACGTCTGCCCCAGGACCGGCCCCTTCACGATGACCCGTGAGTCCGTGACCAGCAGGTGGGTAGAGGATCCGCAGCCGTCGGAATGCTGGAGGTATGCGTAGGCAGGCTCCCCCGGTAGGAGCTGGCGGCGGACCTCTGAGGGCAGGCGACCGCCTACGTCCTCGAAGGTGGGGGCCGAGCTCGGCCGCGGCACGGGCGCAGAAGGCGCTGGCGCCGATGTGCCCCCGAGGGGGCCTTGGCAAGCGTAGCACTCGCGGGCGTCCCGCCAGTTCGGGCGCCCGCAACCCCTGCACAGCTGGATGGTCTCAGTGGCCGTCCCTGCCGTGGGAGGCTGTGCGCCCCCGCACTGGGGACAGAAGCGGACGCCATCGGGGATCTGGTTGCCGCATCGCGAGCAGAACATCACACGCCTCCGCTCTCGATCCCAATCGGGTTCGGGGTGTGGGTCCGCCCGCAACGGTACTGGGTTCCGAGGTGAAGGACCGACGCTGCCTCGCTATCCCGGCCGCTCAGGCGCAGGCAGGCGTGGTGGAGAACGATGCGGAGCCCGGCGGTCGGCTCAGCGTGGGCAAGAAATACTGCGGGATCCAGGTACTCGGGCGGCGCCGTTGCGGCGCACACCGGCGCCAGGCCAGGGGCGATATCGAACACGCCGGTGTGCCCGGCGAGGACGTCGGTCCGCGAGGTGCAGAGGTCCAACAGGGTCTTCAACGGCTCCTCCCCGCCGCCCGGCCGTATCGCAAGAGCGGAGCCCGGGCGCCCCACCGGGACGGCCGGTTTGCCAACAACCGCCTGCCGGCCACGCGCCAAGGTCGCCGCTCAGGCGAGGCGCGAGTCTATCCGATGGGCCGATGCGTCGGGAAGGATGTCCGGGCCGGCTGGTCCGATCAGGCCGGTTTCCTCCGCCTGACCTACGCGTCGCCGTCAACGATCATCGGCTCGCGCCACTCGGTGAGGAAGCCCTCGGCGCTGTCGTAGCTACCGGTCGACGCCAGCTCCTCGATGAGCACGCGGTGCGTCGGCTCGACGGCGGCATGGCGGGCGGCCGGGCGCCAGATCCGCGATGGATCGAAGCCCATCGACACGTGCCGAGCCCTGAACTCCTCCTTCGACCGCCCATACTCCGCACACAGCTCACCCGCCCGCTCGGAGGTCCGCTTGAGCACCTCCGAGAAGAGCCTCGGCCCGGCAACACCCGACGCCGGAGGCTCCGGCATGTGGTGCGCCGAGCGTCACGTCACCCAGTCCGGCTTCACCTTCCGCTACAGCGGCGACGCCTTCGCCCTCTACACCGGCGACTGCGACGACCATCCCTGATCCGCCGCCTCGCCCCCGCCCGCCTCCTGCCCCCCTCTGACTCGTGTTTCGCCTTCCTGGCCTGCTGCGGTCCGTCCTGGCCGGCCGCGGCGGCGTCGCGGTGCCGGATTTCTT
>JAKLKC010000128.1 GCA_023150875.1 Myxococcota bacterium | reverse complement strand
TTCGCGGGACCGCGACGCCGATGAACTGGAAGGCGGACTCAGAAACTGGGGAACTCGCTCTGGAACGACGTACTAGCGCCCGCCTCCGCCTCGCCCGCCTCGCGACGCCGCTCCCGTTGTGAAAGGCGCTCTTAGTACGAGACGAGCACCAGGACCCGGTCGTCGAATTCCATGCCCATGGCGCGGGGCTGGAGCGGGTCCGCCGGGTCCCACGGCCAGGTGCCCACGGCGTAGAGCGACTCGTCGGGGATGGGGCGGCCGTCGGCGACGATGTCCTGGGCGGCGTGGAGCATGGTCGCGGCCTGGGCCACCCGCGCCAGGTCCTGCCCGCTGTACCCGCGGAACACGAACGAAGTCACCGCCTGCGCGCCGCCCACGAACGCCTCCAGGAGCTGCTCCAGCGTCTGCCGGCTGTCGACCTCTTGCCCGTTCCAACCGGCGGTCACGTACGGGTTGACGTATGGCCCGTCCACGCGGAAGTCGACGTCGTCGAACCGGACGGTCCCTCCGGCCAGGTCGACGACGCCCAGGTGGACCTCGGCGAAGGCCGCCTCCGCCGGCGCCTCGGCCGACAGGACTTCCTCGTTCCAGGCGCCCCCCGGGGCGGGCAGGAGGGCGGAAGCCTCGCCGAGCTCGGTGACTCCGTCGTCGGCGAGCCACCGGATGGAGAGTTCGGGCGAGCCCACGACGGACTCGGTGTGGACGTACGCCGAGAGCTGGTAGGGGCCCGGGCCCTCGAGGTCCGTGATCCGTGGCGGGAGCAGCGGGACCGTCCGGTACACGGAGCCGCTGACCGGCGAAGTGTACCCGTACCCCCTGACGATGCCCAGGGACCGTGACCCGCCGTGGACCTCCGCGGTGTCCGTCCAAGGACCGATGAACCTCGGGTCGTCTCCGTGGTCCACCGTCCCGCCCCGACGGAACTCGCCGAGGACGCCGTCCTCGTCCGCGTCGGCGTAGAGGGTCATGAACTGGCTGACGGCCGGGTCGCAGAAGGTGCGCTGGTCCCGCCCTTCCCAGTCGAAGGCGATCCAGGCGACGCCCATCTCCCCGGCGACGCAGAGGGCGTCGAGCTCGTCGGTGTAGTGGGTATCCGGTGGGTCGACGCAGATCTCGTACACCACCGGGAGGTTCGCCGCCCCCGCGCACAGGTCCCAGGAGGCGTCGGGAAGCTCGCCGAGGGCGTTCTTGGCGACCGTGGTGGTGTCGATGGCGGCTGGACCGTCGGCGGTGATGTAGCTGAAGGGGGCGAGAAGGCCCCGAAGACCGAGTTCGTGCACGCCGACCGCCTCGTCCCTCACGGACTCGACCTCGGCTCTGTAGGCCGCGCTCTTCCAGGCCGCCTGGATGGAGGAGTCGAGGGTGAACGAGTGGACGCCGGTGGCACCCAGCAGGTCGAGGTAACCGGGCCAATCGCCGTTCGGGATCCCAAGGGAGGTCGAGGCCATGGCGTCGACCCGCAGGCGCTGGGGCCGGTCCTCGGGGGCGAGGACGGGCAGAGTGAAGGGAGACAGGACGACCGTCTGGGTGGGCTGCTGTACCGTGCCTCCCGGGGTGTCCCACTCGAAGCGGTAGTAGAGATTCGCGGGCAGTTCGGACAGCGGAGGAGCGACCGTGGAGAGGAAGAGCCACTCGAACGTCTGCTCCGTGAAGATGGTCCCGCTCGTCCCCGATGCGCAACCACTGACCGGGTCGCCGCTGTACTCGAACGCGTACGCCGTGTAGCCCGAGATGGGGTCGGTCCCCCGATTCACCACCGCAGAGGCCCGGACGTTCCGCTCGTCGTCGATGGTCCCGGGGTCATCCCCGGTGACGGCGGTCAGGGACACACCGGGCGGCAGCTCGATGACCAGCTCCCCGCAGAAGCTCGCGTCCGACGCCAGGACGAATGACGCCGTCCCGTCGCCACCGACGACCTCCACCACGTCGGGTTGGACGACCTCGGCCCCAATCGGCACGAGGAACGTCCAGTCCGGGTCGAGCCATGCGGCGTCGCCCGCGTTCGCGACGAACTTCAGAGACGGGAACTCCTCGACCTCCACGTCGTCGAACCAGAAGCTGGAGGGCTGCGGGTCGAACTCGGGCACCCCCGGTCCTCCGGCCATCGTGGTCGGGACGAACCGGTCGCCGACGGTCCGGGTCAGCAGGCGCAGCCGAGCGCCCACCGCTCCGCGGGGGGCGACGGCGGGGACCTCCAGGCGATGCCAGCCGTTCCAAGCAGGCCACGGTGCGGCGATGGGACCGACCGGGAACGGCAGCGTGTCCCGCTCGACCTGGCCGTCGTCGTAGGTCCCGTTGGGGATGACCAGGGGGGCGCCGTCCGCGTCCACGCCCGAGAGCCAGTCGACTCCCAGGGCCGGGTTGCTCAGCACCGACTCGGTGTGAACCCACGCGGAGAAGACGTAGACGTAGCAGGGGGTGAACTCGAAGTCGGGGGGAAGCTGGGAGGTGACGTCGGGATACTCGGGCACCGCTTCGGTGAACAGGGTCAGGTAGGCGGTCGGGACTGACTCCCCATCGCCCGCCTCGTCGTAGAGCCAGATCCGGATGGAGCCTTCGAAAAGCGCACCGTTGTCGGTGCGGTTGATGGCGTCGTCCCAGTCGACGTTGCCGTCGCAGACGGTGTAACCCGCCCAGGGCTCGAACGGATCGGCGCAGGGTTCGGTGCAGCTCCAGGCGGAGGGGAACCAGGAGAGTTCTGCTCCCTTGCAGTGGATGTTGCTCCAGCCGCCGAGGTCGTCTGTGGCGGGCGGGTCTGCAAACCTGCTCTGGTAGATCAACTCACCGGCCTGGCCACGTGCGCCGTGCATACCCACGGCGCTCACGACCGCCAGAAGCAGAGCCAACCGCCGGGGACCTGTGCATCCACTCCGGCCCTTCTCCCTCGTCCGCGTCCACGACCCTGAACCTCGACATTCCTGGCTCCGCATGTCCCCGCTCCCGCTTCGAAGTGAAGTCCCGTTCCCCTACTCCCCGGCGACACCGCCCAGGAACGTGAAGATCGCGCCCTCGCTACAGCCCCCAATGGGGGCGTCGGACCCGAGGCTCCCGCAATGCTCGGAGTAAGTGTCGTCCCAGCCCGCCGCGTCCAGGAGGACATCCGAGTACCCGTCCGCGTCGAGGTCTCCCCATCCGCGCACGAAGCCGACGCCGTACATCCCGGAACTCGCTCCATAGAGGAAGGTCTCACGGAACAGCGCGAGCCCATCCTCCAGGACCCGGAGGTCTCGCTCGACGGGGCCAAGCACCACGTATGTCTCGCCCCGCTGGAGGTGGGTCTCTTCACCCGACAGCAGGAAGTCCATCCGCTCGTCCCCGTTCACGTCACCCGCGGCGGTCAGGTCCCTCCCGATCTGCCACATCTCCCGGCCGATGATGCGATGGCCGGTATCACCCAGCACGTGCCTTCCGTACACCGGCATCGGGACGTGATAGGCGCGCGGCGTCTCTTGCTCGCCCCAACCACGCGCGGCCACCAGCAGGTGCGCCGTCGAGTCCCCGTCCAGCGCCGGTGCGGCCGTGATCGTCGAGCCGGCACCGTCACCCTCGAACTCGCCGAAGATGACCGCATCCGCGTCGTCGGCGGTCCAGGCACCGGCCGTGGGGCCATAGAACACATACACCCCGCCCGATGAACGGTCCCCATCGTCGGCGAATGTCGTTCCGACGGCGATGTCCGCCATGCCGTCCCCATCGAGGTCCCCCAGGGCGACCCTATCTCCGAGCGGTCCCGACTCTTGAGTTCCCGAGATGACGATGTCGGCATCGGCAAGCCCGCGGGTACCGTCGAGCGGACCAGAGAACAGGTAGACGTCGGACGTCAACCCCGACGCCCCCACCAGCAGGTCCCCCCACCCGTCCCCGTCGACGTCCCCCACCGACACCGACGTCCCCACGTCCTCGTCCTCCGCACGGCCCTCGACCACGGGTGGGATGTCATCCAGGAAGATGTCCCCCACGAGCGGCCCCCGCAGGACCCAGACCGCGCCAGCCTCGCTCACACCGCCAGGCCTGGCGTAGTCATTGGCGACGACCAGGTCGTCGAATCCGTCCCCGTCGACGTCTCCCGCCGGCTCGAACACGACCCAACCGAAGTATTCCTCCGAATGCACCCGTCCGACGCACGCCTCCGGATGGGCCTGCAGGTCGATCCGACCGGACAGCGGGCCCGGAACGATGCACAGCGTCCAGCTCGACCAGTCGTCCCCCATCATGGTCGCCACGTCTCCGTAACCGTCCCCGTCCAGGTCCCCCGCGTGGCCGCTCTCGCCGTAGAACCTCGTCCCCTCCAGGTCCGGCATCACGAACACCGCGTCCGCCCCCGCCTCGTCGGGATCGAGCCAGATCTCCCCCTCGTGCCGGCACGCCTCGGCTTCTCCGTCGCAGTCCTGGTCCGCGGCGTCTCCGCACACCTCCCTGGCGCCGGGCCAGGCCGCGGGGTCGGCGTCGTCGCAGTCGGCGCTCGCCCGCACGCCGTCGCCGTCCGCGTCCGGTTCGGTGGGCTCGCGCACGCACCCCTCGGCTCCACCCGCCAGTGGCACCACCGCGATCGCAAGGCGGATCAGGAACCGTACGGCTTTGGACTCGATGCTCACCTGCGCGCTCCCCGTCTTGGGACCGACCTTTGGACCGGAGGATGCACGATGACGGGGTGGGGCGCAAGGGTGGCGCGTTGCCCGGATCGTCGGGCGTTTCGCCCGCTGACGACTCCGCATGGGGCTTCGGCTAGACCGGCACCGCCGAGTGCCTCGGCCCCGAGGGGGGCCACGTCACCGACTCCTGGTTCGCGGGCTTCGTGCGGGACTTCACCGGCGGCGGGCGCCCCGTCGCCTTCGCCTGCGTCCTGCCCGGCGCCGGCCTGGGGGCACCCGCGCCGCCGAGGTCGTGGAGCGCTGGACCACCTTCCTCGTCCGCCACCGGGGCTGGGACCTCCCCTCCTCGGGGGACGGTGCCCCCGGGCCGCATCCGCCGAGGCCCCCCCAACGAGGACGCGCTGCCCAACGACCAGCTATCCTCGGGCAATCCACTTGGCGGTACCTGCCAGCGCGGTTCGCGTGCGCGGTGGGAAAGCGCAGCGTAACCGTTCAGGGGGGCCTTGGCCCCGTCCTGAAGGGTGGGCGAGATGCCCGGTGGGGGAAGGGGCCCAACGGCGCCGCCGTTGGGAAGGGGGCCGCGGGCCCCCTTGCGGCGGCACTGCCGCCGCCCGCGGGGGGATG
>JAKLKC010000127.1 GCA_023150875.1 Myxococcota bacterium | reverse complement strand
CGTTGCACAGCTCCTCGGCCCCGGGGTGGACCTCGGGGTCGCAGTCGTCGCAGTCCACGCCCGGCAGGTAGGCGTCCCCGTCGGCGTCACCCCCCTCGACGCACGGGGCGGCGGAGTCGTCGTCGGCGGGGCCCGTATCGTCGTCGCCGGGGCCCGTGTCGTCGTCGCCGGGGCCCGTGTCGTCGTCGCCGGGGCCCGTGTCGTCGTCGCCGGGACCCGTGTCGTCGTCCGCGGCCGGTGGGTCGTCGACGTCCGGCGTCGCGGGAGTGCAGGCTGCGGGGGCGAGGGCGAGAAGCGAGAGGCCCAGGGCGAGGACCACGCGCGCCCCGGCGGGCAGGGGATGGCCACGGGTCGGGCGCTCGGGTGGGCGGACGGCGAGGGCGGGACGACGCATGGGGGAACGCTCCCGGGGGAGCGCCGGCGCCGGGCCACCCCGGTCCATTGGAACCGATCTCGCCGTGGGAGGGGAACAGGGGGAGGCCAACCCGCCTCAGGCCATGAGATGAAGGGGAACGGCCTCGGAGCGGATCCGCCCGGCGTTCCCTCGTGCCCGTGCCCCTGCCCGGCGGGGACATCCGATCACGGTGCCGTTGCCCACCACGGATCGGGCACGGGCACGGGCACGGGCTCGGGAACGCCTGGAGGGGAACGGCCCCGGAGCGGTTCCGTACCGCGTTCCCTCGTGCCCGAGCCCAGGCCGAAGGCCGGTGCCCGCGCCCGTGCCCGGCTGGGGCGTCCGATCACGGTGCCGTTGCCCACCACGGATCGGGCACGGGCACGGGCTCGGGAACGCAAGGAACGTTCGGTGTATTGCCTGAGGATGGTCAGGGAGGCGTCGCCGTGAACACGTAGTCCGCGTCGGCGGCCGAGTGGCAGTCGATGCACATGTCGACCCGTCCCGCGGCCTCCACGCTGCCGCCGGGCCCGAAGGTCGCCCAGAACCAGTCGTTGCCCGTGGGGTTGTAGCCGGCCTGCTTCCACATGACCGTCAGGGCCATGAGGGTGTCGGCCTCCTCGGTGCCGAAGTTCTCCTTCACGGCGATGGAGCCCTCGGGGGCGGTGGGCGTCACCGCCTCGTCCCAGCCGGCCAGCTCGGTGTTGAAGTACGCCTCCACCCACATCCCGGAGTGGCCCTCGCTGAGCCAGGGGTCCGTCGGCCACCCCTCGGGGGCCGACCAGGTGGTGTAGTCCGCCATCAGGCCCCAGAGCTCGCCGGCCAGGGTGGCGTCCTCTTCGGAGATCCCGGTGTCGTCGTCGTCCGGGGTCGTGTCGTCGTCGGCGGCGCTGTCGTCGTCCGCGGCGCTGTCGTCGTCGGCGGCGCTGTCGTCGTCGGCGGCGCTGTCGTCGTCGGGAGTCGTGTCGTCGTCGTCCGGCGTGGTGTCGTCGTCGGGGGTGGTGTCGTCGTCGCCCGGCGTGGTGTCGTCGTCGCCGGGCGTGGTGTCGTCGTCCTGTTCGTCGCCGTCGCCGCACCCGACCGGTACCGCCAGCAGCGTGACCGCGAGGGGCGCGACGAGGCGCGCGAGCGTCAGCGGGATCTCCTTCATGCCTGCCCTCCCTGGCGGGGCGACCCCGGAGCGGGGACCGCACCGCCCAGCCTGGTCCAGGCATAACCCCCGGTGCGGTGCGGGTCAGGGGGAGGCGCGGCGTGGACTTGAGCCCGGGGCGCCGTCGCCCTATCTTCGGGACTGGCGGCGCGCGCGGTGGCGCGGGCCGGCGATCGGGGGTCCGTTGAGCGCTCCTCCCTCCGCGCGTTTCTTGGTGCTGTGCACCCTCGGCGTGGCCCTGGGGTCGGCGTGCCCCCCCGCGCCCGGCGGCGGGGACGATCCCGGCGACGACGATGCCTACGGCGGGGTCGACTGCGGGGATCCCACGCCCCAGCTCGCCGTCGGGACCGGCTCCGACTCCTTCGAGCGCCTGGAAGAGGGGGACGAGGTCACGATCTGGCGCGGGCCCCAGGGGGGCTGGCACGTCTACGGGAGCCTGGTGGCGGCCCACCTGGACCCCTTCGTGGACGTGTGGTTCGACATCCGCGACGTCTCCTCGGCGACCCGGGTGTCGGTACAGACCTTCCGGGTGCAGCTCTACGAGCCCGACGAGTGCCACGGGCAGAACGTGGGGATGCTCGGGGTCTTCGACCCCGATCTGTACGCGCCCCTCCAGGGGGGGGATCCCACCCTGACCCCGTGCGACCTGTTCGCCGGGCACGAGCTGGACCTGCGGATGGAGGTCACCGAGGCGCTGACGGACCAGCGGACCACCCTCACCGACGAGGTGAGGGTCACCGCGGTCCCGGCGGAGGACTGCTGGCCCGAGGAGGAGTGACCCGATCCTACCGCCCCCGGGGGCTCCTGCCGGGCTGGACGGCGCTCAGGAAGCGAAGCCCGGGGTTCTCGGTGGTGGCGCGGTGCAGGACCCAGTCGGTCTCGAACAGGACCACGGGGCGCCCCTCGATGTCTTCGATGCAGGCGGTGGAGGCGCTCCGGGCGAAGGTCGCCGGAGAGAAGCCCTCCCCCTCTACCCACCGCGCGTGCTGGTAGGGGAGGCGGTCGAAGGACACGTCCACGCCGTACTCGGCCCTGAGACGGTGTTGGAAGACCTCGAGCTGGAGCACCCCCACCACTCCGAGGATGGGGTCCACCTCGGAGCGCTTGCGGTCGTAGAAGAGCTGGACGGCCCCCTCGTCGGCGAGCTGCTCCATGCCCTTGCGGTACTGCTTGCGCTTCAGGGGATCGGCGAGGCGCACCCGCACGAAGTGCTCGGGGGAGAACCTCGGGATCCCCTCGAAGTCGAAGGCGGGACCGGTGCACAGGGTGTCGCCGAGCCTCAGGATCCCGGGGTCCCACAGCCCGATCACGTCCCCGGCGAACGCCTCCTCGACCTGGGTGCGCTCCTGGGCGAGGACCTGGAGGGACTTGTTCAGGGTGAGGAGCTTGCCGGTGCGGGCGTGGCGCGCCTCCATCCCCCGCACGAAGCGCCCCGAGCAGATCCGCAGGAAGGCGATGCGGTCCCGGTGCTGGGGGTCCATGTTCGCCTGGATCTTGAACACGAAGGCCGAGAAGCCGTCCCCGTCGGGGGCGACCACCCCGGCGGTGCCGGCGCGGGGCCGAGGCGAGGGGGCCAGCTCGACGAAGCGCTCCAGGAAGGGCTCGACCCCGAAGTTGTTCATGGCGCTGCCGAAGAACACCGGCGTCACCCCGCCCGCGAGGAAGCGCTCCCGGTCGAAGGGGTTGCCCGCCACCTCCAGCAGCTCCAGGTCCTCCACGAGCTGGGCGTGGGCGTGGGAGCCGAGGGCGGCGACGAGGGTGGGATCCCCCTCCAGGGAGGCCACCGTCATGGGGGCGCGGCGGGCGCCGGCCTCGGCCCTCTCGAAGCGGAAGATCTGGCGGGACCAGCGGTCGTACACGCCGAGGAAGCCCGATCCCGCGCCGATGGGCCAGTGGACGGGGCTGCAGGGGATCCCCAGCACGCTCTCGATCTCGTCCAGGAGGTCCAGGGGAGGGCGGCCCTGGCGGTCCAGCTTGTTGACGAAGGTGACGATGGGGATCCCCCGGAGCCGGCACACCTCGAAGAGCTTGATCGTCTGGGGCTCCACCCCCTTCACGCTGTCGATGAGCATGACGGCGGCGTCGGCGGCGGCGAGGGTGCGGTAGGTGTCCTCGCTGAAGTCGTTGTGGCCCGGGGTGTCCAGCAGGTTCAGGTGGCGGTCCCCGTACTGGAACTGCATGACGCTGGTGGAGATGGAGATCCCGCGCTCCCTCTCGACGGCCATCCAGTCGCTGGTGGTCGCCCGCCCGCCGTGGCCCTGGCGCACGGCGCCGGCGAGGTGGATCGCCCCGCCGTAGAGCAGGAGCTTCTCGGTGAGGGTGGTCTTGCCGGCGTCGGGGTGCGAGATGATCGCGAAGGTGCGCCGGCGGGCGACCTCGGCGGAGAGGCGCTGCTTCTCGTCGTTCATGGGTCCCTGGGGGGTGGCTCGGGGGAGGCTCCGGGATCAGGCGGGGCGCCGCCCACGGCGCTCGGCGGCGCGGGCGGCCCCGGCCTGGAAGCGGGCCCGCTCCTCGTCGGTCTCGGGGGCGAGGGGGGGCACCGGCACCGGGCGGCCGGCCTCGTCCACGGCGACGAAGGTGAAGAACGCCTCGACGGTGCGTCTCACCTGGCCGGTGAGCAAGGTCTCGGCGTCGACGGTGACCGACACCTCCATGGACGTGCGGCCCACGTAGGTGACCTCGGACCGCAGCACCACCGCGTCCCCCCGGTGCACGGGGGCGAGGAACTGGATGGCGTCGACGCTGGCGGTCACCGCCACCCTCCGGGCGTGGCGGGCCGCGGCGACGGCGGCGGCGACGTCCATCCACGACATGATCTGCCCCCCGAACGCCGTGCCGAGGTTGTTGGCGTGGCTGGGCAGGACGATCTCGGTCATCTCCACCCGCGAGCAGCGGGGAGGGCGAGGATCATGCGCGGGGGGGATCATGGGAAGGCGCTCCAGGGGCTTCCGGGCGGGCCGGGCGGACCGGGCGGACCGGGCGGGCCGGGCGGGGATCATGCCCCACCGGGCCCCCCCGCCGCCATCGGGCGGGCCCCCGATCATCACCACACTGGGCGATCTTGCCACCCACCCGCCACTCCGGAAGGTAGGCTGAGTTCGCCGCCGCCGTCAGAACCGAGTCGGGGGCCGGGGGCGGGATGCGACGAGCGGGGGCGACGGCGACGCGGTGGGGCGGCGGGAAGGTGGTGGCGTTCCTCCTCGGGGCGCTGGTCGGGGCGACGGGTTGTCAGGACACGGGAGGTCCGGGCGACGGCGACGCCACGGCCGCGGACGACGACGGATCGCCGGCGGACGACGACTCCGCTCCCGAAGACGACGCGAGCGACGACGACACTGCCGACGACGATTCGACCCCGCCGGCCTCGCCATCCAGAGCGGCGCGAAGGCCGGCTGGGCGGAGGGGATCGGACCCAATCCCGCCAACTCGTCGTCTCCTCCTTGGGGGAGCGCCCGACCGGCGGCGGCGGGGTGGAAGATCCTGCCCGCGTGGAGGCCCTTCCGACCGCCTACGTCGACCCCGCCCGCGACACGCACCTCTCGGTGGGGATGACGAGGGTCGCCGCCCCTCCCGCCGCCTGCCCCCAGCTCGTCTTCGACCTGCCCCCCGGCCTCGCCCTCGTCGCACGGGGACGGGCGCCCAACCACTTCGCCGAGACCATCCCCCCGGAGCTGGGGCGGCCGGCCCACACGCGGTTCGTGCTCGACTACG
>JAKLKC010000126.1 GCA_023150875.1 Myxococcota bacterium | reverse complement strand
CACCATTGAAGAACTATGAATGACCCACCTTGTTCATGGCGCCGCCATCAGGCGGGGCCATGAATAAGGTGGGCTTAGAGTCCACGGTGACCTCGTCAGAAGGGTCACCGGGCGGGAGCGTGCAGCGTCAGCCACGCGAGGGTGCGCTCCCGTCCGGTCCTTCTGGCTCAGGAGGGGATCCGCGCAGGACACCGGAGTCCGGGATCGGACTCCGCAGGCCCGCACGCGCCGGCCCGCATCCTCGGTTCCCCGCCCGGGCCCCCGCACTGCGCCACGGTCCGCGGGCCCGAGCCCGGCCGGAGGTCAGGCTCCCCGGACGTTCCACTCCGCTGCTTGGAGGAGCTTGCCCGCTCTTCGCAAAGCTCGGGCTCGCCTGCCTGAGCGCAATCCGATAGACTCCAGCCGTCGTCGCGCCGGTCCTTGACAAGCCCCACAATGAGTTGAGCGGATCCAGCAAAGGCAAACGGATCTGCAATCCGATAGGACTCTGTACGACTGCCGTTTGATCCCGTCACGGCGATAGGGACGGCCGCCAGGCGGCAGCCTCGGCTCCCTCGGGGTACCCTCGTGGGGACGTCAGTCCCGCGTGGGGAGGGCACCAGGACCGGATCTTGTCGCCACTTCGGACTCCGCCAGCCCCTCCTCCGACGAGGGCTCGTCCACATCCCACCACCCGGCGCCTGTCCCGTCGGAGCCAGGATCGGCGACCGGCGCCGTGACCCGGATGCGGCCCAGCCCCATGGCCGTTCCCTTGCCGACGCTTACGACCTCTCCGGCCAGCAGCAGCGTCCCCAGCGGCCGGGGCCACCAGGCGTCCATCCAGGTGCGGGCGCCGTCCAAGGGCTGGTCGCGGCCCTGGCGGCGGTTCCGGCGGACTCCCTCCTCCCAGTGGACGGCGAAGAGCAAGTCCGGCGAGTCCTGCACGCGACGCGCCGCCTCCAGCGCCGGGGCGAAGTCCACCGACCCGGGGCGGCGACCGTGACACCACGCGATGGCCTGGATCCGGGAGAGGAGGCGGCACACCACCCGCTCGGGGGTGGGCACCTGGAGCTGGTGCCGGGAGAGCAGACGCGTTCGGGTCGCCAGCGACACCCGCAGCCGCGCCCAGGGGGCTCCGGCGGCCAGGGCGTCCCAGCGGTCCGCCGCGTAGCGGGAGAGGCGCACCGGCTCGCCCACCGCCACTTCGTCGCAATGGAAAGTGGCCCGCGGCCAGCCGAAGCCGCTGGAGGCCGCGGCGCGAAACGCCGCCGACCAGGCGGCCAACGCGCCGTCGTCCACCAGGAACGACACCAGCTCCGCCTCCACCACACCCCCACCCTCGGGCAGCTCCGCGGGTGACGGGGCACGCAGCACGAAGGGACGGGGCGCCTCAAAGCCCCCGCGCATCCCCCGGGGTGCGCCGTCCGGCGGTAGAGCGGGCCGGAAGAGACGCTCCTCGTCGGGCGTCCCGTGAAGCGCCTTGCCGAGGGCCCCCCGCAGATCGCACGCCAGGGGATCGTCCGGTCCGAACGGGTCGCGCGTCCGCATTCGGACCCGCACCGTCCGGAGGGAGACGGTATCCAGCAGCGCGATGAGGTGTTCCACGCCCCCCCCTCCAGGACCGACAAGGTGGTGGACGGCACGCTACCTCACGGGTTGCGGGGGACGCAAGGCAGGCTCGGGCGGCGCTCCGCCGGCCGGGTGGCCGTCGGAGAGACCCCGGGGAGGGAGGGCGGCACCGGCGCCGCAGTCCGGCGAGCGCTCAGCTCGACGGATGGAGCCGGGCGGCGGGGACGTAGACCTGGCGGTCCCCCGCAATCCGGACCAGCTCGTAGGTCTGGACCGTCTCCAGCGTGTTGAGGAGCTGCCCCAAGAGCACCGCGAGGCCGACGGGGCCCGACATGAACAGGTGTACCGGGCCCGAGTGCCTCCAGCGCTCGCGCCCCGCCCGGATGGCGTCCCGCACCGTGTAGGCGAGGCGCGCGGCCTCCCCCGGCGTGGCGAGGTCGTGGGGGTAGGGGCCGGGCGCCGAGACCTCCACCACGCCCCGGAACCGGGGGAGGGCCGGGCGGCTCTGGGACAGGGCCTCCTCGACGGAGCTCGTGACCGAGAGGGCGACCGCCAACTCGCGGGAGTCCACGTCGCCGTCGTGGTGGTGCACCCGGAAGTCCGCCCCCTCGGGCGCGGCGTCCAGCCGCCACGGCTGCTCCGGGCGCCTCTCGGAGTACTGGAACCAGGTCAGGTCCCGCCCACCCGGGGCGAGGAAGCGGACCCCCAGGGCCAGCGCGGCCCCGATGGCCAGCAGTCCACGGGCGTGGACGCTCCGCCCCGGCGCCTCCCGGGCGATGGCGTCCGTCACGGTGGAGAGCGCCGCGAGGGGACCGTCCCAGATCTCGGGGTTCACGGGCCGGCCACCGAAGCGAGGGTGCCAGTCCATCGCCACCCACACGTCGTGGGATGGACCTCGGGACATGCGGGTGTCGAACCTCAACTCGACCGGGGCGCCGGCCGGCGCCCTCCCATGGAGCGTCGAGAGGCGCTGGCGGAGCACGCGGGCGGCCACGTCCCCCGCCACCGCGGGATCGGTGGGCTCCCCGGCGACGCGGAACACGTTGTGGTTGTGCAACGTGCGGATCCCGAGGCGCCGGCTGGCGATCTCCGCGGCCTCCCGCTCCGAGAGGACACCGGCGGCGGCCACGAACACGAAGAAGCCATCGTCCGCCGCCATGCGGGACACCGCCACCGGGACCTCCGTGCCCAGCACGAAGTCGGAGCCCTCGACGTCAGGCGTGATCCACAAGAGGGCCCCTGACGTCCGCGGATCGGCGAGACAGTCCCTGATCTGGCCCTCGCTCGGGCCGGCCCCGAGGTCGTCGACGTCCTGCCAGATCGGCACGCCGTGGTCCCGGAGGGCGGCGGCGACGGTGGCGATGGCCCGTGCCTGCGTCCGGCGGTAACTGAGGAAGACGCGACCGCATGGGTCGGTGGGGGATGCGAGAGGGGTCATGGGGACGAGCTCCAGGTTCACCTCGATTGTCGAGGATACCCGAAGGCCGTGTCTACCCTGCTGGCCGTCGCGCCGGCCCCCCGTTCGGGCGTCGACCCCTCGCGCTGGCAGGGACGGGAACCCCAGAACGAGAGACGGGCACCCAACACAATCGGCTGGGTGCCCGTCTTCACTTGGTTGCGGGGGCCGGATTTGAACCGACGACCTTCGGGTTATGAGCCCGACGAGCTACCTGGCTGCTCCACCCCGCGACAAACCATTCAAACCGGCTCAGGGCCGGGGGAGGCCGGCGAAAGGCGCCCTGGTGAAGGGCACGGCGCCGACGACGAGCGGAGTTATAGGGACCTCCCCGGCGGGTGTCAACGGTGCGGGCAGAGATTTCTT
This sequence comes from Myxococcota bacterium, assembly GCA_023150875.1. GTDB lineage: Bacteria > Myxococcota_A > UBA796 > UBA9615 > JAKLKC01 > JAKLKC01. The sequence goes on along the minus strand of JAKLKC010000126.1, from coordinate 2,006 downwards.
GGCGGACGCGGCGGATGTGGGCGGGATTGGGGGCCGGCGCGACGCCCGGGGAGTTGATTGACCCGTCAATCTACCCTATCGTCGTGGAGCCGGGCCGCTTGGCGGTCCTTGGCGGAGGAGCCCATGAGCAAGGCGTCGTTCTTCACCGAAGAGCACCAGATGTTCCGAAAGACCTTCCGGGACTTCGTCGAGAGAGAGCTGCGGCCCCACGCCGAGGAGTGGGAGGAGGCGGGGGGCTTCCCGCGGGAGGTCTTCTCCCGGATGGGGGAGCTGGGCTTCCTGGGGCTGCGCCACCCGGTGGAGTACGGGGGGCTGGGGCTCGACTACTGGTTCACGGTGGTGTTCGCCGAGGAGATGGTCCGCTCCCGCATGGCGGGCCTCAACATGTCCATCGCCGTGCAGACCGACATGGCGACCCCGGTGATCGCCGAGATCGGGACCGACGAGCAGAAGCGGGAGTTCCTGGAGCCCGCGGTCCGGGGGGAGCGGATCGCCGCCCTGGGGATCACCGAGCCCGACGCCGGCTCGGACGTGGCGAGCATCCGCACCACGGCGCGCCGGGACGGGGGCGACTTCGTCATCGACGGCGCCAAGACCTACATCACCAACGGCACCCGGGCCGACTTCATCACCCTGGCGGTCCGCACCGGCGGCGCCGGCTTCGGGGGGATCAGCCTGGTGCTCTTCCCCACCGACGTGAAGGGCTACTCGGTGGGCCGGGTGCTCCGCAAGGTGGGCAACCACACCTCCGACACCGCCGAGCTGAGCTTCCAGGGCTGCCGGATCCCCGCCCGCTACCTGCTGGGGCAGGAGGACATGGGCTTCTACTACATCATGCAGAACTTCCAGGGCGAGCGGCTCATCGCCGCGGTCCTGGCGACGGCGGGGATGCAGAACCTGTGGGAGGAGGCGGTGGAGTACGGCCGGGAGCGCCACGCCTTCGGCCGCCCCATCCTCAAGTTCCAGGTGTGGCGCCACAAGCTGGTGGAGCACCTCACCGCCATCGAGGCCTCCCGCCGCCTGACCTACCACGCCTGCGACCTCTTCGCCCGGGGCGAGCCGGCCGTCCGCGAGATCTCCATGGCCAAGCTCTACGCCGCCGACCTCGCCCAGCGCGTCGTCTACGACCTCCAGCAGTTCTACGGCGGCGCCGGCTACATGGAGGAGTACCCCATCGCCCGCGCCTACCGCGACCTGCGCCTCCTCACCATCGGCGGCGGCACCTCCGAAGTCATGAAGGAGATCATCGGGAAGTGCGAGGGGCTCTGACCTCGTCTCCCCGGCCCGGGACGGGGGGCTTTGCCTTCGTGCGCGCCCGTCGGACCGCCAGGACCCCCGCCACCAGGGCCAGGAGGCCGCCCGCGGCGGCGGCGATGGCCTGGGCGGTGAGGACCCGGCGGATCACCGCCTGGGTCAGCTCGGTGCAGTTGCACAGGGCGCCCGTGCCCGAGGGGTCCGAGGCGAAGCCCAGGAGGCTGGGGGCGGAGAGGGAGATCAGGACCTGCCCCAGCACGGCGCCCGCCAGGACCAGCACCACCATCTGCTTGAACGCGGCCACGGGCACCTCCAGCTCAGGAGTCCATGGTCCCGGATCTGCCCGGGGCGGTCAACGGCGGGGGTACGGCGGTGGGGGGACGGGGGTCAGCCGGGGCGGTCCGCCTTGGCCTTCTGATGGCGGATCCGGGCGTCCGCGACGCCGTCCACCACGAAGGGGGGGGTGAAGCCGTCGAAGAGGGCGTTGTGGAGGATGCCGTCCGCCAGGAGGGAGGGGAGGATCCCCGCCCCCTCCAGGGCGGGGCGGAGGGACGCCCGGTGGGGCTCGGAGAGGGCCTGCCAGCGGAGTTGGACCTGCTCGAAGGCCCAGGCCCGGTAGTGGTGGGTCGAGAAGAGGGTCTCGATGCCCCGTAGAGTGGCGGTGAAGGTCCGCTCCCGCGCCACCGAGGCGCGGGCGGTGGCCGCCCCCAGGGGAAGCCAGGTGGAGGCGACGAGCTGGAGGAGCCACCCCA
>JAKLKC010000125.1 GCA_023150875.1 Myxococcota bacterium | reverse complement strand
CTCCCGTCCGCCCGCATCGCCTCGGCGGCGGGGGCGGAGAAGAGCCCCGGGGAGGCCCCCTCCGCCCCCTCGTCCACCGGCCGCGCCAGCCCCGCCCGGCTCCACTTGCCCACCCTCTCGTGGGCGAACACGAACACGTCGGGCCCGTTGCCGTGGGGGATCGCCGCCTCGAGCTTCCCCGACAGGGCCTCGTAGGGGATGGCCTGGGCGACGGCGGGGGCCTCGGGGTGGGCCTCGTTCCAGGCGGCGACGGCGGCCTCGAGCCCCGCCCTCTCGTCGCCCCGGTAGGCGTGCCAGAGGGACAGGGGCTCGGCGGCGAGGGCCGGCGCCGGCAAGGAGGCCACGGCGAAGCCGAGGACGAGGAGGGCGACGACGACCCGGAGGGCACCTCGCTCCCTTCGCAGGTCGGTTCCGCACAGTGGCTCTTGACCGTCCAAAGCGCCCTCGGAGCCGGGGTATACCAGTGGCTCCGGCCGCGGCGCAACGGGGGCGCGGCGGAGGGAGGGCCACCCCAGTCGTTCCGCCCCGGCGATCCGGCGTGCTAGACTGCCCCCACCGTTCCGCGCTCCCGGGCGGCGGCGGCGGAGGTCCGGCGACATGGGGGGATCCGCCCGCGCTCTGCTCGTTCCCGCCCAGGGGGCCACCCTCCTGGGTCGCTCGCCGGTGATGGTCCGCCTCGATCACAGGATCGCCCAGGCCGCGGCGTCGATGGCGACGACGCTGCTGACAGGACCCACGGGGAGCGGGAAGGTGGTTGTCGCCCGAGAGCTGCACGCCCGCTCCGCGCGCCGGGACGGCCCCTTCGTCCCCGTGAACTGCGGGGGCATCGCGGAGTCGCTTCGCCTGGATGAGCTGTTCGGGCACGTCCGGGGCGCGTTCACCGGGGCGGGAGCGAGCCGGTGTGGGCGCGTCGGTGCCGCGTCGGGAGGGGTGCTGTTCCTGGACGAAGTGGACTCCCTCCTGCTGGCCGCCCAGGCGGAGCTCCTCCGCTTCCTCGACGACGGCGAGTACTGGCCGTTGGGCGCCGACGAGCCCCGCCGCTCGGATGCCTGGGTGGTCGCGGCGACGAACCGGGACCTTCATCGCCTCGCACGGGAGGGCAGGTTCCGCACGGACCTGGTATATCGGCTGGACCGCGTGAGGATCCCCGTACCTGCGCTGAAGGACCGTGGCGGGGACGTCCTGCTCCTGGCCGACCACTTCCTGGGAGCATTGCCCGGCAGCTCCAAGATCCTGGGGGCCTCCGCGCGCTCCCGGCTGCTGGAGCACTCCTGGCCAGGGAACGTTCGGGAGCTGAGGGCCTGCGTCGAGCGAGCGGCCATGGCGGCCGTCGGCGAGGCCATTGAGGGGGAGCACCTGGACCTGGACGGGTCGGCGTGCGTAGACCTGTACTTCGGGGGGGGGGGGGGTAGGCCCGAACCCTCCTCCGAACCGCGTCGAAGTCGGCGACTGGTTCACCCGGGAGCGCCTGACCTGGGCCCGAGCCCAGGAGAGGCTGCAGCGGATCGCGGTCGAGTCCGCGCTGGCGGACGCGGGAGGGAACCGGGAACACGCCGCACACCTGCTGGGGGTCTCGTTGCGGACGTTCTACCGGATGTTGGAACGTGTCGGGCTCGGAGGGAAGTGACAAGCCTGGCATGCCACTCCCGGCAGGTTCCTGCCAGATGTGGCAGTCGCCCCCGGCACGGCACCCCCTGGGACGGACGCGAGATCCCGCGCCCCATCGAGTGTTCCAGGGAGGGCCGCGACGTGGCACGCTCCGTGCTCAGTTCCCGACCAACGGGGACCACAGCACGGTGGTCCCGCGCAGGGAAGGGGTGGCGGGACCATGAGGTACTGGACGGGATCGGGCGTGTTCCAGTGGGAGCACACCAGGCAGTGGCAGTTGCCGATCAGCAGTTCGGAGTTCACGCGAGCGGAGGGGGCGCTCCTCCTACCCGGTGGGTTCTCCAGTCTGAGCGCGTTCTTCCGGCGCCAGAGCCAGTCAGGCGACGGACCTGTCACGCTGCGCCTGTGGACGACCCCCGTCTTCTTCAAGCCGCTGGACGAGGCCATCACCGCCACGACGGCGCCGCAGTACCTCTTCGAGCTGTCCTATGAGGACGGGCAGTCCATCAGCATGGACACGCAGACGACCAGCGGCGCCCGCGTCTTCGCGGCCCGGATCGGGGCGTCGCAGCCGATGGGCTCCCTCCTCTTCTGGGAGATGCGGAACACCGACGACACGGCGGTGGCGACGGTGGTGGGCGACCTGTACCTGGTGGCGAACCACGCCGGGGTGCTCTCCCTCCCCCGGATCGGCCGGATGGTCGAGTCGGGCGACGCGGGCCCGACGGCCGGTGGACGTGTCCCCGTTGGGGGCGTGGGCCGGCCCTGAGGATGATCGGGCGGGTGGTGGGGCGAGTGGCGTCCTGGCGCTTCTCACCGCCGCCTCTCCTGGAGGAGGAGCCATGTCCGATCGCCCCAGCCGGTCCGAACTCGATCAGGTCGCCGGCTACCTTCGCGCGCTCCAGGTGGAGCAGATGGATAACCGAGATCAGATCTGGTGCACGATGGAGATCGCGGAGGACACGGCCGGCCTGCCCACAGGTTCGGTCAACGACTTCGCCATATATCTCGACGTGGGCACAACGGTCGCCCTCGCGCAACTCCACCTGCTGAGAGCGGCGATGGCGCACGAGTGGGGGGTGAGGCTGTGGTACGACGCGGGGGGGCTCCCGAGGGTCGTGTATGCCGTGGAGGTGGAGAAGTAGCTGGGCGGCCTTCTGCCCCCATGATTGCCCAGGCTCGCTCGTGAGGAATGGGAGGCCCGATGGCTGCGGGATTGCCAGAGTTGACCCTGACGCTGAAAGTGTGGTACGTGACAGACAGTGAAGGGAATCTCCCTAGTACGTCGTTCCAGAGAAAGTTCCCCAGTTTCCGAGTTCGTACTCGGGGTCGTCGGCGTCGCGAACCCGTAAGCGGACAGCCCGGTAGGGCGGGGGCTTGTCCCCCGCCGAAGCCCCGCGGCGGGGGACAAGCCCCCGCCCTACGTTCCGGATCGGGTGGGCCTGGGAACGGAGAAACTGGGGAGGAACCTTCGGAACGTGGTACTAGGAGCCTCGATGATATCCTCGACATGCTGACCGTAGCCATCGAGGTATACGAGCGATTGGGGATTCAGATCGTCTTGGATGGCGGGGGACTCCATGAGTTCAGAGACAGTCGGTACTTCGAGATCGACAGCGCAGACTTGGATCTCAAGAACGATCTCCTGACGGTACACCTGCAACAAGGGAGGGACTCGGTACTCAACGTGTATTGGGTCGGCAGGATCTTCAATCCAAGTACAGTAAAGGGATTCGGTAGCTCATCGGGACTCGCGGTGGATGGAGGTGATGGAGATGCCAAGACTCTGGTCCATGAAATCGGGCATGCGTTGGGCCTCCCGCACACATACGACACAGTAGTTGCAGAAGAGGACGAATCCCTGGAAGAAGCGCGACTTCAGTACTTTCCGTTCGAGGACGACACGGATGCCATTCCGGAGGGCGAGCAGAACAACAATCCCATGAGCTACGATAGAAGTCCATCGGAAGATTACTCGAACCCCGATGTATACTTGTGGACGGAGAGCCAAGTCAACGTCATGCGACTCACTTACGTTACCCGCCGCCATCCTTCGATCTATACGGATGACCCGGCGTCCATTCGTGAACACGGCTTGAATTACATGCCAGACCTCGCCGCCGTTTGGCACGCCGCCTGGATCGGGTAGTACGATGTTCACGATTCCCCGTCGACCGGCTCGCTCGTGTGCTTTGGCAGGCTTGCTCTCCCTTTGTGGGTGCATCGACCGGGAATGCGTCGCCCATGATTGCGAGTGCGCCGTCGATGAGGACTGCGTCATCTCCCATTGCGGTATTCCGCCGGAGGAGGTCGCCCATTGCCCCGACGAGCCCCAGTTCTACTGCGATGGAACCAACGGCTGGCCCGTGCCAGTTGACCAGGTGGCGACAGTCGAGATGGCCTGGCTGGCCGCGTGCGGCGAAGTCTCCTGCTCTCTGTTCTGTGACGCGTCGTTTGTTGAACCGATGCAAGGGTACAGGGCAGTCTGCCACCAGGGCCGCTGTGCCGCCGTGGATCTGCCCCCCACAAGGTAGGCTCGGTCATCTGTTTGCCGCAACTGATCCACGGCAGAGGGCCCTATCCACTTCAGGCGCCAGGGGGAGACCAAGGACATCGTCATGGGCTCGACCATTCCCGACCGTCCGTCTCGCCATGAACTCTCGAGGGTGTGGGGCTATGTCTGGGCTATCGAGGTCCATAGAACGGATGGCCGGGACGAGATCGAGTTCCGCCTGCGGTCCTGGACATCCGCCATCACGCATGACGACGGGTACTTCTACCTGTACCTCGACGAGGGGCAGACGGTTGCCCTCGCCCAGAATGAGCTTCTTATTGATTCCATGTCGACCAGTCGCGTCGTCCGGATAGCCTACTTCGACCCCGGCGCTGCGACAGTCTTCCGAGTCTATGCGGTCGAGGACGGCCCGAATGTGAACGGGCTTGTCCTCTCCGACGGGCGAGTCATCTCCGCGGTCCCCCGGGCTCCGCTCGAGCTTGAAGGCGCCGGGCGCATCCTGCGTTGACGCACCAGATGTCTCGTGCTTTCGTCAGCGGCAAACACGAGATCCCACTATCATGAAGGGGAAGCCGAGCCAGGTGTTGGTGGCGACGTTGGCGGCGAAGGCGGTGGAGAACTTCGCGAACCAGCTCACCGGCTCCAGCCCCAGGGCGACCAGCAGGGCGTTCACCGCCCCGAACTGCCGGTGGAACATGCCCTTCCAGATCAGGGCGGTGATGTAGTTGGGCACCGCCCAGGGCACCACCAGCAGCACCCGCCACAGGCCCCGGAGCCTCACCCAGGGATCCCGGAGGATCAGGGCCAGGGCGAGCCCGATCCCCACGTGGAGGGCGACGTTGAGGGCGGTCCACGCCACGGTAACGGCGGCGGTGGACCAGAAGCTCAGGGGATCGGCGAGCCCGTAGTCCCGGGAGAGGAGGATCGAGGCGTAGTGGGCGAGGCCGACGTAGGACCAGGAGCCGGCGCGGTGGGCGAAGAGGGAGACGGCGCCCCCCACGGCGAAGGGCAGGAAGGAGAGGAGCGCCAGGCCCAGGAGGGCGGGGCCGACGTAGAGGTAGGCGGGCCAGGCGCGCCGGGCGGCGGAGGCGATCCCCCTGCCCCGGGCCCTCCGCATCGCCCAGGCCGCTCCGCCGAGGCCGGCGATCCCCGTCCCCGCCACCAGGGGCAGGGGGGAGCGGGAGGGGGGAGGGGGCCGGAGCACCAGCTCCGCCCGCCGCTGGGCGAAGCGGGCGGCGGCCTCGGGCTCCAGATCCCCGCGCAGCAGCTTGCGCAGCGC
>JAKLKC010000124.1 GCA_023150875.1 Myxococcota bacterium | reverse complement strand
GAGCGCTCGTAGCACCCCCGATGCCCTTCCAGGCGCCTCGCCATGCCCTACAAATACCACACGCACCTCCGATCCCGCAGGGGATCGCCCCGGCCGAACCCAGGGGGCCTTGCCCATACCCGACACCCACCTTGACATCGCCGCTTTGTCCGTCCTATCCTCCGCGGCCTCGCTGGGGCAGGTGTCCGCGAAACACTGTCCAGTGGCGTCGCCCGCCCGCCGCGACCGGGGAGGGTCACAAACGCCTCCTCGGCCGACCACCACGGCAGTCACCCCGGGGATCCACACCGATCCCCGCCGCCAAGGCCGGACGCCCCCGTGGGTCCCGGCCCACGAGGTCCCGCCGTGCCCGTCACCTCATCGTTCCACCGGGGTCGCCGGCTCTGCTTCGCCGCCGCCGTGGCCGCGTCTCTGCTGCCGGGCGCCGCGTACGCCGTTACGTTCGAGGTGACGTCGGACGGCGACGCCCCCGACGTCCTGCCCGGCGACGGATACTGTCGAGACGAGGGCGGCGCGTGCACGCTGCGCGCCGCCGTCGAAGAGGCCAACGCCTCCCCGGGGCCCGACCTGGTGAGCCTGGAGTGGCGCACCGTCACCACCGACGGGGGCTTCACCCTGACGGAGTCCGTCGAGGTCGCGTGGGGGACGGTGATCGCCAACCCCTCGGACGAGCGGGTCTTCACCGTCGACCAGGACCCGTCGTTGCCGGAGGGAGAGGAGTTCACCTTCACCTCGCTGGAGGTCTTCGGCCAGTACGGGATGCCCTCGGGGGGCGGTTTCCGCGTCGCGGGGGACTCCGGTGAGGCGCTGACCCTGGTCGAGTGCTGGATCGACAACTTCGCCGTGGCCGGAGACGGCGCGGGCCTGTGGTCTTCGGGGGAGCGGACCCTCACCCTCGAGGACGTCACCTTCAACCACAGCCAGGCGGATGGTGACGGCGGAGCCATATACCTGGAGGAGGGGGACCTGACGGTCACGGGCGGAGAGTTCCAGATGGGCGTCGCTTCCCGGGGGGGCGCCATCGCCATCGCCGGAGGCATCGTCGAACTGACCGATACCCTCTTCCAGGGCAACGAGGCATGGGAAGGCGGCGGCGCCCTCGCCATCGTGGAGGCGGACGACGTGGCGGCGGTGACCCTTTCGGGGGTCCGGGGCACGATCAACGGCACCCTCGGCTGGGGTGGCTTCTTCGACGACGGCGGCGCGGCGGGCGCGGGACACATCACCCGAGTGGACCGGTCCGTCTTGGACAACAACACCGCGTTCGAGGGAGGCGGCGCGCTCTCGCTCCGCAGCCCCCGGGGGGTGCTCCTGATGTCGTCCTCCACCCTGGGCCGGAACGATGCGGCCCGGGGCGGGGCCGTTCACGTGTCGGACACGTCGTGGCTGGCGCTGGAGTCCACCACCGTGGCGTTCAACACCGCCACGGGGGACGTCCGGAGCGGGGGCCTGGCGGTGGAAGGAGCGGCGACCGTCTCGATGCGCGGGGTGCTGTTGGCGTTGAACGGGACCGGGAGCTACACCTCCGACTGCTCGGGCAGGGTCCTGTCGGGCGGTGGCAACGTGGTGACCCGCACCGGCGGCGCGGCGGGCAGTTCGTGCCAGGGATTCGGGGGCAGCGACCGCATCGGGACGCGCGCCCACCCGCTCAACGCCAAGCTCTCCGCCGACCTGGTCGGGCTGGATGGGGAGTCCCCGACCTTCGCGCTCAAGGCCGGCAGCGCCGCCATCGACAACGGCGGGGCGGCTTGCCCGGAGACCGACCAGGATGGGTACTTCCGGGTCGACGGGGACCTCGACGGGGTCGTCGAGTGCGATGCCGGATCCTTCGAGTGGGGAGCACGGTGACCCGCTACTCTCCGGTGGCGGTGGAGGCGGGCCGGCGGCCGTGATCGGGACGCGGCCATTCCCCCCGACGGGGGCCTGACCCGTCGGTCCTCCTCGCCGCCGGGAGGAGCGATCGGCGTGGGTGGAGGACCTGTCCCCGACTCGAACCTTGCGGGAGGTCCTCGTGCCGGTGTAAGGATGGCCGTGCGAGGTCCCCCGGCCTCGCCGCGGCACCCTACCGGGAGGGGCAACTTGAGAGCGGTCCCAGGGATCGGGGAGGTGCTCGCGGCGTCCCTCGCCGCACTGCTCGCGGGCTGCCTCGCCACCCCCGGGGTCCCCGGGGACGACGACGCGGCCGACGACGACGCCGGGCCCGATGACGATTCCGGGTCCGATGACGACTCCGGGCCCGACGACGACGCCGTCGATCCCGACTCCGACGGCGACGGGCACCCGGCCTCGGTGGACTGCGACGACGGGGATCCCGGGGTCCACCCCGGGGCCGAAGACTCCTGCGGCGACGGGATCGACCAGGACTGCGACGGAGATCCCTGGGACTGCCGGCTGGCGGGCGATGTGCCGGTCTCCGCCGCCCATGCCACCTTCGTCGGGAACTTCTCTTGGGGCAACGCCGGTTGGAGCGTCGCCGGCGCGGGGGACACCGACGGCGACGGCTCGGACGACGTCGTCGTGGCGGTCCCCTCCGACGAGACCGGGGGAACCTGGGCGGGCGCCGTCTACCTGCTGCGTGGTCCCCTTGACCCGGGGACCTCTGACCTGGAGTCCGGCGCCGACGCCGTCCTCGTGGGCGAGGGAGGGACCTTCGGCGAGGGCCTTGCCTCGGGCGACTTCAACGAAGACGGGATCTCCGACGTCATCGTCGGGGCCCCGTGGAAGGACCGGGTCTACGTCTTCTTCGGCCCCATCGCGGGGCGGGTGGACGCGGTGGACGCCGACGTGATCCTGACCGGGGAGTCGTCCGGGGACCAGGCGGGGTACGCCGTGGCGAGCGCCGGGGACGTGGACCGGGACGGATCACCGGACCTGCTCGTCGGCGCGCAGGAGGCCGCGGGCGGACGGGGTCGAGCCTACCTGCTGCGTGGCCCCCTGGGCACCGGCACGCGCTCCCTGTCCACGGCGGATGCGGTCCTCACCGGGGAGCGGACCGGTGACCGGGCCGGGTGGTCGGTGGCGGGGGCCGGGGACACCGACGGGGACGGCTACGGAGACCTCCTCATCGGCGCGCCCTGGCAGAACGATGCCGGCAGTTACGCCGGAGCCGCCTACCTGGTTCGGGGTCCGGTCTCGGGCTCGGTGGGCCTGGGCGCGGCCACCACGAGGATCTACTCCCCGGAGTCCAACTGGGAGCTGGGGACGGGGGTCGTCGGCCCGGGAGACGTGGACGGCGACGGGCTGGACGACATCCTGATCGGCACCGATGCCGAGGCGGCCTACGTCTTCCTCGGTCCCCTCCCGGCGGGCCAGGTCGTCCTCGCCGAGGCCTCTTCGGTGCTGGTGCCCCCCGGCGGCGGCGAGAACCTCGGGGGCTGGAACGCCGCCGCCGGGGACGTGGACGGCGACGGCCTGGCGGACATCCTCCTCGGGGCCCCCAGCCGCGACGAGCCCTACGTGGACGGAGGGGGGGCCTACCTGGTCTACGGTCCCCCCCTGGAGGGGACCGTGTTGCTGGACCGGGACTGCGCCGTCTTCCTCGCGGCCGCGGCGGGCGACGCCACGGGCCGGGGGCTCGCCGGGGCGGGGGACGTGGACCGGGACGGGTTCGGAGACCTGGTGATCGGGTCCTACGCCGCGGACGACGGGATCTCGGACGGTGGGGTCGCCCGGGTCTACCTGGGATCGGGTCCGTGAGGGAGCGGGTCCACGCCCCTCCGCCAGGAGCGGAATGCGCCGACTCGCCGATCTCCTGATCTCGGACCGGGTCGTCCTCCCGGCGATCCTCCTGAACGCGGTCACGCTGGTGGCGCTCACCCAGGCGGAGCCGGGCTCCGTCGAGGCCCAGGCCTGGCTGGCGGTCGAGAGATCCTGCATCGCCTTCTTCGTCGTCGAGGCCGGCCTCAAGGTCCGCCGCCGGGGCCTGGCGGGGTACTGGCGCTCCGGGTGGAACCGCCTGGACCTGCTGGTCATCCTCGTCAGCGTGCCGGCCCTCGCCCCCATGCTCGCCCAGGACGACCTGGCGGGCTTCCTGATCCTTAGGGTGGGGCGCCTCTTCCGCCTGTTCCGGCTGATGCGCTTCGTCCCCGACATCGAGCGCCTCGTCGCGGGAACCCAAAGGGCCCTCAAGGCGTCGGTGGGGGTGTTCCTGGCCCTGCTGATCCTGAACGCCATCCTGGCGGTGGGGGCGATGCTCCTCTTCGGTGGCCTGTCCCCGGAGTGGAGCCGTCTCGGTGGACCAACGCTGGGGCAGCAGCCTGAACCTGAATGTTCATTATCATTCACTGGTACTGGACGGTGTCTACACCTGGTCCCACAGTGGCCGCCGCCCCCAGTTTCACCCCCTGGGCCCGCCGACCGTCGCCGAGGTCCAGCGTGTCGTCCGGGCCGTGCGGCTCCGCATCCAGCGCCTGCTCTCCCGCCGGGGCCTGGCGGACGGCGATGGCGGCGAGGGGGACGAACGGGGGCCTGGCTTGGCCGACGAGGGTCAGGCCCGGATCCAGGAAGCCTCGGTCCTGGGCCGCGTCTCCACCGGCCCCCGCCGCGGCCGTTCCGTCGAGCGTCACCGCGGCGCCCCTCCCCGCGAGTTCACCGCCGCCAGTCAGGCCGCTTCGTCCGGGTGGTACAATCTCCACGCGGGTGTCGGCATCCCCGCGCCCGACCGCGCCGCACTGGAGCGCCTGTGCCGGTACATCGCCCGCCCGCCCTTGTCGGAAGACCGGCTCCATCGCCTTCCCGACGGCCGCTATGCCGTCCGCCTGAAGACTCCGTACAGCGACGGCACCACCCACGTCCTCTTCCGGCCCGACGAGTTGATGGAGAAGCTCGCCGCCCTAGTCCCGCCACCGCGCCGCCACACCGTCCACTACCATGGGGTCCTTGCCCCGCACGCCGGCTGGCGTCCCCACGTCATTCCCCAGGGGGAAGGTCTGGACACCCCCCGCCGTCCCCGCCGTATGCGGACCGGCACCGGCCTCGTTCCCGGAACCTGGATCCCCTGGGTCGAACTCCTGAAGAGAGTGTTCCGCATCGAGCTTTTCCCCTGCCCGCGCTGTGGGTCCCGGGCGTACCGCGTCTCCTATGTCCACCTTCCCGCTCCCGCGCTCCTCACATTCTACGGCCTCCCCACCACCGTCCCGACCCCCGCCTCGCCCCGCGCGAGCCCCCACTCCGACGAGTACAACTGGACCTGAGCGCCCGTTGCCCCCCAGGCGGACATCACTCCGCGGGGCCTCCCCATGCCCCGACCTCCTCCCTCGCCCGACTTGCTCGGCCCACCCTCGGCGCCCCCCCCCTCCGGTGAGCGCTCGTAGCACCCCCGATGCCCTTCCAGGCGCCTCGCCATGCCCTACAAATACCACACGCACCTCCGATCCCGCAGGGGATCGCCCCGGCCGAACCCAGGGGGCCTTGCCCATACCCGACACCCACCTTGACATCGCCGCTTTGTCCGTCCTATCCTC
>JAKLKC010000123.1 GCA_023150875.1 Myxococcota bacterium | reverse complement strand
GGAGGTGCCCTACGACGGCGTCGACAACGACTGCGACGCCGCGACGCCCGACGACGACCTCGACGGGGACGGTCGGGGGATCGGTGACGACTGCGACGACCTCGCCCCCTGGATGTGGGAGGGGACCCGGACCGAGACCTCCGCCCGCCTCCACTCCGCCGCGGACCTGGCGGACTTCTGCGACGGGGCGTGCGAAGTCTTCGTCGAAGACACTCTCTACATCTCGGCGACGGACATCACGGACCTCACCGGCCTGTCCTGCCTCACTGGCGTGGGCGGCGAGCTCACCATCGAGTTCTGCACGTCCTTCGAAAGCCTGGAGGGGCTGGACCGGCTCGGGGTGATCGAGGGGGACCTCACGCTCCACCGCAACTGGTACCTGCCGGATCTGCGGGGGCTGGAGGCCCTGGAGTCCGTGGAGGGTGACGTCGAGGTCAGCGACCACCACGACCTGGCGAGTCTCGACGGGCTCGACAACCTCGCCTCCGTGGGAGGCTCCTTCGCCGTCGTGGACAACGACCACCTGGCGGGGCTCGGCGGCCTCGGGGCCCTCACGACGGTCGGCGGCACGCTGGGAATCGTGGGCAATGACGCTCTCCCGAGCCTGAGTGGGTTGGGTGGCGTGGGGTCGGTGGCTTCCCTGGACATCCGCAGCAACGACGTCCTCGCCTCCCTGGATGGACTGGCCCCCTTCGAGTCCATCCCGGGGGACCTGCGGATCGGCGGGGCTGGTCTGGTCGACCTCGGCGCTCTCTCCTCCCTCGCCGCGGTGGGCGGGGATCTCGAGCTGTCGTGGAACGCATCGCTGGCCGACCTGAGCGATCTGGGCGGCCTGACGACCGTTGGGGGCGAACTCTACGTCGGCTCCAACGGTGCGCTGGCCGACCTCACCGGCCTCGACGCCCTCGCGTCGGTCGGTGGCGACGTGCGCGTCGTCTCCAACGACTCCCTTCGGGACCTCACCGGCCTGGGCGCCCTCGCCGCCGTCGGGGGGCACTTCTGGATCGACCAGAACCCGGTTCTGGAGGCGCTGGATGGACTCGACGACCTGACCCTCGTGAGCGGCGAGCTCTACGTCGCCGGGAACCACGCGCTCGTGACCCTCGCAGGCCCCGCCTCCCTCACGCACGTCGGGGGCGAGGTGGAGATCCGGGACAACGGCGCGCTGGAGACGGTCGGAGGGTTCGAGTCCCTCGTCGCGGCGAGGGCCGGGATCGTCGTCGAGGACAACCCGTCCCTGACCGGCGTCGGCGGCATGGATGCCCTCCCCGACGTTCCTCGGATCGACGTCGCGGGCAACGACGCCCTGCGGGCCGTTGCCGGCTTCGGTGCCCTTCAGAGCTGCGGGACCATCGAGATCGGGTGGAACCCCTCCCTGGTGGACCTGGATGCGTTCGGGGCACTCTCGGTCATCGAGGGTGACCTCAGCATCTCGGACAATCGAGATCTCCCCGACCTGGAGGGCTTCTCGTCGCTGACCGTCGTGGAGGGGGACGTCCTCCTCTCCTCGAATGACGCCCTTCCGAACCTGCGTGGGCTCGGCTCGCTGGCGCAGGTGGAGGGCGATCTGGCCTCGCCAGCCTCTCCGGCTTGGACTCCCTGGCGCGCGTCGATGGGCGGATGTACGTCCGGGACAACCCAGTGCTGACGTCGCTGAGCGGCCTGGACCGCCTCTCCTCGGCGGGGAGGGACCTGTTCGTGTCCGACAACGCCGCCCTGACCAGCCTCCAGGGCCTGGGTGCGCTCGCCACGGTGGAGGGGCTGTTCCAGGTTCATGGCAACGACTCGCTGACGAGCCTCGCAGGCCTGGACACCCTCAGCCAGGTCCAGGGGACCCTGCGGATCGAGAGCAACGAGGCCCTGGCGAGCCTGAGCGGGGCCGAGTCCCTGGAGGCGGTCTTCGGGAGCGTCACCATCGAGGACAACACCGCCCTCCCCACCCTCGTCGCCCGGGGGTTCGTCGCCGGGATCGACTTCATCGGCGGCAGCGTGGTGATCGAGGACAACGCACCCTGAGCGCGGCGGCGGGCCACCACCGGGGGCGGCGGCGACCGGAGCGCTGCGGCCGCCTCGACCGCCGCGCGCCGCTTGCACCCGCTCCCGCCGCTGCCCGACAATGCTCCAGCCCGCGGGGACGGCCCGGATCCCCCCCGCTGGAGGGCGCGCCCCCTGCCCCGCGCCCGAGAGGACCTCGTTGAGCCTCCGACCCTCCCCGTCCCTGGCCCGCGCCGTTGCCATCGGTGTCGGCGCACTCCTCGTCCCCGTCGCCGCCCGCGCCGACCTGCCCATGGCGACCTTCCCCGAGTGCGGGGAGGTCGACCGGCCCGACCTGTGCCCGGTGGACCTGCGGGAGCGGTGGGAGCACCTGAGCTACGTTCGCGCCGACCTGCGGGACCAGGTGCGACCCCAGGAGCTGGACATGGGCAGCGGGCTGTGGCTCGACCGCGCGCTGCGGCTCACCGCCGGGGACTGGGGCACGGTGATCGCCGTGCTGGACTCCGGGGCGTGGTGGTCCCGCACCGAGGTCCGCCGCAAGTACTTCCTGAACCGTGGCGAGCTCCCGGCCCCCCAGTGGGCCGACGGCAGCGGCGGCGGCGGCGACGACCCCTACGACCTGGACGGCAACGGGATCTTCAACATCGACGACTACCTGGACGATCCGCGGGTCGACTGGGCCGCCGGCTCGGACCCCGACTCCGCCACCTGGCTCGATCCCGGCGACCTGATCCACACGTTCTCGGACGGCGTCGACGACGACGGCAACGGCTACATCGACGACGTCTCGGGCTGGGACTTCTTCTGGAACGACAACGACCCCTACGACGAGGCCCACGACGGCCACGGGTACGGGGAGATGTCGGACTCGTCGGCGGAGGGGAACGACGAGGGGAACATCGGCACCTGCCCGAATTGCGCCGCCCTGCCGCTGCGGGTGAGCGACAGCTTCGTCGCCGACGTCAACAACTTCGCCCTCGCCGCGGCCTACGCCGTGGACATGGGGGCGAGCGTCATCCAGGAGGCGCTGGGCACCATCAACAACACCACCCTGGCGATGGAGGCCATCGAGTACGCCTACCGGAACGGGGTGACGGTGATCGCGTCGGCGGCGGACGAGACCTCGTACCACGCGAACTACCCGGGGGCGAACGAGCACACCGTCTACGTCCACGCCGTGAGGTACGACACCGACGACCTCGAGGACGCCACCACCTTCCTGAACTACAGCAACTGCACCAACCACGGCCCGCGGCTCCAGCTCTCCGCCCCCAAGACCACCTGCTCCTCCGGCGCGACGGGGGTGACGGCCGGGGTGACGGGGCTGATCTACAGCCACGCCCGGGAGGTGGGCCTGACCCCGGCACTCAGCGCCAACGAGGTCCAGCAGATCCTGGTCCACTCCGTCCAGGACATCGACGTCGAGGAGAGCCGCCCCAACGGCAACGACCCCGACAAGTACCCCTCGAAGCCCGGGTGGGACCGCTACTTCGGCTACGGCCGCGTCAACGCCTACGGGGCCGTCCTGATGGTGGACGAGGGCCGGATCCCCCCCGAGGCCGACGTGGCGTCCCCCCGGTGGTTCGAGGTCCTGGACCCCGAGAGGACCCCCACCGTCGACGTGGTGGGGTACGCCGACGCCCGCCGGGCGGAGCGGTTCGACTGGTCCGTGGATGTGGCGGTCGGCGACGAGCCCGACGAGGAGGACTTCGAGGCGGTGGCGGACGGGGCGGGGGAGACCGAGGCCCGGGATGGCGTCCTGGCCACCCTGGACCTGGGCCAGCTCGCCCTGGATCCCGCGGCTTGGATGGAGGCCTACACCCCCGAGGACGACAACGTCACCAAGGCCGACAAGGCCCACGCGTTCGCGGTGACCGTCCGCCTGCGGGTGGTGGACGAGGACGGGAACCGGGGGGAGATGCGCAAGGTCTTCTTCGTGCGCCACGACCCCGACCTGCTCCCGGGCTTCCCCGTGTACCTGGGGCCCTCGGCGGCGGGCCTCCAGCTCCACGACCTCGACGGGGACGGCGTGGACGAGGTGGTGTACGTGACCTCCGACGGGGACGTGCACGTCGCCGAGGCCGATCCCCAGGGGCTCGTGGACCGGGAAGGCTGGCCCCAACGGACGTCCCTCCTGGACGAGCTGGACCCGGCCCTCCCGGGCGCGAACCACCGGGCGGCCCCCGCCTTCGCCGAGGGGCACGTGGGCTCCGACCACCGCCACTCGGTGTTCGCCCTCCCGGCCATCGGGGACCTGGAGGGGGACGGCGTGGATGACGTGGTGGTGGCGACGCTGAACGGCGAGGTGGCGGCCTGGGACGCCGCGGGCGTGCCGAAGCCGGGCTTCCCCATCCGCCTGGACCCCTCCCGGATCGAGCCGGCGACCCCGGGGAACGTGGTGGACTACGGCTTCTTCGGCTCGCCGGTGCTCTACGACCTGGACGGGGACGGCGACCTGGAGATCGTGGCGGCCTCCATGGACCAGTACGTCAACGCCTGGCACCACGACGGGACCGTCGTGTCGGGCTGGCCGGTGCTGGTGCGCTACTTCGACCCCGTGGACGGGGCCTACCAGCGGGCCCGCATCATCTCGACCCCCGCCGTCGGGGACATCGACGCCGACGGGATCCCCGACGTGGTGGTGGGCACCAACGAGAACGCCGGGAGCACCTACGGACTGTGCTACGCCATCCACGGAGACGGGGAGGACCACCCCGGCGGGGCGATCCGCGAGGGGTGGCCAGTGTTCATGTTCGGGGCGTACACCAACGCCCTCCCCTACGTGGGCCAGGGCACTCCGGGCTCCCCGGCCCTGGCGGACCTGGACGGGGACGGCACCCTGGAGATCGCCGCCAACACCATCGCCGACCCCGGGGCGATCTACCGGCACGACGGCGGCCTGTACGGCCGCCTGGTCTCGGTGGCCAGCGACTTCGGCGCCCTCTCCAACACCGACGAGGGGGGCGCGGCCCTGCTGATGATCCACTCCGGCTCCTTCGGCGACGTGGACGGGGACGGGGCCCTGGACTTCGCGTCGGCGTCCTCGGGATTCGAGTACGCCTCGGGCCTCGTGGACGACGGACGCCGCCACGACCACGACCACCTGGTGGGGGTGTGGAGCGGCAAGGACCTGGACTACCTGGACGCCTTCCCCCGGATCATGGAGGACATCCAGTTCTTCACCGTGCCGGTGCTGGCGGACCTGGACGGTGACGGCGGGGCGGAGGTGATCCAGGGCTCGGGTGGCTACATGCTGCACGCGTTCCGCGCCGACGGGGTCGAGCCCTCCGGCTGGCCGAAGTTTACCGGCCAGTGGATCCTGGGCAGCGGCGCGGTGGGGGAGGTCGACGGGGACGGGCGGCTGGACGTTGTGGTGGGGACCCGCCAGGGCTGGCTCTTCGCCTTCCGCACGGCGGGGGCGGCCCACCGCTCCTACCGGCCGTGGCCGGGCATGAACCACGATCCCGCCAACACCCGCAACGCCGCGACGCCCCTGCCGGACTACCCCGAGATCCTCGACATCGACGAGGAGCCGGAGGGGGAGGATCCCCCGGCCGAAGAAGGCTGCTCCTGCGAAGCGGCGGCGGGTGGGCCGGGAGGCGGGGCGTGGGCGGCGTGGGCGCTGGCGGTGCTGGCGGGGACGAGGCGGAGGCGCTGACGGGGAGGGCGCCGCGGAGGGGGGACCCCCGCGGCGCGGTCCCGGGACCTAGTACCACGTTCCGAAGGTTCCTCCCCAGTTTCTCCGTTCCCAGGCCCACCCGATCCGGAACGTAGGGCGGGGG
>JAKLKC010000122.1 GCA_023150875.1 Myxococcota bacterium | reverse complement strand
TCACCCGACACCAGGATCGCGCCCCCGGCTTCGAACCCCTCTTCGTTCATGAGGCTGGCTCCCACGAGCAGGTCGGGCACCCCGTCCCCCGTCAGGTCCTCGCCACCGGCAAGCGCTTGGCCAGCCCCGTCGCCATAGGGAGGGGGAACCGGTCGCCCCAGCACGGCGCCGAACGCCTCGAAGACCGAGTGAACGCCCGAGATCGGTCCTCTGAAGATGAAGGCGCCGCCGCTCCCAACCACGCAGTCGAAGCCGAACACGTCCTCGTTGCCCACGGCGAAGTCGGCGAACCCGTCCCCGTCGACGTCGCCCACCCCTGCCAGTGAGTCACCGATCCCCACAGCGACCTCTTCGTATGGATAGCAATCCGTAACCCGCTCCCCTCCATCGATCCGAGCCTCGGCCAGCTCGAGAGAGACCCACGAGGCGGGACCACACAGGTCGCCGCTGATACAGTCCTGGTCGATGCCGTCGCACCACACGTCGGACGCACCCGGGTGGACCAGGGGGTCGGTGTCGTCGCAGTCGTCGCACACCGAACGGCCGTCGCCGTCCGCGTCGATGTTGTCCTCCACGATGCCGTTGCAGTCGTTGTCGAGTTCATCACAGAGCTCCGGCGCGCCGGGATAGCTCGTCGAGCTGTAGTCGTTGCAGTCCTCGGGCGGGGAGTACCCATCGCCGTCCCGGTCTTCCCCCTCGGTGGTGTCGTCGTCGGGAGGCAGGGTGTCGTCATCGGGAGGCACGGTGTCGTCGTCCGGAGGCAGGGTGTCGTCGTCGGGAGACACGGTGTCGTCGTCCTCGGGGGGCGCCTCACCCTCGGGTCCGCAGGACCCGGAGCCGATGGAGAGCAGCACCACGGCCGCCCACCCGAGCCGCACCGCCACGCCCGACGCCATCCATCGCTGCTTCATCGCCGCCCCCTCCTCTCCACCGACGCCTGGCGCCGACTCGGTAACGCCTCGGCGGGCTCCCCCCCGGCGTCGCGGATCGGACACGAGCCCCCCGCCAGCGTCACGTCGGCGATGACCTTCTCGGGCGAGTCGAGCCGGATCTCCCCCTCCGGCAGCAACAGCAGGAGCGGGGCCCCGTCGACCTGGAGAGGGAAGGAGAGCGGAACGCGGGTGAAGACGGTGGAGTGCGTGAGGTCGTCATCATACCGGTAGGTGCTCTCGCCGCTGATGCCGCCCGGTTGCCGGAGATCGTCCCCGGACTCGATGCAGGGGTTCTCCAACCGGCTCGGAACGCGGGTGAAGAACTCCGGCAGCGTCCGGACCTGGACCACCTCCGCCGACTCGGCCGCCGACTGGAAGTACAGTCGGTGCTCCGCTCCCACCGGAGCGACCGCAGGGTCCACCCCCGTCCAGTCCGTCGGCCAAACATACGCCTGAGGGTCCGTCCAGGCCACCAGCGCATACGGGTAACGCTCCGGAGGGTAGGGATCGTCCGGCCCCGCGGACTCCGCCCGGCGCAGGAAGACGACCGCATAGAACCCCTCGTAGCCGGGCGTGTCACCCGTCAGCGACGGGAACAGACGGGCGCACCGGTAGCGGTCGAGGACCTGGTTCCAACGGCGCAGAGCGCACCACGCCGGCTTCTTGCCCCGCTCCTCGTACGGAGTTGCCTCCAACGGCCGGAGGATGGCCCCGTCGGGGCCGGCGGGGACGGACTCCACCTTCGTATCGTCCGTCAACCCATACGAGTAGAAGCCCTGCATCCTCCCGGCGCTGGTCGCCGGGATCGCCTCGTTCGCGAACCAGAACACCTTCTCCACGCCGAGACCCGCCATGTAGCACAACCGGGTCCACACCTGCACCGCCTGCTCCCGGGGAGACGTGAACATCCACTCCGGCCAACTGAACGCGTTGCTCCCACCGAAAGCCGCCAGCGCCGCCGCGTCCAGGTCCACGGGATCCACTCGGAACTCGTAGTCCGCCCAAGACGACGGCGGAATCGTCCCCGGCGAGACCTTCACCGCGAGGTGGCCGTACACCTCCTTGCCGTCCACCGCGTCGACCTCCCTCCGCGCGACGTAGTGGAGCGGGCGCTGGTCGCTGGAGATCCCGGTCTCCGTGCACCAGATCCCCACGTCGTCGCCGTCGCCCCACCACTCCCGCAGCCTGACTCGGAACACGTCCTCCACCAGCGGCCGGAGCCCCGAAAGGTAGGAGAACGCCGTGAGCGCGGCGCCCCCTTCCGCCTTTCCGGAGCTGTCGTACCAGTGGAAGTCGAGGGCGTGGAAGGGGGCGGAGAGGCCCTGGGAGCCGCACCACTCTTTCAGGACCCGCAGGTGAAGGGGATTGTCGTACTTCAGGTCCCGTGCCCGGGAGAGGGGGGCGTCGGACGGATCGGCCTGGCCCGTCAGGAGGAGGAGGATCGCCGCCAGGTCGTAGTGGGCGTGGAAGGCGGTCCACCCGTCGATGGCGGCGGGGCCGAGCACGTCGGCGAAGCGGTCCGGCGCCGCCTCCTCTTCCTGGAGGACGAACGCCGCACGGACGATCTCGAAGAACAGGCGGTCGTAGTGGTCCAGGGCCTCGTCGAGGTAGGAACGGGGATCCGACGGGCTCGCGCCGTGTCCGTTGGAGAAGCTCGCGGCGGCGGGGAGGACCCGGCGGACACCGGGGGCGCACCCCTGCCAGAGCTCGCAGGAGCGCAGCACCAGCCAGGCGATGTCCGCCTCGGGCACCACCCCGTTCAGCTCGTTGCCGAGGTCCACGTAGGGGATCCGGTCGCCCCACAGGGAGCCGATCTTGGGATCGGAGGCCAGCCTGCGGACGTACTCCTCCAGGACGCGGTCGGCGTTGGCGTGGTCGACGTGCTCGTACGTGGCGGCGGAAGCGTCCGCGTTGACGTCGTGGGCGGGGTCCACGACGTCCCGGGTGTCGGCGGAGCCGATCCAGAAGCGGTCGGTCTCGTCGACGTGGGGAATGCCCTCAGTGGGCCCATGCGGGTGGACCAGCCAGGGATACCAACTGAAGTAGGCGTCGTTGTTCTGGGACGCCGGATCCGCGTTGCTCTTGTCGATTAGAAGGGGGACGGGGGCGACGCCCAGGCCCAGCTCCGCGGTGAGGGCCAACAGGGCGTCGGTGAAGAGGGGAGGCGCGTCGTCGGGGAAGGTGCAGGGTTCCGGCGTGGCGGGGGCCCCACCACCGCAGCCCTCCCCCCCCGTCCAGCGGTGGGGCTCGCCGAGATCGCCAGGAAACGGCAGTTCGACGTCCTCACCGAGCACCTGGATGAGCAGGCTCCCCGCGCTCCGCGTCGGATCGCATCCCCAGCCCGGCTGCCACGCGTTCGTCTCGGACTCGGGGGAGGGCGACAGGCCGTCCCACGCGGTGACTCCCCCCTTCCACACGCTCTCCAGGAAGGCGTCGCAGTCCTCGAGGAGCCGGACGTATCCCACGCCGAGCACCCGCATCTCCTCCGCCAGGACCGCAGGAGCCCCGTGGCTGGACTGGAAGTCCAAGAGGTCCTGGAAGGTCTCCCCCTCGTCCACTGGGGTCCGGGGATCGTCACTCGGGTCGAACATCACCTTCAGCCGAAGGAAGCTGATCCCCGTCCGCGGCTCGTCGGGCAGGATGCCGTCCTCTTCGGGCGGGAAGAACGCGCCGTCGAGCCCGGGCACCGCCTCGTGGGGCCGCGTCCCCGAGCCGCCACCGCCGCCCCAGGATCCGTCGAGCTGCGGGAACCGCTCCGACGGCCGCGCGCGGGTCCCGCCCCTCGCCCCCCCGTCCGCCAGGGCCGGCGCCAGCCAGGGCATCGCCTCGGCGAAGGCGCGGAGGTCGTCGGGCACCTCCCGCAGGATCCGGCGCCGCGCCCCCGCGGACATGCCGAGCGCGCTCCACGACGGCAGGATGGCGCTGCCGCCCGCCTTCGGGGCAGCCGACGAGGCCCGCCCCTCCCGCGGGTCCGCCGGCGAGCCATACCGCCTGCGCTCGAAGCGGCTCATCCCCGTCCGCATCTGGAGACTGAGAGGGCGCGAGTCCCCCTTGGAGGCCGCCCGGGCCGGGAGCGCCGTCGTGGCCGTCCCGCGGCGGCAGAGGGATCGAGCCGGGGTGCCTTCGCTCCGGTCCCGAGAGGCGGCAGGCCCCCCCACCACCCCGAGCGCCTCGGCCAGCCACGGCATCACCGCCGCGATGTCTCGGGCGGCGTCCCGGACGGGCGCCCCTGGACCGCAGCCGCAGTTGGCGGTCGAGCGTTCGAGGCTCCGTCCTTCGCCGGAACAACCCATGACCAGACCCCAAGCGCCCCCCCAGAATGGAGGAGCGCCGTGGCACTCGGGTCCCCGGTGCCCCGCCACCGCGGACAGTGTAGCCGCGACGGAGAGGCGGCACACCCCCGGTCTCGGGCGAGCACCCCACCCACGGGGGTCTCGGGCCCTCCCCCGAAACCGCGGGGCCGGCGCCCCGTGCCACGCTACCCGATGGGCTTGGCCTCGAACCAGAGCTCGCAGCGGGCCGCGCCGACGGCACCGTTGCCCACGATGCCCAGCACCACCTCGATGTAGGGACCGATGGGGCCGTTGGTATCGACGTCCGTGTGGCCGGTCAGGAGCTGCGCCGTGGTGTTGAACGAAGCCTCGGCGATGGGGGTCGAGTGGGTCGCGAACTCGCGGAACGTCTGCGCGGGAGCGTGCCGGATGTACACGTTCACCTTGCACTGCGCGCTCTTGCTGTGGATCACGCAGAATACCCGCCCGTTGCGGATCTTGTGGCCGATGGGGCCGATGAGACGCACGGGGTACAAGATCTCCTCTCCCGACGGCTCGCTGACGTACTCGTGTCCGACCGTGTGGGTCTGCTCGATGATCATGGAACCTCCATCGCGGCAGGGCCGCGGCACATGCCGGTACCGCACCGGCATGTAGGAACGAGCCCGAAGGCGCACCGGGAACGCCTTGGATCGTCTGCTACACTTGCTCGCCGGCCACTTTCTCGGGGGTGGTCCGCAGGCAGTTCAGCGACGGCGCGTCGCTGGTGACCCAGGCATACACCGGGCTCTCGTGGCGGAGCAGGTCGAGGTAGGCCGAGAGGGTGGAGAAGAGCAGGTAGAGCGTCCCCGCCTGGGTGGCGTCGTCGAAGGTGGCCGACGGCATCGTGGCCCCATCGTCGAGGAACCACAGCACGAGCTGGTAGCCCGAGCCCGCACACGCGATGTAGGCGCGCGCGGCGAAGTCGGGCGCGGCGCCCTCCGGAGCCAGCGCCGCCCCCAGCGCCACCCAATGGGCATCGACTCGGAAACAGGTGCCTGCCACGACCACCTCCCCACGGCCCCTCGCGCCCGCCGCATCGGCCCAACGGGCACGCGGGCCCGCCCCCGCGGAATGCGAAGGAGGTTCTCAGTACAACCACCGACGTCAGGCCACCGTAGTCGGGCTCCGAGCGGCGTGGCAATAGGTGAGCCTGACTATTCTGGGTGAAGGTTTGAAATTCCTCGTTGAACTCGGCACCCCCGCGCGGCAGGCAGAGCACGCCGTTGGCGGACCGCCCTGGAGATCGGGATGGGGAGCGGAGCGCGAGACGCGCGGGGGCCGGATCCGGGCCACGGATCCGCGGACGAACGCACCCGACCTCGGAACGATCACGTTCAGACGGCATGTCTGGCGCGCCCTCGGGCCGCCTACAGCATCCCCCCAGGGCCGCCGGGGACGAGGTACACCGAGCCGTGGACGGCACCCCATCCCTTGGCGCCGACCAGCAGGTCCATGTGGCCATCGCCGTTGACGTCGCCTGCGGGCGCTAACGCCTGGCCTGCCCAGGCTTCGGCGACCGTCCCGAAGATCTTGCGCTCCGCGTCGGCGAGCGACATCACTCCCGAGGGCTCGCCGTCGACGACGTAGACGGCCCCGGCGTTGCTCCCGCCGCTGTCCTCCTCGGGCGCCCCCACGGCGATCTCGTCCCGCCCGTCCCCATCGATGTCGCCCAACGTGGCCAACGCGGCCCCTGCGAAGTCGAGTTCCGCCTCTCCCTGCCACTCGAGGTCCGCCGACGCCAGGGAGAACGTCCCGGGTGACAGTGGCCCGAGGATCACGTGCACCGTTCCCGAGCTCGTCCCGACCACGTCTCTCGACGGCGCCCCGACGACGAGGTCGTCGTAGCCGTCGCCGTTGACGTCCGCGTCCGTCAGCAGCGTCGGAGCCAACGCCCAGAGGTGACCATACTCCTCCCCCAGCCACTTCGCGTCCGCTGTGGACAGGTCCACCTCACCCGCGACGGGGCCGAACACGACGTACACGGCAC
>JAKLKC010000121.1 GCA_023150875.1 Myxococcota bacterium | reverse complement strand
CCGAGCTCATGGCCGAGCGCGCCCGCCTGGACGCCCTGAAGGCCCGGGTGGACCTGGAGGCGGTGCGGGGCAGCCTGCTGGAGGCGCTGGGGCTCGAGGTGCGGTAGGGGAGGGCCGCCCGCGGGCGGTCACAGCCCCGGGCCTCCGAAGTAGATGTAGAGGTCGCCGTACTGGCCGTACTCGTCGTTCTCGTAGGGAGCGCCGACGCCGAAGTCGTCGTAGCCGTCGCCATCGAGGTCGCCGCGCCCGGTGGTGAGGCTCCAACCGACGTAGGAGTACCAGTAGGTGCCGGTGAAGGCGCTGTAGGCGTCTTCGACCGCGACGGCGGAGGGGAAGGGGCCGTGGAAGAGGAAGGCGGCGCCGGCGTCGAGGGTGGCGAGGTCGCACTCGTAGTCGGCGGTGAGGACGTCCGGCTGGCCGTCGGCATTGTAGTCGCCGGCCACCAACTCGGCCCCGAGTCGGCACCCGCTCCCCAGCCCAGAGATGGCCGCGCTACTTGCCGTGGCGAGGTCGAGATCCCCGGAAACGGGTCCCCGGACGACGTAGATGGTGCCCAGCCCCCACGCGGTGACGAGGAGGTCGTCGTAGCCGTCTCCATCCACGTCTCCTGCGGGAGCGTGCTTTCGGCCCACGTGGGCAACAGGGATGTCCGAGTAGAGCATCGCGTCCGCTTCCGCGGTACTCATGCTCCCGTAGACCGGACCATAGAAGACGTACGAAGCTCCGGCTCCGCTGGCGATATCGGAGAAGAGGGACGCACCCAGCACGAAGTCTCCGAACCCGTCTCCGTTCAGATCTCCCGCGCCGGTGACGCCGTAGTAGGCGGGCGAAGTCTCCCCCCAGATCTTCGCGTCCGCGCTGGCGACGGAGACGTGGCCGGAGAGGGGGCCGTACATCAGGTAGGCGGCGCCGCGGTTGGGGCCGCCTTCGTCGTCGCTGTAGCCGGGGAAGAGGACGTCGTCATAGCCGTCACCGTTGATGTCGCCCGCACTTGCCACCCGCAGCCCGATCGAGTCGTATTCGGCCTCGCCTGCGACCACCGCGTCCGCCGTAGCCAGGTCCAATCCCGCAGGCGTGGGACCGAGCACCACGTATACCGCTCCAGCGGTTGTTTCACTGGGTGCACCCACGAGCATGTCGGCAAGCCCGTCCCCGTTGACGTCCCCCGCGGCTGCAACCGAGTATCCCGCCGCGGAACCCTCCGGCCCTTGAAGCACGGCATCCGCATCGGCGACCGACAGGGCGTCACCCCCAGAAAGGGGGCCGAGGAACAGCCACGCCTCGTCCCGCGCTCCGACCGGCGGTTCCGCCGACCTCGGCGCGCCGACCAGCACGTCGTGAAAGCCGTCCCCGTTGGTGTCTCCCACGATGGCCGACGTGGAGCCCACCATCTGTCCCCTGATCCGCACGTCCCAGGTGTCGGCCGCCCGCCACGTCCCCGGGGGTGGGCCGCAGTCGGTACCGGGGAGACCGTCGCAGTCCTCGTCGACGCCGTTCCCGCAGACCTCCACCGCGGCCGGGTACACCGTGGGATCCGAGTCGTCACAGTCCACGTCCTCGGCGAAGCCGTCCCCGTCAGTATCGGTGGGTGGGGGGGGCGTCGTGTCGTCGTCTCCCAAGCTGTCGTCGTCGGGTGATGTCGTGTCGTCGTCGTCGGGGGTGGCGTCGTCGTCACTTGCAGCGCTGTCGTCGTCGGGGGCAGTGTCGTCGTCACTTGCAGCGCTGTCATCGTCGGGGGCAGTGTCGTCGTCCACGGGCCCGGTGTCGTCGTCGGGGGCGGTGTCGTCGTCGGGGGTTGCATCGTCGTCCACGGGCCCGGTGTCATCGTCCACGGGCCCGCTGTCGTCGTCGGGAGTCGCGTCGTCGTCCCCGGAGCCGTCGTCGTCCGAGCCGGAAGGCCCGCATCCCCCCAGCGGCGTGAGCCAGAGCGAGGCGAGGACGAGTGCGAGGTCAGTCCTCGCCATCCGGAGGGGCCAAGCCCCGCGCGCGGCCCCCGCGCCCGATGGCCGCCTCTTCGACGTCCGGTGGTTACTCTTCATGGCCCCCTCTCACGCTGTGGCGGCCCTCCCTCAGTACACCCCGATCCCGCCGGCCCCTTCTGGGAGCAAGATGAGGACCGGGTCTGTCGCCACCCCGAACTCGACGGTGGCCACAGGGAAGCCCCAAGCGTCGACGCCCGTGTCGGGGATGAACGCGCTCGCGTCGAACTGCCACGCGTCCTCGCCGAGGTACCCCGTTCCCGCATCCCCCTCGGTCCAGGTGTCCGCGTCGGGGGTAGAGTAGGTGCCCGTCGCCGCATCCGCGTCCAGGCAGGGGCTCTCCCAGCCGCTGACAGGGCGGTCCCCGGTCGCGGCGCTCACCCGCCGCGGGACGGTGGCGACTCGCACCGGACGGACCTCCTCGCCGTCGATCACTGGCAGCGAGGCGGTGGAGATCCCGAGGGTCCGGGTCGCCGTGGGGGTCGAGAAGTCGCTTCCGTACGCCTGGGGGTCGGCCCAGACGACCAGGGCGTAGGGGTAGCGGTCGAAGTCCACCGAGTCGGGCGCCCTGTGAAAGAGCACGGCGTAGAATCCCGCATGCTCCCCTCCTCCCTCCTCGTCCACGCCGTCAAGCCGGGGCAGGAGGATCGCCTCCTGGTATCCCTGTAGGAACCGGTTCCAGCGCCGAAGCGCGCAGAAGGCGGGCTTCTTGGAGCGGGAGCGGTAGTCGTCGGCCAGGAGCGGCAACGAGCTCTTCGTATCGTTGGGATCGAAATACTCGCGGTCGCTGGTGGCGAACGGCGACATGTAGCACAGGGCTAGGTCCGGATACCACAGACTCTGCACCCTCGTGTCCTGGGTCAACCCCGTGGAGTAGAACGTCGTCGGGCTCCCACCGATGGAGTTGACGATCTCGTTGGCCTGGTAGGCGTCCGCCTCGTTGGTGTACCACATGGCCTTGACCACCCCGAGCCCCGCCATGTAGCACAACCGGGTCCACACCTGGACCGCCTGTTCCTCGGGGGAGGTGAACGCCCACGGGGGCCAGCCCCATCCCGCCCACTCGCATGGCGGTCCCAAGGTGTTGGGGTTCGGGCGGCTCTCCCAGTCGTACCACCCGTCCCGATCCGGGAAGTTCCAAGGAGCTCCACACGTGAAGGAGTGGTCGGGGCGCACCCCCTCCAAGCCACCCCACCGGGCCGCGACGTCGTACGGGTCCACGCGGTACTCGAAGTGTTCCGCCGTCGCCGTGGTGCAATCACCGGTAACGGGATCCAGCACGTTGTCGCCAGGACTCTCCGCGGGATCGTTCCCCAGATGCCCATAGCACGTCCCCGACGCCACCGTCAGGTCCAGCCGGACCTCCGGGTCCGCGTAGTGCTGGGGGTTCTGGTCGCTGGAGATCCCGGTCTCCGTACACCAGATCGGCAGTTCCTCGCCGTCCTCCCACCACATCGCCAGGCTGTAGCGCATCACCTCGACGTAGTTCTTCAGCTTCGAGAGGTACTGGAACTCCCCGGGACGGCCGCCGCTGTTGTACCAGTGGAAGTCCATGACGCCGAAGGGCGCCCGGAGCGGCGTACCCCCGAGACGGAGGAAGCCCAGGAGCAACATCCAGTGCCCGATCCACTCCTCGTAGGGAGTGAGGACGTAGACCACGGCGTCGTCGTCGGTCTCGTCCGCAGGATCGACTTCTCCATCGGGCTCTGCCGGCGGCTCGTCGGCCTCGTCGGCCTCTTCGGTCTCCTCCGGCGGCTCGAGGGCGGCGATGAGGGAGGCGAGGTCGGTCACCCCGAGGGCGTCCGCCAGCGCGAGGCCCAGGCCGGTGACGCCGGGGCCCAGGACGTCGGCGAATCGCGTGGGATCTCCCGACGCGAACTGGGCGATCGCCGCGCACTGCATCACGTGGGCGAAGGTCGTCCACAGGGTGTACGCCATCCGGGCGCAGTGGAGCTCCAGGCCCTGGTCCACCAGGTGGGAGACCAGGGGCGGCTCGGTGGCCCCGGCGCCGAGGGGCGCGCCGTTGATGGACTCCAGGCCCGGGAACACCAGCTTCGGGGCGTCCGCGCCCACCGCTCCCGCGCAGTGGCTCACCAGCTCTGCCACCCTCAGGATCAGCCAGGCGAGATCCGCCCGGGAGATCGCGCCGTCGGTCAGCTCGTTGCCGAGCATGAGGTAGGGCAGGGCGTTGCCCTCCCCCCAAGAGGAAGCCAGGTCCCCGAGGAGGCTCCGGACGTACTGCTCCACCAGCACGTCCTCGTTCCCCTTGGGCGGCGCCGAGGGAGAGGTCCCCCACGCCGAATCCTCCACCCCGCCCAGCCAGAACGACCCGGTCTCCTGTTCGCCGTTCCTGCCAAGGGTCCACTCGAACTGGCTGTCCGTCCCCCGGGAGCGGTCGCTCCGGGCGAACAGGCCCGGCATCAGGGTCAGGCCCCGGGTCGTCGCTTCGTCGGCCAGGTCCCGAAGCGCCCCCGTGAAGAAAGCGGGAGCGCTGCCTCCCCCGGGATCGGGATCGCACGTCCCCGAGCCCGGCGTCCCGGGGACCGCCCCGCACGCCGTTCCGCGGAGCCATGGGTCCGCCGGCTCGGCCGCCGTCGGCACCGGCACGCAGTTCCAGCCCTGGTTGCCCGCCCACCAGTAGCGCGGACCGTCCAAGGGGACGCTCGCCGGATCCGCGTGGACGGCCCAGTCCCCGCGCCACAGGGTGCCGAGGTACGCGTCCGCCGCTTCGAGCTGGCGGAGATCGGAGATCCCCAGGCGCACGGCGTCCTTCAGGAGCTGCTCCACCGTGCCGTGGGAGGCCTTGTCCCGAGCCCAGGCGACAAGCCCCCCGCCGCCTTCCCCGTCCGCGGAAGGGCCCACGGGCATGACCGCCAGCTTCCAGTACGTGACGCCGCTCCGTCCCAAGCCCTCCGCGGAGAAGGTTGCCTCCTCCCCCGTTTCGGACGTGGATGCCGCCGGGGACGCCGCCGAGGGGCAGCAGGTGGAGTCCTTCCTCGGCCGTACCGCGTCGGGTGCCGCCTGGGCCGTGGACGGCACCCGACCGCCGCGCCCGGGCATAGGCAGCTCCTTCAGCTCGACGCGGGTCCCGAGGGTCTTCTCGCCGAGCCGCGCCACCGCCTCGCGGAACACCCGGAGCCGTGGGCTGGGGCTGATGTCCGTGCCCCCGCCGCCTCGCGTCAGCGCACGCCAGAGGACCTCCCGCAAGCCGCCTGGCCCTGCGGGACCGTGGGAGGTGGGGTCGACCCACCCGGCCTCCTCGGTCAGCGGCACCCGCGATGGCCACGGCATCACGCCGACCAGCCCTTCGCCCGGCGCCCTCACCCCACCGCTGCGCGCGTCGCACCCGCGGGGTCCGGACGCGCCCCCGCGAAGACCGAAGATGGACGCCAGACCCCCGTCCCCGAGCAGCGCCCGCTCTCCGGGGAGCCCGATGGACTCCACCCTCGCCGACAGGCGAAGCTGGGTCACGCCGGGGAGGGGTCGTTCCAGCGAGGGCTCCCACAGGGGAGGCGCCAACGCGGGTGGGGGGATCACCGACGCCCGGATGGCTCCACCCCGGAGGACAGTGAACTGGCGAGCGATGCCCACCGAGCAGGCGCCGCACGCCTCGCCCCCGAGCCCACAGGTGCAGGTGCCGACGCTCTCGCAGTCGCACACCGGGACGCGGGGATCGCCCCGGCGCGCGCAGGCGGTCAAGCCCATGTCCGTCCTCCCCGGGGCGCGGAAGCCCCCTGGCCGGCAGGATCGGCGGGGCCGGCGGCCTCCAGAGGTGGACCGGGAGGACCGCCGACCCCCGCAGGCTATCAGCTCTTGAACTCCAGCACCAGGGTGCAGCTCACCACCGCCGAGTCGGTGGCGGTGGAGCCCAGGTGCACCGCCAGCGCGAAGCGCATCCGGAGCGGGAAACCCCCGGCGGGAGCGAGGGCGGTCTGCACGGCGTACCCGTCTGCGGAGATGTCCGAGAACACGTCGTTGGGCGCGCCGGACGTCGGGAAGAACTTCTTTCCGTCGTAGCTGGTGTGGTAGACCAAGCGCCACAGGAAGTTGGCGGAGCTGATGCCCTGGGTGTACGTGTGGGCGGTGATGCTCGCGAGGAACGGCCCCAGGGCCTCGATGTCGCCCAGCTCGAGGTCGATGAACGTGTCGGTCATCAGCTTGGCGGTGACCGGCAGGTTGCGGAAGAGCTCGACGGTCAGCACCTTGCGGCCGTTGGGGCCGGTGAGCAACCGAGCGTTCGCGCCCCCGACGCTGATGATACCCCCCGTTCCTTCGCTGACCTGGATGAGTCCACCGGCACCCATTCCGCCGGCCTGCAGCTTCGATATGGGCATTTCTCAACCTCCCGGGGGCGGACGCTGCCGGCGCCGCCACTTCGGACATTGGTGAGAAAGAGCCTACTTCGTAGAGAGAGAGAGAGAGTCAAGGGGAATCCTTCAAGTGGTCTATCGAATCACCATCGAGATCTGGAAGGTGGAGGAGGCGGTGGCGGCCCGGGAGGGGGAGCTGCTCCAGGCCCAGGTGGCGTCCCGG
>JAKLKC010000120.1 GCA_023150875.1 Myxococcota bacterium | reverse complement strand
AAGGTGGGAGAGAAGTTCGTGGAGCCGTAGGAGGTCCCGCCCGCGCCCGCGACGGCGTAGGTGGAGGTGTAGAGGCCGCCGATGCTGCCGTTCTGGGCGTGCCCGCCGCCGCCGCCCCCGCCGCAGTAGGACGAGGAGAAGAGACCGGCCCCGCCCGCGCTCGCCGCGACGCCTCCGGTGCCCGCGGTCCCCGCCGAGGCGGAGGACCCGTGCTTGGAGTCGCCGCCCTTCCCGCCGCCCGCCACCGCGGCGCCGCCCACCCGGGCGACCACCCCCGTCGAGGGGTTGGAGGAGTACTTGATGCCGTAGAGGTAGGAGTTGGTGCCCTTGGGCTGGTTCTCCATGCCGGTGCCGTCGCCGCCGGACACGTCCACCACGCCCGCGATGTCGATGTTGCCGACCACGAGGATCTTCACCGGCAGGTTCGAGGCCCCGCCCGTGAACCGCCAGATCTCGCCCTTCGGCACCGTGAAGGAGGAGAAGTTCCAGGTGTCCTTCGCCGAGAAGGTCTTCACGTTCCCCGAGGTCGAGTTCGGGGTCGGCGTCCCGTCCGCGCCCGTCCCGCCGTCACGGATGCCGGTCAGCATCCCCGGGAAGAGGGCGTCGTTCCACAGCGCCGTCGTCGCCGTGGCGTTCTTGTTGGTGTTGCTCGTGAAGGACTCCGTGAAGGTGGCCGTCGTCGTCGCGCCCGCCACCGTCCCGAAGGAGGAGGTCGCCGGGGTCGCGCCCGGGCCCTGCGAGAAGACCCCGTCGCCCGAGGTCACCTTCGACAGGTCCGCGAGGATCTTCGAGCCGGCCGGGAAGGTCAGGCCGCTGAGCGGGGTGAAGAGGATCACCGCCTGGCGCACGCCCGCGGGGCCCACGGTGTTCGTCACGCTGAAGGAGCCCGGGATGATGGAGTCGTTCGCGTCCGCGACGCCGTCCCCGTCGATGTCCACCACGAACCGGAGGGAGGAGAAGGTCACCGACTCCGCCGACACCGGCAGGTTCAGCACGATGCTGAAGCCCTGGGGGGTCGTCGGCTGGTTGACGGCCCCGTTCGCCGGGGTCGCCGAGGAGACCACCGGGGCCGTGCCCCGGGCGAAGTAGGCCCCGCTCCCCGCCGTCGAGGAGACGGTGAAGCCCGGCGCGTAGTTGAAGGTCAGGAGGTTCACGATGTCCACCGCCGCGCTGCCGGGGGCCCAGCCCTTGATCCGCAGCACGTTGGCCGTCGAGGGGTCCGTGCCCGCCACGTAGCCGGGCACCGCCACCGTCGCCGACGCGCCCCTCGTCAGGATCGTCGGGTTCTCCGACCCGTTGTAGGTCAGCACGCCGTTGACGCTGTTGTTCACCTGCGGGAAGAAGCGCACGACCTTGTAGTTCGTCGGGTCGGCCTGGTAGGCGCCGAGGATCTTCCGGCCACCCACCGTCACGGGCAGCGTCGTCTGCCCCACCGTCCCGTCCACCGTCGCCGGGTCGACCTCGCGGTTGAAGGTGAAGACGAGGGTCTCGTCCAGCTTCACGCCCGGGATCGGCGTCCCGGAGTGCGTCACGTTCCCCTCGGTCTTCCAGGAGACGAGGTAGAGCCCGTTGGGGTCCAGGACCACCTGCAGGCCCTGGTCCACGCCCATCGTCTCCTGCCGGCCCTTGGTCTCGGCGACGCCTGCGGGGAAGTCGTAGGGGGTGATGCGGAGCATCACGTCCGACCGGGTGACGCCGATGCCGGGCGAGCCGATGTCCCGGACCGAGTCCCAGTTGAACGAGTGCCAGCCGAGCGTCCCGACCGTCGGGTCGAAGGTCTTGGAGGTCGCCAGCGTGTAGCCCGCGCCGAGCCCGTCGCCGCCGGGGGCCGCGGTGCAGGCCGCCCAGGACTCGCCGTCCACGGCGAGGATCTGCCTGTCGCCGTTGACGTCGATGCCGTACTCGAACTCCACCCGCGCGCCGTCACCCTCGGGGTCGCCGAGCGCGCCGTCGATGTCCTGCAGGTGGTAGTCGATGGCCACCGTCCCCGAGACCGGGGAGGTGAAGGCGTCGAAGCGCGGGATGACCCGCGTGTTGAAGGCGATCTTGAAGGGGCTGGTGGTCGCCTGGACGCCGCGTCCCGCGCCGAAGGGGATGACCCGCGCCCGCACGGAGTCGTAGTCGGCGCGGACGATGTCCGCGGTCATGTCCCAGATGAAGAGGTGGTCGCCGACGGTGTTCTTGAGCACCGGGTCGATGGGAAGCGCGGAGTCGGCGTCCGTGGTGGCGAGGCCCACGAGCCCCTCGTTCACGTCGCCCGCGATGGTGTCGGCCAGGCCGTCGTCCCAGGCTCCCCCCTTGGGCGAGCAGGTCTTCCAGGCGCCCCCGGAGATGGAGTACTGGAACAGGACCTTGGCGGGGTCGGACTCGGTGTCGATGAGCCGGTAGGAGAGGAGCGCTCCGAAGGCCCAGGACTGCGGCTCCGCGGGCGTCGCGATGACCGCGGTCGGAACGTAGTTGAAGCCGCCGTCCGGGGTGAAGATCTCGCAGGAGGCGATGGGCGCGCCCGTGGCGCCGAGGCCGCCCAGGATGAGGATGCGGCCGTTGTTCAGGACCGCCGTGGCCGCGTCGCGCCGCGCCTCGACCATGCCGCTGTTGGGCGCGTCGTAGGAGCCCGTGGAGGGGTCGTAGAGGTTGGCGGAGGACACCACCGAGGCCCCGTCGGAGCCGCCCGCCAGCAGGATGAGCCCGTCGCCCATGAGGACGCCGACGTGCCCGGCCCGCGCCGAAGGCATGGCCGGGGCCGAGTTGTCCCAGGTGTTCGTCCGCCCGTCGTAGATGGCCAACGTGTTCAGCCCGACGCCGCCGGAGACCACCACCGTCCCGTCCGTCGCCGCGGCCACCGCGTGCTCGGCCCGCGCCGAGGACATCGCGGGGCCCGCCGCGAAGGTGTTCGCCGCGGGGTCGTAGAGTTCCGTCGAGGAGAGCCCGGAGCCGGCCGTGTCCTTGCCGCCGGGGATGAGCACCTTCCCGTCGGGCAGCAGCGCGCCGCCCACCGAGTGGCGCGCGGCGGCCATCCCGGAGGAGGTCGCGACCACCGTCCCGGTCTCCGCGCGGTACACGCAGGCCGTCGCGAGGGCCGCGCCCGACCCGTCCACGCCGCCCGCGAAGAGCACGTCGCCGTTGGACAGCAGGACCGCGGTGTGCCGCGCCCGCGCCCCCACCAGGCCCGAGCCCAGCGTCGTCCACAGGCCCGTCGTCGCGTTGTAGATCTCGATGCTCGACACCGGCGCGCCGGAGGCGTCGTAGCCGCCCGCCACCATCACCCGGTCGTCGGTGAGCCGCGTCTGGGAGTGGTAGGAGCGCGGGGTCGCCAGCGAGGCCGTCGGGGCCACCGCGCCGTAGGTCGTCTGGCCCGTCCCGGGATAGAAGAGCTCCGCCGTCCCGACCGAGGCGCCCGCCGTCGTCGTCCGGCCGCCCGTGATCAGCACCCGCCCGTCGGCCAGCGTCGTCGCCCGGTGACCGACGCGGGCCGTGGACAGCGCCGCGCCGGCGTCCGTGAAGATCGTGTAGTTGTCCAGCCGGAAGCGGCCCGGCATCATCACCGTCGCGCCCCGCTCCAGCTTGCTGTCGAAGGGGGTGATCCGCAGGATGTAGTCGCCGTTCATCGTGCCCACGTCCGTGCGGGAGTCCCAGGTCCAGGTGTTCAGCGTCCCGGGAGCCGGGGAGGACGTCAGGCCCGTGTCCGCCGTCCCCGCCACCGTCGTCGCCGGCAGCCAGTCCAGCGCGTCCACCACCGCCGGGTCCGTCAGGTCGGCGCCCGGGGGCACCGGCGCGAAGTCCACCGACACCGCGTTGTAGTCCACCCCGCCCGACAGGCCGGAGTCGGCGTCGATGATCCGGAAGTTCAGCACCACGTCCGTGTCCGCCGCCGTGCCCGTGGCGTTGGGGGTCACCCCGTTGAGCCCGCCCGTGTCGATGGTGATCGAGGGCTGGCTGTTGTTGTTGAGGTCGAAGGGCTTGGTGACGTTCCAGGCGCCCCACCTGCCCTTGGCGCCGGCGTCGTCGTTGGCACGCATGCGCAGGCGGATGGCCGGGGTGTTGCCGAACACCGGCTCGCCGTCGGAGCCCACGATGGGACGGCCCTGGGGGGTGTAGGAGTAGTCCTGGGTCACGAAGCGCGCGCCCGGGAGGTCCGTCCCCGAGGACCACACGAAGAGGTGGTCGGCGCCCTGCCCCGTGGCCGTGTCCAGGGCCACGATGTCCGTCTCGTAGCCGGAGGCCGGCGTGCAGGGGAAGAACTCGTCCGTGGCGGAGGGGTCCCCGTCGGAGGGCTCGATGACCCCGTCGCCGTCCACGTCCCAGCCGTACTCCAGCTGGACGGAGGCGGGGTTGTACTCCCGGTCCTTCAGGTTGAAGGACACGAAGACGTCGGCCCCGGCGCCCCGGGAACCGGTCAGCCCGAGAGGGGTCTCGAGCTTCTGGACCGTGGGGACCGAGCCGAGCTGAAAGCCGGCGGGGGGGCGATCGACCCCGCCGCCGCTTCCGCCGCCGCCGCAGCCGGAGAGGAGGGCCGCCCCCCCCACGCCGGCGACGATGGCAAGGAACCGAGCCCGCTTCAAGGCCATGCGCTCCATGCCGCTACCTCCTGGTGCACCCCCGGGCCGATTGCAAGTCACCCCGGGGAAAGCACTTATGTTTCTATCCAGATGGACGGAGTATCCCCCGGGAGGCGAGGATGGTGGGGGGGAGGAGGCCGGGTGGGAATGGAGGGGGAGCGAGACGCCCGAGCGCGAAGTGCCTTCTGGACGAGTCCGCCGACCTTCGAAGAGACCGTGGTTCCAAGTCCCCTCCGCGGGCCCGAAGTGCTTAGGCCCGACCATTTCCCCAGGGCCGCACGGTGCCAGCCCCGGCGTTCCCCCGCACCCGGCTTCCCCCGGATGCAGTGTGCTGCCTGCGACCGTCCCGCGACGCGACGAACTCCTGCAGAGAGACTTTCGGTGGGTGATCGTGCCTTCGGGATGCCCGGGGCGGGCCTCAGGGCCCCGCCCGGCGACCTTCCTGCGGCACGGTTCTACCGCCTCCGAAGGGGAGGGACCCGCAGTCCCGCCCGATACCGGCGGATGTTCTACGGGATGCCCTGACCCTCGTCAACGGGAAAATCTGAGGAACCGGGCACCCCCGGCCGGGAGGGAGCCCCCCCCCTCTCCCCCTGCGGCCTCCTCCAGGGGGGGCCCCGGCCACTCCGGCCCGGGGGAGGGGGGGAGGGTGGCCGAAGGGGAGGACCCGGGATCCCGGGGGCCTTCCCGGACGGGAGGGGTGGGTCCCGAGGCGGCGGGGGCGGGTCCCACGACAGGTCCTCCGCCGCGAGCGTGCCCGCGCGCCGCCCTCCCTCCCCGGAATCCGACGGGGCCGGCGGTCGCCCGCCGGCCCCGTCCTGCGACCCGTCAGGCTACTTGGTGTCGATCTTCAGCGAGGCGTCGTAGACCTCCGGCAGCTGGTAGAGCGGCGCGACGGGCGGCTTCAGCTTGAAGACCACCCGCCAGAACTTGTACCCGTCGATGGGATTCGGCGTCGCCAGGCCCTGCGTCAGCGGGGTCGCGGCGATGTTCTGGGTGCCGGTGAAGGTGGTGCTCTGGAGCCCGGTGACCGGGTCCGCCATGGCCCCCTCGAGGTTGACCTCGAGGTTGCCCTGGGCGGCGAGGGTGCCGGTGTGGAAGTCGGGCGCCAGCCCGGCCGCCGTCTGCCAGGTGGTGACGCCCAGGTCGCCCGTCTTGTAGGTGGCGGTCGTCAGGGACCCCGTCGAGGCGGAGGCCGAGTACCCGAGGATCCCGCCGGTGTTCAGCATGCTGAAGGCGCTGACCGACTCCAGGCGGATGGCGCCGAGGCCGCCGTTCCCGCCGTTGTTCCCGTAGTCGTAGTTCACCGAGTTGTAGGACTTCGTCCCCAGCCCGCCGGTGGTGTCGATGACCGCCCCCGTCGAGTAGGAGATGGAGTTGGCGCGGATGAGGACGCCGCCGCCCGACCCGCCGGCCCCGCCGCCGCCCGTGTAGGACGTGTAGCCGTAGCCGCCGGTCCCGCCGAGCATCTCGATGCGCGAGGACGAGCCCATGGTGAAGGTGCCCGCGGTCTCGATGCCGACGCCGCCGCCGCCCCCGCCGCCCGCCCCGCCGCCGTAGCCGTAGTTGTAGTTCCAGCTCATGGAGCCGGAGTAGCTCCAGTAGTTGTAGCCGCCGTTGGCGCCGGCGCCGCCGCCGAAGCCTCCGGTGAGGTTGGACATCGTCATGGCGCCCGGGTCCGTCGCGCCGGAGCCCGCCGCGCCGCCGTCCTTGGTGCCGTAGTAGCCGGCCGCCCAGGTCAGCTTGCCGCCGGGCCGCCCGGGGAAGTGGAGGAGGTTCGAACCGCCGCCGCCGCCCGACCCGCCGTAGAAGTAGTTGTAGCCGTAGCCGCCCCAGGAGTAGACGTACTTGACCGAGTTCCCCGTGGCGACCCTTCCGCCCTTGCCGCCGCCCGTTCCGGAGGCCGCCGGGGCGTCGGCCAGCGTCGACGTGAAGCCGCTGTTCGGGACGCCGCCCGTCGTGCCGCCCGCCCCCGCCGTCCCGCCGCTGATGGCGGCGAAGCCGGAAGAGGCGTACTGGCCGTTCTGGCCGACGCCGCCGTTGGACCGCAGCACGCCGCTGATGGAGACGTTCCCCGTGAAGCGGAACTTCGCGGCCGTGTTCCCCGTCAGGGTGACCGTCGTCCCCGCCGGGATGCTCATCGTCGAGAAGTTCGCCACCCCGTTGACCTTGGGCAGCGTGTCCACGTTGACCGTCGAGGAGGTCGGGAATGCGCCGAGCGAACCGTTGCCCCCGTCCAGCGTCCCCGACATCGAGTTCCACTGCGCCCCGCCGATGA
>JAKLKC010000011.1 GCA_023150875.1 Myxococcota bacterium | reverse complement strand
CAGGGTCGCGCGGCGATCCCTGCGCCCGCAAGGCCGAGGCGGACGGCCGGATTCACTCCGGCCGTCCAGGGGGGGCGTGTGCCCCCCCTGAACAGTTACGATTCCTGGTCCACCATCCTGATCTCTCTAGGCCCGCCTCGGGTAGACCCTGACCGCCCGGACGTGGCGTGGGGTGGCTTCGGTGACCTCGATGACGGTGCCCTCGGGGGCCTCCAGGCGCTCCCCCGGGGCGGGGACCCGGCCCGCCAGGTCGAGGCAGAGCCCGGCGATGGTGGAGAAGCCCGCCTCCTCGGGAAGGTCCAGGTCCAGGGCCCGGTTGACGTCCCGGATGGACGCGCAGCGCCAGGGACTTGGGGACCAGCTCGCCGAGGACGAGGGAGAGGAAGGAGACGAGGGCGATCACGAGGGCGAGGGCGGCCTCGGCGGCATAGGGGCCGATGACGGGGAGCCCCCTGAGGTGCGGCTCCATGTGTCCGGCGAGGGTGGCGCCTCCGAAGGCGGCGGCGGTGGCGCCGATCACGGTGATCCCCACCTGCACGGTGGCGAAGAAGCGCTCGGGGTCGTCCTTGAGGCGCTGCACCGCGCGGGCGGCGCGGTCGCCCTCCCGGACGAGCTCGGCGAGGCGGCTGCGGCGGACCGCGACGATGGCGATCTCGGCGCCGGCGAAGAGCCCGTTGACCAGGACCAGGGCCACGATGATCAGCAGGTCCATGGGAGGGGATCTCCGGGAGGTGTTCCGGGGCGGGCATCGCCGGCGCACCGTCTCCCCACCCCCCGACGGGCGCGGCACGGGGGCAAGGGGGAGAGCGCGTGGATGCCGCCGTCCTGGCGCCGCGGAGGCGGCCCAGGCGATGGCCACCGCCGGCCCGCCCCCGGACGATCCCCGCCGGCTCCCCTCACCGGTCCCGCCCGCCGGGGAAGTACTTCGCCCGCCTGGCCGTGAGGGCGTCGGCGATGGCGACCGCCGCGACCATGTGCCCGTAGAAGTTCGGGTGGATGGTGTCGTCGGCGATGTGGGCCGACCTCCCGACTCCGAAGTGGGTGGGGGCGTGCGCGGCGAAGCAGCCCCGGAGCGCGGCCTCGTCCCACTCGTCCGCTAGGATGCGGTCCAGTCGCCCCCATGCCTCGTCCGTCCTCCCCAGCCGCACGGCGTCCCAGCCCACGCGCTCGAACTCCCGGGAGAGGTCTATCACCGCCAATCCGGCGTCCCTGGCCAGGGTCGTCATCCGGGCCGACACCGTGGCGAGCTCCGGGGGCAGCTCCGAAGGGGGGTGCAGGTGGGGGAACCGGACCACGAGGGCCGGGACGCCCCTGGCTTCGGTCAGGTGGTAGAGGTCCGCGAGCGCGGAACGCACGGCGTCCACGCGGCCCAGCGGGCCACCTCCACCCCCTCCGCGCCAGGCGACTCGGGCGTGCACCCACGTCCGATACAGCGAAGAGTACCGGTAGAGGGGTCTCGAGACGCCGGCGAACTCCCCACCGGAGTTCTCTCCGAGCCAGACCTGCCCCTGGTACTCGAAGAAGACCGGCGTATTCGAGAAGTCGTTGGGACTGAACTGGAGGAGGACCACGTCGGGATCGAGCTCCGTGCCCCGGCTTCGCAGGAGGCCCACCTCCTCGGGGGTGGAGAGGCCCGGCGCTCCGGTGTTCCACACGTCCACGGGGACCCCGAGCCGGCTCGACAGGATCGCCTCCAGGAAGTCGGTGTAGTACTTCTGGTGGGTGACGGAGTCCCCCAGCGCGACGATGCGGACCTCTCCGGCCGCCCTGGTCGGAGCAGGCTCGCGGTCAATGAACCCCAGCGAGTTGGCCCCACATCGGGACGGCACGAAGGCATATCCGGAGTCGGCGTCGGGCCGGACACAGGGGAGCCCCTGCTGTGCCGTGGGCCTCAGGTGGGCGGACAGGGGAGCGATGTCGAGGAGGATGCCCGCAGCCTCCGCGCAGGCGATGCCGGCGAGCAGTCCGGCGAGGACGAGGAGTGGGCGGACGAACGCGCGGTCCCGCTGCCTGCCCGGAGGGTTGGAAGGCACGGTGCCTCCTGGGTCATGCGGGACGGGGAGGGCCGGGCGCCCGGGCGGCTCTCTCCCCCCTCCTGGGGTGACGCGCCGGGGTGGATGGCCGCCGGACCCGCGTGCTACTCGATGTCCTGCCGCTGGAACAGGCCGACGGCGAGGGCGAACGTGAGCCCCGCCCAGGCGAAGGTCCCGCCGATCCGGGGGAGCTCCTCGGTCAGCAGGTCCAGGCCCCGGGCGTAGTCGGTGCAGAACGAGCGGGTCGCCTGGATGGTGAGGGCGCCCAGGTCCTCGATCCAGGGTTGGGAGAGCTGTGCGGCGGCGGTCGGGGCCACGAATGAGAAGGCGAAGTCGGAGATCAGCCAGATCAGGGAGAAGGTGATGGTGAGGGCCGCCGAGCGGGTCACCACCGCCAGGAGCGAGGCCATGCCCAGCAGGGGGGTCATGGCCGCCACGTAACACGCCGCGCCGAAGGCGAGGGTCCCCAGGCGCTCGCCGAAGCTCGGGACCTCCCCCGCGTCCACGCCCGGGGGCACGGCGCGACCGACCTGGAAGGGCACCAGGCCCAGCAGGGTGTCGACGGCGACCACCAGGGCGATGAGACCCGCCAGGAACCCGAGCAGCGCCG
The DNA here is from genome assembly GCA_023150875.1 of Myxococcota bacterium. Lineage (GTDB taxonomy): Bacteria > Myxococcota_A > UBA796 > UBA9615 > JAKLKC01 > JAKLKC01. The sequence continues at coordinate 138,152 of JAKLKC010000011.1, read as the reverse complement.
CGCCCTTGGACACCAGCACCCGCCACCTCGGGATCGGGCGGAGGAGCAGGGTCCGCCAGGTCCCGTGGGCGTACTCCGAGGCGAAGGACTCGGTGAAGACCGCCAGCAGGGCGAGCTGGACGACGGGGACGAACCACACCCCGCTCAGGGCGGCGAACCCCACGTCGACGGCGTCGAAGATGTCCACGGCGGCGCCGGAGCCCGCCGGGGCGTTCCACTTGTTCAGGTAGTGGAGGCCCAGCATCACCAGGAAGACCGCCACGGCGAACACCGCCGACAGCACCAGCGCCGCGCTGGCGAAGCCGCGCCGCCACAGCTTCAGCCACTCCGCTCCGATCATCGCCATGCCGCCCTCAGCCGATCTGCCGGGCGCCGCCCGTGACCTGGATGAAGAAGTCCTCGAGGCTCATGCGCTGGGGCACCAGGGAGGAGACCCCGATCCCCGCCTGCACCAGGGCCCGGTTGAGGGTGGCGGCGTCCCCGCCCCGCAGGTGCACCACCCACTCCCCCGCCGGGGACTCCCCCCGGTCCTCCGCCCAGGGGAGCCCCTGCAGGACCCTCCGGCCGGCGGCCAGGTCGTCCACCTGGATCCGGACCTCCACGAGGTCCCCGCCCCGGAGGAGGGCCTCCACCTCGCCCTGGGCGACCAGGCGCCCGGACTGGACGATGCCCACCCGGTCGCACATCTGGCTGACCTCGGCGAGGATGTGGCTGCTGACGAAGACCGTCAGGCGGTGCTCGCGGTTCAGCTCGCCCACCAGCTCGCGCATCTCGCGGATCCCCGCAGGATCAAGCCCGTTCGTGGGTTCGTCCAGGAGGAGGAGGCGGGGGCGGCCCATGAGGGCCTGGGCGATCCCCAGGCGCTGCTTCATGCCCAGGGAGTAGGTGGAGACCCGGTCCCTGGCGCGGTCCCGCAGTCGGACCACGTCCAGCACCTCGTCGATGCGCCGGCGGTCCACTCCCGGGGTCGCCGCGGCGAGGACCCGGAGGGTCTCGTGCCCCGTGAGGTAGGGGTAGAGGGCGGGGGACTCCACGATCCCCCCGACGTGGGCCAGGCGCCTCACCCGGTGGGACTCGCCGAAGATCCGCACCGAGCCCCGGTCCGGCCGGATGAGCCCGGCGATCATGCGGATCGTCGTGGTCTTGCCCGCCCCGTTGGGGCCGAGGAAGCCGTACACCGCGCCCTCCTCCACCGCCAGGTCCAGGCCCGCGACCACGGCGCGTCCGCGGTAGCTGCGGGTGAGGTCGCGGGTCTCGAGGGCGAGGGTCAAGCGGGGCTCCAGAGCGGGGAGGGGCGGGGAGTCTACCGCGACGCACCCAGTCGGTGCTCGGGGCTGGAGGCGACGACCGCGGTCCGGGCGGCCCGGGACTCGGTCCGCCGACCCGCCCGGGCATACTGCCGCACCAGCTCGGCGCGGGCCGCCACGAGGCTCGGGTCCAGCTCCAGCGCCCTCTCCAGGTGGCCGACGGTCACCGCGGGGGCGCTCCCCGCCGCCTCGGACCAGAGGCCCAGGAGGAGCCAGGTGCGCGCGTCCCCAGGGTGGGCCTCGGCGGCAGAGACCAGGCGGGAGCGGGCCGCGTCGACCTGGGAGGTGAGCAGGAGGCTCAGGGCGTGGGCCCGCTGGACCCCGGGATCGGCGGGGGCCGAGGCGGCGAGGGTGGCCGCCCGGGTGACGTCGGCGATGAGGGGGGGATCCCCCGCCAGCCGCGCCAGGTAGCCCCGAGCCTCGATGGCGCCGGCCTCGGCGGCGATCCCACCGCCCTCCGTCCGGGCCTGCTCGAAGAGGTCGGCGGCGGAGCGGTAGCCGCGGGCGGTGTCGGCGGCGAGGGCGGCCCGCGCCCGGGACATCGTGGCCGCCGCGCGGTCGGGCACCGGGGCCGACGCCCCCCGGGAGACCGCCGGCGGGGGGGACCCTCCGGTCCCGGGCCGCAGCCCCCAGGCCAGGACGGCGAGGCCCAGGGCGCCCGCCGCCACCCAGCTCAAGGTCCGCCCCGGGCCCCCGGCGCGGGCGCGGGGCTCGAAGTCGCCGGTCCAGCTCGCCGCGGACCGCGGGTCGGGACGTGGGGTGGGGACCTCCCGGCGCACCCGAACCCGGGAGGGGCGGGGGATGGGCTCCCCCTCCAGGGTGGGGCTGTCCGGGGCGTCGAGGTCCGCGGAGTCCGGGGGGACGGCGGGGCCGGGGGCCCGGGGCACGTTCCCGCGCCGCCTGCCGAGCCCGCTCTGGAGGGCCTCCAGGAGGCTGGACAGCCTGGGGAGCGGCTCGTCGCCCGAGCCGCCGGGCTTACGCTCCGGCGGCATCGCCGGACCCCAGGGACCCCTGAAGGCCCGCCACCAGCCGCTCGACGTCCGCCGCGTCGAAGGTGTACCGCTGCCGGCAGTACTCGCACACGACGTGGGGATCGGCCTGCTCCCGCACCCATTCCCGGAGGTCCCGGGCCCCGAGGGACATCAGCAGGAGCTCCACCTGCTCGCGGCTGCACGGGCAGGAGTAACGGAGGGGGGACTCGGCCTCGGCCAGGGCGGGGGACGAGAGCCACGCGCCCACCTCGTCGTCCGCCCTTCCCCCGTCCATCGCAGACCAGAGCCCGTCCACGGCCGCGGGGTCCGAGAGGCGCTCGGCGACGGGGCGGAGGGGATCGTCGCCGGGGGGCCATCCCGGCTCGCGGGTGAAGAAGGCCCCCCGCGCCCGGACCACCCGCCCCTCGGGCGCGATCCGCACGTCGACCCGGGCCCGGGCCGGCCACTGCTCGGACTCGCCGAAGTAGGCCTCCAGCATCTCGCTGGCGGTGGGCACCCCCACGGGGATCACTCCCCGGTACAGCTCGCGGCCCCGGAGCCACTTCACCGTCACCAGCTCGCCCACGTAGGGGCCGAAGGCGACCTCCGAGAGGTCGACGGGGGTCACGCGGCCCCGGATCTCCCCGGTCGCCGCGCAGTCGGCCACGGCGCCTGCCGTGCGCCCCCGGTAGTGGAGGGTCAGGGTCTCCTCTCCCTTGATGCTGGCCGCAGCCAGGGCGACGGAGACCAGCATCTCCGCCATCAGGCGGGAGGCCGCGGTGCTGGGTTCGTGCCGCGCCAGGGCGTCGGCCACGGTGTCTTCCAGGGCCACGAGTCGGTAGCGCAGGCCCCGGCCCGGGACCCGCCCGATGTGCAGCCTGTCACCCGCCAACGGGCCCCCCGATGCTGGCGGTGCTCCCACCCGTCGCCGCCCGCATCCGCTGGAGGAACTCGTCGGCCTTCATGAAGCCCTTCACCGTCAGCTCCGGCTTCGGGTTGCCCGCGGAGTCGACGAAGACGATCGTCGGAAGGCTCACCACCCCGTAGCGCCTCTTGACCTCGTCCACCGCGGGATCGGGATCGGTGCAGTCGACGGTCACGGGGACGAAGCGTCGCGCCGCGTCGATCACCTTGGGATCGGTGAACGTGTAGTGTTCCAGCTCCTTGCAGGCCACGCACCACTCGGCCGTGAAGTCGATCATCATCGGCCTTTGCGACTGCCGCGCCAGGGCCGCGGCCTCGGGCTCGGAGGACATCCACGGGATGGCCCCGCCTGCCTCCGCGGTGGCGGCGGCCGGGCTCCTCTCGATCCGGGCGATGCGCTCCTCGATGCGCTCCAGCCGGCCGCCGGCGGTGGCCTTGAGGGCGAACAGCCCTCCCGCCAGGAGGAGGCCCACCGCGAAGGCCTTGCCGAAGCGGGCGCCCCAGCCGGGGTACTCCGGCAGCGGCTCCAGCCCCCCGAGGGTGATCCCGGCCACCACCAGCAGGCCGGCGAACAGCGCGGCGGTCAGGACGTCGGGCAGCAGGAAGCCCAGGTAGTACACGCTCGCGCCCACCATCACGAAGCCGAAGACGTACTTCACCCGCTCCATCCAGGCCCCCGAGCGGGGGAGCGCGGCGATGGCGCCGGAGAAGGTGCCCACCACGATGAACAGGACCCCCAGCCCTAGGGAGAAGACGCCCATGGAGAGCAGGCCCTGGGCCATGCTGAACTCGCCCTGGGCCATGTAGCCCAGGACCAGCCCGGCCACGGGGCCGACGCACGGGGAGCAGACGATCCCGCCCACCAGGCCCACCACGAAGGCGCCGGCGTAGCCCTGCCCCTGCACCTGGGCGAGGCGGTTCACCAGGCCCGACGGGAGCGCGAAGTTGTAGACGCCGAACATCCCCAGGGCGAGGGCGAAGAAGAACGCGGCGATGGTGGCGATGACCAGGGGGTTCTGGAACGCGGCCCCCACCAGGCCCCCCGTCGCCGCCGCGACCGCCCCCAGCACCGAGTAGGTGGCGGCGATCCCCAGCACGTAGACCAGCGAGAGGAGGAACGCCTTGAGGCGGGAGTTCTCTGCCCTCGCCCCGATCACCCCGACGGTGATGGGGATCATCGGGTAGACGCACGGGGTCAGGGACGACGCCAGCCCCCCGAGGAACACGATGAGGAGGAAGAGGGGGAAGTTGGTGGTGGAGAGCCCGTCGGCCCAGGCCTTCAGGCGCTCGTCGATGCTGGCGTCCGCCGGGGCGGCGTCGGCCATGACGGCGGGGGGCGAGGCGGGCGCGGGTGGAGGGGGCGTGGCGGCGGCGACGACGGCGGCCGACGGCTGCGGCGGGGAGGGGAGGGCGGCGTCGGCCGGCGCGGGGGGGCCACCGGCGGGCGCGGCGGGGCTGGCGCCGGCGGATGGAGGGGAGGCGGCGTCCGCCACCTTCACCGCCAGGGAGATCTCGTCGGTCTTCGGGAAGAAGCAGGTGGTGGGGTTGCAGCCCCGGTAGCGGACCTCGGCCCGGGCGGTCAGGGTGTCCCCGGGCTTCGCGGAAGCGGGCACGACCGCCGGGACCCGGACGGTGACCGTGCGCGTGTAGACCTCGGTGTCCTTGTTCTCCCACTTGTCGAAGTGCTTGTCCGGCTTGGGGTAGTCCGGCGCCTCGACCTTCAGCCCGCCGGCGTCGGTCACGGTGACCGTGGTGGCCTCGCGGTACACGTAGTGGCCGGGGTGTACGTGGACGGTGTAGAGCAGGTCCAACCGCCCGCCGGGGGGCGCGGCCTCGGCGGAGACCGATCCCGTGGCGGCGAAGGGGGCGTCGGCGCTGGTCCCGGCGGCGGCCGCGGGGCCGATCCCGGCGCCCAGCAGGCACAAGGAGGCGGCGAGGGCGAGGCCGGTCGAGGCGAGGCGGGATGTCCTCCCGTGCAGGACGCTGGGCGAGTCGGTCAAGGCTTGCTCCCCTAGGAGGTCGCGCGGGACGGCGGGGCGGGCGCGCGCCGCGGGCTCCCGGAGGGCGCCGCAGGCGCGTGCCATAGCCTAAACCCGCGATCCGCCGGTTTCAACCAGGATCTCGGCCCTCTTGCCGGCCCACATGAGGGACGGGTACCCTGTCGGTCCCGTTGGAGCGGGGGCGTGCCGGGGGCCTCCGCGCTCCGAGCCGTGCCCGTGAAAATCCGAACCGCCGCCTGCCTCCCCCTCCTCGCCCTCGCCTGGGGCTGCGAGGCGCCGAACACGCCGCCCCGCATCCTCGAGATCTCCCCGGAGAGCGAGTCGGTCCGGATCCCCGATTCCATCATCCTGCACGCCGAGGCGGAGGACGACGACGGCGACCTCCTCCAGTACGAGTGGACCTCGACCTCGTGCTCCGTCATCGGCCAGGGGGCCGACGTGCGGTTCGAGACCATCGGCGGCTCGTCGTGCCACGCCGGGGAAGCCCAGGTGGAGCTGACGGTGACCGACGGCCGGGGCGGCCAGGACACCGCGCGCGTCTCCATCGAGGTGTCGTTGTGAGCCGCCCACGCCGTTGCGCATCGCCGTCCTGATCCCCGCCCTCGACGAGGAGGCGTCCCTCCCGATGGTCCTGGCCGCGGTGCCCGTGGACCTCGGCGCCGCGCTGGTGGTCGTGGACAACGGCAGCCGCGACCGCACGGCGGAGGTGGCCCGCTCCCACGGCGCCGTGGTGCTGCGGGAGCCCCGCCGGGGCTACGGGGCGGCCTGCCTCAAGGGGATCGCGTGGCTGGCCTCGCGCCCGAACCCTCCCGACGTGCTGGTGGTGCTGGACGCCGACTTCAGCGACGATCCGGGGCAGATGCACCGCCTCGTCGGCCCCGTGGTGGCCGGCGAGGCCGACATGGTCATCGGCTCCCGGGTCCTGGGACGGGCGGAGAAAGGGGCGCTCACGCCGCCCCAGCGGCTGGGCAACTGGCTGGCGGCGGAGGCGATCGGCCGTCGCCACGGCCAGGTGTTCACCGACCTCGGCCCCTTCCGGGCGGTGCGGTTCCCCGCCCTGCTGGACCTGGGCATGGAGGACCGCACCTGGGGCTGGAACGCCGAGATGCACCTCAAGGCCCTGAAGGCGGGCTGGCGGGTCGTCGAGGTCCCCGTCGACTACCGGCGCCGGATCGGCAGGAGCAAGATCTCCGGCACCGTCACGGGGGTCGTCCGGGCGGGGGCCCGGATCCTCTGGGCCCTCCATCACTACCGATGATCGTCGGCCCACCGTTGCGCCGGAGCCCCGTCGGGAGAAGAATGGCGGCCCTGCGACGGCTCCATGGCCGCCGCCTCCGCCGTCCGGTCCCCGCGCGCCATGCCCCGGGGGTCGGGCCGCCCATCTAGCCCCATCGACCCGGCTCCACGCGCCGCACGGAGGGCATCGTGCCCCGCCACATCCCCCCCCTCGATCGGATCCGGACGGTCCACCTCATGGCGATCTGCGGCACCGGCATGGGTGCCTTCGCTGGCCTCCTCCGGGAGGCCGGGCTCACCGTCACCGGCTCGGACGACCAGGTCTACCCCCCCATGAGCGACCAGCTCGCCGCCATGGGGATCCAGGTGATGCGCGGCTACAAGGCCGAGAACCTCTCCCATCGTCCGGACCTGACGATCGTCGGCAACGCCATCCGGCGGACCAACCCCGAGGCCGAGGCCCTGCTGGCCTCGGACCTCGCCTACACGTCCTTCCCCGAGGCCCTGGGGCAGCTCGTCCTGGCGAAGCGCCACTCCGTCGTGGTGGCGGGCACCCACGGCAAGACCACGGTGTCGTCGATGATCGCCTGGGCCCTGCACCGGGCCGGACGGGAGCCCGGGTTCCTGATCGGGGGCGTGCTGAGGAACTTCGGCGCGAACCAGGCCCTGGGCCGGGAGGGGGGACCCTTCGTCGTCGAGGGCGACGAGTACGACACCGCCTTCTTCGAGAAGACCCCGAAGTTCATCCACTACCGCCCCCGCACGGCGATCCTGACCAGCGTGGAGTTCGACCACGCGGACATCTACGCGGACTTCGAGGCCGTGGACGCCGCCTTCCGCCGCCTGGCGGGGCTGATCCCCGACGACGGCCTGATGGTCGCCTGCACCGACCACCCCTCGGTGCGGGAGGTGATCGAGGACTGCGAGGGGTGGGTCCAGACCTACGGCGAGTCGAAGGACCGGGAGTGGCGGGGGGAGATCGCGCGGCCCGACGCCGAGGGGATGACCATCCGGATCCATCGGCGGGGGGAGGCGTTCCTGGAGACCCGGGTGCGGCTGGTGGGCCGGCACAACCTGCTGAACTTCACCGGCGCCGCGGCGGTCCTCGCCGAGCTGGGCCTGACGCCCCAGGAGATCTCCGAGGGGTTCGCCTCCTTCGAGGGGGTGCGAAGGCGCCAGGAGGTCATCGCCGAGGTCCTGGGGGTCACCATCATCGACGACTTCGCCCACCACCCCACGGCGGTGAAGGAGACCATCGCCGCCACCCGCCTGCGCTACCCGGGCCGGCGGCTGTGGGCGGTCTTCGAGCCCCGCACGGCCACCAGCCGGCGGCGCGTGTTCCAGGAGGAGTACGCCGGGGCCTTCGAGGGGGCGGACCGCGTGCTGGTGGCCGCGGTGCACCAAGCCGCGGACCTGCCGGAGGAGGACCGCTTCGACCCTCCCGCCCTGGTGGAGGCCATCAACGCCCGGGGGGGCAACGCCCGCTCCCTCCCCGACGTCGACGCCATCATCAAGGCGGTGGAGGCCGACGTCCGCGCCGAGGACGTGGTGCTGATCATGAGCAACGGCGGCTTCGGCGGGATCTACAAGAAGCTCCCCGCCGCCCTGGCGGAGGAGTAGGGATCCGCGCGCCGCGTCAGTCCCCGGGGGGCAGGAACAACGCCTCCAGCCGCCGGAGCTGGGCCGCGGCGGCGGCGGCCCGGCGCTCGCCCCCCGTCGCCCGGGCCCGGAGCAGCAGGTTCCGGGCGGTGCCGTGGACCGGCATCAGCTCCACGGGTTCCACCCGGTAGCCCGCCGCCTCCAGGCGGAGCGCGCGGAGGGCGTCGGTGACCACCTGGCGCGCCCGGTCCCCGAGGAGGCCGCCGCCCGGCAGGCCGCTCCGGTCCAGGGCCACCGCGCCCTTGCGGTGGCAGCACGAGACGAGCAGCACGCGGCGGGCGCGGGCGGCGACGGAGGCGGCCAGCAGGGCGTCGGCCGCGGGGCCGCAGGCGTGCAGGCCCAGGACCACGTCGGGCTCGTCGGGGAAGGGGGCGCAGGCGAGGTCGGCGGCGACGAACTCCACGTCCGGCACGCCCGCCCTCCGGGCCCGGGCTCGGGCCTCCGCCGCCCGGTCCGTGTCCCTCTCGATCCCCAGCACCCGCGTCCGGAGCCCGAGACCGGGCGCGAGGAGGGCGGCGAAGGCCAGGCCGGCGTAACCGTGACCACAGGCGGCGTCCACCACCACCAGGGGGCGTCCCCGCGGCGCGTCCCCCAGGGTGAGGGCGGCGTGGGCGAGGAGGGCGGCGACCTGGGCGGCCTTCCGGTCGATCCAGCCCGGCGTCCCGGGCGCTCGGGGTTGGATCCCGGCGGCGGCGCGGATCAGGGAGGCGACGGCCTCGGCGGTCGGAGCGGCTTGGGGGGCGCCGGAGGGGCTCAGCGGGTGAACCGCCACCACACCTCGTCCACCAGGCCGGCGTCGTTCCCCCGCATCCACGGGGACCGGTCCACGGCGCGCAGCGACAGCACGTGCTCCCCCTCGGCGACGTCCTCGGCCCGCAGCACCAGCGGCTCGTTGGCCTCGGTGTCCTGCACCACCTTCCCGTCGAGCTGCCACTCCAGGCCCACGTCGCCGTGGAGGGTGGGCACCGAGACCTCCCAGCCCCCCGGGCGCCACGACACCTCGGGCGTGGTCGACTGGATGGGGTCGACGTGGTCGTAGATCCGCCGGACGATCTGCTCGCGGCACACCGGGCAGAACTCGCCGTAGTTCGTCTTCATCTTGCACGAGGGAGCCGGCCGGTACAGGTCGGTGCAGTTGAAGGCGCCCGGGAACATCCCCACCACGTCGTCGCCGGCGTCGCTCGGGGTCGGCAGGGGCGTGGCGGGGTCGATCCACGCAGCCCAGGAGGGGTCGCCGTCGGCCCACTCCGAGACGTTGGGGGGGAGCCCCAGGCGGGGCGACACGACGCAGGCGTCGCTCACGTACTCGTCCCCCAGCAGCCCCAGCGAGTGACCCAGCTCGTGGGTGCCCACCTCGGCGTAGCGGTCGTCGGCGTTGGTGAACGAGGCGTAGTAGACGGCGAAACCCCCGTGCTTTCCAGTGTTTACGAGGACCATCACCGTGTCGAAGGGGACGTGGGCCGCCACCTTCGCGACCTTCCACTGGTCGAGCTGGAAGACCATGCGGTCGGAGTAGTCCGTGCCCAGGAGGCCGTTGATCATGGCGATGGCGAAGATGGAGCCCAGAGCGTTGTCCGCCCAGTCGTCCACGCAGGGCGCCAGGCCGGTGCAGTCGAAGCTCGCCCCCTCGTCCTCGCTGGGGGTGTCCACCCTCCAGACGTTGATGCCGCCGGCGTAGGCCCCGAAGGGCTCCCGGCCCAGGATCTCGTCGGCGACGGCGGCCGCCTGGTCACGGAAGGTGTCCATCTGGTCGGCGGTGTAGCCGTCCCCGAGGATGGCGATGTCGAGGCGGTGCTCGGGATCCCCACTGGTCCACAGCGCCTCGGTGCCGACGGGTTCCGGGTGGGCGTCGGCGATGTCGGCGGCGATGGCGTCCACCTGGGAGAGGGGGAAGACCCCCGCTTCCTGGGACCTCCCCGCCTCGTCCCGCAGCGAGAAGCGGACCTCCACGGCCCCATCGAGGCGCGGGATCAGCAGGGGGAAGTGGCCGATCTGGGGGTAGGCGGCCAGCAGGTCCACGCCGTAGGGCTCGGTGTAGGCCCCCAGGTACTCCCTCACCTGCATGGGGCCGGGGAACCCGTTGCTGTAGAGGGTCGTCCCCGCCGCGTCGACCAGGGCGTACTCGAAGGCCTGCTCCCGCGCCACCGACTCGTCCAGGTCGAACCACAGGCCGTCGGTGACGGTGCCGTGCACCCGGACGAGGTCGTCCTCCAGGGCGGCGAGGAGCAGGACCCCCGGGGCGGTCCGGGGCAGGGCCCGGTAGGAGGGGTCCTCGACGAGGTCGAGGCCGGGGCCGCAGCCGGGGAGGACGGCGGTGGCCAGGAGCAGGGGCGCGACTCGGGCGTGGGCGAGTGGGGTCACGGGCTGGACCTCCTCCGGGAGATCGCCGCGCATCATAGCGCGCCGAGCGGTCCGGCACAGCCGGCGTCGCGGGTCGGTCGGGGGCCGAGGGGACCACCCCCCGTCGCCGGGGGCTTTCGTGGTACCGTTCGCCTCCCTCCCGGAGGATGTCCATGGACCACGTGGTGGCAAGGGTGCGGAGGCGGCTCGATCGCGTCTCCGCCGAGGTGCCGAGGAGGCTGCGGGCGGCGGGGGCCCGTTTCTCCGCCGGCCCCATCGCCGAGGAGGAGGTGTGGCTGACCACCGCCCAGGGCTTCCGCGTCTACGCCCACCTCCATCGCCCCGTCCGGGCGCGGGGCAGGCTGCCGGCGGTGGTGCTGGTGCCGGGGCGGAACGGCGCCGGGACGGACTTCGACGGGTTCACGTACCCCGTCGGCGCCCGGGAGATCGCCGCCCTGGGCGCCCAGGTCCTGCACTTCGACCCCACCGGCGTCGGCCGATCGTGGGGCGAGGACGACGCCGCCGGCCCCGACCAGCAGGCCAGCCTGCTAGCGGCCCTGGAGTTCGTGGCGGGCCACCCCGGGACCGACCGGGACCGGCTGGGGGTCCTGTCGATCTCCCTCGGGGTCGCCATGGCGGCACCGGTCCTGGCCCGGGAGGGGGAGCGGCTGGGGGTGGGCTACCTCATCGACTGGGAGGGCCCATCGGACCGCCACGTCATCACGAAGTTCGGCCAGATCATGGCGCCGGCCATGGGGCACACCCTCCAGGACGACGAGTACTGGCTCCCCCGGGAGGCGGTCCGCCACGTCGGCCGGATCCCATGCGCCTACCTGCGCTTCCAATCGTCGTGGGACCACGCCCAGGAGGGGTACCTGCGCCACGCCCTGGAGATGGTGAACGCGGCGGTGCGGGGAGGGAGGCCGCCGGAGGTGGTCCTGAACGACCAGCCGCCGGGGACGGTGTTCGACCCCGAGACCCCCAGCCCGGAGGTGTTCCTGGCTCCCGGCGCCGCCGAGGCGAACCGCTGGCTGCTCCGGGCGGTGCAGAGGAGGATCGAAGGGTAGGGATTTCCCGTTGCCGGGAGGGGGGGCGAGGGAGGTACCTCCCCGGCAGGGGGGTCAGGGGCTGGTCTTGGAGTACACGAAGTCGCCCCGGTCGTAGCGGAACGTGGCGACGTGCAGCTTGCCGGTGGCGTCGGCGATCAGGTTGTTGGAGTACCCCACCGCCCCCGCCAGGTCCGTCTCGGAGGCGCCCCCGCCCAGCGCCCGGATCCCCCACCCGGAGCCGGTGTCGGTGGCGAGCTTCACGTCGTTCTGGACCCCGTCGAAGTAGGCGATGGAGAGCTTGCCCCCGATCTCGGCCACCGCGGAGTCGGCCCCCACGTAGTCGCCGGAGTCCACCACCTCGGCGGTGAAGGTACCCCCCGCCTCCCGGGCGAGCTTGAGGTCCTGGGCGCCGACGTCGTGGTAGGCGATCACCCAGCCGGTGCCGGAGCGGAACAGCGCCGGCCACGCCCCCACGTCCCCCGCGGAGTCCACGGTGGTGATGGTCGCCGCGCCCGTCAGGCCCGCGGCCAGCTTGAGGTCGCCGTTGGCGGCGTCGTAGTAGGCGACCCTCAGGTCGCTCCCGTCGGCGGCGAGGGAGGCGTACTGGCCGACGTCCGCGGCAACGGTGCCGCCCTCGGCGTCGACGCCGTCGGTGCCCTCGTCCACCACCGAAGCGCTCCAGGAGCCCCCGCTCCGGCGGGCGAGGCGCAGGTCCTTGCCGGTGGAGTTGTGGTGGGCGATGGCGGGGCTCCCCGAGGAGTCCAGGGCGAGGGAGGCGAACAGTCCGCCCCCGGTGGCGGCGTCGGCGTCCTCGACGGTCCAGGTCTTCCCGCCGTCGGAGGAGCTGGCGTACTTCAGGGTCTTTGCGGTGACGTCCTGGAAGGCCAGGTGCCAGGTGGTCCCCGAGAGGACGAAGGACACGTGCTTGCCCCAGTCCTTGGAGTCCATCCACGCCTTCTCGGGGCTGACGGGGTTGCCCAGGTCGGGGGGAGCCGTCCGCATCCACGCGGAGCCGTCGAAGCGGGCGATCCCGACCCCGGTGGTGTCCTTGTCGTAGTAGGCCACCACCGGGTTGCCCGAGCCGTCGAGCTGCATCGAGACGTAGAGCCCGCGGTACGTGTCGGGGATCCCGTCGTCGGGGGTGGTGTCGTCGTCGGGGGGGGGAGTGGAGTCGTCGTCGCCGGGGGTCGCGTCGTCGTCCGTGCCCGAGGTGTCGTCGTCCGCCGGCGTCTGGTCGGTGCAGCCCGAGGACGAGAGCAGGAAGGCCGAGCATGCGCCGAGGGCGAGACCCCGAAGGTGGAAGACCATGCAGCACTCCGACCCGCCCGCGCCGGACCCGGACGGTGGTCCCCCCGGAGGACCGCGCGGAGGAGCGCGGCGGACCCCGAGGATGGCGACTGAGGTACCACGCCCCCTGGGCCCCGTCAAGGAACGCGGGGCGAGGGGATCCCGCGGGCCTCCCCGGCGGCGGTCCGGCACGCCTGGGCTTGCCAGGGGGCGCGGCCGTTGCTACAACGCCGCCGATGGGGCCTCGTAGCTCAGTGGATAGAGCATCCGCCTCCTAAGCGGGGGGCCGCAGGTTCGATTCCTGCCGGGGCCACCAACACCTCCACGTCGCCACGCCCGCGCCTGGTCCACCGCCGACACGATGGGTGAGCCCGCAAGCACGGATGCGCCCCGTCCCGCCCCCATCCGCGGCGGCGTCCTGGGGCAGGGGGCGACGGTGCAGCTCGTCGCGCCCTCCTCGGCCTTCGACCCCCGCGCCTTCGCCGAGGGCGTCTCCTGGTGGGAGTCCCGGGGTTTCCGGGTGGTCTACCGGAGCGACATCGCGGACCGCGCCCACTACCTCGCCGGGCCGGCGCGGCGGAGGGTGGCCGAGATCCACCAGGCGTTCGAGGATCCGGATGTGGACGCCGTCGTCGCCGTGCGGGGGGGGACGGGGTGCCAGCAGCTCCTCCCCTCCCTCGACTTCGACCTCGTCCGCCGCCACCCCAAGCCCCTGGTGGGCTGCTCCGACCTCACCGTCCTGCTCAACGCCCTGGCGGACCGGACCGGCCTGGTCTCCCTCCACGGGCCCATGGCGGCGGGGCTCCCCGGGCGGGTGGACGAGCCCTCCCGGGAGCGCCTGCTGGCGGCCCTGACCCGGTCGGAACGCCTGCCCCCCCTCCAGGCGCGGGGGGACGCCTACTGGCATTGCCTGAGCCCCGGCGTGGCCCGGGGGCGGGCCTGTGGCGGCTCCCTGACGATGGTGGCGGCGAGCTGCGGGACGCCCTGGCAGGTGGACACCCGGGGGGCGGTGGTCTTCCTGGAGGACGTCGGCGAGAGGGCCTACCGCATCGACCGGATGCTCCAACAGGTCCGCCAGGCGGGGCTCTTCGACCACGCGGTGGGGATCGCCTTCGGGGAGTTCGTGGACTGCCCGGTGGGGGAGGGGGCCTCCTACGGCCTGCGGGACGTGGTGTCCCGGTGCCTGCGGGACCTGCCCCTGGCGATGGTCTGGGACCTGCCCTTCGGCCACGGCGCCACGAACCTGTGCTTCCCCATCGGGGCGGAGGTGGAGATCGACGCCGGCGCGGGCACGGTGGCGTTCCGCGAGCCCCTGGCGAGGCGGCGGGCGGGCTCCCCCGTGGCGGCCATCGATGGCGGGTGAGGGGGGCGGCGCGGCCCTGCGCGCCGTCATGGCCCGGGTCCTGGCCGACGGGCGGGGGCAGGGCGTGTTCCCCTCCGCCGTCGCCGCCGTCGCCGCGGGGGACGTGCCGCCGGTGATCGAGGCGGTGGGCGATGCCCGGCCCGGGTCGCGCTTCGACGTCGCCTCCCTCACCAAGCTGTTCACGACCACCGCCGTCGGCCTGCTGTGGCACCGGGGGGTTCTCTCCCTGGACGAGGTGGTCCACCGGGGCGCCACGGTGGAGGACCTGCTCCGGCACCGCTCGGGGCTGCCGGCGTGGCGGCCGTGGTTCGAGGCCGTCCGAGCGGAGGAGGCCCGGGACGGGCTGCCCGTCGGCCTCTCGCCCGCCGCCCGGGTGGCGATGCTGGCCCGGGTCCGCGCCGAGCCGCCGGTCGCCGCGCCCGGGGAGGCCCAGGTCTACTCGGACCTGGGTTTCATCCTGCTGGGGGAGCTGGTGGCGGAGAGGGCGGGGCGGCCCCTCCACCGCTTCGTCGAGGAGGAGGTCTGCGGGCCCCTCGGGCTGGCCGACACCGCCTACCATCCCTTCCGCTCCCACGCCGGGGACCCCGCCTGCCTGCCCACCGAGGACTGCCCATGGCGCGGGGGGGTGCTGCGGGGCGAGGTCCACGACGACAACGCCTGGGCGATGGGCGGGGTCGCGGGGCACGCCGGGATCTTCTCCACCGCCGCCGACCTCCTGGCCTTCGGCGGGGCCTGGCTGCGGGCCGACGCCGGGGAGCCGGGGCCCGTCCCCCCCGAGGTGGCGCGGCGCTTCTGGGTCCCCCCCGATCCCGGCCGCACCTACGCCCTGGGCTGGGACACGCCCACCCCCGGGGCCTCGTCCGCGGGCCGCCACTTCTCGCCCCGGAGCTTCGGCCACCTGGGCTTCACCGGGACATCGCTGTGGATCGACGTGCCCCGGCGGAGGACCGTGGTGCTGCTCACCAACCGCGTGCACCCGAGCCGGGGCGACGACCGGATCCGCGCCTTCCGCCCCGCCTTCCACGACGCCGTGTGCGCCGTCCTGGGGGCCGGCGCCGGGGTCTGAACCGGCCGTCGCCGGTCCGGCGCGTGCTATGATCCCGCGCCCGCTCGCCCAGGCGACGCGGGAGTCCAGGAGACTCGTCCCATGACCGAGCATCGCTCCGCCGGGGAGCGCCCGTGGTTCTCCCACAAGCCAGGCGTCGAGCCCCAGGGGGCGGAGCGCCGGGACAACGGCGCGGGGAACCTCTGGCGCAAGTGCGAGGGGTGCGCGGAGATCCTGCACGTCCCCGACGTCGAGGCCAACGCCTCGGTCTGTCCCCTTTGCCAGTACCACTTCCCCCTGGACTGGCGGTCCCGGGTGCGGCTCCTGGTGGACGAGGGCTCCTTCGAGGAGACCGACCGGGGGATCTCGCCCCAGGACCCCTTGAAGTTCTTCGACTCCAAGTCCTACCGCGACCGGCTGGAGGAGACCCAGGCGAAGCGGGCGGGCAAGGACGCCTTCATCAATGGCCGGGCGACCATCGAGGGCCGGCCGATCTGGCTGGGGACCTTCGACTTCCAGTTCATGGGCGGGTCCATGGGCTCGGTGGTGGGCGAGAAGGTCACGCGCCTCTTCGAGTACGGCGCGGCCGACCGGGCGCCCGTGGTGATCGTGTCGGCCAGCGGCGGGGCCCGGATGCAGGAGGGGATCCTCTCGCTGATGCAGATGGCCAAGAGCACCGCGGCCCTCCAGCGCATGCGGCGCCTGGGGGTGCCCTTCGTCTCGGTCCTGACCCACCCCACCACCGGCGGGGTCGCCGCCAGCTTCGCCATGCTGGGCGACGTGATCCTGGCGGAGCCCAGGGCCCTCATCGGGTTCGCGGGCCCCCGGGTCATCGAGCAGACCATCCGCCAGAAGCTCCCTCCGGGGTTCCAGCGCTCGGAGTACCTGCTGGACCACGGGATGCTCGATGCCATCGTGCACCGCCGGGAGCTGCGGCCCACCCTGGCCCGCCTCTTCGGCCTCCTGACCGACCCCGCGTGAGGGGGCGTCCTCCTTGACCGCGTCCCCCCTCTCCGCCCCCGGGGCCTCCCCCCGATCTCCCGCCTCCGGGTTCCTGGACGGCCTGATCGCCGACCTCGAGGTTACCGGCATGAAGCTGGGCCTCGACACCATCCGCCACGTCCTGGCGGTCCTGGGGAGGCCGGAGCGGGAGTTCCCGGTGGTGCTGGTGGGGGGCACCAACGGCAAGGGCTCCACCTCCACGTTGCTCGCCGCCCTGGCGGGGGCCTCGGGGGCGCGGGTGGGGCTCTTCACGTCTCCCCACCTGGTCCGCTGGAACGAGAGGTTCGCCGTGGACGGGCAGGCCATCCGCGACGACGAGCTCCTCCGCCTCGCCGGCGACCTGAAGGCGCTGCGGGCGTCGGACCCGCGGGCGGCGCCCATGACGTTCTTCGAGGCGTGCACCGCCCTGGCCCTGACCTGGTTCCGGGAGCGGAGCGTGGACCTGGCGGTGCTGGAGGTGGGCATGGGCGGGCGCCTCGACTCCACCAACGCCTGCGAGCCCGTGCTCTCGGTGGTGGGGTCCATCGACCTGGACCACACCCGCCACCTCGGGGACACCCTGGAGGCCATCGCCTGGGAGAAGGCGGGGATCGTGAGGGCGGGGGGGGAGTGCGTGACCCACGCTTCGGGAGCGGGCGGGGACGCCCTGGTCCGGCTCTGCCGGGAGCGGGGCGCCCGGGTCGAGCGCTTCGGCCGGGAGTTCCACGCCGAGGGCTCTCCCGGCGAGTTCCGGTACCGGAGCGCCGCCGGGGAGAGGACCGGGCCGCCGCTGCGGCTCCTG
The DNA here is from genome assembly GCA_023150875.1 of Myxococcota bacterium. GTDB lineage: Bacteria > Myxococcota_A > UBA796 > UBA9615 > JAKLKC01 > JAKLKC01. Next base: position 121,188 of record JAKLKC010000011.1, on the reverse strand, counting down.
GGGGCCCACCAGGTCCGGAACGCCGCGCTGGCGACGCGGGCCTGGGAGCGCCTCGTGGAGCAGGGGGTGCTGGGCCCGGCCCCGGCGGAGGCGGTGGCGCGGGTCCTCGCGGGGACGGGGGTGCCGGGGCGCCTGGAGCGGTTCCCCGGTCCGCCCGAGACGGTGCTGGACGGGGCCCACAACCCCGAGGGGGCCCGGGCCCTGGCGGCGTGGCTGCGGTCGACCCGGGGAGCCGGCGGGCCGCGGGTCCTGGTGCTGGGGATCTCCAGGGACAAGGCGATCCCCTTGATGCTGGCGCCCCTGCTGGGGGAAGTGGACGCGGCGGTGTGCGCGGCGGCGCGCAGCTCCCGTGCCGAGTCCCCCGCGGTCCTTGCGCAGGCGGCGCGGGAGGTCGGTTTCGCCGGTCCCGTGGAGGTGGCGGCCGAGTGCGGCGACGCCCTGTCCCGCGCCCGGGTCCTGGCGGGTCCCGGCGGGCAGGTGGTGGTGGCGGGCTCCCTCTTCCTGGTGGGGGAGGCCCGGGAGGTGCTCGCCCCGGACGGCGGAGCGGAGCGGTGAGCGGCCGGCCCGCGGCCACCCGGGCGAGTCCGGCGCCGCGGGCCCTCCTGGCCCTGGGGGTGGTCCTGGGCCTGCTCGCCGGCCCCGGCGGCGCGGCGGGCCAGGAGGGGAGGGGGGACGGGGCGAAGCGGTCCGGCCCGGCGGTGAGCGTCCGCCTGCCCCGCCTCGCCCCGGAGGTGCTGGACTTCACGCCGAGCGGGCCGGTGGAGGTGGACGCCGAGGCCATGGAGGTGGCGGAGGGCGGCCGGGTGGTCCGGGCCCGGGGAGGGGTGGTGGTCCGCCTGGGCGGGCGGACCCTGCGATGCGACCGCCTGGAGGTGGACCTGGACCTGAGGACGGGGAGGGTGGAGGGGAGGGGGGAGCTCCAGACCCCCGAGGGGCGCCTCACCTTCGAGTCGGCGGAGATCGACGTGGGCGCGGCGACGGCGGTAGTGGTGAAGGTCGCCGCCGAGGACGTGGCGAGGAGCTTCTCCATGCGGGCGGAGCGGCTGTCGCGGCTGTCCGACGGGCGGATCTTCCTGTACGACGCCTGGCTCTCCCCCTGCGAGTGCCCCGCGGGCGAGCCGTCGTGGGCCATCGCGGCGCGCACGGTGCGGGTGTCGAAGGAGGGGAGGGCGAGCTGGAGGCGGGGCTGGTGGATGGTGAAGGGGAGGCGGGTCCTGCCCATGCCCTTCGGCTCGGTCTCCCTGACCGACGGCCGCTCCTCGGGGCTGCTCCTGCCCGAGGTCCGGGTGGGCGGCACCAACCCGTTCCAGATCGGGCTCCCCTTCTTCGTGGTGACGTCGCGCCACACCGACCTGACGGTGACCCCGACCTGGGTCGACACCCGGGGACTGAAGGCGGGCCTGGAGTTCCGGTGGATGGCGGGGCCGGAGCAGGGGGGGAGCTTCCGGTTCGACTGGATCCACGACCAGCACCTGCGGGACGAGCTGCGGGAGCGGTGGCCGGGGAAGGTGATCAACGACCTCGGGCAGCACGGCTACGACGACGATCGCTTCTACCTCTCCTTCCGAAGCCTCCTCACCCCGGGTCCCTACACCTTCGGGGCGGAGGTGGAGCTGACCCGGGACGACCTGTGGTTCCGCGACTTCCGCCAGGACCTGGAGGGCAGGAGCCTGCAGTACCTGCCCTCCTACCTGTGGGGGACGGCGAGGCGGGGGCCGTGGGTGGGGGGCGTGACGGCGACCCTGGTGCGGGACCTGGGCGAGGTGCGGAACGCCTACGGACTCCAGCGGATCCCGGGGCTCTTCGCCGACGCGGTCCGGCTGCGGGCCCCGGTGACGGGGTTGGAGCGGTTCACCCTGGACCTCTCCATGCGGGCGGACCACTTCGCGGCCGTGCCCGACCTGTGGGACCCCGGGAGCGCCTACGACACGGGCTGGGACGACGTGGGGCAGGACGGAGTGGGACCCGGGAGGACCGGATACCCCGGCGGTCCTGACGGGAACGGTAGCGAGGGGAACCACCGCTACGAACAGGGGGAGCCTGTGCACCGCCTGGACCGGGTGGAGGGGCAGGCGGTGCTGAGGACCGAGGTGGAGGCGGGGGGGATCTTCACCTTCACGCCCCGGGTGGGGGTGCGGGGTGTGCTCTACGACGGCTACCGCCCCTCCGAAGACCTGGGCTACCTGGTCCACCCGTCGCTGGGCTTCGACCTCCGGACGGCCCTGTTCCGGGACTTCGCGGGCAAGAAGGGGAGGGTGCGCCACGTGATCGAGCCGTGGGTGGAGCTGGACGCGACGCCCGCGACCCTCCAGGAGCCCCACCCCCTGGTCTTCCGGAGCGACCGGGCGGTGGTCCACCACACGCTGGCGGCGGGGGTGACCCAGCGGTGGCTCGTGGACCGCGCCGGGTCGGTGCCGGGGAGGGCAAGCACCGCGAGGGCGGTGGAGCTGCGCCTGTGGGAGGACGTGGAGATGACCCGCACCGCCCGCATGGACGGCGACCGCCCGTTCGGGCCCCTCCGGGTGGAGGCGCTCTACGACGGGGCGCGCACCCGGGCGGCGCTGCGGGGGGCCTTCGACCTGTACGGCGACACCCTCCCCTACCTGGCGGTGGAGGCGGGCACGAAGGGGACCGACGGTAACGCCGTGAGGGTCGGCTTCGACTGGTTGCGGGGCCAGGAGGCGGGGGAGGGGGCGGTCCACGTCGGCGGGGACCCCACGCCCACCCTGCGGAGCCTCCCCACGGAGCGGAACGAGGTCGCCCAGCTCTGGGCGAGCGCGACGTGGGCGCCCCAGACCTGGTTCGGGCCCTACGTGCCCGATCCCAAGGGGATCCTCTCGGGGATCCACCTGGGACTGCGGTGGCGGGTGGACCTGGCGGACCTCTGGGACCAGGGGCGCCGCCGCTTCGTCCAGCAGGTCTACACCTTCGAGTACCGCTCCCCCTGCCGCTGCTGGAGCCTGGGTGCCGACGTCACCGTGGACCCCGACCTGGAGCAGCCCTCGGTGGCCCTCCGGCTGGACCTGACGCCCCGCCCGGCGCGCCCCCTCCCCCAGGCCCGCGCCCCGGCGCCGTGACCGCGGCGGGCCGCCGCCCCCCGTCAGTACTCGTAGAAGCCCTTGCCGACCTTCTTGCCGACGCGCCCCTCGGCGACGAGGCGCTTCAGGATCTCGGGTGGGCGGAAGGTGTCGGTGCCGAGCTTCTCGTACAGGTAGGTGGTGATGGCGAGGCGGACGTCCAGGCCCACGAGGTCCGAGAGCTCCAGGGGGCCGACGGGGTGGCGGTAGCCGAGGCGCATGGCGGTGTCGATGTCGGCGGGGGAGGCGACCCCCACCTCGACCATCCGCATGGCCTCGTTGCCCAGGCAGATCCCGAGGCGGCTGGTGGCGAATCCGGGAGAGTCCTGGACGGTGATGCAGGTCTTGCCCAGGGACTCTCCCACGGCCCGGGCGAGGGCGACGGACCCGTCGGAGGTTCGCTCCCCCCGCACCACCTCCAGCAGGAGCATCACCGGCACGGGGTTGAAGAAGTGCATCCCCACGAAGCGCTCGGGCCGGTCGGTGGCCTCGGCGAGACGGCCGATGGAGAAGCTGGAGGTGTTGGTGGCCAGGGTCGCGCCCCGGGGGGCGTGGCGGCAGGCCTCCGCCAGCAGCGCGGTCTTGAGGTCCATCTGCTCGGGCACCGCCTCGATCACCAGGTCGGCGGCGGCGACGGCGCCGGCCAGGTCGGGGCAGGGCCGCAACCGGGAGAGGGCGTCATCGGCGTCGCCAGCGGCGAGCTTGCCCCTCTCCACCGCCCGGGCGAGGGAGGCCCGCAGCCGCTCGAGGCCCCGGGCGGTGGCCTCCTGGGTGACGTCGTGCAGCGCCACCCGGTAGCCCGCCCGGGCGGCGACCTCGGCGATCCCTGCCCCCATGGTGCCGGCGCCGAGCACGGCGATCTCGCGGACGGTGGGCGTCGTGGTCATGGGGGGCCTCCGGGTGGGTGGGGCGGGCGAGGGTGGCGGGCGGGAAGATAGGGGAGGGGGGGAGGCGGGGGCAAGGGGTGGGTGGGCCGGGCGGGGGAGGCGAGCCGGCGCGGAGGCGGCTCCGGCGCACCGGGGGGAGCGCGCTCACGCGGGGGAGGTCACGGGCTCGCGGTCCACCGCCTTGAGGAGCTCCTCGCCGATCCTGCCCCACGCCTGCTCCCGCTTCGGCTTCGGCAGGGAGTCCAGGGGAGTGTCCGGGTCGTGGAGGGCCTGGAGGGCTTCCAGCTCCTTGCGGAACTCGGGCGACGTGTGGCTCACGGGGATCCACAGCACCTTCATGCCCCGGCGCCGGTTGGCCTCCAGGATCCTCGGGACCTCCTGCTGCTGCGCGAAGTCCGAGGCGAGGAACTGCCGGGACACCAGCAGCACCGCGATCCTGGCGGCTCCGATGGCCTTCTCGATCTCCCGCTCCCAGCGTGCCCCGGGGGGGATCCGCTTGTCGGACCAGAGATCGGCGGCCTGTCCCCCCCGGAGGACGGGCCTCATCGTGACCTCGAGGTCCTCCAGCCACTTCTTGTCGCGGTGGCTATAGGCGACGAAGAACCCCTGGCGGGCAGCGATCGGCGGGGCCCCGGACAGCGGAGACACGGTCCGTGCCGGGGCCGTGGCCAGCGCGCGCCGGACCGCGTGGATCCAGGTCCCCTCGTTCGCCCGATAGGTGCCCGGCCCTCCGTCCAGGCGGGGCAGCCGCTCGCTCCCCTTGTGGTGGACCGCCACCAGGCTCCAGCGGTCGTCGAAGACCGGGCTCCCCGAGCTGCCCGGCTCGGTGGGGGTGCGGTAGTGGAGAAAGGGGAACCCCCAGCCCACCTGGAAGTTGTCCTCCAGCGACAGGGACAGGTCGCCCCCCAGGGGGTGGCCGATCACGTAGAGGCGGCGCCGCCCCCCGGGCGTGAACGCGGGCTCGTCCTCGGCCGCCAGGGGGTAGGGCGCGTGGGCGGTGACGGCCCTCCCCAGGCGGGCGATGCTCACGTCCAGCTCCCCCACCCGGGACTCCCACAGCAGCTCCCCCACCGGCACCTCGATGGGCTGCTCCTCCAGGGCCTCGAAGCGCACCACCGCCTCCCCCGGGCGCAGGGCTCCGGGCTCCGTGGCGCTCAGCACGTGGGCGTTGGTGACCAGCACCTCCTCGTCGCCCAGGCCCCAGGAGCCGGGGAACAGGTCCCCGCCCCGCACCAGGAAGCCGGTGCCGATCCCCCGGCCCCTCGGGTCCTCGATCCTCCCCACCCCCCGGGCCCTCTCCAGGCCCTCCCGGTACCATCTCAGGGCCACCGGGCCCGCCTCGCCGAACACCTTCTCCAACTCGTCGCGGCGCCGGTCCACGACGGTGGCGGCGGCGTGCAGGTCGCCGATCTCGAGGTCGGCGCGGAACCCCTCCCGCTGGGTGAGGGCCACCCGCAGCACGGCCACCGCCGGCCCCAGGGGATCGTCGTCGTCGATCCGCCACACCTCCCGGAGCTGTCGCAGGGTGGAGCCGAACTCGAAGGCGTCGGCGTCGGCGCGGGCGACGTAGGGCTTCAGCCACTCCAGCACCGCGTCCAGGCCGTGATCGAGGACGAGGCAGGCTTCGGCGCCCGTCGCCAGGCCCCAGGCGGCGAGGTTGTCCTTGGGCACCGCCGAGAGGTTGCCCAGGACCCGGACGGCGATGACCGCCGCGTCCACCCCGTCGGGGACGGCGACCCCGTCCCTCTCGGCGCGCCGGGCGCAGGCCGCGGCGTTGATGCCCTGGTAGTTGTGGAGGGCGGGGTTCTGGACCCAGACCCCGTGGTACGCCTCGATGGCGCGCCGGAGCTGCACGGCGCGCTCGCCGGCGTCGCCGTTGCCCCCGTCTACGTACCGTTGCTTGAACAGCCTGCCGATCAGGCCCCGGGCCTCGGCGTTCTCGCTGGGATCCGTCCCGGCAGTGTCCCGCGCCAGGGCCTCCAGCACATCCAGCGCCTCGTCGAATCGCCTCCCCTCGATGAGGGCCTGGCCGAGCTGACGGCGCACCCCGGCGCTCCCCTGCCCAGCCCCCACCAGGGCCTCCGCGGCCCGCGCCATCGGGCCGAACCATCTCTTGCCCCGCAGGACCTTCAAGACCTCCTTGGAGACGTCCTCGGGGGGAGGCGATGCCCCGGCGTCCAACCTCCCCACCATCGCCGAGCACAAGGCCTCGGCTTCCTCCCGGTCGAAGGCAACTGCCGCCCGCTTCAAGTCCTTCAGGTCATCCACCCACATCGGCGCTCCCTTCGGGAGGACGCGCCGATCCCACCCACCGGCGAGGGGCGCCCTCCCGCGTCCCATGGGCGGAGAGGCTACCGCCGGGGAGCGGGCGAGGTCAAGGGAGGTCCGGATCCCGACTCCCCGGGGGTGTCCCCCGGGGTGCGGGTCCTCCCGCCGGGGTGCCGCGGTCCCCGTGCTACCCTGTGCCCTCCAACCGACGGGACGACCCCAGCCCCATGCCCGAGCCCCTCCTCTCCCACAAGGCCCGCCAGTTCACCGAGTCGGTGATCCGTACGATGACGCTGGAGGCCCGCAGGCACGGCGCCGTGAACCTCTCCCAGGGGTTCCCGGACTTCGATCCCCCCGAGGAGCTCATCGATGCTGCCGCCGCCGCGCTCCGGGACGGCAAGAACCAGTACGCCGTGACCTGGGGCTCCCCCGCGTTCCGCGAGGCCATCGCCCGCAAGGTCCGCACGTTCAACGGGATCGAGTGCGATCCCGACCTGGACGTCACCGTCACCTGCGGCGCCACCGAGGCGATGATCGCCACCCTGCTGGCCCTCGTGGACCCCGGGGACGAGGTGGTGACCTTCGACCCCTTCTACGAGAACTACGGGCCCGACTCCATCCTGTCCGGCGCCTCTCCCCGCTACGTGTCGCTGCGGGAGGACGCTACGGGGCGCTTCGGTTTCGACCCCGACGAGCTGCGGGCCGCCTGCGGCCCCCGGGCCCGGGCGATCATCCTCAACACCCCCCACAACCCCCTGGGCAAGGTGTTCACCCGGGAGGAGCTGCTCCAGATCGCCGACGTCGCCATCGACCGCGACCTGTTCGTCGTCACCGACGAGATCTACGAGCACATCCTCTATGGGGGCCGCCGCCACGTCTCCATCGCCACCCTGCCGGGCATGATGGAGCGCACCGTCACCATCAGCGGCGCCTCCAAGACATACTCCGTCACCGGCTGGCGCCTCGCCTGGGCCATCGCCCGACCCGAGATCGCCGCGGGGATCCGCAAGGTCCACGACTTCCTGACCGTCGGCGCGCCCCACCCCCTCCAGGAGGCGGGCGCGTTCGCCCTGTCCCTGCCCGACTCGTACTACGCACGCCTCGCCGAGGACTACGACCGAAAGCGGCGGATCCTCCTGGGCTACCTGCGGGAGGCCGGGTTCCGCTGCCATGACCCCGAGGGCGCCTACTACGTCATGACCGACATCCGGGACCTCGGGTGGGACGACGACGTCGCCCTGGCCCGCCACCTGGTCCGGGACGTGGGGGTCGCCGCCGTGCCGGGCTCCTCCTTCTACAAGGACGCCGCGCTGGGGCGGACCAAGCTCCGCTTCACCTTCACCAAGAAGGACGAGACGCTCCACGCCGCCGGGGAGCGCCTTCGGGCGTGGTGCGACCGGTGAGCCCTCACCCGCCCCCGCCGTCGTCCTCGTCCTCCCCCTCGCCCCCCGCCGTCCCCTCGCCCCCCGCCGCCGACCGGGCATCGTCGACGTAGCCCAGGGCCATCAGCCGCTCCAAGGTCTCGATGTCCTTCATCGGTCGGGGCGCGACGAAGGCCCCTTGGGAGCGGTCGAACTCCGAGATCCCCTCCCTGAGGCGCCGGAGCATGTCGTCCGAGCCGGCCTCCGATGAGAGGTCCCGCGCCTCCCCGGGGTCCCGGGACAGATCGAACAGCTCGTCCCGAAGGCGGATCCCCGATCGCCGGCGCACCAGGCGCGTCTCGCCCTCCCGGACTGCCCGGGAGAACGAGGCGTTGGGCCATCCCGAGGTCCCCCCACGGCTCCTGCCCCGGGTCGCCTCGGCGTACAGCCGCCGGTCCAGGGGGAGAGGGGCCTTCCCCTCCAGCACCGGCCGCAGGTCGATGCCCTCGGCCTCGGGGAGGGCGGGCGCCCCGGCCCACGCCAGGAACGTCGGTGCCAGGTCCAGGATCGAGGCCGCTCCTTCGATCCTCCCCCGGGGAGCGAGCCAACGGCGCGACCACACCACCAGCGGTACGTGGACGTTGGTGCGGTAGACGTTCTGACCGTGGTCGTACGCCCCGAAGGCGTGCTCGCCGAAGGTCTCGCCGTGGTCGGAGGTGACCACCACCACCGCCCTCTCCAGGGCGCCCCTCTCCCGCAGTCCGTCCAGCAGCTCCCCCAGGCGGAAGTCGGTGTAGGCGACCTCCCCGGCATAGAGTCGCTGGAGCTGGCGGCCCTCCTCGCCGACGTCTCCCCCATCTCGAAAACGCAGCCGGACCGCCTTCACGTCCCGCATCGAGCCGGTGACGGGGCCGGAGTAGCCCCCCGCGAACCGGGAGGCGAAGGGCTCCGGGGGCTGGTAGGGGTAGTGGGGATCGAAGTAGTGGACCCATGCGAACCACGGGGCGTCGGCCTTCCTGGACGCCCACCAGTCCAGCACCCGGGCGTTGGTCACCTCGGCGGGCTGCTCGATGTGGTAGCCCCCCCGGATCTCCATCCGGCCCTCGTCGAAGGTGCGGAAGCCCTGGCCGATCCCGGTGTTTCGCACCACCGCGAAGGAGCTGACGAAGGCGGCGGTCTCGTAGCCCGCGCCCGCGAGGCGCTCCGCCAGGGTCACGGCGTCGTCCTGGAGCACGTATCCGTTCCGGCTGACCCCGTGCCGGTGGGGGACCCGCGACGTGAAGAGGCTCGCGTGGGAGGCCAGGGTGGATGGGGCCGGGGTCTCGGCGTCCCCGAACCACGCCCCCTCCCTGGCCAGCGCGTCGATCCGGGGCGTCACCCCCTCGGGGCCGCCGGCGACTCCCAGGTGGTCCCCCCTCAGCGTGTCGATGGTGACGAGGAGGATGTCGGGCCTGTCCGCGGCGCGGGGCGGCTCGGCCGGGCCGTCCACGGACAGGGGCCGGCGCTCCCGCAGCGCAAGGGCGACGGCCACCGCGGCTGCGGCGAGCACGACCAGGACGGCGGCGAGGGCGCGGGGGGATCGGGCCATGGCGGGAGGGCCCGATGATAGCGGCCCCCCCCGCGCCGCACCACCCCGCCCGTTGCAGGGCGTCCGGCCGGGGTGTCATCCTGCACTCCCTCGCCCGGGGTGAGGGCCCTCCCTTCCTGGCATCCCGCCCGATCGCCGGAGCCCCGACTGCCTCCTCCCGTCGTCGCCGTCTCGGTGTGCATCGATCCCGGCCTGCGCCTGCGCCCCGGCCAGGACTACCTGTACGTCCACCGCGCCTACGCCCGCGCCCTGGCCGCCGCGGGCGCCGCGCCCCTCCTCTGGGGGCCGGACACCCCCGTCTCCGCCCTGGGGCGCGTGGACGGCGTGGTGATCAGCGGTGGCGACGACGTGCCCCCGGACCTCTACGGAGCGACGGAGTCGCCCCGGACGGAGCCCGAGGTGAGGGAGAGGGTGGAGGCCGACCTCGCCCTGCTCTCCGCCTGCGAGGCCCGGGGCGTGCCGGTGCTCGGGATCTGCTACGGGATGCAGGTGCTCAACGTCCACCGGGGCGGCACCCTGATCCAGGACCTGGAGGGGAGGCCCGGGGGGATCCCCCACGGTCACGGGTCTGCGCCGGTGGACCACCTCGTCCGGGTCCTCCCGTCCACCCGCCTCTCGGCGTGGCTGGGCCCGGGGGAGAGGCGGGTCCGGAGCGCCCACCACCAGGCGGTGGCGCGGCTGGGGCGGGGCCTGACGGTCTCCGCCGAGGCCGCGGACGGGTGTGTCGAGGCCGTCGAGGCGACGGGGGACTGGCTCGCCGTGGGGCTGGAGTGGCACCCCGAGCACGACGGGACTGGGCCGGGCGTGTACGGGGGGTTCGTCGCGTCCCTGGGGCGGTGACGGCGAGGGGCGCGCGGCGGCCGGGGCCCGCGTCGGGGAAAGCGGGGCGGGAGGCGGGGAAGGCCGAGGACGGCCGCCGCGGCCCCGGGGGGATCACTTGCCGCCGCTGGCCTTCTGCACCACCAATCGATACTGGCTGAAGTGGGCCTGGCCGGCGGTGTAGAGGACGGCGGTGACGAGGCGGTAGGGGGCGGACTTGTCGGCCACCAGGAGGAGGCGGCCGTCGAAGGGGGCGCCGCCGCGCTCCTCCAGGGACTTGAGCTGGGCGGCCCGCTCCTGGAGGGACTCGAACAGGGAGGGGATGACCGTGCTGCGCCCCTGGCCCTGGGGATCGGCGGGCAGGCCGTCCTCCTTCAGGTTCACCACGGGCTTGTTGTCCACCAGGATCTCCTCGGCCGTCACGGTGATGGTCACCGCCGCCTGGACGTCGCTGGTCGCCGTGGAGAACGGAGGGGTCAGCTTGTCGCTGATGGTCAGGTTCTCGGGCTGCTCCGCGTAGCTCTTGAGCAGGAAGACCAGGAGGATGGTCATCATGTCCATCATCGCGGTCAGGTTGAGCTCGCGGATCTGGTCGCCGATGGACCGCCCGGCCCGGGCCTTCAGGCGCCGGCGCCGGCGGATCCGGGCGAGCTCCTCCTCGTCTTCGGCCTCGTCGCCGTAGTCCGCCTCCCACTGCGTGGGATCGGTGCCGGCGTCGGCGGCCGCGCTCGCGGCGGGGTCCTTTCCGCCCGGATGCTTGCTCATGGACTCCCCGGCCCCTTCACTTGCCGCCGTAGACCTGACCCAGGGCCACGTCGGGGAACAGTTGCTTCTCGCCGTCGGCTCGGGCGGCGTCCAGGGTCTTGACCACCGCGGCGTAGGCCACCTGGGGGGCGGCGACGACCACCAGCGTGTTCGAGATCTTGTGCTGGGACTTCAGCTCGGAGAGCTTGCTGGTCAGGCCGCGATAGTCGAAGTCGCCCCCGGCCATCGGTACCGAGAACCGGCCCAGGGTCGGATCGTTGGAGAGGATGGTGTAGCCGCTCTCGGTGATGGCGAGGGTGAGGCTCCGCTCGGGTTCGGACTTCTCGGTCTTGCCGCTGGCGTCGGCCCCGTAGTTCGGGGCGACGATGTCGATCACCTTCAACTGGGCCAGGTAGGACACCGTGACCAGCATGAACATGATCAGGTTGACCATGATGTCGAGATAGGGGACGAGGTTCAGCTCGCTCTCGGCGATGTCCTCCCCCTCGCCGTGTCCACCGAAGCGTCGCGTCCGGCTCATGGGTCGATCTCCGTGGCCCGGGCGTCTTCCCCCCGGGCCTCCCCCGTCAGGCGGACTCGTACTGCCCGCGGCGGGACTGCGACCGCGAGCGGGCCAGGAGGTTCTCGATCCGGACCGAGGCGTGCTCGATGCTCTCGACGATCCCCTTGGTCGCGCCGGTGAGGAGCAGGTGGGCGCCGATGCAGGACACGGCGATGGTGAGGCCGAAGGCCGTGTTGTACATCGCCTCGGCGATGCCGATGGAGAGCATCTCCGCCTTCTTGTCCGGCGAGGCGACCGCGACCGCCGCGAAGGCGCCGATCAGGCCGAAGATCGTCCCGATCAGGCCCACCAGGGTGGCGATGTTCGCGAGGGACCAGAGGGACGAGGTGCGCTTGTTCACCTTGGGGGCGACCTCGCTCATGGCCTCCTCGATGGCGCCGGCCACCGCCGCTCCCCCGAGGTTCGAGTGGGTGAGGGCCGCCCGGATCACCCCGGGGAGCGCGGCGTCGGGGTACGAGGAGCAGATCTGGATCGCGCGGTCGACCTTCCCGGCGAGGAGCTGCTTCTCGACGGCGTCCATGAAGGGCTTCACCGGGATCCGGAGGCGGAAGAACACCGCGTAGATCCGCTCCACGATGATCCCGAGGGCCAGGATGGACACCGCGATGTTGACGTAGAACGCGGGGCCCGCGTGGTTGAGGAACTCCCTGAAGTTCATGTCGCCCGTTCTCCGAGCCGGCGTCCTGCCGCCGGTCCTGACCCGCCGGCCCCGGGGGCCGGCTCGACCTGTGTCCGCCCGGCGGTCGGCGACCTCGCCCCGCCGTCGGCCCGATCCTCCGCTCCCGCTCGGCCCGATCCCGCGCCCGCGCCCCCGAACGGGGCGCCGCGGGCCGCGGCGGAGTGGAGCAGGCCCGGTGACCGGACCCCTTGAGGAAACCGCGGCCGGGTCGGGCCCGTCCGCGGAACCGTCTGTTTGGAACCAGGTGAATGTTGCCAGGGAGTGCCCCCGCGCGCAACGGGCGACCGGCGGCTCGCCGGGATCGGGTCCGCCGTCCCCTGGGGGTCCGACGCGCCGGCGCACCCGGCGGAGGAGCCCGGCCCCGTTGGGGGGGCGGTGGTCCGCCCCAGGAGATTCTCCTTGGATCACCGATGGTTGACGCACCTCCCTCCCCGCCGACGGCGAGCCACCGACGCCGCTCCGGGGGCCGTCTTCCTCTTCGGCCCGCCGGGCCCCGCCTTGAAGCCCGGCTCCGCCCCTTCCCGCCACGTCGGAGATCCGGCGAGGGTCGGCGGCTCCTCCCGGGCTCCGGCGTCGTCGTCGGTGACGCCCGCTCGCCCTGGCGCTGCTATCCTTCCGCCCGTGTCCGACCGCGTCGTTCGTCTCGTCCGAGGTACCCCGCCGGCCGGCCCCGCCCGGTCCGCCTCGGCGGGTGTGGAGTCCCGGCGCGCATGGGGGACCCTGGCCGCCGCGGCGGGCGCGGTGTGGGTGACCCTGCCCTACGCGCGGGTGCCCCTCGATGCCCTGCGCACCCGGGGATGGTTGGGGGCCGCGGTCGCCGCCTCCTTCGCCTTCGCTGCCGCCTTCCTCCTGGCCCGGATCGCCGGTCACCGGAGGCCCGCCCTCCGGCTCGCCTCCGCGGGGGCGCTGGCCGCGGCGGCGTGGGCCCGGGCGTCGGCCCTCGACATGCCCGAAGAGAGGATCCACCTCGTGGAGTACGCCGTCCTGGCGGTCCTCGCCCACCGCGCCCTCGGGGCGGGCGGTCGGGCGGGCGCCGCCCCGGTCGTGGGCGCGGCGGCGGTGGCCGCGACCCTCGGACTCGTCGACGAAGTGATCCAGGGGGCGATCCCGTCGCGGGTCTTCGACTGGCGGGACGTCGCCCTCAACGCCCAGGGTGCGGGCCTCGGGGCCCTGGCCGCCGCCGTCGCCGGAGTCCGCGGCGCGCGGGAAGGGGAGGGAGGTGCCGGGTCCGCCCACGGAGGGGGACGCCGGCCCGTGCTCGCGGCCGCCCTGGCCGCCGCCCTGGCCGCCGCCCTCGTGGGGAGGCCTGCTCCCCCGTCCTCCAGCGGCGTCGGGGGGACGGCGGGATCCCCTCCGGCCTACCCCGGGGCGCCCGTGGTGCTCCTCACCGTCGACGCCCTCCGGGCCGACGTGCTCCCGCCGCCCGGGCGGCCGGCGGCGACCCCGGCGCTCCGGCGGATCCTCGCGGAGTCGGTGCGGGTGGAGGGGTTCCGGGCGGACTCGGCCTGGACCCTGCCTTCGGTGATCTCCCTGCTGACGGCGCTGTCGCCGCCCGCCCACGGGGTCGAGGGGAGGGGGATGGACCTCGCCCCGGGGATCACCACGCCCCTGGAGGCCTTCGCCGCCGCGGGCTGGGACCCCATCGGGCACTTCGCGGGGGTCGAGGGGTATCGCAACCTCGGCTTCCGCGCCGCCCTCCCCGACGGAGGGGATCCGGTGGAGGCGATGCGCCCCTTCGTGGCCGGTCGACCCTTCCTGTGGCAGCACCTCACGACCCTCCACACCCCCTACGCGGGCCCGGTGGAGCTCCCCGACGCCGTGGCCGCGGACCCCCTGGTGGCCCGTATGAGGGCCGAGTGGACGGTGCCCCGGGGCACCCCCGGCGACGTGGACACCGCCCGCGCCTGGGCGCGCCGGCTCTACGAGTCCGAGGTCCCCGCCCTGGACGCGCAGATCGCGGCGATCCGTGCGCTTCTGGACGAGACCGGCGTGCTGGACCGCTGCATCTGGGTCATCACCGCGGACCACGGCGAGGAGCTCTTCGAGCGGGGCTGGATCGGGCATCCCTCCACCTCCGGCGACACCTTCCCGGAGGAGGAGCTCGTCCGGATCCCCCTCCTGGTCCGCTTCCCCGACGGGCGCGGGGCGGGGACGGTGCGCTCCGGGACCGCCTCCCAGGTGGACCTCATGCCGACCCTGGCGGATCTGGTGGGAGTCTCCCTGCCGCCACCGGGGCCGGGCGTCGCCGCGGACGGTCGGTCCTTCGCGGCGTGGCTGCTGGACGCCCCCGGCGCGGCACCTCCTTCCCGACCCGTGCTCGCCACATCCAGCCCCTGCGGCTGGAGATGCCCTCCCGAGCGGGCGGAGTACCGCTACCACGCCCTGTTCGACGCTGGCGCCTCCCTGGGCTGCCAGGAGGCGCCGGGGGGGACCTGGACCTGCCGGCCGGGCACCCTGGGGGTGGGGGCGCCGGCCGACTCCGCCCCGGGGCGCGCCCGCGCCGCCGCCATGGAGGGCGAGGTCCGCGCCCGGATCGCCGAGGCCCGGGGCCGCGCGGCTCGTCTGGGTACGCCGGTACCTCGGCCCGAAGGCGGAGCCCCGCTCGGACCCTGACGAGACCGCCCGGTCGGCCCCCCGGGGGGCCCCGCGAAGGCCCCTTGCACCGGCCGCACCCGCGCCCTATCGTACGCTTCTTGTATGTGATGGGTCGCCGACCCTGGACTCCGCCCCCGGGCTTGCCCTATACATGGCCGCCATGCCCCGCTCCCAGCTCGATCTTCCCCTCCCGGTGCCCGGCGGCGGAGGCGACGGCCGCCCTCCCCGGCGCGGCTCCGCCCCGCCTCCTCCGCCCCCCCCCACGGGGCCATCGGTCCAGCCCGTCGCCCTCCACGAGGCGACCCGCCGCCGTTACCTGAACTACGCCCTGTCGGTGATCACCTCCCGGGCCCTCCCCGACGTCCGGGACGGCCTCAAGCCGGTCCAGCGCCGGATCCTCTACGGGATGTTCCACAACCTCCACCTCACCCACGACGCCCGCTTCAGGAAGTCCGCGGCGATCGTCGGCGAGGTGATGGCCAAGTACCATCCCCACGGCGACGTGGCGATCTACGACGCCATGGTGCGCATGGCGCAGACCTTCTCGCTGCGCTATCCGCTGGTGGACGGGCACGGGAACTTCGGCTCCATCGACGGGGATGGCGCCGCCGCGATGCGCTACACCGAGGCGCGCCTCCGCGCCCTGAGCGAGGAGCTGCTGGACGAGCTCCGCAAGGAGACCGTCGACGAGAGGCCGAACTACGACGGCACCACCTCCGAGCCCACGGTCCTCCCGGCCCGGTTCCCCAACCTGCTGGTCAACGGCAGCGCCGGCATCGCCGTGGGCATGGCGACGAACGTGCCGCCCCACAACCTCTCCGAGGTGGTGAAGGCGGCCATCGCCCTGGTGGACGACCGGACGCTCACGGTCCCCCAGCTCATGGGGCACGTGCGGGCCCCGGACTTCCCCACCGGCGGCCGGATCCTCAACTCCCGCGAGGAGCTCCAGGCGATCTACGAGACGGGCTCGGGACCGGTCCGCCTGCGGGGGGAGTACGTCACGGAGGTGGTCGATCGCCGCAAGGTGGTGGTGATCACCTCGATCCCATACGGCGTCACCAAGTCGGCCATCGTCGAGAAGATCGCCGAGCTCATCGTCGCCAGGCGGGTGCCCCAGATCGTCGACGTCCGGGACGAGTCCACGGACCAGGTCCGGGTGGTCCTGGAGATCAAGCGGGGCGAGGAGGCGGAGGTGGCCATGGCCTACCTGTTCCGCCACACCCCGCTCCAACTCAACTTCCACGTGAACATGACGTGCCTGGTGCCCACGGAGAGCGGGGTCCCGGCCCCCCGCCGCGTGGACCTCAAGCAGATGCTGGAGGAGTTCCTGGGCTTCCGGTTCGAGGTCGTCACCCGAAGGCTCCGGTACGACCTGAAGAAGCTCCGGGAGAGGATCCACATCCTGGAGGGGTTCGAGAAGGTCTTCGACGCCCTGGACGAGGCCATCCGCATCGTCCGGAGCTCCGAGGGCAAGGCGGACGCCGCGGCCAGGCTGATGGGGCGCTTCGGGCTCGACGCCTTGCAGGCCGACGCGGTCCTGGAGACGAAGCTCTACAAGCTGGCGAAGATGGAGATCCAGGCGATCCGCGAGGAGCTGGCCGAGAAGAGGGCCGAGGCGGAGCGCCTGGAGGCCCTGCTCCGGGATCCCGACGCCCGCTGGGCGGTGGTCCGCGCCGAGCTGAGGGAGGTGCTGAGGCTCCACGGCGACCGGCGCCGCTCCGTCGTCGGAGGCGACCAGGAGGAGCCGGAGTTCGACCCCGACCGCTACATCTTGCGCGAGAACGCGTGGGTGGTCGTCACCCGCGGCGGCTGGATCAAGAGGCAGAAGGGGGTGACCCAGGTCTCCTCGATCCGCGTGCGGGAGGGGGACGAGGTGGGCTGGCTTTTCCGCGCCCGCACCACCGAGTCCGTCGCCCTGTTCACCAACCTGGGCTCCTGCTACACCGTCCGGGTCGCCGACGTCCCCCAGACCACCGGCCACGGCGAGCCGGTGCAGCGCCTGTTCAACTTCGAGGACGGCGAGCGCGTCGTCGGCGTCCTGTGTTCGGACCGCCGCCACATGCCCGCGGCGGCCCCGGAGGCGCTCGCCGCCGTGCTGGAGGGGGACCCACGCCCACCCTACGCCGTCGCCCTCACCCGGGCCGGCAAGTGCCTGCGCTTCGGCCTGGAGTCGTTCCTGGAGCCCTCGACCCGCTCCGGTCGCCGCTTCGCCCGCCTGGACGGCAAGATCGGGGGGGACGCGGTGCTGGGGGTCGAGCTCTCCGACGGGACGGAGGCCGTCGCCGTCGCCAGCGAGAGGGGACGGGTGATCCTCTTCCGGGTCGAGGAGATCAACCTGCTCCGGGGTCCGGGCCTGGGGCTCCAGGCGATGCGCCTGGACGACGAGGATCGCCTGCTGGGCTTCACCCTGGTCCACAAGCGACGGGAGGGGCTCGAGGTGGAGACCAACCGAGGTGCGCGGGTCATCGTGCGCGAGACCCGGTACCCCGTCGTCTCCCGCGGGGGGCGCGGCTACGAGGTGGTGAAGCGGGGTCGCTTCGTGAAGGTGATCCTCCCGCCCCTGGAGCTCGAGACGGGGCTCACCGAGGGCGAGGACGAAGGATCCGGCGGCGGGGAAGGGGGCGACGGTGGCTGACGGCGCGACGGGCCCGAACGTGACGGCGGGGACTTACACCGCGAAGGACATCACCGTCCTGGAGGGGCTGGAGCCGGTCCGCAAGCGTCCGGGGATGTACATCGGCGGCACCGGGCGGGACGGGCTGCACCACCTGTTGTGGGAGGTCGTCGACAACGCCATCGACGAAGCGATCAACGGGTACGCCACCCAGATCCAGGTGGTCCTGCACGGGGACGGGAAGTCGGCGACGGTCACCGACAACGGCCGCGGCATCCCCGTGGACGTCCATCCCAAGACCGGCCGTTCGGCGCTGGAGGTGATCCTCACCACCCTCCACGCCGGCGCGAAGTTCGATCAGGGCAGCTACATCACCTCGGGGGGCCTCCACGGCGTGGGCTCGTCGGTGGTCAACGCCCTCAGCGAGGAACTCGTCGCCACCATCCGCAGGGACGGCGGTACCTGGCAGCAGCGCTACCGCCGGGGCCGGCCGGTCACCGACGTCGAGCAGGTGGGGCCGGCGCGGGGCTCGGGGACCACCATCTTCTTCCGGCCCGACCCCCAGGTCTTCGGCGACACCCGCATGGACGGGGACCTCGTCGCCGAGAGGCTGGAGATCAAGGCGTTCCTCAACAAGGGCCTGAAGATCGCCTTCAAGGACGAGGCCGCGGGGACCGCCCGGGAGTGGCGGAACGAGGGGGGGATCCGGGACTTCCTGGCTTGGTACGTCGACAAGGGCGGCGGGCGGGTCACCCACGAGCAGCCCTTCCTCCTGGAGGTGGTGGACCCCTTCCGCATCGAGCTTGCCCTGCAATGGACCGAGTCCACCGACGAGACGGTGCGGAGCTTCGTGAACGGGATCCCCACGGCCTCGGGGGGGACCCACGAGCAGGGCTTCCGGGACGCCCTCGGCAAGGCGGTGCGGGACTTCCTCGACACCCACGATCTCACTCCGCGGGGAGTCACGATCAACGCGGAGGACATCCGCGAGGGGATCGCCGCGGTGGTCTCGATCTTCCTGCCGGAGCCCCAGTTCCAGGGCCAGACCAAGGACAAGCTCAACAACCCCGAGGTGAGGGGCCAGCTCGCGTCGGCGATGCGCCCGGCCCTGGAGACCTTCCTCCACCAGAACCGGACCCTGGGGGAGGCCGTGGCGGCGCGGATCGTCAGCGCCGCCCGCGCCCGGCAGGCGTCGCGGTCCGCCGCGCAGCAGGTGCGGCGCAAGACCGCGGTCTCCCACCGCCTCAACCTGCCGGGCAAGCTCGCGGACTGCTCCTCGACGGACCCCTCGGAGAGCGAGCTGTTCATCGTCGAGGGCGACAGCGCCGGCGGTTCCGCCAAGCAGGGGCGCAGCCGGGAGACCCAGGCGATCCTGCCCCTCCGGGGCAAGGTGCTGAACGCCGAGCAGGCCGGGACGCGGAAGGTCGTCGAGAACAAGGAGCTCGCCGACGTGGTCTCCGCCCTCGGCTGCGGCATGGGGCGGGACTTCGACCCGGCGCGGCTCCGCTACGGGAAGGTGGTGCTCCTGATGGACGCCGACTCCGACGGCCATCACATCGCCACCCTGCTCCTGACCTTCTTCTATCGCCACCTGAAGGGGCTCATCGACGCCGGGCACGTGTACCTCGCCCAGCCCCCCCTCTACCGGATCGACCTGGGCAAGGAGACCCACTGGGCCCTGGACGACTCCCACCGGGACCGCATCGTCGCCAAGGCCAAGGGGAACGCCAGGCCGGTGATCACGCGGTTCAAGGGGCTGGGCGAGATGATGCCCGAGGTCCTCTGGCAGACGACCCTGGATCCGAAGCGGCGGCGCCTGCTCCAGGTGACCATCCCCGAGGACCTCCGCCTCGAGACCGAGAACGTGATCGCCGACCTGATGGGGCGGGATCCCAGCGCCCGGTTCAGCTTCATCATGGACCGCGCCGAGGAGGTCGACGAGCTCGACCTGTGAGGGGGATCGGGGCCGAGCGCGCCGATCCGCCCCGCCCGGACGCTCCGGGGCTCGACGGACTCACGGTCTCTGCTAGGCTTGCGGACCATGATCATCTTGGCGAGCACGGGCGGGGGCCGCGTCGCGCCGGGCGGCCCGCGGAGGGGCCGGGGCCGGACGGGTCCGGACGCGGAGTTCCGGCGGGCGATCCTCTGGGTGAACGCCGGCGCGCTGCTCGTCCTGGCCGCCCTCGCCATGGTGCGGGGCACCGAGGTGCTGAAGGGCCGAGCCGGGCGAGCCGCGGCCGTCGCCGCGCTGGAGCGCATCCAGGAACGCCAGGACCGGTACGCCTCCACTCACCCGGGCCGCTACGCCGGCCGGTTCGCGCAGCTCGACCTCGGCGGGACCGACGGCTTCGAGGCCCGGCCGGACGGCAGCCTCCAGAAGGGGGAGTACAACTACGTGCTCGGACACCCTGGGGGCGAGGGGACCTACCGCGTCGTGGCGACGGCCAACCTCGATCGAGACCCCCATTACGACGTCCTGGAGGTCCGGGGTGGGGGAGGGGCGGCGGCGGGCGTCCGGGTGGTCTTCTCGGACATCGGGGACGTGGTCGGCCATGCTGGGGAGCATCCCGGCGCCGCGCCCCTGGCGGCGGACGCGGGGGGCGGAGGGGATCCGCGGTGACCCCCCGCCGCTCAACGCCCTTCCGCGGCGTACCGGTTCACCAGGGTGACGGACTCACCGTCCAGGATCGCCAGCAGATGCCCTTCGGGATCGTACAGGTAGGCGAGGCGGACTCCCTGGTCCCCCAGGCGCCTCCGCAGGGCGTTCGCCTCCTCGGCACGCTCGGACTGCGCGAGCATCGTCCAGAACACCGGGTTCACCGTGGCGATCACCAGGTCCCCGCGCCCACCGGCGCTCCTTTGGGCTTCCATCAGGCCGTTGGACATGGCCGCCAGCGTGCCCACCGGCAGGTCCTCGGGGGGAGGTCGCCGCGTCTCGTCGAACATCCCCCACGCCAGCCACGCGGCGACGACGCCGAACAGCGCTGCGCTCACGCCGCGGCTCGCCAGCCGCCGCGCCACGCGTTCCCCGAAGCGCCGCACCGCCTCCCTCCGGGCAGCCCCCCGGCTCCGGACCCACGAGGCTGTCTCCAGGGCAGGGGGACGCCGCGTCGCCAGGAGGCGGCGCAGGGCCTCGACCTCCCCCCGCGCCAGGGCCCCGGGCGTGTACTCGGCGGCGGTTTTCAAGCCGGCCAGGGACCGTCTCGCCCGGTCGGGGTCGTATTCCGCCCAGCGGTCCCGGAGGTCGATGGCCACGGCCAGGAACCGGGCGCGGAGGTCGACGTACAGCTCCCGCCCGAGGGAAGAGGCCGAGATGTCCCTCTCCCGCCGGCCGTCGATCTCCCGGAAGGTCCTCTGGGCCGACCCCAGCAGGTCGGAGATCTTGCCGGCGAGTTCGGGGATCCCCTCGCCGGGGACCCGGAGGAGCATCTGATCGCACAGGAGCCACAGGGCCGCGAGCGAGGCGACGTCCCGGTGGTATTCCCGGTCCGCCTCCACCTCGGTGCCTTCCGCGAGGAGCCCCGGGAGGCCGGGGGGGCCCGCCTCCAGGCACTCCCGGATCCGGATGGGGGTCAGGGGACCGGCCAAGGTCGCTCCCGCCTCCTCCCCGCGCGCCACCGCCACCACCTGGGCGAGGGCGGCGTCGACGGGCAGGCTGGGGGCGGGCGCATCGGGGGCGGACGCCGGTCTTCCGTCCACCCGCACCCACGACGGCCAGGGCTCCGGGACCTCCACGAGCCGCACCACCACCCGGAGCTCGGGACCGTCCGGGCCCCCGACCGCGGCCTCGGCGGTGAGCACCTCCACCGGAGCGACGGCCCGCGGCTCGCCGCCGCCCCCGAGGGCGACCGACCCGGCACCCCGGGGGAGCCCCACCGGCGCCAGGGACAGCTCGGCGGTCTCGTCGCCGCCGCGGACGACCTGGCCGGGGTAGGCCCGGTCCCCACAGGTCAGCGTCGCCGTCAGCCGCAGGGGGACCGTCCGGGATCCCTCTCCGAGCCAGGCGGCGAGGGCGGAGAGGATCTCCACGAGGCCGGCGTCCTCCTCGGGCGGGGGCAGGGTGGCGATCCCGTATTCCGCGAGCTGCCGGGCCACGTCGAGCTCCGAGGGAGGCCCCGTGAGCAGCAGGCAGGGCACGACCCGGTCCTGGCCGGTGGCCACCCGGAGCTCGACGGCGTCCTCGACGGTGGTGGGGGCGATCAGGATCGCGTCGGGCCGCACCGTCGCGGTCACCCCGTCCACGCCGGCGCGGGGGCCGAACCAGCGGGCGCACCACCCCGCCGCCTCGATCTCCTCGCGCATCCAGCTCCAGAGCGCGTCGTCGCCCCCGAGCAGGAGGGCCTTGGGGACCTCGGCGGATCCGGCTCCAACTGCGGGGGAGACGCCGCCTCCCCCTCGCGGTCGATCCCGTTCTGTCACCACGACCCGTCCCCGACGCCCCGGCGTCCCGCGACCTCCCCCGGATCCCGCGGCCCCCCTCCCCGCGAGCCGGCTCGCCGGATCGGAGGCAGGGACGGAAGGAAGATCCGGGGGCGATCGTGATTTCTTGAGAACAAGACCGGCATGTCGTTCCATCATCGGTCACGGGGCCGACTCCTGGACCCCTGGAGCACGGATGACCACTCTCTCCCGCGGCTCCGCCGCCGCCGTCGCGGCCCTCGCATTCTACGCCATGCCGGGCTGCTCGGAACCCATCGTCACCCCGGGGGACGCTCCGCCGTCGGTGACCCTCCTGTCCCCGGTTCCGGCCGCCGACGGGACGCCGCCCCAGGTCCGCGTCGGGGAGGGCCTCGAGTTCGCCGCCCGGGTGTCCGACGGCTTCGATCCCCCGGAGCGGCTGGGGATCGAGTGGACGGCCTCCTACTTCGATGCCGAGGCGGGGGCCTACCGCGACATCGAACTCGGCACGTCCGTGGGGGACACCGACGGCCGGACGGCGATCTTCGTCTCCTTCTCGCGGGCAGCGGTCCACACCGTGGAGGTCCGGGTCGTGGACAGCGACGGTCTCGACGCGCGGGCCTTCGTCGACGTGGACGTCCGGGACGACTACGGCCTGCCGACGGTCTCGATCCTCTCGCCCCTCGACGGGGCAACGTTCGATCAAGGGGAGGACGTGCCCTTCGCCGGAGTGGCATCCGGGGGTGGGGGGCCCGAGACCTTCCGGGTGACCTGGCTGTCGGACCGGGACGGGGTCCTGTCGGACGACGCCCCCGCCGTGGACGGGTCGATGTCGTTCGTGCGGGACGACCTCAGCCCGGGGGCGCACGTGGTGACCGTCACCGTGGCCGACGGCGACGACCAGATCGCCTCGGACTCGGTGGGCCTCACCGTCACCGCCGTCGACCAGCCCCCCGGGACTCCCGGGGTCGAGGTCTTCCCCGCCGATCCGCGCACGGACGACGACCTCTCGTGCGTCGCCTTCGCCAGCGACCCCGAGGGCGGGGCGGTGGTGTACGAGTACTCGTGGAAGGTCGACGGCGTGGACTCCGGCTTCGGTCTCGCCGTCCTCGACGCCGCCCAGACCACTCGGGACCAGGTCTGGACCTGCGAGGCCAGGGCGGGGGACGGGACGCAGTGGAGCGCCGTCGGCGCCGCGTCCGTCACCGTGGACAACACCCCCCCGTCCTTCGCGTCGGTGGTGCTCCAGCCCCTCTCGCCACTGGGCAGCGACGTGCTCACCTGCGACGCCGGCGGCTGGGACGACGCCGACGGGGACCCGCAAGGAGGCCGCTACCAGTGGATGGTGAACGGCGTGGAGGTCGCCTTCGACCCCTCGCCCTCCCTGATCGCTCCCGCCTTCGCCCGGGGGGACGCCGTCACCTGCTTCGCGTGGCCGGACGACGGCACCGACCTCGGCGTCCCCATCGAGAGCAACGAGGTGCTCATCGGGAACGCGGCCCCGGGGGCCCCGGTGGTGACGGTGGTGCCCGATCCCGCCCGGGGAGTGGACGACCTCACCTGCTCCGTCGTCTCCGTGGCGGTGGACCCCGACGGCGACGCCGTCTCCTACCGGTTCGCCTGGTGGAGGGACGGGGTGTCCGAGCCGTCCCACGTCTCCTCGACGGTGCCCGCGTCGGCGACCTCGCTGGGGGAGGTGTGGACATGCCGGGCGACCCCCACCGACGGGGACCTCGACGGCCCCTGGGCCGAGGCGAGCGCCGAGGTGCTGCCCGAGGAGGGTGACCTCGTCATCACCGAGCTGATGGTGAGGCCCGGCGCCGTCGACGACGCGTCGGGGGAGTACGTCGAGGTCTACAACGCCTCACCGGAGGACATCGACCTCGCGGGCTGGGCGATCGCCGACGCCGGGGGCGAGAGGCACGTCGTCTCGGCCGGTGGGCCGGTGACCGTCCGCGCGGGGCGTTACGCCGTGCTGGGGCGGAACGGCAACAGCGCCACCAACGGCGGGATCTACGTCGACTACCAGTACTCGGGCTTCGCGCTGGACGAGGTCCGGGACGAGGTGATCCTGGAGATCGCGGGCTTCGAGGTCGACCGGGTCGAGTTCGATACCGGCGCCGGCTTCCCTTCGCTGTGGGGCCAGGCGCTGAGCCTCGATCCCTCGTCGGTGGAAGCGACGCTCAACGACGACGGCGGGAACTGGTGCGGTGCCACCACCCCCATCGGGAACTCGGGGGACTTCGGCACCCCCGGGGAGGCCAACGACGCCTGTGACTGCTTCTGGTCCGACGGGGACGGGGACGGCTACGGCGACGGACCCTCGTGTGCCCTCCCGGACTGCGACGACTCCCAGCCCCTCGTCCATCCCCGGGGTGTGGAGACCTGCGAAGACGGCATCGACCAGGACTGCGACGGCATGGACCTCCTGTGCGACTGTGCCGGGACCGACGACGACGGGGACGGGTACGGCGACGGCGCCACGTGCTCGCCCGCGGACTGCGACGACGACGATCCCGACGTGAACCCCGGGGCCGCCGAGACCTGCGACTTCCGGGACGAGGACTGCGACGGGAGCGTCGACGAGGGCTACGATCAGGACGGGGACGGCTGGAGCACGTGCGAGGGAGACTGCAACGACTCCGCTTCGGGGATCCGACCCTACTGGTTCGAGCTGTGCGACGGCGTCGACAACGACTGTGACGGTACCGTGGACGAGGGGTTCGACACGGACGGGGACGGGTGGACCACGTGCGGCGGGGACTGCGACGACACGACGTCCGGGAGGAACCCGGGGCGGGCCGACACCGACTGCGACGGAGTGGACGACGACTGCGACGAGGCCGTGGACGACGACAACGCCGGGGACTCCTACGAGCCCAACGACGAGACGGCCCGGAACGTGTCGGGGGACGACCAGGACATCACGATCTCGGCGAACCTCTGGCCCGAGGGGGAGTGGGACGTGTACTCCGTGTCCGCCATCGACGACGAGGGGTGGTGCGGCTTCTTCGAGGACTGCTTCGAGATCCACGCCCGCCTCTCCAGCATCCCCTCGTCGGAGGACTACGACCTCTTCATGGTCAAGAACTACCTGCCCGCCCTGGAGGGCAGGTCCTGGTCCGAGGTCTACAACGACGTGATCGCCCACGACGGGATCGCCAGCGCCAACGGGGGCAGCACCGACGAGCAGGTGGACTTCTACGGGACCGTGGACCTCGGCGGAGATGGGGACGGCGGCACCTGGTACGTGATCGTGCGGGCGTACCGCGCGACCGACGGATCCTGCTCCGACGCGTACTCCCTCCGGCTCTGGAACACCGGCTGAGTCGTTGCTGCTCACCGACGAGTCTCGCGGCTCCGGGGGTTGACCATGCGCCTCCTGCTCCTCGTCGCCCTCGTTCCGCCGCTGCTGCCGCTGCCGGCCTACGCCTGCACGGTGCTGTTCGACGACGACCTGTCCAGCGGCACGACCGTGGCCGATCGATACGGCGGCTCCTTCGTCGCCGGGGGGTGGCGCCCCCAGGGGGGCAGCCTGGTGTACGACCTGCCGGTGCCCGTCACGGCGGGGCGGCTCGCCTTCGTGGTGACCGGACTGGAGGAACACGACCTGAGCCAGAGCGACCTGGCCGAGGCCTTCACGTCGTGGGGCGGCAGCTTCAGCGACGGGCTGGTGGACCAGTTCCTCCAGGTGAAGATGGCGGGCGACATCTACGAGGGCTATGCGGGCCGGGTGAAGCTCCAGATCGGCATGGAGTACGGGGCGTCGGGGACCGGCGAGCTGGGGGCGTGGAGCGGCGAGAGGGACTGGAGCGCCGGGGACACCCACGAGTTCGTGGTCGTGTGGGGCGGCGGCTGGGCGGAGATGTCCGTGGACGGGGTGTCGGCGGTGGGGGTGGACTACAGCCCCGAGGCGGGCGGTGTCATCCCCTACACCTCCGTCCGAGTCCCCAACGACGGGAGCTACGCCAACGACCCGCTTCTGGCGGACGTCGTCTACGAACGGGTCTCGCTGTGCGCGGAGGAGGTCCCGGCCGCGCCGGTGGTCGACGCCTTCGACATCGCCCCGATGGAGCTGGCGCAGGGGGAGGCGTTCACCGTGGGCTGGTCGGTGTCGGGCCCTTCGGACTCGGTGTCCATCTGCGGCGCCCCGGTCTCGGGCGGGGAGGCGGGGTGCATCGCCCTCCCGGGGGCGGCGGGCACCACGGACGTCGGCTCGGAGACCATGGCGCCGGGCGGGTGGCGCGCATGGATCGCCGCGTCCGGCCCGGGCGGATCCGCGTCGAGCCCGGAGGTGGAGGTGACGGTGCACGAGGCGGGCTGGGTCCCCCCCTCCGACGACGACACGCCGGCACCGGACGACGACTCGGTCCCGCCGGACGATGACGCCTCGCCATCGGACGACGACGCGGCCGTCGACGGCGGGAGCCCGGAGGGCCAGGCGTCGGAGGAGTGGTCCCCCGCCTGCGGGTGCGGCGGGGCCGGTCCCGCACCGGGGAGCCTCGCGGTTGCGGGGGGAGTGGCGGCGGCGGGGATGGGATCGCGCCGGAGGCGAAGGGACGCGAATTCGAGGTGAAGGGCCGGGGGCAGCGTGGCGACGGTCAGCCCGCGGGATCGAGCACGTACACCGAACTGCAGTCGATGGGCTGCCCCGGGCACGGGTACCGGCCATCGTCGTCGTCCCGCCGCCACACGACGGAGACGGTCCCGCTCATCCGGCCACCCTCCACGGCCACCTCCGCCCACCAGAGGCGCTCGTCCAGGCACTCCGCGCCGTCGCTGCCGTCCACCGTCGAGCGGGCGGCGAAGGCGTAGAAGTGGTCGCCCGATGCGACGCCGGGCAGCGAGATCGGCCCGTCCACCCCGGTGAGGAGGCCCGAGGCATCGCTCAGGTGGCCGCGCTCCGTCTCGTCGAACGCCACCTGGACCTCGACCCCCGAGCCGTTCCAGGACGTGCACGCCCCGTTCCGGAAGGACCGCACGGCGAAGGCCCCGGGGTCGAAGCTGGCCGGACCGGAGATGCGACCCTCCAGGGCGAGGAGGGCGCGCCCCACCTCGGCGCCGTCGATCCTGTGGACCTGGAGGAGCTCCCCGGAGACGCCCGTCCCCTCGAGGACGAAGGAGAGGTCGAGGGCGAGGTCGTCACCCGGCTCGGCACCCCCTTCCGTCGGGCCGTCGGGATCGCCGTGGACCAGGTGGCAGGTCCCGTCCACGCAGTCCCCTTCGAGGGCGAAGGGTCCCGACCAGCCCTCGGGGTCCATCCGGGCCAGCAGGCCTCCGTCGATGAAGGTGATGCTGCCCCTCCAGGTCCCCTCGGCATCGTCCGCCACCGACAGCAACGCCCGCGCACCCACCCCGGGCAACCCCGTGCCGGGGACGTCCCCCTCCAGGACGGTGAGCTCCACCAGGCCGAACTCCGTGCGGTCTCCACCGTCCCCGGTGCATGCCGACCCGACTGCGAGGAGTCCCACCGCGGTCGAGATGGCGCGCCACTTCATAGGGGATCTCCCATCGCCGGTGATTGCCCGCGCCGCTCGGGGGTGCCGGCCACCTTCCGGTCCGCCCGTGCGGTGCGCCGACAGGGCAGACATTGAACCGTGCCGGCCCGAGGAGCGCAAGGGAGCATGCCCGTCCGGTTGCGACCCATCGTCCCTCGGTTCGTGCCCGAACTCCGGCACGGGGAGACACGAGAGAGGCTTGGGGCCGAAACGGTCAGGCATGCGAGGGGAACCCCCATCCCCGACGCGGGGGCCCCGCCCCCGGAGCACCCTGCGAGGACCGGGGGACCACACCGCGCACCCCACGTGCGGCTTCCGTCGCGGGCGACTCCATGCACGCCCCCCCTCGCTGCACTCGCTCCGTCCGACCTCGCCCTCGGGGATCGCGGCCCTTTCGGCCTTCGTGCTCGTGGCTCGCGGCCGTGCCCGGGCACGCGGACCGTGGCCCACGGCCCTGCCCGTGCGCGTGTTCTGTGGATCGCGTCCTTGCTCGCGCTCGTGTGTCGTGGGGTGTGCCCCGGGTCCCGAGGCACGCGACACGATGCCCCTCGGCCGCGCATCTGGGGGCACCGTGGGGCGGGGTGGCGGGCCGGGGGCCCGGTGCTATCCTCCTCTCGATGGACGCCGAAGGACCCGCGCCCCCGCCCTCCCAACGGAGGCGCGCGCCCGCCGCGGGCGCTCCCCGGGCGCTCCGGGCCGCAGCGAGGGGCGCTCCGCCGCCCCCCGGGAGGGTGTCCCTCACGCTCGCGGGCGTGCTGGGTGCAGCCTGTGTTCCCTGGGCGGCGCGGCCGGGAGCGCCCGGGCCGGGGGCTGCGGTGGTCGCCGTCGACCCCGAGGGCCCCCGGGGGATGGTCTGCCTGGACGACGCCGAGCGCCTCCCCCTGGTCGAGGTCCACCTCGGCCGGGGGGGGGCGCCCTTCGCCATGGTGGTGGACACCGGCGCCGACCGCACCCTCCTGACCCGCGCCGCCGCGATGGCCGCCCGGGTGGACGGCCGGGGCCTCCCCGACGTCGCGGGGGCGTCGGTGACGGGCGGGTTCCCGGTGCGCCTGGCGAGGCTCGACCGGCTTCAGGTGGCCAACGGATCCTTCCGGGACCTGGTAGTCGGGGTCCTGGAGGGCGCCCCCCTGGTCCGCGCGGCGGAGGCGCCCTTCGGCGGGTTCCTGGGGGCGGACGTGCTCCTCGCCGCCCCATCCCTCGCCCTGGACCTGGGCGCCGGGGACGTCGGCTTCGGGACCGGAGGCGTGGCAGGCGCCGTCCCGGACGCGGGGGAGGCGGGTGGGGGAGGCGCGTCCCACCGGACCCCGGAGAGGCGGGGCGGCCTGGTGGTGGCGGGCTCGATCACCGGCCCCACGGGTCGGGTCCGCTTCCGGGCCAGGCTCGACACCGGGGCGGCGCGCACCGCGGTCTCGTCGGAGATCGCCGACTCCGCGGGGATCCTCTACGAGGCGGTTCCGGGGGGCATCGTCGGCTTCGCCGGG
Organism: Myxococcota bacterium; assembly: GCA_023150875.1. Taxonomy (GTDB): domain Bacteria; phylum Myxococcota_A; class UBA796; order UBA9615; family JAKLKC01; genus JAKLKC01. Next base: position 92,596 of record JAKLKC010000011.1, on the reverse strand, counting down.
GCCGGGCCTCCCTTCCACCTGGAGGGCATGGCTCCGGCGATCGAAGCGCTGGGCACCCGGCTCGTCCCGTCTCCACTCCTGGTCTTCGGCCCCACCGGCCCCGGGGCGACGGCTCCGGCGAACCGGGCCCTCCCCGCGGTGCTGGGGTTCGATCTCCTCGACGGTCTCCTCCTCGCCGTCGACACCGGGGCGAGGCGCGCCCGCCTCGGGCCCGGCACCGGACCCGGGCTGCGGCCCTGCGCCGATGGCCCCCTGCGGGAGCTGGCCGAGGAGGCCGACCGCACCGGAGCCGCCGGCCCCATGGAGCGGCAGGTCCCGATCCTGCTGCGCCTCTCGCGCCGGGACGAGGCTCTCTCCGCGGCCATCTCGGCCCTGGACCGGGGGAGCGTCGCCCCCGCCCTGCACCGCATGGTCCTGGCGGCGGCCCGGGAGGCGGGGGACGCCACCCGCCGGGCCGCGTACCGGGAGGGGGCCGAGCGCGCCGGCCTCGGGGCGGACCCGGGAGTGATCTGGGAAGACGCCGCCTGGGCCGCGCTGACCGGCAGGGCGGGGGAGGCGGCGAACCTGCTGGAGCACCTCGCGGTGCCTGCTCCCGGCGGGGACCTCTACGCCGCCGTCGCCGCCGACCTCGACCGGGCCGTCGCCCTCCTCCACGCAGGTCGCCCCGACGCCGCGGAGGGCGTGTGGAGGCCCCTGCGGGGGGCCCCCGTGCCCATCCTGGACGCCTGGGTGGGCCTGGGTTGGGCGTCGGAGCAGCGCGGCGATGCCGTGGAGGCCGCCCGGCACTACCTCGCCTTGCTCGCCGCCGCCCCCTCCCACCCCGGCGCCTGGCGGGGCCTGCTGCGGACCGCGGACCTGGGCCGCGCCGAGGACCGCCGGGGGGTGGATCGCGCCCTCCGATCGGCCGCGGCGCTGGGAACGGGGGCGGTTCCCCCGGACGTCGAGGCGGAGCTGGTCCGGCGCCGGGGGGGCGAGGGTCGGGCGGAGGCGAGGCGACGCGCCTTCGCGGCGTGGACGGCGGCGCTCCCCGATGACGTCCCCCGGGGGAGCGCCGCCCGGAGGGACCGGAGCCGCCTGTGGGAGGCCGCAGCCCGGGGGCGTGCCGAGGGGGGAGCGGACCCCGAGGGAGCCATCCGCTGGATCGACGCGGCCCTCGCCCTGGACCCCGGAGGCCCCTCGCTCCTGGACGCCCGGGCGCTGGTCCTCCACCGCGCGGGTCGCCGGGGCGAGGCCCGGGAAGCGGCGCGCCTCGCCCTCCTCGCCGAACCGTTTCGCCTCGACCGGTACGCCCGCGCGCTGGACGTCGGGGTGTCCCTCCCACCCCTGCCCTGACGCGGGATCGGTGGGCCCGCGCCCGGCCGGGAAGCCGGCGCCGGCCCCAAGCAAGGCGAGCTGGAACTCTAGGTATGCGTCGCCGTTGACTTTTTTTTGGACGGCCGACATGCTGCGGCCGTGCGTTGCCCCGCGCTACAGCTCCACCTCTTCGCCGACGCCGCCGCCCCCGAAGCGGTCGCCGCTCCGCCGGAGCGGGCCACCCCGGAGCCCAAGCCCGAGGTGCCTGCGGTCCGCTCGCCCGAGAAGGGAGGCCGGACCGTCGCCCTCCCCCACGACGCCTCCGGGGGTGCCGCCAACGTCGGCGGGTTCGCGGTCCCGTCCGCCGCCGACCTCCACGCCTACCTCGTGAGGGAGCTGGGCCAGGCGGTTCACCTCACGCTCACGCGCAACGAGCGCCGCTGGGCGACGTGGATCCGCGAGGGGGGCCGCCTCAGGGTCCGGGTGGTGGCGCGGGCGGTCCAGCGGGGGCCACGGGTCTGGGACGCCCTGGTGCACTGGATCCGCCACCCCGGGAGGGCGTCCACCCGCTCCCTGCTCGACGCCCTCCAGCCGGGTCCGGACGAGGCGCCGCCCCACACACGGACGCGCCGCACCCGGATCTGGACCCAGGGCAAGGTGTTCGACCTGGAGGCGCTCCTCGCCCGGGAGAACGAAGCCCGTTTCGGGGGCCGCTTCGATGGCCGGATCACCTGGGGGGCGGCGGGGCGGCCCGCGGGGCGGCGTCGGCGCCACGTCCGCCTGGGCTCCTGGGACGACAAGGCGGGCCTCGTCCGCATCCATCCCTGCCTCGACCGCCCCGACGTCCCCGAGTGCGTGATCGCCACCACCATCCACCACGAGCTCCTCCACTGGGAGCTGGGCATCGAGCGCCAGGGGGGCCGCCGCCGCCTCCACACCCCCGAGTTCCGCCGCCGGGAGGCCTGCCACCCCGACCACGAGCGGGCCGAGGCGTGGATCCGCGCGAACCTGTCGCGGCTGTGAGACCGGGGGCGTCGGGGAGGCGGTTGTGCGGGCGGGGACCCCTGTGCTAGCGTTCGGTGCCGCCCTTCCATGCCGACCCCGGAAGGTCCCACGCGGAGCCGGATGATCTTGCCTGCCGACCTCGCCCCCCGGAAGCCGACCCTCCCGCTCCTCCTCCTCGCGCTGCTCGCCGCGGCCGGAGCCACCGGGCTCCCGCCGGATGCACGGGCGGCGGACGAGGACGGAGACGAAGAGCACCTGGACGACGATGCCGGCCCCGCGCGCACCGGAGCCCAAGCCCCGGCGAGCCGCGCCGAGCAGCCCGCTCCGCCCCGCCGTCCCGGCACCACCCAACGGGTCCTCTTCGTCGACTTCGTCCCGGCGAACCAGGCCGCCAAGGACGACGCCGCGGCCCTCTCCGCCGAGGTCCTGGCGGACCTCCGCGGGCACACCGAGCTGGACGTCCTGGAGCTGACCCAGGTCCCGCCGATCTTCGAGACCCCCGCGACCCTCTACATGAAGGGCTGCCCCGACGAGCAGGAGGCGGGCTGCCAGCTCGTGCTGGGCGAGAAGGGGGATGCCGACCGGGTGGTCAGCGGCCGGGTGGAGCTCCGCCAGAAGAAGCCCCGCCTCATCGTCACCATCATCAACATCGCCGAGTCCCAGGTGGAGCAGGCCTACGCGGTGGAGGTGGAAGGAGACGGGCGCGCGTCGGTGGTGCGCTCCGTGGCCACCACCCTGGCGCGGCTGGCGGCCCCACCCGTGGACGAGGTCGACACCGAGGACCTCCGGGGCAGCCCCGACGAGGACGACGAGGCGGAGGCGCAGCTCGCCCGCGAGAAGGTCGCCCTGAAGGCCCTGGACTCCGCCCTGGGGAACGCGACCTTCGAGGTCCTCGATGTCAACAAGAAGCTCACCCGGCCGGCGCGGATCCGAATGAGCGACCTGGACGTGAGCGACGCGGGGGAGTTCATCTCGACCCCGTGGGAGGACATCGGGCTGAACAAGAGGGAGTACATCGCCTACCGGAACTCCGGTCTCGCGCTGGACGAGTGGAGGCGTCGTCACGCCGGCCACCACCTCCAGCTCCTGCTGGGCGTGTCGGGCGGCGTGAGCATGCCCTTCGCGTCGAACTTCGGACTGCGCTACTACGGCCACTACATCCAGGACGACCTGCTCTCCCACATCCTGGACAACTACGGCTACCAGTCCCTGGACGCCTCGGGCGCGCGGCCCAGGGCCGACTTCACCGTCGGGTTCGGGATCCTTCCCTTCCTGGACTTCGAGTACACCCTCGGCATCGTCGAGGTGCCGGTCTATCGCCAGAAGGAGGACGGCCACCTCGCCTCCGGCAGCACCATCGACGCCGACCCCAGCTACTTCCTGGAGGACGAGTGGCTGACGGACGAGCTCCCCACCCTGAGCCACGCCTTCAAGCTCCGGTTCTACCCCCTCAGGGAGCAGCGGGTACGGCCGTCCATCGCCGTGGGCTACGGGGTGATGCCCTACCCGGACATCGCCGCCAACGAGCTGGCGGTCGCCCCGAACTCGAAGTACCTGCTCTTCCCCCAGTACACCCTCCAGTTCCTCGACATCGAGCCCGGGGTCATGTTCGAGCTCGGCCAGAACTTCGGCGCCTTCGTCCACTTCCCGATCTGGATCGACCTCACCGCTTCGGACGTCCGCACCCAGGAGAGGGAGGAGGGATCGAACGTCGGCCTCCTGGACACCGCGTTCCAGGCGGAGTTCGGCCTCCAGACCGGCAAGGAGCCCATGCCGAACCCCGGCAGGGTCAGCTTCTTCGTCGAGTTCGGCATCCAGTTCCGGCCGAACCCCGTCTTCGTCCCCAAGGGGCGGCGCGGGGGAGGCGGTCCCGATGAGATCCTGGGCGACTAATAGAAGGTCCGGCGCCGCCGCGGCCCTGGTCGCGCTGCTGCTCGCCGGCGCGCCGGTCGCCGGGTGCACCGCGGCCCAGAAGGAGGCGAACGCCTACCGCCTGCAGGAGGCGAAGCGGAACCGGGCGAAGAAGGCCATCTCGGACCGCGCCTCGGAGTACTGCCTCGCCCTGCGGTGGAAGGACTGGAAGAAGGCGGCGGCCTATCTCGAACAGGAGGCGGACCGGGTGGACTACCTGGACGTCCACGACGGCGACCGGGAGCTCGAGGGGCGCTCCATCGACCAGATCGCCGTGCGCTACGTCGTCGTGGACGACTCCATGGAGAAGGCCGAGGTCCGGGTCGCCTGGGTGGAGGTCGGGCCCCCCGACTTCCGCACGGTCCCCCGGGAGGACACCCAGCTCTGGTACAAGCGGTACGGCGAGTGGTGGCTCCTCCCCACCACCGTGCTCCGACCCGGGGCCGAGCCCGCCCGGCGCATGGACGCGGCGGCCTCCTCGCCGGTCCCCTCCGGGGACGGCGACGATGGCGCAGCCCCGCGTTAGTGCGTATATCGTCTGGCGTCGCCGCCGTGCTATCCTCGCGGGGCGCCGGGCGGTCAGGGCCCGGCTGCCACGTCCTGACCGGGCACGTCCCGACGCCACGGAGATCCCGAAATGGCCGGCCCCAGCATCAACAAGGTGACCCTCCTCGGCAACCTCGGCAGCGACCCCGAGGTCCGCTACACCCAGAGCGGCAAGCCCGTCGCCTCCTTCAGCATCGCCACGACGGAGCCGGGACGGTCTACCCCGGGCCAGGAGCGGGAGGCCCGGACCGAGTGGCACAAGGTCGTGGTGTGGGACCGCCTCGCCGAGCTGTGCGGCCAGTACCTCTCCAAGGGACGCCAGGTCTACGTCGAGGGGCGCCTCCAGACCCGCCAGTGGGAGGATCGGAACGGCCAGAAGCAGTACACGACCGAGATCGTCGCCCGGGAGGTGCTCTTCCTGGGAGGCGGCGCCGGCAGGGACGCCGAGGCCGGCGGCCGTCCGGCCGGAGACCGCCCCCGCCCGGCAGGGCGCCCCGAGGCCGGGGGGCACCCCGATCGGGGGGAGTACCCTGCCCGAGACGCGGGGGCGGGCCGGGCTCCCCAGGGCGCCGACATCGACGACGTGCCTTACGGGGACGACGACATCCCGTTCTGACCTCCCCGGAGCGTGTCGGGTCGCCGGCGTTCCCGGTCCCCGGGGCCCGCCGCGCGCCCGCGTCCCCGTCCTGCCCGCTCCCCGGGAACTTCCGCCCATCCACCCGGGTTCTCCCCCAGCGCCCGCGCCTGTACCCTTGTGCCCCCGTCGGGGCCGCCGCCCCACTCGGCCCGGGAGACCCGCCATGAGCTCCACCTCCCCAGTCCCCGCGGTCGTGCTCGCCGCCGGCCACGGCACCCGCATGAAGTCGCGCCTTGCCAAGGTGCTCCACCCCGTCTGCGGGCGCCCCATGGTGGCGCGCGCGGCCCTGGCCCTCCTGCGGGCGGGGTGCGCGCCGGTGGTGGTGGTGGTCGGCCACCAGGCGGACGCGGTGGCCGCGGCCGTGAGGGCGCTGGGCGATCCCCGGATCCAGGTGGCGGTACAGGCGGAGCAGCGGGGCACCGGGGACGCCGTCGCCGCGGCCGAGGGGGACTGGGCGGCGGGGGAGGGGCCCTTCGTCGTCGTCCCCGGCGACGTCGCCCTGCTCGTCCCCGAGACCGTGACCCGACTGCTCGCCGCCCACGCCGCGGCCGCAGGACCGGTGACCTTCCTCACGTCCCGACCCGCGGACCCCGCCGGGTACGGGCGCGTCGTCCGGGACGGCGCGGGCTCCGTGGAGCGGATCGTGGAGGCCAAGGACGCGACGCCGGAGGAGAGGCGGATCGGGGAGGTGAACGCGGGCGTGTACGCCTTCGAGCGGTCCTTCGTCTTCGGGGCGGGTGGGGCCCTGGCGGCCCTGCGCCCGGACAACGCCCAGGGCGAGCTCTACCTGACCGACGTCGTGGCCGAGGCGAGGCGCCGGGGGCTCCGGGTCGCCGCCCTGGAACACGGCGACGCCCGGGAGCTGGCGGGCGTGAACGACCGCGCCGAGCTCGCCGCCGCCGAGGCGGCGTTGTACGCCCGGACGGCGGACCGCTGGATGCGGGAGGGGGTGACCGTGCGCGTCCCCTCCCTGGCCTGGGTCGAGCCCGAGGTCGAGCTGTCTCCCGACGTGGTGGTGGAGCCCGGCGCCGCGATCCGGGGCAATACCACGGTGGGGACGGGGGCCTGGATCGGGCCCGGGGCCCTCCTGGCGGACTGCGCCATCGGCGAGGGGGCGTCCATCGGTCCGGGCTGCGTGCTGACCCGGGTGACGGTGGAGGAGGGGGCCACGCTGCTGCCCTACACCGTCGCCCACGGCGTCCACGAGAAGGACCCCGCCGCGACCACCGAGGGGGACAGGGTGGTGGTGGGGCCCGGGGCGCGGATCGGCCCCCTGGCCCACCTGCGACCGGCGTCCCGCCTCGGCGCGGGAGTCCACGTCGGGAACTTCGTCGAGGTGAAGAACGTCGTGATCGGCCGGGGCTCCAAGGCGAACCACCTCGCCTACCTGGGGGACGGCTCCATCGGCGAGGAGTGCAACGTCGGCGCGGGGGTGATCTTCTGCAACTACGATGGCTTCCAGAAGCAGCGCACGGTGATCGAGGACGGGGCCTTCGTCGGCAGCGACTCCCAGCTCGTGGCCCCGGTGGTGGTGGGCCGGGGTGCCTACGTCGGCTCCGGATCCACCATCACCCGCAACGTCCCCCCCGGGTCCCTCTCCATCGCCCGGGCCCGGCAGGTGGACCTCCAGGGACGCGCCGACCAGATGCGATCCCGGCGCCTCGCGCGGCAGGCGGCGGCGGACCGCGCCGCGGAGGAGGCGGCGGCTCGGGGTGAAGGGCGGAAGGGCTGAGTCCGGTGGAGGAGCTGCTCGCGCGCCTGAACGAACGCCAGCGGGAGGCCGTGGTCTACGACGGCGGTCCCCTGCTGATCCTCGCCGGTGCCGGCTCGGGGAAGACCCGGGTCCTCACCCAGCGGATCGCCTGGTCGATCCACACGGGGAAGGCGCGCCCCTGGGAGATCCTGGCGGTCACGTTCACCAACAAGGCCGCCGCCGAGATGAAGGCGCGGATCGCCGCCCTGCTGGGGGGCGAGGCCGACGGCATGTGGGTGAGCACGTTCCACTCCGCCTGCCTCCGGATCCTGCGCCGCCACATCGACCGGCTGGGCTACTCCACCGCCTTCGCCATCTACGACGATGGCGACCAGCAGCGCCTGATCAAGCAGGTCTGCAAGGACCTGAAGCTCCCGTCGACGGTGAACCCCAGGGGGATCTCCGCGCGGATCGACCAGGCCAAGAACCGCCTCCTGGCCCCCGGGGACCTGGAGAAGCGCCTGGGGGGCCGCGACGGCGTCCCGTACGGACAGGTGTACGTAGCGTACCAGGAGGCCCTCCGCCGGAACGACGCCCTGGACTTCAACGACCTGATCGGGCTCGCCATCCAGCTTTTCGAGGAGCACCCGGACGTGCTTGAGCGCTATCGCGCCACGTTCCGGCACCTCCTCGTGGACGAGTACCAGGACACGAACCACGCCCAGTACCGCCTCGTCACCCTCCTGGGCCGCCGGGGCGACCCCGGGAAGGAGCAGGTCGCCGTCGTGGGGGACGACGACCAGTCTATCTACAGCTTCCGGGGCGCCGACATCCGCAACATCCTCGACTTCGAGCGGGACTTCCCCGGAGCGAAGGTGGTGCGCCTGGAGCAGAACTACCGCTCCACGCAAGCGATCCTGGAGGCGGCGACGGCGGTGGTCGCGCGCAACCGGGACCGCAAGGGGAAGACCCTGTGGACCGCCCAGGCCGGGGGAGCCCCCATCGAGCTGCGGTCGGCCTACGACGAGACCGACGAGGCCCGCCGCGTCGTCGAGGCGGTCCGCGAGCTGTCGGCGACCGGGTACCGGCTCCACCAGATCGCCGTGTTCTACCGGACCAACGGCCAGTCCCGGGTGCTGGAGGAGGCGTTCTCCCTCTCCCGGATCCCCTTCCACATCGTCGGGGGTCAGCGGTTCTACGATCGCAAGGAGATCAAGGACGTGATGTCCTGGCTCCGCCTGATCGCGAACCCCGCCGACGACGTGGCCTTCGAGCGGGCGGTCGCCGAGCCTCCCCGGGGCGTGGGGGCGGCGACCGTGGACAAGCTCCGGGAGCGGGCTCGGGACCTCGGCCTCCCCCTCCTCAAGACGGTCCGCCGCCTGGTGGAGCTGGGGGAGGTGCGGACGGCCCCGGGCAAGAAGCTCGCGGAGTTCGCGGAGCGGGTGGGGACCCTGGAGTCGTTCGCGCTCCGGCTCTCCTTCCCGGAACTGCTCCGGGAGGTCCTCGCCCGCTCGGGCTACGTCGATCGGCTGCGGGAAGAAGACACCCACGAGGCCCACCAGCGGCTGGAGAACCTCGACGAGCTCCTGAACCAGGCGGCGATGGAGTTCGCCCACCTGCCGCCGCCGGAGGGGTTGCGGGCCTTCCTGGACCGGACCGCCCTGGTGGCCGACTCCGATTCCCTGGCCCCCCAGGACGGGACCGACGAGGCGGGGGCGCGCGACCGGGTCACCCTGATGACGGTGCACACCTCGAAGGGCCTGGAGTACCCGGCCGTGCTGATCGCCGGGATGGACGAGCGGCTCTTCCCCCACGCCCGCTCCTACGATGACCCCAAGGCGATGGAGGAGGAGCGGCGACTGTGCTACGTCGCCTTCACCCGGGCGATGGAGCGGCTGCTGCTCTTCCACGCCCGGAGGCGTGTGGTGGCGGGCGAGCGGACCGAGGGCATGCCCTCGCGGTTCCTGAGGGAGATCCCTCCCGGCCTCCTGCTGACCGAGCGCGCGGGCTTCGCCTCCCCGTCCGCGTCCCCCTTGCCCCGGCGGCCCGAGGGCGAGTGGATCGACTACGACGAGACCCAGGAAGACATGCCGCGGGCCGCCGGCTCCCCGGGCACCCTCCGCCCGGCGTCCGTCTCGGCGCAATACCCGTCCGCCCGGCCCGTGGTTCGGAGGCCCGCCGGGATCGTCCGGAGGGAGGGCTCCTCCCCCGCGGCGCGCGAGGAGCCCCGGGTCGTCCGGGACGACGAGGGGACGTTCGAGATCGGGCAGCGGGTCCGTCACCCGAAGTTCGGGGTCGGCGAGGTGCGCCGGGTAGAGGGACCGCCCCACAACGTCAAGCTGACCATCCACTTCCGGGACGCCGGCCCCAAGGAGATCCTCGTGCGCTACGTGGAGCTCGAGATCCTCCCCCCGTGAAGGATCCCCCGGGCGATAGCCCGGTGATCGTCGTGACCTCGCTGGACCCTGGCCCCTGCTCTCCTGCCTCTTTGTGGTAATCTCCCTCGCCGACGAGGTCGGGAACGGGGACACCCCGGACGCGGTCCAGGGTGGACACAGTCCTACCGGGGAGCTGACGGCCGAGCATGGTCATCACCTGTCCGAAATGCAGCGCCCGATACAAGTTGCCCCAGGACAAGATCCAGGGGCGCGGCGCCAAGATCACCTGCCCTCGCTGCAACAACGTCTTCGTGGTGTTCAACGAGACGCGGCAGGGCGACGGTCCGGCCGGGACGGCGAACGGCACGGCTGCGGACGGTGCGCGATCCCCCGAGTCCCCCCGGCGGGGCGCGGCCCCGGGACTCGGCCCCCGCCCCGCGCCGCCCGCGCCCCCACCTGCCGCGGCGCTGGCGACCGATGCCCCTCCCCCGCGGCCGGTGGTCCCGCCTTCCCCCCCGCCGCCCCCGTCGGAAGCTGGAGGGGAGCGGACCGTCGAGTTCCAGGCTCGGGCCGACAGGCTGAACTTCCGCGAGGTGGGGATCCAGACCTGGAAGGTGCGTGTCGCCATCGGCCTGACCTACGACTTCAGCGACATCAGCACCCTCCGGCGCTACCTCGACGACAAGAAGGTGACCCCCGCGGACCAGATCTCGTGGGACGGCAAGACCTGGGTCCGCATCGGCGACATCGGGGACCTGGAGCGGTACTTCATCAAGGTGTGGAGCGAAGCCAGGGATCGCTCCACCGCGGCAGGGCAGGGGGGCGCCGCCAAGGGCACCCGACCCGCGGGACGGGCTCCCGTCGCCGACGATGCGCTGGCCGCGGCCGTCGCCGCCGCCGAGGAGGAGGTGGAGGGCGCGGCGCGCTCTCAGGTCTCGATGCCGACGATGCGGACCGTCACCGGCCCGGGGGTGCGGGCGTCGGGGAACGGCGCGGGGCGTTCGGGCAACGCCGCGCCGGCCGGCCGGAGCGAGGGCGATGCCGGCTCCGCCCCCAACCCCTACCGCGTCGACCTCAAGTCCCCACCGAAGAAGAAGGGGGCGGGCCGTCCCGCGAAGGCGGCGCCTCCCCGCCTCGGTGCCGGGGCGATCCTGGGGATCCTGGCCCTCGCCCTCGGCGCGCTGTGGCTCTGGCGCGCGACCCGGGGCGAAGCCCCCCAGGTCCCCGTCCCGAGCGCCGCCCCGACCGGCACGGGGGCCAAGGCCGGCGAGGCGGCCACCTCCGCCTCCATGGAGCGTTTCAGCCAGCGGGTCAGGGAACGGCTCGAGAAGGAGCGCCGGGACGCCTCGGCTCGGGACCCCTCGGACATCGCCGCGGAGCAGGCGGCGGAAGAGGTCGTCGACAAGGGGCGGCTGGTGCCTGTCCGTCCCCCCGGCCCGGCTGCCGCCACCCGCCCCGCGGCGGCGCCGGCCGCCCAGGGCATCGTCCAGCCACGGGGGGCCCCGCCTCCCCCCCGGGAGATCCCCATCGCGCCCCCCGCGCCGGCGCAACCCGGGCCGCGGTCCGATGTGGAGGTCTCCACCACCGAGATCACGGCCGCGGACCACGCGGAGCTGGGTCGCATGGCGTACGCCCGGGGCGATTGGGCGGCGGCGGCGGAGCAGTACGGCCTCGCCGCGGGGCTGGAGCCCCGCAACGGCCAGCACCGGTACCAGCAGGGGCGATCCTACCAGGCGGCGTCCCGTCTCGCCGAGGCCGAGCGCGCGTTCCGGGAGGCCGTGGGGCTGAACCCGGCCCTCTCCAGCGCGTGGCGCATCCTCGGGGAGATCGCCGAGCGGCAGGGGAAGCGGGGCGAGGCGGCCGAGCACTACCGCCGCTACCTGGAGAGCACGCCCTCGGCGCCCGACGCGGAGTCGGTCCGCGCGCGCCTGCGGGAGGTCCAGCCGTGACGCGCCGCATGGCGGGCCCTCGGGTGGTGGCGCGCCGTCCCGCTCGCCTTCCGGTCAGGGAACGCGAAGGGTTGGAGAGGGTATCGTGAGGGTCATCTGCCCCCGCTGTCGGACGGAGTACGAGTTCGACACCGCCCGCGTCTCCCAGGAGGGGACGAGGGTCAAGTGCTCCTCGTGCGAGCACGTCTTCACGGTGTATCCGCCCGACGTCGTCCAGGCGACGGCCGAGGGTCGGGACTCCCCCCGGGGGGCGGCAGCGGCCGTCCCCCAAGCGCCCGGCATCCTGCTCTCCCAGGGAGATCGCGTCTATCGCGTCCGAGACCTGGCCACCCTCCAGAGGTGGATCGTCGAGAAGAGGGTCCTGGCGACGGACCGCGTCGCCCTCGATGGCGAGACCTTCGAGGCGGTCGCGGACCGCCCGGAGCTCAAGCCGTTCCTGGCGCTCCTGGAGCAGCTCCGGGAGACGCGGAAGGAACTGGCGCGGGAACGGGAGCGGACCACGTCGCTCTCCCTGGTCGAAGCGGGGACGAACGAGCCCCCGACCCACACCACCGCCGAGTTCAACCGGGCCCGGGTGCTGGCCGCCCTCGGCGAGGACGCCGCCGCCCCGGCGGAGCCTTCGCCGGCGGAGGCGGGATCGGCGGAAGCGCCGGCTGCGCCCGCTCCCTCGGCCCCTACCCCCCCGCGGGAAGGGGGGGAGCCCGCCGCCTCCGGAGCGTTAGAGGGGGCCGCGCCCACCGCTCCGGAACGGGGTACCGAGCCCGTTCCGCCGCCCGCGCTCCCGCGGGCGAGGGTCGAGGGTCCCGTCGCCGCAGTGGCTCCGGCGAAGGCGGGTGCGACACCCCGGGTCCCCGCCGCTCCCGCGCCGGGAGCCCCCGCGACTCCGGCGGCGCGCCGCGAGCCTTCCCCCGCCCGAGCCTCGGCCGCCGCCCCGGAGGACCGCTTCGACCCCCGGGAGGCCCTCGGCGGGCGGAGGCGGGGCCTCGCTCCCACGCTCCTCGCCCTCGGCATCGCCGGCGGGGTGATCGGCGCGACCTTCGCGTGGATGCGGGGGGGAGGCGAGTCCCCCCGGGCGGGGTCCGACGAACCTGGACCGGTGGGGACCCTGGCGGCCCAGGCCGGGGGAGAAGCGACGGCGTCCGGAGTGCCCGAGTCCCCCGCCGCCCCGGTGCCCTCCGAGGTGAGCCCCCGCGACTCCGGGATCTCCGTCGAGCCGGCCCCCCCGCCGGTTGCCGTCGAGGTGCCCAAGAAGCCCTCACCACCCGCCGGGGCTTCCGATCCCCCCTCCGTGGCCAAGGCCCAGGACGGTGCGCGGACCCCAGGCGGCGAGGAGAGACCCTCCCCCGACGGAGCCCCCCGGAGACCCGCGGAGGTGGCGCTGGCGACCCCCGCACCCACGCCGGCCCTCAGCGCCAGCAAGACCGCCGAGGAAGCCCGCCGCCACGCCAGCGCCGGGCGCCACGTCGAAGCCGCCGCCGCCTTCCGCCGGGCCATCGCCCTCTCCCCCAAGGACGTCTCCCTCTTGATCGAGCTGGGATGGGAGGAGGTCGCCGTGGGGCGTCACGGCGAGGCGGCCGAGACCTTCCGGAAGGCCGTCCGCCAGAACAGCTCCATCGCCGGCGCCCACTACGGGCTGGCGTACGCTTACGACAAGCTCGGCGAGAAGGACAAGGCCGTCGAGGAGTACAACACCTGCATCGGCCTGGACAACACCGCCAGCCGGTCCGACGCCCGGGAGTGCACCTCCCTGCGGGACATCCTCGTCCGCGCCCCCTGACGGCGCCGCCCCGCGGGGCCCCACGTCAGCGGCCCCGGAGCGAGGTGGCGGCGACCCGACGCCTCGCCCCCGCGTCCGTGGCCACGAGGCACGCCCCGAAGACCCCGCCGAACACCACGCCCCCCGCGAGGGACTCCGCGACGGCGGTCGGGGCCGTCCCCATGGCCGCCGTCGCCGCCATCGCCGCCACGGCCGCCGAGGCCACGGCGGGGGCCACCGCCCGCAGGTGCTCCGCGGGCCGGATCCCGAGCATCCGCGCGGACACGATCGCCGACGTCGCCGCCGCCGCGGCGGCCCGGAGGACCATGAAGGCCACCACCCCCGCCAGCCCCCACCTGGAGGCGAGCGCCACCCCCACCACCAGGAGGACCAGGGCCGCCCCCTGCCAGTCCCTCCACATCCGCTCCCTCCCCGTGGCCTTCCACAGCGTGAACGGCGTCCCCGCGGCCGCGGCTAGGGCCGCTGCCACCGACAGCCCCCGCAGCGCCGGCGCGGCGTCCCACCACCGGGGGTCCGCGAAGGCCCGCAACAGGGGATCGGCCAGGATCCCCACGGCGAGGCTCGCCGGGAGCAGCGTCGCCCCCATCCACCGCGTCGCCGTCAGCCACGCCCTCGCCGCCGCCTCACGGTCATGCCTCAGGCGTCCGTAGATCGGCATGGCCACCCGCCCGACGCTCCCGCCGGCCCTCTCGACGGCCAGGAAGGCGAGGCCGTGGGCGAACCCGTAGGTCCCCGCCGCCGCCGCACCCAGGAGCCGCGCCACCAGGACCCTCTCGATGCGGGCCCCCGCCAGCGCCAGCACCGCCCCCGTGGCGAGGCGGCGCCCCGACCTCAGCACGTCGACCGGGGGCAGGATCGCCTCGCCCCGGGGGGAGGCCCGGGGCACGCGGGCGAAGGTCGCCCCCAGCACCGCCTGGCCCAGCACCTCCGCCACCGCGCCCCACGCGAAGGCGAGGGCGCCCAGCCCGGCGGAGCCCAGGGCGACCACCACCGCCGCCCGCGCGACCGCCGACGCGGTGTCCACCAGGGCCGCCGTCACGAACCGCAGGTCCCGGACCAGCAGCGCCACAGGCACCGCCGCGCCCCCCCGGAGCACCGCCGCCACGCCGAGGACCCGGAGCAGGGGCGCGCACTCCGCCTCACCCGCGGCCAGCCCCACCAGGGGCGCCAGGGCCCACGCCAGCAGCCCCGCTCCGAGCCCCGCGAGGCGCGCCGCCCTGTGGCAACGGGCCACCTCCGCCGCCGGCATCTCCGGGCGTTGGAGCACCGCCGCCCCCATCCCCGCGTCCGCCACGGCGTCCACCAGGACGTAGACCGCCAGGGCGACGGTGTAGTGCCCGAACTCATCCCTCCCCAGCACCCGCGTCATGTAGGCCAGCACCGCGAGCTGGACCCCGAGCCGCGCCACCAGGCTGGCTCCCTCGACGGTCAGCCCCCGCCTCGCCCTTCCACCCAGTTCACCGCCCGGAGATGGGGACGGGGCCGGCGAGGGGGATCGGGTCACCTCAGCCCGCCCCCGGCCCATCGACCGGCGCAGGCGACGCCGTCCGCGCGAAACGGGCGCCGGGTCCGTCCTCCACGATCCTGCCGTCCACGACCCGCACGACCCGCTCCGCCCGCGCCGCTACCTCGGGGTCGTGGGTGACCACGACCACCGTCCGCCCCTGGGCGTGGAGCTCGTCGAAGAGCCTCAGGATCTCCTGTCCCACCCGGGTGTCCAGGTTCCCCGTCGGCTCGTCGGCCAGCAGGATCGCCGGGTCGTTGACCAGCGCCCGGGCCAGGGCGACCCTCTGCCGCTGCCCACCGGACAGCTCGTTGGGGCGGTGGTCGGTCCGGTCTCCGAGCCCCACGGTCTGCAAGGCCTCGTGCGCCCTCCGCCGCCGCTCCGCCCTCGACGCGCCGCTGTAGAGGAGGGGAAGCTCGACGTTCACCTGGGCGGTGTACCGGGGCAGCAGGTTGAAGGTCTGGAACACGAACCCGATCTTGCGGTTCCGCACCGCGGCCAGCTCGGCGTCGGTCAGGCCCGACACCTCCACGCCGTCCAGGCGGTAGGAGCCCTCGGTGGGGCTGTCGAGGCACCCCAGCATGTTCATCAGGGTCGACTTCCCGGACCCCGACGGCCCCATGATCGACAGGTACTCCCCCCGCCTCACGTCCAGGTCCACGCCGTCCAGGGCGCGCACCTCGGTCGGGCCCATCCGGTAGATCTTGATCAGCCCCCGGGTCTCGATGACGTGGGCGGGATCCGTCTCGGTCATGGGCGCGCTCCGGGGGGAGGGAGGAAGGGCCAGGGATGTTATCAGGCGCGGGGCCCCGAGGCGGGAGGGGTCGGGGCATCCTTGCGCCGGCGACGCTCCTTGCCTTACCTTGCCCCGGTCACCTGTCACGGGCCCGCCGGATGTCCACACCGCCCATCACCCAGAACGCCACCGCCGAGACGACCATCGAGGCAGAGGCCGAGCCCCGGTCCTACGGCGGGTACGCCGGCAAGGTCCGGCGCTTCGCCCTCACCGTCTTCCGCCCCGTGGAGACCCGGAGGCTCCTCTCGCTCCGGGAGGGGGAGTGCGACCGCTGCGGGCGCTGCTGCCGTATCGGCTACGTCTGCCCCATGCTCCAGGAGATGGAGGACGGGTCGTCCCGATGCCGGGCCTACGGCGTGCGCCCCCCCAACTGCCGCAAGTTCCCCATCACCGCGCGGGACCTCGAGGACGTCGAGGGGCGGTGCAGCTTCTCCTTCCGGGCCGAGCCCGCCCTCGCCGCCACGGGTGGGGGGCGCTGAGGCCGGCACCCTTGCGGATCGTCTACGACCACCGGGAGATCGGCGCTCCTCCCCGCGACGCCGTGATGACCATCGGCACCTTCGACGGGGTCCACCTGGGCCACCAGCGCCTCGTGGGCGAGGTGGTCCGGCGGGCCCGGGAGACCGGGGGAGAGTCCGTCGTCTACTCGTTCTACCCGCCTCCGTGGCGGGTCCTGGGTCGAGGGCGGCACCCCTACCTCATCACCACCTTCGAGGACAAGGCGTCCCTCCTGAGCGCCCTCGGTGTGGACCTGCTGGTCACCGAGGAGTTCACCCCCGAGGTCCAGGCCCAGGACCCCGGCGCGTTCGCCCGGGACGTCATCGAGGGGCGTCTCCGCCCCCGGGCCATCGTCGTCGGCTACGACTTCGGGTTCGGCCGGGACCGGAGCGGCGACTTCGCCTTCCTGGACCGCTTCTTTCGGCCGGCGGGGACCTCGGTCTCCCAGTTCCCCCCCGTCCTCGTGGGGGGGGAGCCCGTGAGCTGCTCCCGGATCCGCGAGGCGGTCGTGGGCGGCCGGGTGGCCGACGCCGCGCGCCTGCTGGGCCGCTGGCACTTCCTGAGCGGGGCCGTGGTGAGGGGGCGCGGGCGGGGGCGGACCATCGGCTTCCCCACCGCCAACATCCAGCCCCGCACCGAACTCCTGCCCGGGCCGGGGGTCTTCGCCGTCCGCCTGACCTGTGACCGGGGCGAGTGGGACGGCGTCGCCAACGTCGGTCTGCGCCCCACCTTCGCCGAGAGGGAGGTCTCGGTGGAGGCCCACCTCTTCGGTTTCGACGGCGACCTCTACGGCGAGACCGTGCGCCTCCACTTCGTGGACCGGGTGCGGGACGAGGTGCGGTTCCCCGACGTGGAGGCCCTGAAGGCCCAGATCCGCCGCGACGTGGAGGCCGTCCGGAGCCGCCTCCCCCTGCCCCCCGGACCGCCGGGCTGACGGGCGGTCACGCTCAGCGCGAGCCCGCCGTCCCCGTATCCGTCACCCGCTCCGGCGCCACCGCGTCTCCGCCGGCCACGTCCTCCTCCCGGGGCTCGCCGAACTGGAGCGCGGCCACGGCGGTGATCACGAACAGGGCGATGTTGACCTGGAGGGGTCGATCCCGGAGCAGGGTCTCCGCGGGCGCACCGCCATCCTGACGGCGCTCGACGAGGTACATGTACCGGAAGATCCCGTAGATCACGAACGGGAGGGTCAGCATCAGCCAGGGGGTCCGCCCGGACTCGAACGTGTACATCGCGTAGGAGATCACCGTGCAGGCGGTGACGATGGTGATGATCTGGGTGAGCAGCTCGGGGGAGTACTCCTTCAGGTTCTTCCGGTGCTTGCCCGCGCCCCCCTCCAGCAGGCGGATCTCCGAGAGACGCTTGCTGAAACCGAGGAAGAGGGCGAGGAACGAGGTGCAGACCAGGAACCAGGGCGAGATCGGCACCTCGATGGCCGCGGCCCCCGCCACCGCCCGCAGCAGGAAGCCCGCCGAGATGAACATCACGTCCAGCAACACCATGTGCTTGAAGACCAGGGTGTAGCTGAGGGTCAGGGCGAGGTAGGACGCGGCGCACAGGAAGAAGGCCGGGGCGAGCATCCACGCCAGCACCAGGGCGGTGACGGGCAGGGCGAGCATCAGGGCCAGGGCCACCGGCACCGGCAGGGCGCCCGAGGCGATGGGGCGATGCCGCTTGGTGGGATGGTGGCGGTCGGCCTCGACGTCCCGGAGGTCGTTGAAGAGGTAGCCCGTGCTGGAGAGGGCGCAGAACAGCGCGATGGCGGCGATCGTCCGGCCGACGTAGTGGGGATCATCGTAGTTCTGGCTGAAGACGAGGGCCGGAGGCAGGAAGACGACGTTCTTCGACCACTCCTTGGGTCGGAGCGCCTTCACGGCGGCCGCGATCATGCGCATCGGGGGCACTCTCCGAGGGGGGCCGGGGGCCAGGGATCCTTCATGGAAACCGCCGGGGAGTCAACGCCGGAGCGCGACGGGGACGAGCCGGCCCCACTCGCGGTATACATGGGGCGCCGCTCCCGCGGGGAGGACGCCCCATGCCCATCCGCTTCGACCACGGGTCCCCGTCGCGGGGCCTCGCACACGAGCCTTTGCCCGTGCCCGAGGAGGGGCGGGAGGGCCGTGCGCCGTCCGGAGGGGAGGCGGTGCCGGGCCTGACCCCGGTGCGAGGGCGAGGATGCGGCGGGCGGATCGCCGCGAAGGGACCACTCTTCGGCCACCTGACCCGACTGACGCCGCTGCTGGTCGCCCTCGCCGGGTGCGCCCACGGGCCCGGGCCCACGCCCGGAGCCGGCCCCCAGGGCCCCGTCGCCTCGGCCGATCCCATCGCGGTCGCCGCGGCCCGCCGCGCCACCCTCGACGCCATCGCCTCCGCCCGGGACGCCCGGACCCACGCCCCGGACCTCGTCCCCTTCGCCCGGGACCACCAGGACACCGAGGTGCGGCGCGCGGCGCTGCGGGCCATGGGGCTGATCGGCGATCCCCGCATCCGGGAGATCGTGCAGTTCCGCCTCGGCGACCCCGATCCCTCGGTCCGCGCCGAGGCGGCCTTCGCCCTCTCCCTGCACTGGGGCTGGGAGCTGGGCCCCGGCTCCGACCGCATCCTGGCGGAGACCCTCGTGGAGGAGGCCCTGGAGGCCGCCCTGTCCCGGGAGGAGGACCCCGCCGCCCGGTCGGCCGTGCTCCGGGCCCTGGCCTGGTCGGGGTCCGAGGACGCGGCGCCCCTCCTGGCCCGGGAGCTCGCCGCGCCCGGCCTCCGGGAGGCGCGGCCCGCCCCCGAGCCGGCGGTGGCCGCCGCCGAAGGGTTGGGGATCCTCGGGTACCGCAAGGCGCTGGGCTCCCTCGACGCCGGGACCCGCGACCTCCTCCTGGGCCTGCTGGCCGCGGATCCGGCCCTCGCCCGGGGCGCCGCCTACGCCCTCTTCCGGGTCCCGCCCCCTCCCGAGGACCCGGGCCGCGCCGCCGCGGTCTCCGCCCTCGCCGGCGCCGCCGCCGATCCCGGGACCCCGAGGGAGGTCCGCGTCCACGCCGCCCGGGCCCTGGGCACCACCGGGGGGGACGAGGCGGCGCTTCGCCTGGCCTCCCTCCTGACCGGCCCCGGCCTCGCGCCCCGGGACCCCGGCGAGGCCGCCGTCGCCATCGCCGCCGTCCGGGGGCTGGCCCGCCTCCCCTCGCCGGAGATGGCCAAGGTCCTGGGCGCCGTGCTCTCGGCCTCCCCCGATCCCTCCCTCCGCGCCGAGGCGGCGGCGGCGCTCGCCGCGTGCGCCCCCGCCGAGGCCAGCGGAGGGGCCGCGGCGCAGGCGGGCCTGGCGGCCCTGGCGCCCGCCCTGGCCGATCCCGTCGCCGACGTCCGGGCCGCCGCCGCCGCTTCCCTGGCCGCCCTCGCCCGGGACGCCGCCCTGTCGCGCCTCGCGCCCCTGGTGGAGGACCCAGACCCCCACGTGAGGGCCGGCGCCCTCGGCGCCCTGGCGGATGTCCCCGGCCCGGCGGCCCGGGACCTCGTCCTCTCGCGCCTGGCGTCGGACCCGGCCTCCGGCCCCCGCCTCGCCGCCCTGGACGCCCTCGGCCGCCGCGCCGAGGACGACGTGGTGGGGCCCCTCCTCTCCGCCCTGGACTCCCCGGACCCCGTCGTCGCCGGCGTCGCCGCCGCCGGCCTGGCGAGCCGGCCCGGCCCCGGGATCGGCGCCGCCCTCGCCGCCGCCTTCGACCGCTTCCCCGGCCCCGCGGGGGCCGAGGCCCGGGTCGCCATCGTGGACGCCCTCGCCAAGAGGGAGCCCCCCGCCGAGGAGCTGTTTGCCCGCGCCGCGACGGACCCCGACGTCCTCGTCCAGACGCGGGCCCGGCTGGCCATCCGTGCCCTGGGCAACGCGCCGCCCCCCAGGCCGCCCCGGGCCGGCGAGGCCCCTCCCTCCCCCGATGGCCTCCCCATGGCCTTCGCCGTGGAGACCGAGAGGGGGACCTTCCACCTCCGCCTGGACCCCCAGGAGGCGCCCACAGCCGCCGCGAACTTCGCCACCCTCGCCGCCCGGGGCTACTTCGACGGCCTCGCCCTCCACCGGGTCGTCCCCGACTTCGTGGTGCAGGGCGGGGATCCCCGGGGGGACGGATCCGGCGGGCCGGGGTACTCCATCCGCTGCGACTACAACCCCGTGCCCTACGAGCGCGGGGTGGTGGGCATGGCGCTGGCGGGAAAGGACACGGGCGGGTCCCAGTGGTTCGTCACCCTGTCGCGCCAGCCCCACCTCGACGGTCACTACACGGCCTTCGGCCGCGTCGTCACCGGCATGGAAGTCGTGGATTCCCTCAGGCGCGGAGACCGGATCCTCTCGGTCCGTCCCGAGCCCGGTCCACCGGTTCCCTCCGGCCCCACCCCGCCTCCGCCCCCACCGGCCGCCGGCCAGGGGACCACGCCATGACCGCCCGCACCCTGCCCGCCGCCGCCCTCGCCGCCCTCGCCTTCGGCCCCGTCCTCGCCGGCGCCGCCCACGCGCCCCCGCCCCTGGCGGTGGTCACCGAGGCCGATCCCGCCTGGGGCGTGCCCCTGGCCGCCACCGCCCTCGCCCAGTCCGCCTTCCTCGCCGGGGAGGAAGGGGTGGGCGCGGCGGACCTCGCCCGGGACGGGGACCTGAGCACCTCCTGGACCTGGGTGGCCTCCGATGGCCGCGGCTGGGTCGACCTGGCGCTCCCCCCGTCGGCCCGGGTGTCGGCCGTCACCCTCCACGTCGGGCGGTTCGCCCCGGGGCGGGCCTTCGGCGACCTGTCCCGGCCCGAGACGGTGACCGTGCTGGCGGACGACCGGCCGGTCGGCGTGGCCCGCCTCGCGGACTCCCCGGCTCCCCAGCACGTCGTGTTGTCCAGGCCGGTGGCCGCGTCGCGGCTGCGCCTCCGCGTCGACGCGGTCCGCCCGGGCCGAAAGGACCCGGAGATCTCCGTCGCCGAGATCGAGGTCTACGGCCAGGGGGAGGCCCGGCCGGGCTGGGACCTGCGGGGATCCCTCCTCTTCCACCGGGACCTGGGGGATCCGGGAGCGCCCGCCTGGCACGTCGGCCTGCTCGCACCGGGCGGGAGCGCGAGGGTGATCCACCGGGGCGCCGTCGCCCGGACCTCCCCCGCGGGCGGCGCCGCCCTGGTGTGGGACCGCACCGGAGTCATCCCGGAAGGGCCGGCGCCCCTGGAGCAGGGGGACCTCTGGATCCTCGACGCGGCGGGCCGGCGGGGGCGCCGGGTGGCCACGGGCGAGGCCGAGCGGATCGCCATCGCCTGGAGCCGCGACGGCAGCGCGTTCCGCCTGGAGCAGTGGTCGCCGCGCCGCTCACGCCACCGCCGGACCTACTTCGACCGCGACGGCGTCCAGCTCGAGACTCTGGAGGTCCGGGACGCGAAGGACGCCGAGCACGTCCTGGCGGCCCGCCACGCCGAACGGGACGCTGCGTTCTGCCCCTCGCCGTTCCTGCCCGCCGTCGCCTACCCCGAGGGCAAGGCCCCCAGCCCCGCCGGGTGCCCGGCGGCGGACGCCTCGTCCCTGGCCGACCACCCCGAGCTGCGGTGGGCGGCGGGGGAGGGGGAGGCCTTCGTGGTGGGGGACGGACCCCGCGCCCTGGCGGTGTCGCTGGCGGACGGCGTCCTCAGGGTGCGCCGCGGCGACGAGCAGGTGGACAGGGCCGAAGGGGTGGAGAGGGTCTACGCCTTCCCGGGGGACCCCGCCTCGCTGTACGTGGTCCGGCGTGGGGCTTCGGGCCCCCGGCTCTACTCCCGCCCCTTCCCCGGCGGGGGCAAGGAGCGGTCCCTGGCCTCCCTCGGCCCGCCCGGCGGCCGGTACCAGGTGGGGGCGGGGCACGGCGCCGTCGTGGTCCACGAGGGCACCCCCTGCGCCGCCGACGCCTCCACCCAGGTGATCCGCGCCGACGGGACCCGGCTCCGGTCCTTCGCCGGCGGGGTCCAGCTCGAGGCCGTGGGCTGGGACGAGTCCGCCGGGGCCTCCCCCTACCTGGGCGAGGTGCGCCTCCTGGGGGACCGGGTCGTCCTCTCCGCCTGGACCCGGGACCAGGCCGGGATCTGGCTCGTGGACCCCGCCGCCCCGTCGGGGGCCCGGGCGATCGTGCCGGGCGGGACCTTCGCGTCGCCCCCCGCCGGCTGCCCCTGATCGAAGACCCCCCCGCCCGCACGGCCCGGCTCACGACGCCGTCGGCAGTTCCTCCTCGGGCCAGCCCGCCTCCCGGAGGACCGCGGCGAGCCGCGTGGTCAGGGGCACCCTGTGGTCGTTGGGGTGGCGCTTGAAGATCGCGCGGTCGTAGGTCTCGGCCTGGGTGTTCCCGGCCCGCCCCATCCCTTCGAGGCGGCGGCGATACCGGGTGTAGACGGCCGCGTCCAGGCGCTCCTCCACGGCGTCCCGGACGGGGGAGGGGACCCGGAGCCGCGCCCGGGCCAGGGAGTGGACGAGGGGAGGCCCCCCTCCCATCCCCTCGGACCAGGGGGAGTCCGTCAGCTCCGCCCCGGCTGTCCAGTTGGGGAAGAAGTCCTGGGTCCAGGGGTTCGCTTCCCACAGCTCCCGGAAGGTCTCCACGCCGGAGATCGGCCGGAGGCTGAGGAGCTGGTGGGCGTTGTAGGCGTTCGGGTAGGGCAGCGCCATGGCGTCCCCCGCGATCACGTAGTTGATGCACAACCTCCCTCCCGCCCTCCGCCTGTAGGCCCAGACGGCCGAAAGGGCCAGCCAGAGCCGACCCGGCTCCGCCACCAGGAACACGTCCAGGTCCTCGTCCTCCTTCCTGAGGTTGTGGAAGGCCGTCGCCCCGCTCACCGCCACCCCTCGCACCCACGGCAGGGCACAGAGACCCCCCAGGATCCCCCGATGCTCCTCCAGGAAGCGCAGGCTCCTGGCCCGGCGCTCCCGGCGCAGGGCCACCCACCCCTCCTGCCCGGGGAGGTGATAGTGCCCTTCGACCTCGCCGACGTGGCGCCGGAGGGGCTCCCCCTCCGCCAGCGCGTCCGCCACGGCTCGCCGGTAGGTGCGGTAGCCCCCCAGCCCCCGGTGGATCTCGGGGAGGGTGAGGGGGTACTCCGAGAGGGACGAGTACGCCAGGGTCCGGTAGATCGCCCGCTCCAGGGGACCCGAACCGCGGTAGACCGAAGTGGAGTTCGCCACGGCGACGGGAGGACCCGAGGGGACCCCGACCTCCGCCCCCGGGGGACCTCGGACCGACGTCCTGGGGGGAGGGACGGCGGCGGGGCGCGGACGGCGATCCCGCCGCGGGAGGGGGGATGTTATTCGCCCCGGCCGGGAGGAGCAACCGCTTCGGTGGGAGGGGGCTTCGCGGTCGGCCCGCACGAGGAGGCCCCCGGGGCCCCCCCCGGCGCCGCCGGGTTGCCAGATTGTCACGCGGGCCGGCGCCCTTCGGGAGCGATTGCCAGTTTGTCCGACCGGGGCGGATCGGCGCGCCCCGCCCCGGGCTCCCGCCCCGGCGGTGGCTGGCTCCCGGACGAGCCGCCGCCCCTGGCCCGACCCTTGCTACGAGCGGGCGTGCCGACCCTTGGTCCCCTCTCCGCGGGCGCCGCCCCGGGAAGGGGCCGGGGGAGCCGACGGTTCCATCGGGACCGACCGGGGACGCGGCGCGGAGAGACCGCGGACCTCCGGGCGGGTCCGCCACCAACGAGGAGCTTCGGGATGACCCGGGACAGAGCCCCCCGGACGGGCGGCACAGGACGCCGCGCCCCCGCCGCGCGCCCCCCCGGCGCGGGCCGGCCGGTGGCTGGAGCGGAAGGATGAGCCGAGGGACGCGGCGGATCCTGTGGGCGCTGATCCTCGTCGCCCTGACCGGAGGGGCGTGGGCGTCGGCGCGCGCGGTGAACGAGAAGGTCGCCGCCTGGCTCGTGGTGCCCGAGGGCAAGGAAGGCGGGGACAAGCGCGTCGCCGAGCGGAAGGCCCGGCGGGAGCGCAAGGAGGCCGCCTCCAACGGCGCCGCCGGCGCGGCGGCCCAGCCGCCGGCCACCCCTCCGGAGGGCCAGGCCCCCGCCGGTGACCCGCCCGATCCCCAGGTCGACGCCCAGGGCGACGCCGCCCCGATCCTGGCGGGCGGAGAGCCCGCGGAGGATCCGCCCACTCCGGCGGTGGCGGGGGTGCAGGGCTACGTCCGCCCCATCGTGGCGCGCTCCCTCTTCGACAGCTCCAAGGTGGGGATCGTCGCCGAAGGCACCGGGGACGAGGACGGTGACGGCGATGCCGTCCAGGTGTCGGACCTCCAGGCGGAGCTGGTGGGCACGATCCCGGCCCGGGACCCCTCCTACTCCACCGCCCTGATCCGCCGATCGGGGGAGCTCGGCGTGTACAGGATCGGCAGCCAGATCGAGGACGCCACCGTGGACTTCATCGACCGGCGGCGGATCGAGGTGGTGCGGGGGAACGGCGACCGCGAGGAGATCGTGATCGGCAGTTCCACGACCACGGCCACCAAGAAGCCGGCCACCGAGCGCCCCGCGACCGACGGCAAACACACGTGGGACGGGATCCGCGAGCTCGGCGAGAACCGCTACCAGATCGACCAGTCCGAGCTCCAGTACGCCATGGGCAACCTCGACAAGCTCTCCCGGGACGCCCGCATCGTGCCGAACATGGACAACGGCAAGAACAACGGCTTCAAGGTGTTCGGCATCCGGCGGGACAGCGTCTTCAAGAAGCTCGGCGTCAAGAACAACGACGTGCTGACGGCGGTGAACGGCGAGCCCCTCACCACGGACAAGGTGTTGGACCTCTACAGCAAGCTGTCGAGCGCCCGCTCCCTGAGCCTGGACGTCATCCGCCGTGGCGAGCCCGTCACCCTCGAATACGAGATCCGGTAATCCACCGCCCCTTCCCTGGACGGAGCATGCGCATTCCCTTCCGCGTCGATCGCACCCTCCGCGTACCGTGGCTCGCGGCGCTGATCCTGGCCACCACCACCGGCCCGGCGTCGCCGGCCCGCGCCGCGTCCCACCCCGGCGCCTTCGCCCCCGTCTCGTCCCAGGCCGGGGACCGAGACGGGGACGGCCTCGCCGAAGGGGAGGACGGCGTCGCCCAGGACGAAGAGGACGGGAGCCCCAAGGTCCGGCCCTCGCCCAAGGCGGGCCTCGACCGCCCCACGCCCCGGCGCATCACCAGCCCCACGGTGCCCGGCGCCCCCCTGATGCCCCCCAAGCGCCAGGCGGCCCCTGCCCGGCTGGCCCAGGGGGGCGGCGGCGACGGGGCGGGGGACGGGGAAAAGACGGGAGATCCCGCGGCGGACGAGGAGGCGACCCCGGCGGCGAAGCCCGCCCCCAAGGCATCCGGTTCCGCCAGCCAGGCCAAGGGCTCGGCGGAGAGCGAGGAGTGGTCCACCGAGGAGAGCCGGAAGCGCCAGTGGGAGGCGAAGCCCCCCCCGTCCAAGCTCCCCGTCCGCATCGACTTCGTCGACGCCGACCTGAAGGACGTCGTCAAGTACTTCTCCGAGCTCACGGGGCGGAACTTCATCCTCGCCGAGAACCTCTCGGGCAAGATCACCATCATGTCCCCCTCGCCGGTGACGTCCGGGGAGGCCTACGAGGCGTTCCTGGCCGCCCTGGACGCCGCGGGCTTCACCACCGTCGTCGAGGGGCGCTTCACCCGCATCGTCAAGAGCGCGGACGCGGCCAAGGAGCCGATCCGCTTCTACAAGGGGGAGTTCGTCCCCGAGACCGCCAACTTCGTCACCCGCCTGATCCGGGTGGAGAACGTGAACGCGGGCGACGTCTCCCAGGTGATCAACGGCATGATCGGGCCGGGGGCCTCCCTGACGGTCTACTCGCCCACCAACACCCTGATCCTCACCGACTCCGCCAACAACATCCGCCGCCTCCAGGAGCTGATCTCCGAGTTGGACGTCTCGGCCCCCAAGGCGAAACTGGAGATCATCAAGATCCAGTTCGCCGAGGCCACGGAGATCCTGGAGAAGGTCAACGCGATCTTCGGCACCGACGGCGAGGCGCCCACGGCAGCCCGGGGGCGGGCCGCCACTCCCCAGACCCCCGCGGAGCGCAGCCGCGCCCGGCGGAGCCGAGAGCCGGAGCCCGCGGCCTCCACCAGCGAGACCGTGGGGGGGCAGGAGCGATACATCTCCAAGATGATCGCCGACGAGCGGACCAACTCCATCGTGATCCTCGCCACGGAGAAGGCCATCGAGGACGTGAAGGGCCTCATCGCCCAGCTCGACTACGAGGTCGACCCGTGGGCGAAGAGCGACATCCACGTGGTCTACCTCCAGCACGCCAAGGCCGAGGACCTGGCCCAGGTGCTGGCCAACCTCGCCCAGTCCTCCAGCACCGGCGCCGGGACCCAGACCGGCAACCGGCGCACCCAGCCCGCCGCCACGGGCCGGAACGCCACCGCCGCCGGTCGCAACGCCCGGAACCCCGCCGCTGGCGCGACGCCGGAGGTCGCGGCCGCGGCGGGCGGGATCAGCGCCACCTTCGAGTCGGGCGTGAAGATCACCGCCGACGCCTCCACCAACGCCCTGGTCATCACCGCCAGCCGTGACGACTTTCGCGCCCTCAAGAGCGTCATCGACAAGCTCGACATCCGCCGAAAGCAGGTGTTCGTCGAGACCGTCATCATGGAGGTCAACGACAGCTCCCGCCTCGACGCCGGGAACAGCTTCCACATGGGCGCCCCCGCGGGGGACGCCGGAGCCGCCATCGGGGCCTTCGGCGCCACGAGCCTGGGGATCCTGTCGGCGCTGAGCGACCCCACGCAGCTCGGGGCGGTGCTGACGGGGGCCGCGGTCGGCCTCATCGGCAAGTCCATCGACACCGGCCTGGTGGACGCATCGGGCAACGCCATCCAGATCCCCGCGTTCGGGGTGGTGCTCACGGCGCTTCAGGTGGACGGCACCACCAACGTGCTCTCCGCGCCCAACCTGATGACGCTGGCCAACGAGGAGGCGGAGTTCGTCGTCGGCGAGACGGTGCCCTTCTCCACCGGCGGCACCCTGACCCAGACCGGCCTCCCTTCGTTCAACGTCACCCGGGAGGACGTGGCCCTCACCCTCAGGCTCACGCCCCAGATCAACGAGGGCGACGAGGTCCGCCTGGAGGTGTACCAGGAGATCTCGCGCCTCGGCGAGACCATCAACGTCGGCAACGGGCTCCAGGTTCCCAAGACCACCAAGCGGTCGGCCAAGACCGTGATCTCCGCCTCCGACAACCAGACCATCGTCCTCAGCGGCCTGATGGAGACCAACGACACCGTCTCCGAGAGCAAGGTGCCCGTGCTGGGGGACATCCCCCTCATTGGCGCGCTGTTCCGGACCAAGACCAAGACCAAGCAGAAGACCAACCTGCTGATCTTCCTCACGCCCCACATCATCGACGGCCCCGAGGACCTGGAGGAGGTCCACCGGGTCAAGATGCTCCAGCGGGAGGAGTTCATGAAGCGCTTCTACGGCAAGAGCCAGGCCGAGAGGCGCAAGGAGCTGGACGGACTGCTCCGATACTCCATGAACATCCAGGGGGTGGAAAAAGCGTTCCGGGACAAGCCCCCGAAGCTCCCGAACGACATCCAGATCATCGAGGGCAAGGAGGTCGTGGTCCCCGGGGACGGCGGGGCCGTGGGCCGGGGGATCGGCCGCGGCGGGAGCGACTCCCCACCCGAAGGCGAAGCCCCCCCCGAGGGCGATCCCGGCCCGGACGGTGGGGACGGCGGCGACGGCGGCGACGGCGGCGACTTCGGCGGCGGCGACGGTGGGGATGGGGCTCCCACTGGCGGCGATGGAGGTGGAGACGACGAGTAGTCCCCGCGCCGGGCGGGGGGCGGGCTCGCACGCTCCGAGGCGGAAATGGCCATCAAGAAGCGCAGACTCGGCGACCTCCTGATCCAGACCGAGGGCCTCTCGCCCCGGGACGTGGACCGCGCGGTCGAGCACGCCCGCAAGGTCGGCTGTCGCATCGGCCAGGCCCTGGTCCGCCTCTCCCTCCTGGACGAGAGGGCGGTGGCCCGGGCCCTGGCCACCCAGTACTTCCTGCCGGTGATGGCGGAGATCCCCGCGGATCGGGTGGACCTGGACCTCATCCGGGACCTCCCCATTACCTTCGCCAAGAACCACGGCCTGCTGCCGCTGGGCTGGGCCGAGGGGCGGGTGGACGTGGTCATCGCCGACCCCCTGGACCTCGCCCCCCTGGACGACCTCCGCCTCTTCATCGACGCGCCCCTGCGGATCCACGTCGCCGGCGAGACCGCGGTCCTGGAGGCAATCAACAAGGCGTACGACCGGGCCAGCCGCTCCACCGACCAGGTGATCGACGAGCTGGCGGGAGTGGACACCGGCCACGAGGAGCTGATCCAGGAGATCGAGGACATCATCGACGCCAGCGACGATGCCCCGATCATCCGCTTCGTGAACTCCCTGTTCGCCGAGGCCCTGAAGGAGAGGGCCAGCGACATCCACATCGAGCCCTTCGAGCGGGAGCTGTCGGTGCGCTTCCGCATCGACGGCGTGCTCTACGAGAAGGTCAAGCCGCCCAAGAAGCTCCAGTCGTCGATCATCAGCCGCGTGAAGATCATGTCCAACCTCGACATCGCCGAGAAGAGGCTTCCCCAGGACGGGCGGATCCGCATCAAGGTGGCCGGTCGGGACGTGGACATCCGGACCTCCACGGTGCCCGTCGCCCACGGGGAGCGGGTGGTCATGCGACTCCAGGACCGCTCCCAGGGGCTGCTCTCCTTGGACCAGATCGGGATCGCGTCCGAGAAGCTCACCCACTTCCGGACCCTGATCCGGCGCCCCCACGGGATCATCCTGGTCACCGGACCCACGGGCTCGGGCAAGACCACGACGCTCTACGCCGCGATCTCCGAGATCAACCGGCCGGACATCAACATCCTCACCGTCGAGGACCCCATCGAGTACCAGATCCAGGGGATCGGCCAGGTGGCGGTGAACCCCAAGATCCACCTCACCTTCGCCTCGGGCCTGCGCTCCTTCCTGCGACAGGACCCCGACGTGATCCTCGTGGGCGAGATCCGGGACCAGGAGACGGCGGAGATCGCCATCCAGGCGTCGCTGACCGGACACCTGGTGCTCTCCACCCTCCACACCAACGACGCCGCGACCTCCACGACCCGCCTCGTGGACATGGGGGTGGAACCGTTCCTGGTGTCGTCATCCCTCATCGGGATCATGGCCCAGCGGCTGGTACGGCGGGTCTGCGTCCACTGTCGCCAGCCCCACGTCCCCACCGACATCGAGATGGAACAGTTCGGCCTGACCCGGGAGCAGGTGGACTCGTGGAAGGGGGTGTACCGGGCGGTGGGCTGCGACCGGTGCTTCCACACCGGCTACCAGGGCCGATCGGGGATCTACGAGCTGCTGATGGTCGACGACGAGACCCGGCAGCTCATCGTCCAGAACCGGTCCTCCAACGACATCAAGCGGGTCGCCATGCGCAAGGGCATGCGGACCCTGCGCGACGACGGCGTGGACAAGGTGGGCATGGGCCTGACCACGTTCGAGGAGGTCCTCCGCGTCACCCAGGACGACGCGGTGGACCTTGATTGAGTCCCACGGAGCGTAGATGCCGGTCTACGAGTACAAGGGCCTGACCGGGGGCGGGAAGACCGTCAACGGGATCGTCGACGCGGAGACCGTCAAGTCCGCCAGGGCCCGCCTGCGCAAGCAGGGCGTGTTCGCCACCGACGTGCGGGAGCAGACCGAGCGGGCCTCCCCCCGGTCGGCGCGGGCCCCCCGCCCGAGCCCCGCCGGCCGCCCCGCCCCGGAGAAGGCGGCCCCCAAGGCGAAGCTCTCCCTCTCCACGGAGGTGGACCTCGGCCGGTACTTCCAGCGGATCACCATCGACGACATGGCCACCGCGACCCGGCAGCTCTCCACCCTCTTCTCCGCCGGGATCCCCATCGTGGACTCCCTGGGGGCCCTGGCGGACCAGGTGGAGAACGAGCGCCTGAAGGTGGTGCTCTCCGACGTGAAGGAGAACGTGAACGAGGGCGCCAGCCTGGCGGAGGCGCTGCGGCCCCACCGCAAGGTCTTCACCGACCTCTACGTGAACATGGTGGCGGCCGGGGAGCAGTCGGGCGCCCTGGACGCGGTGCTCTCCAAGCTCGCCGACTACACCGAGGGGCAGGTGAAGCTCCGGGGGAAGCTGGTGGGGGCCCTGACCTACCCCGTGGTCATGGTGGGCCTCTCCTTCTTCATCCTCGGCTTCCTGATGACGGTGGTGGTCCCGAAGTTCAGCAAGCTCTTCGAGGACCTGGACGCGACCCTGCCCCTGGTCACCCGCATCCTGCTCGGGGCGTCGGGGGTCTTCGCGTCCTACTGGTGGCTGATCCTGGCCGGGCTGGGCCTCGTCGCGTGGGGCCTGCGGAAGTGGGCCGTCACCGAGGGGGGCCGCAAGACCCTGGACCGGGGGGCGCTGCGGCTGCCCATCTTCGGCAAGCTCCTGCGGATGGTGGCGGTCAGCCGCTTCGCCAGCACCCTCTCCACCCTGCTGGCCGCGGGGGTGCCCATCCTGGGGGCGATGGCCATCGCCCGCAACGTCGTGGAGAACTCCGTCATCGCCGAGGTCATCGAGCAGGCCCGGGGCAGCGTCAGCGAGGGCCAGTCCATCGCCGTACCCCTGCGCCGGAGCGGCGAGTTCCCCCCGATGGTGACCCACATGATCGCCATCGGCGAGAAGACCGGCGAGCTGGAGATGATGCTCCAGAAGGTCGCCACCAGCTACGAGAACCAGGTCGAGCGCACCGTGGACGCGCTGACGTCCCTGCTCGAACCCATCCTCATCCTGGTCATGGGCGGGATGGTGGGCTTCATCGCCGTGGCGGTGCTGTGGCCCATGCTCAGCCTGAACCAGATGATCCACTGACACGAGAATCCACCGCGGGAGGACCGAGACATGAACCACGAACACCCAGAGGCCGCCGCCCCCGGCGAGGCTCCCACCGGAACGGAGCCGCGGCGGGTCGGACTCGAGGCGCTGCGCCGGAGCCAGTCCGGCATGACGCTCATCGAGATCATGGTGGTCATCACCATCCTCGGGATCCTCGGCACCCTGATCACGGTCAACGTGCTGAACTCGGTCAACAAGGCCAAGGCCGACACCACGAAGGTGCAGATCGAGGGACTCAGGACCCCCCTCCAGCGCTTCTACCTGGACCACGGGCGCTACCCCTCCACGTCGGAGGGACTCGAGGCCCTGATCCGGCCCCCGGCGGGGCGCAACGGCCGCAAGTTCAACTCCTACCTGGAGAAGGACCAGGTGCCGGTGGACGGCTGGGGCCAGCCCTTCCAGTACTTCAGCCCGGGGTCCAACGGCAACCATCCCTACGAGATCATCAGCATGGGCGCCGACGGCAAGGAGGGCGGCGAGGGGAACGACGGCGACGTCGTGTCCTGGGAGTGAGCCGCGGCCAGGGAGCGGGGTGAGTGGACCGCTACGGAGCACCGTGACGATGGACGACCAGGGTTCGGGACTGCCGCGGGACGACAGGTGGGCGCTGCTCATCCTGGTCGTGGGCGCCGTCCTGCTCGCCTTCGGCGCCGGCATCGTCGTGGCCGCGACGGACCTGGACGCGCTGGCGGATCCGGTCGTCCTCGGGCTGGGCGGGGGAATGGGACCGTGAGGTCGCGGCGGCCCGGGAGCGGGGGCTTCACCCTCATCGAGCTGATGGCGAGCATCCTGGTGATGTCCATCGTCGTCGCCCTGGCGATCCCCGCCCTGGGGACCTGGACCGGGTCGGACGTGCGCCGCGCCTCGGGGCAGGTGGCCAGCACCCTGCGATACGTCTTCGAGGAGGCCACCATCCGCAGGACTCCCATGCGGGTCGCGTTCAACCTCGACCGCGGGACGTACTGGGTCGAGGAGACCACCGGGGTCGCGCGGATCTTCCGGGATCAGGACGCCCGGGAGGCCGCCGAGGAGAGGGCGCTGCTGGACGAGAAGGAGAAAGCCGAGCTGCTGGAGGACCAGGCCCGGGAGGCGGAGAGCCAGTCCCAGGCGTTGGAGCAGGCCCGGTCCGGAGACACCGCGGCGTCGGGCATGGGCGGCTTCCTCTCCTCGCTGTTTGGAGGCGGCGCCAGCACCGTCGTCCAACCCTACGAAGGGATCAACCGCTTCCAACCTGCCGAGGACGAGGAGCTGGCCCGACCGCGCTCCCTGCCCGGCGGTGTCTCCTTCCATGGGGGATGGACGCCGGCCTTCGACGAAGTGCGCCGCCCCGCGGAGGAGGGCCCGCCGGAGAAGCCCGAGGACGACGCCGTCGTCTACGTCCACGTCTTCCCCAGCGGCTACGTCGAGGACGCGGTCCTCTACGTCGGGCAGGGGGAGAACGTGCAGTCCGTCCGCACCGAGCCCCTGACGGGGCGGATCCGGGTGGAGGACGGGGAGCTGGACCCCCGCTCCTTCCGCCTCGACGAGCGGGAGGTCGACCGATGAGTCGCCGCCCACCGCGGGACGCCCGGGGGTTCACCCTGCTGGAGGTGCTGGTGTCGGTGTCGATCCTGGCGATCTCGCTGACCGTCCTCATCGGTGCCCAGCTCACCGCGGTGCGGATGCTCGACGACTCCCGGGACGTCGTCACCGCCACGATGCTCGCCCGGGACGTGATGACCCGGGTGGAGCTGTACCTGGAGGAGAGGGGCTTCGGCGAGACGGAGCTGACCGAGAGCGGGGACTTCAAGAGCGACTACCCCGGGGAGTTCGACGACTTCGAGTGGGAGTACAGCGTCGCCCCCATCGACCTGGACCTCGGCAACGTCCAGGGCCTCCTGGCCGCCTTCTCCGGGGGCGAGACGGAGGGCTCCGAGACCGAGCAGGTGGGAGCCGCCCAGGACCTGGGGGACCTGCCCATCGACCTGTCGATGTTCGACGAGCAGATCGCGCGGTACATCCGGGCCATCGAGGTCACGGTGCGTTGGAAGCGGGCGGAGCACGCCGAGGAGATCACCCTCGTCACCCACGCGGTGAACCCCAGCGGGAGGGTCTCCAGCGGCGACGAGGAGGAGATCGGCGGCCTCCCCTCCCTGTCCGGCGGGGGCGGAGGGCCGACGACCGGCGGCGGTTCCGGCTCGGGGATCGGGGGGGACAAGTAGCGTGGCCGCCCGCATCCCCACGAGCGCGCCCCCCGGGGCCGGCACCGAGCGGGGCTTCACCCTGCTGGAGATGCTGGTGGCGGTGGCGATCATGGCCGCGGCCATGGCGCTGCTCTGGACCAGCTTCGCGGGCGCCGTGAAGGTGGAGGACCAGGTGCGGCGCAAGGCCGACACGGTGGCCATGGGCAGGACCGCGATGGAGCGGATCTCCCGGGAGCTGTCCATGGCCTTCCTATCTCCCAACCTCTCCCCCACGTCGTCCTACGCGACCGTCTTCAAGGGGCAGGACAAGGACCCCTTCGACGAGGCGATCTTCACCTCCCTGTCCCACGAGAAGCTCTACAAGGACGCCCGGGAGGGGGACCAGGCGGAGATCTCGTACTACCGCGAGGAGGACCCCGACTCGGACCTCTCCATGCTGGTCCACCGGGAGTCGCCGCGCATCGACGGGGACCCGGAGCGGGGGGGCGTGGTCCTGCCCCTGGCGTACCGGGTCAAGTCCTTCAACCTGCGGTACTACGACCTGGACAAGAAGGAGTGGGTGGACCAGTGGGACACCCGGGGGGTGGACACGCCCAACCGGCTGCCCCGGGCGGTGGAGATCGCCCTCGTCGTCGTGGACGAGGACGGTGAGGAGCACGCCTTCACCACCCGGAACCTCGTCAACCGGATGAACCGCTGACATGGGCGCCGACACGCGACGACGCGCCGCCGCGGCCCTGGGGCGGATCCTGGAGGAGGGGAGGGGAGGCTCTCCCCGGAGGGGCGGCCTCCACCCTGGCTCGGAGCGGGGGATCGCGCTGCTGCTGGTCCTGGTGATGATCGTGTTCATGGCGGCCTACGTGGTGGACTTCAACTACGAGGCCCGGGTGAAGTACCTGCAGGCCGCCCAATCCCGGGACCAGGCTCGGGCCTTCTACCTCGCCAAGAGCGGCGTCCAGATCTACGTCCTGCTGCTCTCCTTCGGGCGGAACGTCGCCAGCGACGAGATGGCCCGCTCCTTCATGACCCAGTTCGGGCTGAACCCCGACGACGCCCTGTGGCAGTCCATCCCCTTCATCGACACCGCCATCCTCCGGGCGCTGGTGGTGGGGACCGGCACGGCGGGGACCGGCTCCGACGCGACGCGGGGGGAGGGCCCTGCGGACGCGGGAGGGGAGACCGGGGAGGCGCTGGGCGCGGAGGACGTGGAGAGGAGCCGCGACGCCGGCGGATCGGGGATGCGCAAGGGTTTCCTGGACTTCGACGGCGACTTCAAGGCGGAGGTCTCCGACGAGGACCGCAAGATCAACCTGAACATGATGACCGACCTCGCCGCCCAGGTCGCCACCCTCCAGGAGAACCCCGTGGGCCTGGAGCTTTACGGGCTCATGGCGCCCCGGCAGTACGACAAGCTGTTCACCGACGAGCTGAAGATCGACCGCTGGGAGCTGATCGGGAACCTGCTGGACTGGACCGATCCCGACACCCAGCGGTCCGCGGGCCTGGGGGGGTACGAGGACTCGCTGTACGACCGCGCCGACGCGCGGTTCCCGTACAGCACCAAGAACTCCAAGTTCGACAGCCTGCCCGAGGCCCAGCTCGTGGCGGGGGTCACCGACAAGGTGTACTCCCTCTTCTCGCCGAGCTGGACGGTCCACGGGTCGGGCAAGGTCAACGTGAACACCGCCGAGGCGCCGGTCCTGTGGGGGCTGGTGCGGGCCTTCGCCGCGCCGTCGGCCACCGACGAGAGCGTCACCCAGGCGGTCCAACAGGTGATGACCCAGCGCGCCCTGTTCCGGTTCGCCAACGTCAACGACTTCGTCAGCCTGCTGTCCGGCCACGTGGCCCTCAAGGACGACGGTGCCGCCCTCAAGAGCGCCGTCAGCACCAGCAGCAAGACCTTCAGGCTCACCTCGACGGGCTACGTCCGAGACGCCAGCTCCACCGTCGAGGTCATCCTGACCTACAGCTCCGGCGCCCGGTACCGGATCGAGTCCTGGAAGGAGGAATAGGTGGCCAGCACGGTGATCGGGCTGGACGTGGGCAGCTCCGCCGTCAAGGCGGTGGTGCTGAGCGGGGGATCCCGGGGGTACCAGGTCCAGCGGGCCGCGTCCCGGGCCATCGAGCCCGTGGAGGTCGAACCGGTGGAGGGCGAGGCCGCCCCCCAGGCCCTGGAGAGGGCCAGGGCCGAGGCGGAGCGGCGGGCGATCCGCGGCCTCCTGGAGGAGGTCTCGGGCCGGGACACCTCCATCGTGGCCGCGGTCGCCGGCAACCGCGCCTCCACCTCCCAGGTGGACCTGCCCTTCTCCCAGGTCCGGCAGATCGAGCAGACCCTCCCCGGCGTGCTGGAGGACCGGGTCCCGTTCGAGTTGGACGAGATGCTGCTGGAGTGGCACGTCGTGGAGTCCGGGATCCCCCTGCCGGAGGGGGGGGAGGGTTCCAAGGTCTTCGCGGTCCTGGTCCCCCGGCGGCACGTGGCGCGCCGGTTGGAGGAGCTGGCCGCGGCCGGGGCGGACCCCCGACACCTCACCCTGGACGCCTGCGCCCTGGCGCTGCTGGCGCCCGAGGCGCTGGCGGGGGAGGGACCTGCGGCCCTGGTGGACGTGGGGGAGAGGCGGACCACCATCCTGATCGTCAAGGGCGGCGAGACGCGGCTCGTCCGCACCCTGGACCACGGGGGGGAGGACCTGACCGAGGCGGTCGCCCGGGCCGTGGGCTGCTCCCGGGGAGAGGCGGAGCACTGGAAGAGGGCGAGGCCCGCCCCGGGGGAGGCGACGCTGGAGGGTCTCGAAGGCGCCGTCGCCGGCGCCCTGGGGCCCCTGCTCAGCGAGCTGCACGCGACCCTGGCGGGCTTCGAGAACCGTGGGGACGGAGAGATCTCCCGGATCTGGGTGACGGGGGGAGGCTCGCTGTTGCCCGGCCTGCGGGAGCAGGTGGGGGACGTGCTCGGGATCCCGGTGGAGCCCCTGCCCCTGCCCCGGGGGGACGTGGACCCGCACCTGGCCCCCGACGTCGGCCCCGAGCATGCCCTGGCCTTCGGGCTGGCGCTCCGGGGCGTCCAGCCCGGCCGCGGGTGGACCCCCCACTTCCGGAGGGGGGAGCTCGCCTACCGGCGGGACGTCCAGACCACGAGGCTGGCGGTGCTGGCGGCGGTGGCGCTGGTGCTCCTGGGGGTCGTGGCGGGGACGGCGTGGTTCGCCGTGCGCCACGGGCAGCTCACCCGGGAGCTGGCGGGCCTCGAGGGGAGCATCGTGGAGCAGGTGAAGGCCGAGGTCCCCGACGCCTCGCCGTCCGCCTATCGCACCGCGGGCGGAGCCACGGCCCTGATGATGGAGAAGGCCCTGGAGATGCAGCGCAAGGCCGACCAGGTCACGCGAGAGGGGGGCCTGACCGCGCTGGACGTGCTGAAGCGCCTCTCGGAGGTGGTCCCGGTGGACGTGAAGGTGGACCTCGACGAACTCAGCGTGTCCGACGAGGTGATCAACCTGCGGGGCCGGACCGACAGCTTCGACGCCGTCGACCGGGTGGAGTCGGCCCTGAAGAAGGACGCGGAGTTCGTCGCCGCGTACAAGCACGACCGCACGGGCTCGGCGGGGGTGACCCGCTTCGCCATCACCATCCCCCGGGGGGCCGGGGAGGACGCGGCGGTCCCGGGCCCGGCGGGGGGCGGCCCCGCGACCCCGGGGACCCCGCCCGCGCCGGCCCCGGCGGCGGCGAAGGGAGGCAGCGATGGCTGACGTGCAGGCACTCACCGACAAGCTCCTCACCCGGCTGGAGCCGGTGATGGAGCCGCTGGAGAGGACGTGGTCCCGGCTGTCCAGGCGGGACCGCGCCCTCCTGGCGGGCATGGTCCTGCTGCTGCTGTCCCTGGTTCTCTGGTTCG
Source organism: Myxococcota bacterium (assembly GCA_023150875.1). GTDB lineage: Bacteria > Myxococcota_A > UBA796 > UBA9615 > JAKLKC01 > JAKLKC01. Next base: position 55,667 of record JAKLKC010000011.1, on the reverse strand, counting down.
GCGCGGGGGCGATGCGCTCCTCGCTGGACCGCCTGGAGACCCAGGTCGCGGCGCGCCAGAAGGACCTCGCCACGGTGGCGGAGATGAAGGCGCTCCTGGCCGAGAGCCGCGGGAAGGTGGAGCGGATGGAGGAGGAGCTCCGCAGCCAGGGAGACTTCTCGCTGGCGGGGTACCTGGAGCAGTCCGCGGGGGTGCCGATCTCCGCCATCAACGACGGCGGTACGAACCAGGGGGAATTCTTCGAGGAGCAGCGGGTCAACATCGTGGTCCGGAACGTGACCTTGGAGCAGCTCGTGGAGCTCCTCTACCGGCTCAAGACGGCGCCCCGGCACATGCGGGTGACGGACCTGAAGGTCAAGACCAACTTCCGTTCCCGGGAGCAGCTCGACGTGAACCTCGAGGTGACGGTCTACGGCCCGCTACCGGCCGCGGCGGCGGCCGAGGGGGACAGGCAGGGATGAGCTCCATCGGGATCGACTACGAGATCGACGAGGTCCCCCGCCGCAGGCCCAGGCGGCGGGACGACGACGGCGGGGATCCGCCCCCTCCGGGGCGCCCCCTGGGCCGGAGGATCCTCTTCTGGATGCTGGCCCTGGCGGGGGCCTGCGCGTACTTCGTGGCCGCCTTCCTGGCGTTCCTGTACGCGACCTTCCCCTACGACCAGGCCAAGGCGTGGTTCGGGTGGCAGGTGGAGGACCGGACGGGCTGGCAGGCGAAGGTGGAGGGCCTCACGCCGGTCCTCCCCGACGGGGTGAGGGTCCGGGGGCTGAAGCTCTACGGAGGGGACGCCGATCCCGCGGCGGACGCGCCCTTCGTGAGCGTGGACTCGGCGACGGTGGGGGCCTCGCTGCTCTCGCTGGTGCGGGGGCGCCAGGCGTTCACGGTGGACGCGGACGCGTGGGGGGGAGATCTCCACCTGGAGCTGGACCAGGGGGCCGACCAGACCCGCTTCGTGCTGGACGCGGAGGGCCTGGACCTGGCGAAGATGAACCTCGCCGGGGAGTCCTGGCAGCTCTCGGGCACGGGCCTGCTGGGCCTGCAGGCGGACCTGACCATCGCCAAGGAGGTCCGCAAGAGCGAGGGCACGGGCTCGTTGGCCTTCACGGACCTGGTCCTGAAGGACAGCAAGGTCCAGGGGATCGGCCTGCCCGAGGCCCGCTTCACCCAGGCGGGCGGCAAGATGACCGTCGACAAGGGCAAGCTGAACTTCGAGGAGACGAAGTTCGTGTCGGACGTGGTGGAGGCGGACGTCGAGGGATACGTGATGCTGAACCAGAACTTCCGGCGCTCCCGCATGAGCCTGAAGGTCCGGTTCAAGCTGCGGGACGACCTCGACGCCCTGGCGAAGGTGGCGATGGGCAACGCCAACCACCGCACCGACGACGGCTTCTACCACTACCTGGCCACGGGCACCTTCGAGAACCCCCGCTGGCGCGAGGACCGGGCGGCCGCCCGGCGCTCCCAGTTCAAGAACCGCAAGGGCCCGAAGGACGCCGTCCGGGCGGCCTCCGGCGACGACGACGACGACGCCCCCACCGCGCGCCGCGGCTCCGAGCCCCTGGATGACGAGGCCCGCCAGAAGCGCATGGAGGAGCTGGAGCGGCGCCGCGAGGACGCCCGCCAGCGCCGGGAGGAGCGCCTGCAGCGGATCCGCGAGAACCGCGAGAAGCGCGCCGTGCAGGCCGACGGCGACGAGGACCCCGCCTCCCGCTCGCGGCGCTCGGCGCCCTTCCGTCGCAGCGTCGACGAGGACGACCCCGGCCTCCCCTTCCCCCCCGACGACCTGCCCCCCGAGCTGGACCCGGGCGATCCCCAGGACCCGGGCCTCCCCGGGGACGAGCCGCCCTTCGATCCGGGCGGGGAGGAGTAGCCCGCCACTCGGGCCCTTCCCCCGCCTCGGCGACCCCGGGGCGGGGGAGGCCACGACGTCAGGTTGTCGGGAGGGGGTGGCGCGTCCTATCCAAGGATCATGGCGCCGGTCGGAGCGGGGCTCGATCCGGCTTCCGGATCTCGGGCGGCGCCCGGCCCGTGGGGGCCCTGGGGGCCCGTCGAGCCGGGCTCGGCGCTCGGACTTGCCCGGGGCGTGGGGCGCGACTAGTACCACGTTCCGAAGGTTCCTCCCCAGTTTCTCCGTTCCCAGGCCCACCCGATCCGGAACGTAGGGCGGGGGCTTGCCCCCCGCCGCGGGGCTTCGGCGGGGGACAAGCCCCCGCCCTACGGGGCCTCCCGTTCGCGGGACCGCGACGCCGATGAGCTGGAAGGCGGACTCAGAAACTGGGGAACTCGCTCTGGAACGACGTACTAGACTGGTCGTAAACTGGTCGATGAGAGGGTTGTCCATGGCCACCGTCGGGGCCTACGAAGCCAAGACCCGCTTGAGCGAGCTGCTCGACCGCGTCGAGCGGGGGGAGCGAATCGTCATCACCCGCCACGGCGTCGTGATCGCGGTCCTCCAACCTCCCGAGTCCAGGGCGCCTTCGAACGTCGACGAGACCATCCGCGCGCTCCGCGAGTTCCGGCGAGGGCGCCGGGCCACCGGGGAGGAGATCGCGTCGTGGATCGCCGAGGGGCGCGACTGAGGTGACTTCGTTCGTAGCCGACAACTCCGTCATCGTCGCCTGGGCGCTCGACGAAGGAAGCGACTACGCAGACCGCGTCCTCGAGCGTGTGAGGGTCCACCGACCCATCGTGCCGTCGGTGTGGCCCCTGGAGTTCGCAAACGTCCTCGCGGTCGCCGAGCGCAAGGACCGCCTCAGCGGTCCCGATCCCGCCCGGGCCCGCGACCTGGTGCTCTCGCTCGGGATCACCGTCGTCCCCGAGCCCCCGGGCCGGGTCTCCTCGGAGGTGCTGGCCCTCGCCCGCGAGGAGGGAATCTCGTCCTACGACGCGTCGTACCTCGACCTGGCGATCCGAGAAGGGCTCCCGCTGGCGACGCTCGACGCCCGGCTGCGTGCGGCCTCCCTGCGCAAGGGGGTCCTGCGGTTCGCGGGGGAGTGACGGGCGCGCCACGACGTCGGCTCGAAGACGACCGCGACGTCGCGGGACACGCCGGCATGGCGGAGGATCGGCGGCGTGGTGTTGGCAGCAACGCCATCCTGGCGCAGTTCGAACCGTCCCGCCAGGCCCCCCCCCCTCACACCCCCATCACCTTCGCTTCTTGGGTTGGGCCCGGGGGTGTGGGCCCTCCGCAGGCGGGACGAGTGAACGGAGCTGGCCGGGCGACAGAGCCCCTTCCGGCCTCCCCCCTGCTCCGATACCCTGGCCCTCCCCGAACGGCGCGCGACCCACCCCTTCCCAGAGGCGCAGTGCCATGGCCTCTCCGTCCCCACCCGACCCTCGGTCTTCCTCCCCGCCCGGCGACGGGAGCGGCGCACGGAGGGTGTTGGTGTTGCTCGCCCACCCGGCCCTGCACCGTTCCCGGGTGAATCGGCGCCTCGCCGACGCCGTCCGGGGGCTGCCCGGGATCACCCTCCACGACCTGTACGCCGCCTACCCCGACCTGGACGTCGACGTCGAGCGGGAGAAGACGCTGCTGACCGGCCACGACGCGCTCGTCTGGCAGCATCCCTTCTACTGGTACAGCACCCCCGCCCTCCTGAAGGAGTGGCAGGACCTGGTGCTGGAGTTCGGGTGGGCCTACGGTCCCGGCGGTCACGCCCTGCGCGGCAAGCCCTTCTTGTCGGTTGTCACCACGGGGGGGCGCGAGGTCGCCTACCAGCACGGTGGCTTCAACCGCTTCACCGTCCGGGAGCTGCTCGCCCCCATCGAGCAGACCGCCTACCTCTGCGGCCTCGCGTACCTGCCCCCCCTCGTGGTGCACGGCGCGCTCCGCCTGGACGAGGACGAGATCGCCGCCCAGGCCGAGTTCTACCGGCAGGTCCTGATCGCGCTGCGGGACGGCAGGATCGACCCCGCCTCGGTCGCCGACCGACCCAGCCTCGACGCCGGCACCTTCGCCCTCGCGCGGGGCTGACGGAGCACCCATGGACACCAGCGGGTTCTTCTTCCAGGCCTTCGTCTACCTCGGCGCCGCCGTGGTCTCCGTCCCCCTGGCGCGCCGGCTCGGCCTGGGCTCCGTCCTGGGTTACCTGCTCGCGGGGGTGGCGATCGGGCCTTTCGGTCTCCACCTCGTGGGGCAGGAGGGCCAGGACGTCATGCACTTCGCCGAGTTCGGCGTGGTGATGATGCTCTTCCTGGTGGGCCTGGAGCTGGAGCCCTCCCTGCTGTGGCGGATGCGGGGGCCCGTGGTGGGCCTGGGGGGAGCCCAGCTCGCCGTCACCTCAGGCGCGGTGGCTGCCCTCGGCCTCGCATTCGGGCTTCCCTGGCAGCAGGCGGTGGCCCTCGGGCTGGTCCTGGCGATGTCCTCCACCGCCATCGCCCTTCAGACCCTCACGGAGAAGGGCCTGATGAAGGGGGACGCCGGCCAGAAGTCCTTCGCCGTCCTGCTCTTCCAGGACATCGCCGTGATCCCGATGCTCGCCCTCTTCCCCCTGCTCGCCACGGCGGCGCCGCGCGGGGCCGCGGGGGGACACGGCCCGAGCGCCCTGGACTCGCTGCCGGGTTGGGCCCACGGCGGCGTCGTGCTGGGGGCGGTGGCGGCGGTGGTGATCGCCGGGCGGTTCCTGGTCCGCCCGGCCATGCGGGCCATCGCCCGCAGCGGCATGAGGGAGATGTTCACCGCCGCCGCCCTGTTGCTGGTGATCGCGGTGACCCTGCTCATGACGGCCGTGGGTCTGAGCCCGGCCCTGGGCACCTTCCTGGCGGGGGTGGTGCTGGCCACCAGCGAGTACCGCCACGAGCTCGAGAGTGACATCGAGCCCTTCAAGGGCCTGCTGCTCGGCCTCTTCTTCATCGCCGTGGGCGCCTCCATCGACTTCGGACTGATGGGGAAGGCGCCCGGCACTTTCCTCTCCCTCCTCGCCGGGGTGATGACCCTCAAGGCCGTCGTGCTCCTGGGCCTCGCGCGGGCCTTCCGGGCGCGGACGGACCAGGGTCTGGTCTTCGCCGCGGCCCTCTGCCAGGTGGGGGAGTTCGCGTTCGTGCTCTTCTCGTTTGCCGAGCAGAGCGGGGTGCTCCCCCCGGAGCTGGCGGGGACGATGGTGGCGGTGACGGCCCTGTCCATGGCCGCGAGCCCCGTCGTGCTGGCGCTGAACGAGCGCCTCCTCCTGCCCCGGGTCGGCACCCGGCCGTCCCCCGCCCGGGACGCCGACACGATGCACGAAGAAGCCCCGGTCATCATCGCCGGTTACGGACGATTCGGGCAGATCGCGGGGCGCTTCCTGCGCGCCAACGGGATCGGCGCGACGGTGCTGGACGTGGACAGCGACCAGGTCGACGTGCTGCGCCGCTTCGGCCAGAAGGTCTACTACGGCGACGCCTGTCGCCTGGACCTGCTGCGGGCGGCGGGGGCTGCCAAGGCGAAGGTGCTGGTGGTCGCCGTCGACGAGCCCGAGAAGGTCCTCGAGATCGCCCGGACGGCGAAGAAACACTTCCCTCACCTGCGGATCGTGGCCCGGGCCCGGGGCCGGACCGAGGCATACGAGCTGTTCGACCACGGCGTCCTGGACGTCTACCGGGAGACCTTCGACACCTCCTTGCGGCTCGGCATGGACGTCGCGTCCATGCTGGGACTCCACCCCCACCGGGCCCTGCGGGCGGCCCGGACCTTCCGCCGCCAGGACGAGGCGGTCCTCCGGGAGATGGCCTCGATCCGACACGACCAGGAGCAGTTCGTGAGGACGGCCCGAGAGAGGATCCGCGCCCTGGAGGAGATCCTGAAGGCGGACGCCGACGGGGGCCGGGCCTCCGAGGACCACGCCTGGGACTCCGAGCCCCTGCGCCAGGCGGTGCTCGCCCATCCCCAGGCCCGGGCTCCCGGCGACGGCGGCGGACAGTGAACGAGCCCCCGGGCGGCGGACGGCCCCCGCCCCGCGCGGGGCCTGGGGCCTCCCCCGGTTCGTAGGGATCCCAGTCCCAACGATCCTGGCCGCGGGAGAAACCGGCCCCCCACCGGTGCCAGCGCCGGGGCTCCCTCGGCAGGTGCCCCGTTCTCGCGCCTGGCATCGGTGGTCCCCAGGTCGACGCTGCCGGCCACCGTCCCCGGCCGACCGTCCTCGTTGCCTCCGCGAGGGGCGTCCGTCGGCCGGCGCGTGTCCAACCCTTTCAGAGCGCCGTTCGCAGCGGGAGGGGCGCGGCGAGGTTAGCCCCGAGGCAGGTGAGGCAAGACGGGGCGCCCCCACCGGGGTGGCGCGCCGGCCGCGGCGACGGACGGCGGGACGTGCCCCCGGCCCGGACGGGGGTCATGCCGACGGCGGGTCTCGCCTTGCCGAGGCCCGGAAGGCCACCCCGATGACAGCCACGGCGGCTCCGCCCAAGAGGAAGTCGGTGGCGGACTCTCGCTTCTGCTTGCGCTCCACGTTCTCCGACATCGCCTCGAGCGCTTCGCCCATGGCGTTGATCGATGCCCTGAGCCCACTCCCCTCGGCCTTCTTCGCTTGTACCGGTGGGTTCGTCAGGTACTGGGCCCCACCTACCGCGGCGATGAGGAGGCCGAACAGGATGATGAATGAGCCGAACTTCTTCAGATCCATGTCCTACCTCCAGGGTGTCGCGGACGCGCCGACACTCCCGTGCCGTGCGAGCAGACGCGGGCCCCCGGGTACCAGGCCGGCGCAGCACCCGATCCGACGACTAACCCGAACCACTGGGATCCCGCCGGGCGAGCCGGTCCAAGCGCACCTGATGGCCGTCCCGCTCGGCGATCACCGCCTCCGCCGAGCGCCTCACGATCATCCCCAGCAAGTCATCGCCGTCCCGTCGGTACGCCAGCCCGTCCCGTTCGTACCATTGAACCCCCGCCCACGCGTCGCCGGCCGGCGAAGCTCCCGCGGGTGCCGCGTCGTCCACGGGGCGGTCCGCGGGCGGCCATCCCGACAGGACACGGGGGTCACGTCCGGCACCCTCGGCCCGGGGCTCGGGGCCGAGCGCCTTCAGGCTGACCCATGGTTGGGCAGCCACGAATCCCAACGACCCGAGGAGCACCCAGAAGCCGAACAACGGCTCGACGTCCGCCATGTCGTTGTTGGCCACCTTCACGGCTTTCGACAACAGGTGCACGAGGGCGAGGGAGCCGATGGTCCCCTGCACGATGAGGCCCCATCGGGCTCGGGACTGGACCAGCGCGTAACCGCCCATGACCGCCGCAGCCGCCGCCACCGCGTACAGGTAGTACACCGAGTCCTTCGAGGCGAGGTCTGCGACCGACAGCTCGTCCCCACACCCTCGCACCGCGGGCAGGAAGAAGGCGACGGCGGCGACCAGCCCGCCTCCCATGGAGAAACCGCCATGACGGACATGGGCTTCGGAGTCGGCCGCCACGATCTCCTCCCGGCTCCGCCGTGCGAGGCACGGACTGGGTATGCGGACGGACACTTCCCCCACTGGGGAGTGGGTGCCGTCCAGTCGCCACGAATGGAACTCCGCGTCCCGAGCGGCGACCTGACACCGAACGACGTTCGAGGTCAACAGAGGCTACAGCGGGCGCAGGGATCTCGTCAATGTGACAAGCGCACCCCTGATCGGATTTCGAGCAGCCCGTAGAGCGGTGATCGTCAGCACGGGGATCGGTCGATCTGCGAGGGGGAGGCTCAGGCCGTCCAATGCGGCGACGGGCCCCCAAAGGATTCTGGCAGCCGTAGCGCGTTCATGGACACAGGGGCCCGCCATGACGGCCCGGCCCCTCCCCCCTCCTCCGCCCCGGCGACCCCGGGGTGGGGGAGGGACCGCTCCCCCAGCCCGAGTCCGCCCTCAGGTGTCCCGGGACAGGGCGGCCAGCGCCCGCTCCCGCTCGGGCTCCGTGAGCCCCGGCCAGGCCCCCTCGACGGCGGCCAGGGCCTCGGGGCCCAGGGCCTCGGGGGGCCAAGCCTCCAGAGTGGAGAGGGCCGCGCCCCGGACGGCGGGGGAGGGGTGGAGGAGCGCGGCGGCCAGGGCGGGCACGCCCCGGCCGGGTTGGGCGACGAGGCCGCGGCAGCTCGCCGCCAGGAGGTCCGCGGCGAGCCCGGCGCCCCCGCGGGTCCCCCCCAGGCTCCGAGCCACCGCCAGGGCGTGCTCGACGCCGGCCCCGTCCCCCGAGGCCAGGGCCTCCAGGGCGGCGGCGCGCCACCGGAACGGGGAGAGCAGCGCGTCCACCTCGGCCCCGAGGCGCTCCGCGCGATCCGCGTCCCACCCCCGGGGGCGGTCCTCCCGGCACCAGCGCCCCACGAGGGCGAGGGGGCCGTAGTCCGCCAGGGACGGGGGGACGCCGGCGTCGGCGCGGGCGCGGCTGAAGGCGACGTACCCCTCGCAGGCCGCCTGGCCCGAAGGGTACGCCTCGATCCCGGCCACCGGACCGCCCTGGAGGGCGGCGAGGACCTCGCCGGTTCCCCGGAACAGCGCGTCGTCTCCCGGGGAGGCCTCCGCCAGGGCGGCGGCCAGGTCGCCCCCCTGCGCGCAGGCCAGGCCCAGGTACTCCGGGAGCACCGCGTTCTCGCACGCCGCGGTCAGCAGGAAGCGCCGCACCTCCGGCCGGTGGGCGAAGCGGGCCGCCAGGCGCTCCACGGCGTGGATCCTCCCCCAGCCCCGGAGGACCCGGGCGGCGTCCAGCCACTCGGCGGCGGGATCGGGGGAGAGGCGGCCCAGGGCCACCAGGGCGAAGAGGGCGTACTCGTCGTCCCGGGCGAAGGGGCGCAGCCAGGAGACGTCCTCGGCGCTCCCCGAGATCCCCAGCAGCGCCAAGGCGGATCGGACGACCTCGGGGTCGTGGGCCCCGAGCAGGAGCCGGCGGGCCACGGCGGCCAGACCGGACCGGGACACAGTGCCCCGCCGGGCGACCTCGGCGATCACGGCGTCGGCGAACACTACGGCCCGCACCCTTCCCAGGGCATCCCCGAGGGCGTCCAGGGCCTCCCCCGGGGCGGCGTCCCCGCTGGCGGCCTCGATGCGGTCGACGATCCCGGCCACCCGGTCGGGGTCCGGGGGCGCGGGGCGGTGGTGGTGGGTCAGGACCCCGTCCCGGGCCCCCGGGAGGGCGTCCGCCGAGGGCGGACCCGACGCCGCCCCCGCGTCACGGGACGCCAGCAGGCCCGCCAGGACCGATCCCGGCCGGGGCTCCCCGAGTCCCGGCGGCCAATCCGGGTTCATCGCCCGCCTGCCGCCGGGCGGGGATCGCCCTCCAGCAGGTCGAAGAGGTCCTCCACCATCCGCAGCGTCAGGCCCCACAGGACGTGGGGCCCCAGCGAGATCCCCGGGAAGGTGTAGCCCTGGCCCCCGTGCTCCACCGGGTGATCCACCCGGCGGCCGGGATCCCCCAGGTGCGAGACGGGCACCCACATCGCCGAGGCCACCTCGCCGGAGAGGACCAGGTCCGGGGAAGGCCCGGTCCACCCGAACGCCCACGGGGTGATGGCGAGGCGCATGGGGACGCTGGCCCGGGCGGCCAGCTCGTCGAGCCGCCCCAGGCGCCGGGCTCCCCGCAGGTCCAGCCCCACCTCCTCCAGCGTCTCGCGGATGGCGGTGCTCTCCAGGTCGGGGTCGGCGGGTTCCTGCCGCCCCCCGGGGAAGGCGATGTGCCCGGACCAGGCGTCCCGGGGGTCGTCGGCGCGCCGGATCAGCAGCACCTCCAGGTCCTCGCCCTCCCCGATCTCCGCGGCGTCCCTCAGGATCACCGCCACCGCCGCCCTCTTCCACTCGTCGCCGGTCACGGTGCGACGGGGGGGGCGGACCGAGAGCAGCCGCTCCAGCTCGTCCAGGCGCCGGGGCAGGGCGCGCCGGAGGGGAGGGCCACCTCCGCTCACGACTCCTCCCGCTCCCGTGGCCGGACGCGGACCCCCTCCGGTGTGTCCTCCAGGATCCAGCCCTCGGCGAGGACCTCGTCCCTGAGGGCGTCCGACCGGGCGAAGTCCCGCTGGACGCGGGCCTCCTCCCTCTCGGCCACCCGGGAGCGGATCGTGGGGGGCAGGGCGGTGGTCTCGCTCCGCACCTCCCTCAGCCCCAGGCCCAGCACCCGGTCGAAGTCGAAGAGGGCCTCCAGCACCCGGGGCTCCCGGGTGCGGTTGGCCTCCCGGATCATCTCCAGGACCACCGCCACCGCCTGGGGCATGTTCAGGTCGTGGCAGATCGCGGCCGCGAACTGCTCCCGCAGGGGGGCGACGAAGGGCTCCTCCCCCGAGAGCGCCGACTCCGGGGCGTACCGCACGAAGTTGCGGATCCCCTGGAGGGTCTTCTGGGCGGCCCGCAGCGCCTGGTCGGTGAAGTTCAGCGGCTGGCGGTACTTCGCGGTGTAGCAGAAATACCGGAAGGAGAGGGGGTCGAAGCCCTTCCCGGCCAGGTCGCTCAAGGTGAAGAAGTTCCCGAGGCTCTTGCTGATCTTCGTGTCGCCGATGGTGAGGAAGCCCGCGTGCATCCAGACCTTCGCGAAGGTCTTGCCGGTGGCGCACTCGCTCTGGGCGATCTCGTTCTCGTGGTGCACGGGGATGTGGTCGATCCCCCCCGAGTGCAGGTCGATGGTCTCCCCGAGGAACCGCATCGCCATCGCCGAGCACTCGATGTGCCAGCCGGGGTAGCCCCGGCCCCACGGCGAGTCCCACTGCATGGCGTGGGTGGGCTGGTCGAGCTTCCACAGCGCGAAGTCCCGGGGGTGGCGCTTGTCCGGGTGGGGCTCGACCCGGGCGCCGTCCTCCTGGCCCGAGAGGTTCAGCCGGGCGAGCTTCCCGTAGTCCGGCATCGCCGTGGTGTCGAAGTAGACCCCGGACGGGGTGACGTAGGCGCAGCCGCGCTCCACCAGGCGGGCGGTCAGGTCCAGCATCTCGCGGATGTGGTCCGTCGCCCGGCACAGGACGTGGGGCCGCTGGACGTTCAGGGCGTCGACGTCGGCGAGGAAGAGGCGGGTGTAGTGCTCGGCCACCTCCCACGGGGACTTCCGCTCCCGCTCCGCCGCCACCTGCATCTTGTCCGCACCCTCGTCCTGGTCGGTGGTCATGTGGCCGACGTCGGTGATGTTCATGACGTGGAGCACGTCGTAGCCGGCGTACTCCAGCACCCGGCGGACGGTGTCGGTGAAGACGTAGGTCCTGAGGTTGCCGACGTGGACGTGGTTGTAGACCGTGGGGCCGCACGAGTAGTAGCTCACCCGGGGCGGGGAGAGGGGCTCGAGCTTCTCGACCTCGCGGCTGGCGGTGTTGTAGAGGAAGACGTCGCGCATGGAGTAGACTGCAGCCGGTCCTTGGGGGCGTGGGGGCGCGGAATATATCTCGATCCGCCGGGGTGGGGGTACCCGATCCCTCCCCCGGGCGAGCCCGACGTCCGCCGGGAGCCTCGGGAGGGAGACCGAAGATGCGCACGGCACGGACCCGCGCAAGCCTCGTGGTCCTGGTGGCGGCCGCGGGATGCAGCGACTACGACCTCGCCGGACCGGGGGAGTTCGTGCCCGCGGAGCAGCCCGACGCCCTGGAGGCCGAGACGGTCACCGAGACGTTCCTGCAGCGGGTGGCCGCCGCCAGCGACATCCTCTTCGTCGTCGACAACTCGGGGTCGATGGAGGAGGAGCAGGAGGCGCTGGCGCAGAACTTCTGGAACTTCATCCAGTTCTTCGCCGACTCCACCCTGGACTACCACATCGGCGTCGTCACCAACGACGAGTACTTCGGCCAGTGGCCCATCGGCCAGCTCCACGGCGACGTCCGCTACATCGACCCCACCACCCCCGATCCCGTCGGCACCTTCACCGCCAACGCCAACGTCGGGGACGAGGGCTGGGGGGAGTGCGAGATGGGGCTGGAGGCGGTGCGGAGGGCGGTGACGACGCCCCTGGTGGACGGGTACAACGCGGGCTTCTACCGGGAGTCGGCGCTGCTCAGCGTGATCGTGGTGTCCGACGAGCACGACTTCGGCGGCACGGGGACGTGCAGCGGCATCCACTACAGCGAATTCATCCCCTTCTTCCTGGACCTGAAGGGGCCGGAGGGGAGGGACCTGCTCCACTTCTCCGCCATCGTCGGGGACATCCCCGGAGGGTGTACGTCGGACTGGGGCTCGGCGGATCCGGGCACCGAGTACCACGCCGTCGTCGACGGCGTCGGGGGATCCGCGTACTCCATCTGCGAGCACGACTGGGAGGGGGTGCTGACGGAGCTGGGGCTGGAGTCGGCGGGGCTCCGGCGGTCTTTCAACCTGAGCCTGGTGCCCATCCCCGAGAGCATCGTCGTCACCCTGGACGAGGTCCCCGACGACGACGCGCCGGCCCACACCCTGGAGCTGTGCACCGGCCAGACCGAGACGTGCGACTGGAAGTACGACCCCGTCTCCAACAGCATCGAGTTCCCGGACCTGCAGCGGATCCCCCCCGAGGGGGGGCGCCTGCAAGTGACCTACAAGACTCAGGAATCCGCCTGACGGGCGAGGTGGACCGCCGCCTGGCCCTCCCGATCCCCATGGACTGGCCCCAGGACAACGAGGGACGCCTGGCCGTGGCGTCGGCGGAGTGCGGCGTCCCCGCCGAGGTCGCCTTCGCGGCCCTCTCCCGGGTGGAGCGCTGGCCCGAGTGGTACCCGGACATGGTGTCGGCCCGGGGGAGCCTGGCCCCGGGCCGGCCGCTGCGCCTGGTGTTCCGCGGCGGGCGGCTGGCCGGGGGCGGCGCGGTGGAGGGGAGGATCGAAGAAGTGATCCCCCCCCGGTCCGTCACCTTCTCGGCCCGGCGCTCCGTGCTGGTGGGCTTCTATACCTTCCGGGTCGCCGAGGCGCCCGGCGGAGGATGCCGGATCAGCGCCTCGGCGTTCTTCACGGGGGCGCGGATACCGCTGCTGACCGCGCGCCTCTCCCGCCGGGTCGAGGGGGAGCATCGCCGCGCCGTGGAGGCCCTGGCGGCCTGCCTGGACGCGGGCTGCTAGGAGCGGCGGCGGAGGCGGGCCGCCGCGAGGAGCAGGGCGGCGAGGCCGGGGGCGGAAGCGCCGGGAGGGGCGGCGGCGTCGCAGGCGCACCCCGCGGGGACCAGCTCCACCGCTCCGGAGTCCACGGGCGGCGGCGGGTCGTCCGGGGGATCCTCCACGTCGTCGTCTCCGGGCACGGGATCCCCCGCGGCCTCGGAACCGCAGGCGGCGACGAAGGCGGCGCCGGGATCCACCACCAGGCGCTGCTCGTGCACCAGGCGCCCCTCGGGGTCCAGGTCGACGTCCCCGGGCTCCCCGTCCAGGCACAGGCTGAACACCTGCTCCGCCGCCTCGATCCGCACCGAGGCCACCTCGCCGGGGCCTCCGGAGGCCGGGGACACGCCGACGTCCAGGGAGAGCTGGAACACGGTCTCGACGTCCTGGACCTGGGCGACGGTGACGTCCACCTGGGTGCGGCCGTCGGCGAGGGGGGTGTGCCGCCAGCTCCAGTCCAGCCGGGGATGCCCCGGACCCCAGATCCACTGGTCGAAGAAGACCCCCACGTCCCGCCCCGACACCGCCTGCACGAGGCCCTGGAAGTCCTGGGTGGTGCCCGCGCCCATGGCGAAGGCGTCAGCCCAGGCCCGGAGGACCTCGAAGAAGACCTCGTCCCCCAGCTCGTCCCGCAACATCGCCAGGATCGCCGAGCCCTTGTCGTAGACGGTTCCCCCCCACATGTAGTCCGGGCGGGCGATGGGGAAGATCCCCTCGAACTCGGACCAGGCGAGGTAAGAGCCCACCTGGTCGCGGACGTACGACCGGTAGGCGTCGGGGCCCCCCAGGGCCTCGGCCCACAGCGCCTCGCCGAAGCTGGCGAAGCCCTCGTTGAGCCAGATGTCGTCCCAGGTGGCGCAGGTCACCCAGTTCCCCCACCAGTGGTGCATCAGCTCGTGGGCGACGATGTACTCGGACCAGCGGGTGCCGTCGATGAGCCCCGTCCCGTAGGTGGTTGCCGTCTGGTGCTCCATCGCCCCGGAGATGGGGGCGGTGGCGGTGCCGTACTTCTCGAAGGGGTAGGGGAAGAAGAGGTCCGAGAAGACCTCCATCATCTCCGGCGTGCGGCCGAGGTCGTAGGCGGCGTCCTCGATGAGGCTCGCCGGCGCCCAGTACGACACCGGGATCCCGTTCCACTCGTCCTCGACCACCTGGAAGGGGGCCGCGGTCACGCTGATCAGGTAGGGCGCGATGGGGAAGTCGGTGGCCCAGGTCACCGTGTGCCAGCCCGACTCGGCGGGGACGTCGGACTCCAGGAGCCCGTTCCCGACCACCACGTACGAGGAGGGCAGGGTGGTGGACAGGCGCAGGGGGGCCTTGCGGTCGGGGAGGTCCACCAGGGGGAGCCAGCGGCGGGCGCCGTCGGGCTCCACGAAGCTGTACACCATGCTCTGGGTGAAGTTCAGCCCCCTCCCCTCGGGCGTGGTGGAGGGCACGCCGCCGTAGGAGATCCCCACCTCGAAGGACTCCCCGTCCCCGGGCAGGGGCACGATCACCTGCTCGTCGGTGCGGACGAAGGAGGTCTCCACGCCGTCCACGGTGGCGCCGTAGACGTCCAGTCCCACGAGGTCCAGGGCGATCTCCGGCTCGGCCCCGTCCCGGACGACCTGGAGGCGGGCCTCCCCCGTCAGGGACCGGGCCTGGGGGTCGATGCGGACCGCGTAGTCATAGGAGGCGATCCGGGGGCTGTCCCCCTGGGCCGCCCCGGAGGAGCGGCAGGTGGGGCAGGGACCGCCGCGGCCGGCGTCGTGGGGGACGCGGAGGGCCTTGCCCTCGGGGTGGGCGGGAGGGGCGGCGGCGGAGGCGCCGGGCAGGGAGAGGACGGCGGCCAGGACCGGGGGGGCGAGGCGGATGCGTGGCACCGGGGTGGGCTCCTGGAGGCGGACGGGGCCGCACCAGGATAGACCGTCCGCGGCCGGCGGCGTGTCAAGAACCGGTGGATGACCCGCGGGACCGCCCGGGACCGGGCCCGCGGCGCGTCACGCCTGGAACGAGCTGGAGAGGATCACGTCCCCCACGCCGCCGCGGAAGCGCACCCGGATCTTGTTCTTGCCGTCCTGGCCCAGCACCCGGCCGACGCCGAAGGCGCTGTGGTAGATCAGCTCGCCGTTCTCGAAGCGCATGCGGTTGTCGTAGGCGCGGAAGGCGCGGACGTGGCGGTACCGGAAGCGGAACTGCTCCACCTCGTCCTTGACCATGTAGTCGTGGGTGAACGGGGCCTCCCGGTACAGGCGCCGCCGGAGGCGCTGGGCGACCTGGGCGTAGCGGAGGACCTCCTCGCGCCACACGTAGTCGCCGCTCTCGGCGCGGCCCCGCTCCACCACCCGGAGCTGGGAGGCGAACCACCGCAGCGCCCCCTCGAAGCGCATCAGCACGGCCTGGGCCTCGTCCACCTCGCCGTCCTTCACGTGCTCCGCGATCCGGGCCTCGGCGGACTCCGCGATCCCCCGCATCAGGGCCGCGGTCGCCGCCCGGGTGCCGCCGTAGCGCCGCTGGCACAGGTTGTAGAGGGGACGGGCCTCCTGGCGCAGGGATCGCCCTCCGCGGTCGTGGAAGGCGATGAGCTGGTCCAGCAGGCCGTCGTCGTCGAGCTGGACGGTCTCGGGCCTCTCCACGGGGGCGAGGACCTCTTCGAGGGCGGCCACGCCGCAGGCGGCGAGGATCTCGGCGTCGGTCCGCCCCTTCCCGTGGAGGTTCTTGACGGCGTCCTCGAAGGTCTTGCGCGGGAGGGTGGAGATCGTCTCCTTCACGTAGGCCTTGTACGTGCGCGGGTTGACTCCGAGGCTCTTGGCGGCCTTGGTACGGCTGGGGAACTGCGTGGTGTAGTAGTCCAGGAAGCGGTGCAGCCCCGGCGTGAGCTGGTACGCCTCGCTGTCGGTGTGGAGGAAGTTGCGGGTGCGGGCCCGGGCGGCGATGCGCTCGGCCCAGCCGGCCCCGAAGGCGCCGTCCACGGCCTTGGGCCCGAGCTCCTTGCGGAGCGTCGCGGCGACGGACTCGAAGACCTCCTTCGAGATGTTCTCCGCTCCCTCCATGTAGACCGCGATGGTGGAGCGGTTGATCCCGATGGCCTCAGCCGCCTTCTCGTAGGTCGGGTACAGCCCCACGAAGCGGAGCAGGACCTTCTTCACCTCGTAGTCGATGGGGATGACGCTCCTCGCGCGCATTGAGAAGACTCCAGCCGTGGCGGATCCCGGCGTCGGACTCGGTGGAGACGATGGCGCCCACGGGGCACACGGGCATGCAGGCGCCGCAGTCGAGGCAGACCTCGTCCTGGACCTTGTGCGGGCGCCGTGGCCCCGGAGGGGCAGCCTGGATGGCGCCGGTGGGGCATTCCGCCACGCACAGGTCGCAGGCGATACAGTCGCGAGTGATGACGTGGAAGATGTCCGGCTCCCCGGCCCGGGCGCCCTCGGTGACCGCGGGGAAGGCGGGAAGAGGTCCGGGACGGCCCGCCCTCGCTCCCTCCCCCCGGGGGCCCTTCGAGGGGTGGCCCGGGCGAAAGTGACGATACGTAAGTTTTTGCCGAGGGAAGGGGCGAAGTCAAGCGAGAAATCGGGGAGTCGAGCACGATCTCGCGAGTGGGGGGGGGCGGGCGCCCTGCCATCGCGTCCAGGACGACTTCGGGGGCGGCGGGTGCGGTGGGAGGGCCGACGGGATTCAGTCGGAGGAGGGGCTCGGGCGGAGCCTCAGGCGCTCCACGGGTTCCCCACCCACAAGGTGTCCCTCGACGATCTCCCGGACGTGCTCCGCCGTCTGCACCCGGTACCACACGCCGTCGGGGTAGACGACCACCGCCGGTCCCTCGGCGCAGGCGTCGAGGCAGCCCGCGGCGTTGGGGCGCATCCGCCCCAGCAGGCCCCTCTTCCTCAGCTCCGCCTTGAACAGGTCCCGGATCTCCTCCGAGCCCTTCTCGGCGCAGCAGCCCTTGGGGTGCCCCGGGGGGCGGCGATGGACGCAGACGAACACGTGCTTCTCGTAGGCGTGCATGGGGACCTCGGGGGCGGACCGGTGTGGGGCCGGGCGTCCCGGCTTGAGGGGTGGGCAGAGGGCGCGGTGCTGGGGCCGCCCGGGGCTCCCCGGACGAGCCCTCGCGGATTCCGCCGCAAACTATCGAATTCCATCGGGGATCCGGAAGAGGCCCCCTTGGCGGCGCTCCCCCCGATTGTCATTCTCTCAGGAAGTCGGTAGCGTCCGGAAGGGTCCGGAGGGACTCGATCCGGGCGGGAGCCGACCCCCGCGGGAGGGTACCGGGCGCTCCCGAGCCGGGGGCCGGGGAGGACCCGGGGGCGGGCCACGCGCCGCCCCAGACATGTACGAGGGGCAACGAACGTGCCGATGGAGACCACCGGGAGAGTCACGGGACGCAGCGATCCCACCAAGATCCTCGTCGTCGAGGATGACACCGATTTCGGCAACCAGCTCGTCGACCTGTTCCAGTATCACGGGCACGGGGTCGTGCTGGCGCGGGATGGTGCGTCCGCGGTGGACCTGTTCCGGGAGCACCGGCCCGACCTGATCGTCTGCGACCTGATGCTGCCCATCCAGAACGGCATGAAGGTGATCGAGGAGATCCGCAGTGCCCCAGGGGGCGACCGGGTGCCTGCGATCATGGTGAGCGCCGTGTACCGGAACCCGGCCCTGTTCGCCCAGGACCTCCGGCGGATCGGGGTGGAGCGCTTCATCGCAAAGCCGTTCAGCCTCTTGGAGCTGGGTCAGGAGGTCGACGAGCTGCTCCGCCGCCGACCCGAGCCATCCGACGAGGGGCCCGAGGGTGGGGAGGGCGCGGACGCCGACGAGCCCGAGCCCGTGGAAGCTCGGGCCGAGCGGATCCGCCGCGATCACCGCCAGCGCATGCGCCTCGACCACTACGCCTTCCTCGGGGTGGCGGCCGAGGCCACCCAGTCGGAGATCGAGTCCGCCTACCGGGAGCTGGCGCCGCGGTACCGGGTGTCCGAGGCCAGCGAGCTGCCCGACGATGCCCGACCCATGGCTCGGGACCTGCTGCTCCGCCTGATCGAGGCTTACGAAGCCCTGGCGGACCCCGAGTCCCGGCGGGCCTACGACGCCACGCGGGCGGAGGCGGTCCGGCGGGCCGTGGGGGACCGCGACCCCATGGACGTCGACCTGCCCACCTTCCCCCAGTCCATCCGGGACTCCATCGCCGAGGCCCTGGCGAGGGTGAGGAGGGGGGACGTGGACGAAGGCGTGCGACTCCTCCACGACCTCCGCCAGACCTGGCCCGCCTCGGGGGAGGTGCTGGTGGCCCTCGGATGGTCCCGCTTCGTGGCGGGGGGGAGCGGATCCCGAGCGACCTCCGAGGAGGCCCTCCACTGGCTCCAGCTCGCCCTGGCCTACGATCCCGATCTCGTCGCCGCCCATCGTTGCCTCGCCGCGGTCCACGCCGACCTCGGTCGTCGGGGCGAGGTCGTGCATCACCTCCAGGCGGTCCTGGCGAGACGTCCCGACGACGAGCAGGCCGCCAGGGACCTGGAGCGCCTGGGGGCGGTCGGCAGCCCCGCCTGACGCGGAGGGGGAAGGTGGCGGCACGGATCCCCGCGGAACTGGGGCGCGACCTCGCGGGGGGGCGCTGCGTGCTCTTCCTGGGCGCGGGCTTCTCCATCGGCGCCACCCGCCGGGGCTGGGACGACCTGCTGGCCGATCTGCGGGCGGCCCTCGGGGCCGAGGTCTCCGACGGGGAGTGGGACGGTCTCGATCCCCTCTCCCGCGCCCAGCTCTTCGTGGACCGAAGGGGGCGGGAGGCGCTGGAGGACCTGCTCCGGGAGGTGCTCGCCATCGGCCCCGGCTGGCCGGGGGACCGGGAGCGGGACCTGCTGTCACTGCCGGTCGAGGCGATCATCACCACGAACTACGACGACCTCGTGGAGCGGACCCTGAGCGACCTGGGGATCCCCTTCCGGGTCCTGGTGGACGAGGCGGACGTGCTCCTTCCGCCGCCGGTGCCCGAGATGCGGCTGGTGGTCAAGATGCACGGCGACCTCAGGACATCCGACACCATCGTCCTGACCCGGGACGACTACCGCGAGTACGCCACGCGCCGCCCCGCGATGGCGCGGCTGGTGTCCTCCCTTTTCCTGACCCGCCGCCCGTTGTTCCACGGCTTCGGCATGACCGACGCCAACTTCCGCGGGCTCTACGACCAGATCGTGTCCCTGCTCCCTCCGGGCTCCCAGCCCGCCCGCGCCTACGCCTTCGCGCGCCGCGCCGATCCCCAGTTCACCGCGTCCTGGCGGGCGCGGGGGGTGAGCGTGGTGGACTGCGAGGACTGGGAGGAGATGGACCGTTGCATCCGGCGCCTCAGCCGGCGGGTGCGGGGGAAGCGGCGGGCCCGGACCGACCTCACCCGCCTGGCGGAGACCCTCGGGGCCCCGGACGTGGTGGAGGACCTGGTGGACGTCCACGATCGGCTGGCCGCGGCGGCGCTGGCCGCCGTCGAGGAGTGGGAGGGGGTGCCCCCCGGGACGCGGGGCGGGCAACGGGAGAGGGCGGCGGCCCGGACGCGCCTGTCGGCGGCGATCCGCGCCCTGCTCCACCTGGACCGCGCGGGCCTCCCCAGCGCCTCATCTCCCGAGCTGCGGGCGCGGATCGGGGAGGCGCTGCTGGACCTGCGGGCCGACGGCGAGGCGCGGGAGGCCCTGGAGGCGGCGTGGGCCGCGTCCTCGGGGAGGCTCCGGGCCCGGTCGCGGCGGGCCCTCGCCGTGGCCTACCATCGACTCGGCGACCCGCGCTCGGCGTGGCGGCTGTGGGCGGTGGAGTCGGAGATCGAGGGGGAGGGGGAGGCGGGGCGGGAGGTGGCCCTGGGGGACGCCAGCCGCGCCCTGGACGCCGCCCGGGCGGTGGCGGAGTCCATGCTGCGCTGGGGCAGGACCCGGGCGGCCCGGGCCTTCGTGCTGGAGGCCCTGGCGCGGTTCGGGCCGGCGGTCCGCACGTTCGAGGGGGAGGTCTGGCCCGAGGGTCCGGCGGCGCGCCGGACCGTGGGCTGGGGCTGCGTGCGGGTGGCCCAGGCCCACGTACTGCTGGCCCGCTGCTGTGGCGGTCCCCAAGGCGACGAGGCGCGGGCGGCCCACGGCGAGGCGGCGGAGAGGCTGCTCCACCGCGCCTCGGTCCTGCTGCCCGCCGGGGAGCGTCGGGTGGCCCTGGGCGAACTGGCGGCCCTCGGGTCCGGCGCCGACGGGGGGCGGCCCCGGCCCGAGGACCTGGAACGGCTGGCGGCGGAAGGGCGGGTCCCGAGCTAGGAGAGGTCCGCCGCCGCGTGGACCCCGCCCGCGGGGGCGGCGGCGGTCCCTGGCGGGAGGGAGCCCAAGGGGAGGCGGAGGAGGCGCAGGGCGTTCCCGACCACCAGGAGGGTCGCGCCGACGTCCGTCAGCACCGCCAGCGCCAGGCCGGCGCTCCCGGTCGCGGCGAGGGCCAGGACCCCGAGCTTGATACCGAGGGCGAGGGCGACGTTCTGGCGGATCAGCCTCCCGGCGGCGCGACCCAGGGCGAGGGCCCGGGGCAGGGGAGACAGGCCGTCCCCAAGCAGCGCCACGTCGGCGGCCTCGATGGCCGCCGCCGAGCCCCGGGCGCCCATGGCGACCCCGACGGCGGCAGAGGCCAGGGCGGGGGCGTCGTTCACCCCGTCCCCCACCATCATCACCGCCTCGCCGCGCTCCCGGCCGAGGGCCACGACCCGCGACGCCTTGTGCTCCGGGAGCAGGGAGGCCCAGGCGGCGTCGGCACCGGCGGCCCGGGCGACGGCCGCCGCAGGCCCCTCCCCGTCGCCGCTGAGGACCTCGACGTGGCGGACGCCCAGGCGGCGCAGGGCGGCGACGGCCGCCTCCGCGTCGGGCCGGGGGCGGTCCCAGGCGCCCAGGAGGCCGAGCACCCGGTCGCCCTCGGCGACCACCAGCACGGTGCGGCCTTCGCCGGACAGCCGGGATGCCTCGCCGTCGGTGGCGGCGTCGCCGAGGCCGATCTCCCGCATCCAGGCGGGGCTGCCCACCCGCACCGTCCCGCCGCCGACGTCGGCCTCCACGCCGCGGCCCGGCAGGCATCTCGCCGAGCGGTGGGGGAGGGGATGCAGGCCGGCGGCCCGGGCGCGGCGCAGCACCGCGTCCGCCAGGGGGTGGGCGGAGCCGGCCTCGGCGGACGCCGCCCGGGAGAGGACGGTCGCCGCGGCGATCCCCGCCCCGGGGAGCACGTCGGTCACCTCCGGGACACCCCGGGTCAGGGTGCCGGTCTTGTCGAAGGCGACGGCCCGGACCCGGCCCAGGGCCTCCAGGGCTCGCCCTCCCTTGATCAGGAGGCCCTCCCGGGCGCCCCGGGCCAGGCCCGAGACCACGGCGACGGGGGTGGAGACCACCAGGGCGCAGGGGCAGGCGATCACCAGCAGGACCAGGGCCCGGTGGATCCACTCGGAGGGCTTGCCCCCCAGGAGGGCGGGAGGGACGGCGGCGAGGCCGGCGGCGAGGGCGATGACGGACGGCGTGTAGATCCGGGCGAAGCGGTCCACGCCGGTCTCGAAGAGCCCCCTGCGGGTCCGGGCGGTCTCCACCGCGCGGGCGGTGCGGGCGAGGACCGAGTCGCCGGAGGGCGCGGTGACCGTCACCTCCAGGAGCCCCTCGCCGTTCACCGTCCCCGCGTAGACGGCGTCCCCGGGCCCCCTCTCCCGGGGCAGGGACTCGCCGGTGACGGGGGACTCGTCCAGCGCCGACCACCCCGCGGCCACCACGCCGTCCAGGGGCACCCGCTCCCCCGGGGGCACCCGGACGGTCTCGCCCACCGCGACCGTGGCGGGGTCCGCGCGGACCTCCGCCCCGCCCCTGAGCACGCGGGCCTCCTGGGGGGCGCCGGCCACGAGGGCCGAGACCTCTCGCCGCGCCCGCTCCAGGCTGGCGGCCTCCAGGGCGCGGGCGGCGGAGAAGAGCACCACCACCGCGACGGCCTCGCCGAACTCTCCGACGGCCAGGGCCCCGAGCACGGCCACGGACATCAGGGCGTTCATGTCGGGGCGCAGGCGCGCCAGCGCGGGCAGACCTGCCCGGAGGATCCGGGCGCCCCCCACCAGCGCCGCCAGGGCGAACGCGGCGCGGGAGGCCCAGCCGAGGGGGGAGTCGGGTCCGCCCAGCCAGCCCCCGCCCGGGGTGGGGCCCGCGGCGAGCCGGAGAACCCCGCCTACGGCGGCGAGGAGGAGGGCCGCGGCGGTGGGCGCCCATGCCCGAAGGGCGTCGCCGGAGCGAAGGGAAGGGGCGCTGGCACCGCCGGGCGCGGCAGCGGGTGGGGACTCGGGCGGCGCTCCGGCGGGTCCCGCCGTTGCACCGCAGCCGGGCCCCGAGCAGCACGGCGCGGCGACCTTCAGGGAGGGGCGGGGGGACCGGGCGTCCGCGGCCATCAGGTGTCCTCGCCCCCCGCGCGGGCGCCCCGCGGGGCGTCGTCGCCATCACCGTGGGCGACGTGGGCGAGGCCCGCCCGGAACAGCGCGCCGACGTGCTCGTCGTCGAGGCGGTAGTAGATCCTCCGCCCATCCCTGCGTGCGCGCAGGATGCGTCCCTGTCGCAGGGTGCGGAGCTGGTGGCTCACAGCCGAGGGGCTGGCGTGGAGGAGCGCCGCCAGGTCCCCGACGCACAGCTCCTCCTGGCACAGGGCGAAGAGGATCCGGAGCCGCGTCGGATCCGCGAGGGTGCGGTGCAGCTCGGCGAGCCGATCGAGGTCGGGCGCACCCGCGAGGGCGGCCCGCACCCGGTCCACCGGGTCGCCGTCGAGCCGAGCAGGGGTGTGGATGGGGACGGAGGCGACCAAGGAACACTCCCGCGATGAAGGGTCCGGCGTGGAGCGGGGGCCGTGGCCGCCGACGCGCGTCGGCTCGCCCCCGGACGTTTGCTATATATGAACAAGCGCTCATGTGTCAAGCACGAAGTGCCCAGGCACCCGCCCCGTGCCCGCGCCCGAGCCCGTGCCAGGGCCGAAGGCCCGTGCCCGATCACTCGCGGCGGGAGCGACGGGCTCGGGCTCGGGCTCGGGCACGAATCGGGGGAGGATGGGTTGCAGCCGGATAGGCATGGGTGACCCTCTCTCCTCCCCCTACCCCCCGCCCCCCTTCCCCCGCGGGTGGTTCTCCTTCACCACCTGCTTCAGCCGCTCCCTCGTGACGTGGGTGTAGATCTGCGTCGTGGAGATGTCCGCGTGCCCGAGGAGGACCTGGACCAGTCTCACATCCGCACCCCGGGTGACGAGGTGCGTCGCGAAGCTGTGTCTCAGCGTGTGCGGCGAGATCTCCCCCGGGATCCCGGCGAGGACGGCGTACTTCTTGACGATGTTCCAGAACTGCTGCCTCGTCAGTGCCCTCCCCCGCCGGCCGGGGAACAGGACGGACGAGGCGGAGTCCCCCAGCAGCCGGGGACGCCCCTCCCGCAGCCACGTCCCCAGCGCCTCCTGGGCGCGGCCCCCGCAGGGGGTCATGCGCTCCTTCGAGCCCTTTCCGCGCACGATGAAGACCCCCAGCTCGGGGTGGAACTGGGAGGCGTCCAGGGTGACCAGCTCGGTGACCCGCATCCCCGTCGAGTACATCACCTCCAGCATCGTGAAGTCCCGCTGCCCCCGGGGATCCTCCCGGTCCGGGGCGGCGAGGAGGGCCTCGACCTCGTCCAGCGAGAGGGGGTGGGGCAGGGTCCGACCCAGGCGGGGGCGAGACATGGCCTCGGTGGGGTCCACCGACACCCACCCCTCCCGGGCCAGCCAGCCGAACAGGCCGCGCACCGCCGACTGGTGGCGGGCCACGCTCCGCGCCCCCAGCCCGAGGCGCCCCAGGTGGACGACGAAGGCCAAAAGGACCTGGCGGTCCAGGGCCGCCGGGTCCTCGATCCCCCGGGCCCGGGTGTAGCCCGCCAGCTTCTCCAGGTCCCGGGCGTAGGCGGAGACGGTGTTGGGGGCGAGGTTCCGCTCGACCTTCAGGTGGTCCAGGTAGAGGTCCACCGCCCTCTCGATCCGTGGGGCTCCGGCCCCCTTCGCGCCCGCCGTCACGGGGGGACCCCCTCCAGCGAGGACACCAGGGCCCCGCGGAGGCGCTTTCGGCGGCGCTCGCTCAGCGCCCCCCGGCCGGTGCGGGCGTCCCGCACGTAGAAGGCGTCCACCGCCAGGGGGCCCGACGTGGCGATCCGGGCGAGGTCGATGGTCAGGCGCTGCTCGAAGAGGCAGCGGGCGATCTCGTGGAGGATCCCGGGGCGATCGGGGGCGGTGACCTCCACCACCGTGCTCCCGCCCGCCGCCCGCTCGGGGAACTCCACGCCGACGCGGGTATCGGCGCCCCCCCCCGCCGGCGCCGGAACGGGGCGGCGCAGCCGGCGCAGCAGGTCCATGGCCCTCTCCCCTCCGGACAGCACCCGCTCGAGGTCGGCGACGAAACGGCGGAAGCGCGGATCCGGGATTTCGGGGGAACGCCCGGGCCCCGTGACCTGGAAGAGGTCCAGGATCCACCCGTCGGGCCGGGTGTGGACCTCGGCGCCCAGCACGTCCAGGCCGTGGGCGGCCAGGGTCCCGGCCAGGTCGGCGAAGAGGCCCGGCCGGTCCCGGGTGACGACCGCCACCTCGGACCACCCCCGGCCGGAGGGGCGCCGGTGGACGCGCACCGCCTCGTCCCGGGCAGGGTCCAGCAGGCCCGCGCAGGCGGCGAGGGTCTCGGGTCCGTGGCGCGAGGCGAAGTCGGCGGGGAGTCCGTCCAGGAGGTGGGCGAGGAGGACGTCGGCCCGACGGCCGCTCCCCTCCTGGGAGAGCAGGGCCCGGGCCTCCTGGGCCACCCGCCGGGGGGACGCTGCGGGCGGGGGCGCGCCGGTCATCGCCGCCCGGGCGCGGTGGTAGAGGTCCTGCTGGAGGGTCTCCTTCCACCGGGTCAGCAGGTCGGGGTGGGTCGCCTGCATGTCCGCGAAGGTGAGCAGGAACAGGCGGTCCAGGGCCTCGGGGGTGCCCACCAGCTCGGTGAAGGCGGTCACGGTGGCGGGATCCGACAGGTCCCGGCGCAGGGCCACCTCGTTCAGCAGCAGGTGGTGGCGGATGAGGGCGACCACCTCGGCCACCTCGTCCTCGGCGAAACCCAGCCGGCGGGCGACGGGCTCGGCCATCTCGGCCCCCTTGCGGGAGTGGTTCCCGTCGGGCCAGGCCTTGCCGATGTCGTGCAGCAGCACCGCCAGGGCCAGGGAGGGGCGCCGACCCTCCCGGTCGTAGAGGGCCGCATGGAAGGGGTGGCGCTCCCTCGTCCCCGGCTCCGCCAGGGAGTCCAGCTCCCGCACCGCCCGGAGGGAGTGGACGTCGACGGTGTACAGGTGCATGCGGCTCCCCTGGGCCTTGCAGTACGTCCGGGAGAGCTCGGGGATCAGGCGGACCAGCACCCCGGAGCGGTACATCGCCCGCAGGGTCGGGAAGCGACGGGGCCCCCCCAGCAGCTCCCGGAACCGGGCGGCGACCTCGGGATCCCGGCGCAGCCGGGCGGCGGCCTTGGGGGCCCGGGCGCGCACCTCGTCCTCGGTGTCGGGGTGGAGGCGCCCGCCGTGGTGTTGCTGGAAGCGGAACAGGTCCAGCAGGGGGAGGGGATCCCCGGGCGCCGCCAGGGTTCCGGTCACCCGGACCTCGCCGTCCTCCAGGCGGAAGGGGCCCTCCTCCTCCACGGTCCCCGGCGGCGAGCCCTCGGACTCGTCCCACCACTGCCCGGTCAGGCGTTTCACCAGGCGCGCCGTCGCCCACGCCATGCGGGAGGCGTGGTGGTACCAGGCCCCCATCAGCCGCTCCTGGGCGGTGCCGAGGCGGGACGCCTTGTACCCCAGCCGCCGCGCCAGGGGGGCCTGGAGGTCGAAGGACAGGCGGTCCTCCCGCCGGCCCTGGAGGAGGTGGAGGCCGATCCTCACCCGCAGCTCGAAGTCCAGCGCCGCCAGCATGTCCGCCAGGTCCCGGGGATCGGTCAGCCCGGCCAGGAGCAGGTCCCCCGGTCCCCGGGCGCCGGAGATCGCCCGCGAGAGCCACAGGACCCAGTGCCAGTCCCGGAGGCCCCCCATCCCCTCCTTCACGTGGGGTTCCTGGAGGAAGACCGAGCCGCCGTAGCGCCGGAACCGGGCCCGGCTCGCGGCCACCGCCTGGACCCGCAGGTCCTCGCCCCAGGCGGGCAGCCGCTCCCGGATCCCCGACCTCAGCCCCTCGAAGAGGGCGCGGTCCCCCGTCAGGAACCGGGCGTCCAGGAGGGCGGTCCGGGTGGGCACGTCCCCCTCGGCACGGGACAACAGGTCCCGTGGCGTCCCCGGGTGGTGGCCGACCCGCAGGCCGAGGTCGTACAGGGGGTAGAGCACGCCCCTCACCCACCCCTCGAAGGCGGGGTCCGCGGGATCTCCGCCCAGGAGCAGCAGGTCCACGTCCGAACCCGGGCAGACCTCCTTGCGGCCGTAGCCCCCCGCCGCCACCACGGCGAAGCCGGGCCCGGGATCCGCCCCGGGGAGGGCCAGGATCGCCCGGTCCACCGCCAGCGCGTACATGCGGGCCAGGTCCCGCCCCGGGGCCCCCGCCTCCTGGACCGCGGCGATCCGGGCCCTCGCGGTGGCGAAGGCGTCCCTGGCGGCCCCGGTGTCCGGGGATGCGGGAGACAGGGTCACGGGGCCCTCGCCTCCGGAGGGGGCCCCGGCCGCTCCTGCTCGTCGAGCCATCCGTGCACCGCCCCCGCGAGGGCGTCAGCCACCTGCGCCTGGTAAGCGCGGGTCCGAAGGCGCCGCTCCTCGTCGGGGTGGGTGAGGTAGGCGACCTCCACCAGGACCGCCGGCATGTCGCTGCCCAGCAGCACGTAGAACAGCGCGCTGCGGGCTCCCCGATCCCTCACCGTGCCGGGCGGGTAGAAGGCGGCGAGGGTGTCCACCAGGCTCCGCTGCACCCGGGCGGCCAGGTGGCTCGAGAGCAGGGCCCGGCCGCTCGCCCTCAGGTCGCCGACGATGCGCCGCACGTCCCCCTCCCCGCCGGGGACCAGGGGTCCGGCTGCGGAGGCGGCGGCGTTCTCGCGGGCGGCGAGGCGGGCGGCGGCGTCGTCGCTGGCGGTGTCGAGGAAGTACGTCTCCACCCCTCCCTGGCGGCGATCGGCGTGGCTGTTGGCGTGGATGGACACGAAGGCGTCGGCGCCGCGGGCGTTGGCGAAGGCGGCGCGGTCCGGCAGGGTGACGTCCCGGTCGTCCTCCCGGGTCAGCAGCACCTTCGTGCCCGGGGTCCGCCCCAGGGCGTCGGCGGCCTGGCGGGCGATGGCGAGGGTGATGTCCTTCTCGAGGACCCCCGAGACGCCGTGGGCCCCCTCGTCGGTGCCACCGTGGCCGGGGTCCAGGACCACGATGCGGTCGGGGGTCGCCGGGAGCGGCGGAGGCGGGTCGGCGGGCGCCGGGGCGCCCTGGGGCGCGTAGCCTCCCCCGCAGCCCGTGGCGAGGATGAGGGCGAGGCACAGGGACGGCGGGGTCGAGCCGCCCGCCGGGGGCAGGCCCCCCGCGCCCCGCCTCACCCCTCGATCCCCGCGGCGCGGCGGAGCTCGGACAGGGCAGCCAGGGCCTGCATGGGGGTCATCTCGTCGGGTCGCATCCGCTCCAGCTCCCGGCGCAGCAGGTCGGCGCGGCTGCCGAAGAGGTCGAGCTGGGAGGCGCTCCGCCTCGCCTCGCCGCGACCCCGCGCAAACCGGGGACCTCCCACCTCGTCCAGGGAGTCCCGCTCCAGGTTCGCCAGCACCTCCCGGGCCCGCTCCAGGACCTCGGTGGGGAGGCCGGCGAGGCGGGCCACCTGGATCCCGTAGGACCGGCTGGCGCCCCCCTCCTTGAGCTTCCGCAGGAAGATCACCCGGTCTCCCCACTCCGCCACGGAGATGTTGTAGTTTCGGACCCGGTCCCGGGTGTCGGCCAGCTCCACCAGCTCGTGGTAGTGGGTGGCGAAGAGGGCGCGGCAGCCCACGCGGTCGTGGAGGTGCTCGGCGACGGCCCAGGCGATGCTCAGGCCGTCGAAGGTCGAGGTCCCGCGCCCGATCTCGTCGAGGATCACCAGGGAGCGGGACGTCGCGTTCCGGAGGATGTTGGCGGTCTCGCTCATCTCCACCATGAACGTGGAGTGGCCCGAGGCGATGTCGTCCGAGGCGCCCACCCGGGTGAACACGCGGTCGCACACGCCGATCCGCGCCTCGCTGGCCGGCACGAAGGAACCCATCTGGGCGAGGATGGCGATCAGGGCGACCTGTCGCATCACCGTGGACTTGCCCGCCATGTTGGGGCCCGTGAGGATCAGGAAGCGCTGCCCGTCGTCCAGGACGACGTCGTTGGGGACGAACCGCTCCCCGAGGCCCATCCTCTCGATGACCGGGTGGCGGCCGTCGCGGACCACGATGTGGCCGGAGTCGTCCACGGTGGGGCGGACGTAGTCGTGGCGGGCGGCGACGTCGGCGAGGGCGGCCAGGGCGTCCACGACGGCGACCCGGCGGGCGATCTCGGTGATCCGGGGGGCGTGGGTGGCGACCTCGGCGCGGAGCTCCAGGAACAGCTCCTCTTCCAGTTGGTTGCGCCTCTCTTCGGCCCCCAGCACCCGGGCCTCGAACTCCTTGAGGTCGGGCGTGTAGTACCGCTCGGCGTTGGCGAGGGTCTGCTTGCGGATGTACCGGTCGGGGACCATCGCCTTGTTGGCGTTCGTGACCTCGATGTAGTAGCCGAAGACACGGTTGTATCGGATCTTCAGGGTCGGGATCCCGGTCCGCCGCTTCTCGTCGGCCTCGAGGCGGGCGATCACCCCCTTGCCCTCCCGGGAGAGGTCCACCAGCTCGTCCAGTTCCCGGTGGAAGCCCGGCCTCACGATCCCCCCGTCCCGATGGGAGGCGGGGGGCTCGTCCACGAGGGTGCGCTGGATCCGCGCGGCCAGGGCCCGGAGCGGCTCGATGGGCGCGAAGGGGGGCAGGGCGCGGGCGTCGGAGCGGCTCAGCAGCGTGTTCAGGGCGGGGACCTGGCCCAGGGAGGCCCTCAGGGCCTGGAGGTCCCGGGGGGTGGCGGTGCCCGCGGAGATCCGCCCTCCCAGCCTCTCGACGTCGGAGACCTCCTTCAGGCGGTCCCGGAGGGAGCGGCGGAGCTCGGGCTCCCGCACCAGCAGGTCCACGGCGTCCAGGCGGGCGGCGATCTCGTCGGGGGCGAGCAGCGGCGATGCCAGCCAACCCCGCAGCACGCGCCCCCCCATGGGGGTGACGCTCGCGTCCAGCAGGGCGATCAGGGAGCCCTGGCGCCTCCCCTCGTGGACGGTCCGGAAGAGCTCCAGGTTCCGGCGGGTGGCCTCGTCCAGCACCATCGAGCGAGACACGTCGTGGCGCTCGATCCCGGTGACGTGGGCCAGGCGATCGGCCCGGTTCTGTCGCAGGTAGTGGAGGATCGCCCCCGCCGCGGAGACGGCATGGGGCGCGTCCCCGAGGCCGAACCCGGCGAGGTCGGCGACCCCGAGCCGCTCGGCGAGGTCGCGGCGCGCGTCGGCCGCGTCGAAGGCGTGTCGGGGGAGGCGCCCCACCAGCACTTTGCGGGCCGCGGCGAGGCGAGGGGCCGGGGCGGTCTCCTCGACGTCGTCGGGCAGCAGGATCTCCCGGGGCCCGATCCGGTCCAGCTCCGCGGCGAGCGCGCGCTCCCCCGCGACTTCCGACGCCTTGAACTCCCCGGTGGAGATGTCGATCCACGCGAGCCCCACCCGGCCGCCCGCGGGCGCCACGGCGAGCAGGTAGTTCCCCGCCCGGGCATCCAGGCTGTCGGGATCGGTGACCAGGCCGGGGGTCACCACCTCGGTCACCTCCCGCCGGACCAGCCCCTTGGCCTTCCTGGGGTCTTCCACCTGGTCGCAGATGGCGACCTTGTGCCCCAGTTCCAGCAGTCGGTTCACGTAGCCCCGCACGGCGTGGTGGGGGACTCCCGCCATGGGGACGGCGTCGTCCCCCTTGTCCTTGTCCCGGGAGGTCAGGGTGAGGTCCAGCAGGCGGGCGCAGGTGACGGCGTCGTCGCCGAAGACCTCGAAGAAGTCCCCCATGCGGAACAGGAGGATCGCGTCCGGATGCTGCCGCTTCGCCTCCAGCCACTGCCGGAACATCGGCGTGATCCCGGCCTGGATCGCCTCGGGAGGGGGGCGGCGGTCGCTGGTCGGGGGGCGCGGCATGGGCGGGGACGATACTGTCCCCGCGCCCGCGGGGCAAGGAGGGGATCCGACGGACGGGGGAGGAGCGGGGAGGGGCGGGAGGTGGGGCCGAGCGGGGGGGATCAGGCCGCGGTGTTGGCGGGCAGGAGGAAGTCCCCGGCCGTCTCGGGGTCGGTGCGGACCGCGTCGAAGCCCGCACTGTCGTCGCAGGTGGTGGTGATGACGATGAAGCACTCGTCCTGGGAGCAGTCGGTCGTCTCAGGGTCGTTCACGACGGGATCGCCGTCGCCGTCGAAGAGGTACTGGTCCGACGGGATCTGGGTGGAGTACAGGTCGTTGTCCGCGGGGTCCCACCGGTCGTCCTCGCGCCACCGCTCCTCGTTCACGGTGGTGGTCTTCCAGGATCCGGTGAGGTAGCCCTTGGCGTCCATGTCGACGGTGACGGTGGTGGTCGTCGACGCCGAGGTCTTGTGGACGAAGGCGTAGCCGTCGCGGTGGTCCTCGGTCTCCGTCACTTCCTGGAAGCTCTCCCACTTGAACTTGTAGGAGCCGCCCCCCTCGTCGGTGCCGGGGATCAGCTCGCCCCCGTAGTTGAGGACCCACGTGCCGTCGGCCAGGGGGATGAGCTCGAAGTAGAAGGCGGTGCCCGACTGGTCGACGGTGGACGTGTACGTCCACTCCGAGCTGCCGCCGCCCCCGTCCTGGGTCCGGTCGTCCTCGTAGTCCTCGGACGTCTCGGTGGTGCAGGTGACCTCCCCCGGAGGGTCGAGGAACACCACGTAGAGGCCCTCGGGCTCCTTCACGCACCCGGCGAGGGCGGCGACGGCGAACGCGGTGCACGAGGCGAAGGGCAGGGGATTACGGGCCACGGGCGGATCCTCCGAAACAACGGGAAGGCGATTGGACGGCGGCCTTATACGACGGGGTGCGGGCGGCGCGCAACGCCGCTGCGCGCGGACGGCCCCGTCGCGCCACCGGTGGCGTCCCGTCGTCGAGCGTGCCGGGGAGCGTCCCGGGCGGTTCCACCGTCGATGCCGTCGGGGCCCGGGCGCTCGTCAGCCCTCCAGCAGCGCCGAGCACGCGGCGCCGAAGGCCGTCCGACGCGATTCTCCTTCTCGGACGAGGAGATCCAGCCGCGCGCCGAGTCCATCCAGGTCCGCCCCGGCGTCGGGGGCGCCCCGCAGGTCGCTGGGGTTGAACGTGCCGGAACGGACCTCGGAGGACACGGCGCGGTAGGCGTCCCGGAACGGCAGTCCCCCCTCGGCCCGGCGCACCGCCTCCGCGGTGGCGTACAGGGGCGCGTCCATGGCCCGGGCACAGGCCGCCTCGTCCAGGCGGACCCCCGCGGCCAGGCGCTCCGCCACCCGCAGCGCCTGGCGGCCCGAGTCGATCCCCCTCATCAGGGGCGGCTTGGTGAGCTGGAGGTCCCGGTGGTAGCCCGAGGGCAGCTTGCCCCGCACGTCCTCGATCTCCCGCGCCGCCGCCCGAACCGCCGCCGCCCGCCCCCGCAACAGCTCCGCGACGTCGGGGTTCCGCTTCTGGGGCATGATCGAGGAGCCGGTGGTGAACGCATCGGGGAGGCGTACCAGGGCGAACTCCGAGGAGGCATAGAGGACGACGTCCCAAGCCAGCTTCGCGCCCACCTCCGCCGCCTCGGCCAGGGCGTGGACGGCGGCGGACTCCGCCATCCCCCGGCCCACCTGGCAGGCGGTCACCGGGGCCTCCACCCGGGCGAAGCCCAGCAGCCGCGCCGCCAGGGCGCGGTCCAGGGGAAGGGGGGCGCCGTAGCCCGCCGCCGACCCCAAGGGGCATCGGTCCGCCAGGAGAAAGGCGGCGTCCCACAAGGGCATGAGGTCCAGGAGAGCCCCGGCGAAGCCCCCCGCCCAGAGGGCGCCCGAGGAGGGCATCGCCCGCTGGAGGTGGGTGTAGCCCGGCAGCTCGACGTGGGAGTGGGTCCGGGCGAGGCCGATCAGGGAGGCGGCGGCCCGGAGCCACTCCCCGTGGGCGGCCAGCAGCTCCGACTTCAGCCACAGCCGCAGGTCCGTCAGGACCTGGTCGTTCCGGGACCGGCCGGCGTGCAGGCGGAGCGCGGCGTCCCCGACGCGGGCGGCGAGGAACTGCTCGACGGCGGTGTGGACGTCCTCCTGGTCGCGCCGGATGGGGAAGCCGGGGCCGTCGGCGAGGGCCACCACCTCCCGGAGGCCGCGGGAAAGGTCCGCGACGTCCCCCGCGCCCAGCAGTCCCGCCGCCTGGAGCACCCGGGCGTGGGCGAGGGAGCCGATGGCGTCCCACCGGGCGAGCCGCGCGTCCAGGACCGGGTCCTCGCCGACGGTGAACGCCTCGAGGTCGGGGTCGGCGGGTGCCGCCTCGTTCCAGAGCTTGCCGTGGCTCACTTCGGACTCCCCAGGAGCTCGGCGGCGATCCGCCGGTACACCTCCGCCGCCTTCTCCACGGCGCCGATCTCCACCCACTCGTCGGCGGTGTGGCTCACCTCGGAGAGGCCCGGTCCCAGCTTCACCGCCGCCACCCCCTCCAGGTGCGCCCAGTCGGACAGGGTGGGGGAGGAGACCAGGGGGGCGTCCGGGAGGGCGGCGCGGGCGGCGGCGAGGACCAGCGCCCCGGGGGGCGTGGCCCGGGCACGCAGCCGGTCGCTCCGCACCCGGACGAGGGAGCGGACCTCGCCCCGTACCCGGGCGACGAGGTACTCGGGGGTGTGGGCCGAGGTGGTGCGCAGGTCCACCACGATCCGGCACTCCCCGGGGATCACGTTGTGGCGGTCCCCCCCCTGGAGCACGGTCACCGCCAGGCTCGTCCCGTCCCCGGCGGGGTGGTCGCGGTCCAGGCGTCCGGCCAGGGCCTCCAGGGCGAGCACGTCCCGGGCGGCGTGGTACAGGGCGTTGTCCGCGAGCTGGGGTCGGGCGGCGTGCCCGGCGCGGCCCGCGGCGGTCAGCTCCAGGATCAGCAGCCCGTTCTGGGCGACGCAGATCTGGAGCCCCGTAGGCTCCCCCACGACGGCGTCGTCGATGGGTCCGAGGGAGGGGAGCAGCGCCTCCAGCCCCGAGGGGCCCGCCTCCTCGCTACAGGTCGCCGCGAACAGCAGGGTCCCGCGGAGGGGGCCCCCCGCGGCCGCCACCGCTGCGACGGCGCCGGCCATGGCGGCGACGCAGCCCTTGGCGTCGTTGGCCCCGAGTCCGTAGAGGCGCCCGTCCTCCCGGGTGGGGCGGAAGGGATCCCGGGTCCAGCCGGACACCGGGGGGACGGTGTCGAGGTGGGAGTTGAACAGCAGGGTGGGACCTGGCGAGCGGCCCCGCAGGCGGACCAGGACGTTGCGCTCCTGGACGACCTCGGCGGGCAGGCCCCGGCCGGCGAGGGCCCCCCACAGGCGCCTCGCCACCGCGGCCTCCTCGCCGCTGAGGGAGGGCGTCGCGACCAGGGACTCCAGCAGCTCCAGCACCGTCACTGCACGCCCGCGGGGATCGGGGGCTCCTCGGCCTTGTCCCGCACCACCAGCGTGCCGCAGCCCTCGTTGGTGAAGACCTCCAGCAGCAGGGAGTGGGGCCGGAAGCCGTCGATGAGGTGCACCCGGGGCACGCCGCGCCGCAGCGCCAGCCCGCAGGCGGCGACCTTGGGCAGCATCCCGCCCCGGACGGTGCCCCGGGCGACGAGGTCGTCGACCTCTCGCATGTCCAGGTAGCTGTAGAGGGTGGTGGCGTCGGTCACGTCCCCGAGCAGGCCCGCCGCCGGGGTGAGCATGACCAGCTTGGCCGCCGACAGGGACGCGGCGACCTCGGCGGCGACGGTGTCGGCGTTGACGTTGAGCACGTCGCCCCGCTCGGTGGCCGCCAGGGAGCAGAGCACCGGGACGTGCCCGCCGTCCAGGAGCAGGCGCGCCAGGCGGGGGTCCACCCGGGTCACGTCCCCGACGTGCCCGTAGTCCACCAGGCGCGCCTCGCCGGACTCGGCGTCCTGGACGGGGACCGGAGGGCGGCGGACGGCGGTGACGAGGCCCCCGTCCGCCCCCGAGAGCCCCACCGGAGAGAGCCCCCGGGCCCGGAGCGCGCCGACGACGTCGGAGTTGAGCCGCCCCCGGAAGACCATCTTCGCCAGGTCCAGGGTCTCGGCGTCGGTGACCCGGCGACCGGCGTGGACCTCCCGCTGGAGCCCGAGGCGCGTCGAGAGGGCGTCCACCTGGGGGCCGCCCCCGTGGACCACCGCGACCCGGATCCCCAGGTGGTGGAGCAGCGCCACGTCGTCGGCGAAGGCCGCCAGCGCGTCGGCGTCCAGCAGCAGCGCCCCGCTGATCTTGACGACGAACGTCTCCCCCTTGAAGAGGCGGATGTAGGGGACGGCGGTGAGCAGGGGGAGGACTCGTTCCACTTCGGGGCTCCTCGTCGCGGCGCGACGTGATACATGTATCGTGTGAGCGGGAGACTATAGGAGCCACGCCAGCAGGAGGGCGGCCTGCACGAACTCCCGGTTGGCGGCCTGCTCGGTGACCCGGGACCAGGGGCCGTCCAGCACCTCGTCGTCGACGATGACGTTCCGGCGCACCGGAAGGCAGTGGAGGAAGGCGCCCCGCCCGCCCGCCGTCAGGCCCATGCGCCGGGCGGTGACCCGCCACCGGTCCAGCACCGGAAGGGCGCCGTAGTGCTCGCCGATCCCCTCGGTGGGCCGGGACGGGCCCCACCCCTTGGCGTAGACGGCGATGGCGCCCCGGACCGCCTCGTCGGGGTCCCGGTACACCGAGATCGTCCCACCCCGGGAGGCCGAGACCTCCCGGGCCCTCGCCATCACCTCCTCGTCCAGGTCCCACCCCTCGGGGCAGGCGATCCGCAGATCTGCGCCCGCCACCGCCGCCATTCGCACCACGCTCAGGGGGACCGCCTGGGGCAGGGACCTCGGGTGTGGCGCCCAGGTGAGACAGATCGGCGCCCCCCGGGGAGGTCCCCCGGCGGCCTGGTCGAAGGCCATCAGGTCGGCGAGCCCCTGGCAGGGGTGGGCGAGGGCGGACTCCAGGCTCAGCACGGGGACGGTGGCGTGGGCCGCGAAGGCGCGGATCGCCGGCTCCCGCCGGTCCTCCACCAGGTCCCGGCCCCCGGGGAAGGCCCGGATCGCCAGGAGGTCCGCGTAGCGGGAGAGCACCCGGGCCGCCTCCCGGACGTGTTCCGGCTCGGCCCCATCCATGCGGACGCCGTCCCGGAGCTCCAGGCTCCACGAGCCTTCCCCGGGGCGCAGGTACAGGAAGTGGGCGCCCAGGCGGGCGCACGCGGCCTCCATGGAGGCGCGGGTCCGGAGGGAGGGGTCGAAGAAGATCCCCGCGACCACCCGGCCCGCCAGGGGTCGGGCGCGGGCGATCTCGCGGCGGTGGGTCCGGTACAGGCGGGCCAGGCGGAGGACCTCGTCGATCCCCGCCGCGCCGGGCTCCCAGCCGTCCAGCAGGGAACCCGGGGGGGATCCGCCGCCCCAGGCGGCCCGCACCCGCCCCACGGCGGCGTCCAGGGAGTTCGAAGGATCCGTCGGCTCGCTCATGCCAGCGCCTCGGCCAGGGCGTCCCGCAGGGAGTCCAGGGCCTCGAAGGGGAGGGTGAGGGGGGGGATCAGCCTCAGCACCCGGGGATCGTCCGATCCGCCCAGCAGGAAGCCCCGCTCCCGCAGGGCGGCGGCCACAGGGGCGGCGGGCCGATCCAGGGCGAGGCCCAGCAGGCAGCCCGCGCCCCGCACCTCGGAGACCCCCTCCACGCCCCCGAGGACCTCCCGCGCCCTCAGCCCCACCTCCCGGGCCCGGGCGACCAGCCCCTCGCCGGCGATGGCCTCCTGCACCGCCAGGGCAGCGGCGCACGCCATCGGACCGCCGCCGAAGGTGGTGCCCTGGTCTCCCCGCTTCACCGTCGCGGCGGTGGCATCGTCCACCAGCACGACGCCCATGGGGAAGCCCCCCGCCACCCCCTTCGCGGAGGTGATCAGGTCGGGGGCGACGCCGAAGAGGTCCGCCGCGAAGGGCGCTCCCAGGCGGCCCCATCCGGTCTGGACCTCGTCGAAGACCAGCTTCGCCCCGGCCCGGTCGCACAGCTCCCGCAGCCCGCGGTAGAAGGCGGGTGGGGCGGCCACCACGCCCGCCATGGACTGGATCGGCTCCAGGATCACCGCCGCCACGTCGCCGTCGATGGCGGAGGCGGCGGCGTCCAGGTCACCGAAGGGCACGAACCGGGCGTGCCCGAGGCCGGGGGGGAAGGCGTCCCGGTAGCGGGGGATCCCGGTGACCGACAGGGCCCCGGCGGTCCGGCCGTGGAAGCCGCCGTCCATCGCCACCACCAGGGTCCGCCCGGTGGCGCCCCGGGCCAGCTTCAGGGCGACCTCGTTGGCCTCCGCGCCGGAGTTGCAGAAGAACACCCGGCGCAGGTGGGAGGGGGCGAACGACACGATGGCCTTCGCCGCCGCGGCACGCACCGGGCAGTAGACCTGGTTCGAGTAGAAGGTGAGGGCCCGGGCCTGGGTGGCGATGGCCTCCACCAGCCGGGGGTGCCCGTGGCCCAGCAGGGCGACGGCGTGCCCTCCGTAGAAGTCCCAGTAGGCGCGGCCCGCCACGTCCCAGACCCGGGATCCCTCGCCCCGGACCAGGACCAGGGGCAGGTGGGCGTACGTGGGGAGCTGGTAGCGGTCCTCGGCGGCGACGGGATCGGCCAGGACCTCGGGATCGGAGACGAGGGGGATCGGGGTGTCCATCGGGGGGCTCAGGGGACCAGCGCGATGGCGTCGATGCCGAGGGACTCGGGCCAGCCCATGGAGAGGTTCAGGTTGGCGATCGCCTGGGTGGCGGCCCCCCGGGCGAGGTTGTCGATGGCGCAGGAGACGGCCAGGGCCCCTCCCTCGCCGGTGTGGATGGCCACCTCGGCCCGGTTCGTGCCCCGCACCGAGCTCAGCCCGGGCGCGCGGTCCACCACGCGCACGAAGGGAGCGGACGAATACGTGTCTCGATACAGCCGGGCCACGTCGTCGATCCCGCCGGCCGCGCCACGGGGGAAGACCGTGACGAGGATCCCCCGAACCAGCGGGGCGGAGGCGGGGACGAAGTCCAGGCGGAACGCGTCCCCGACGCGACCCTCCCCGACCTGTCGCAGGATCCCCTCCACCTCGGGGACGTGCCGATGCGACAGGGCGTTGTACACGCGCACGTTTCCGGCGCGGGCGGGATGATGTGTCGTCTCGCTGGGCATGATCCCGCTCCCCGACGAGCCGGTGAGGCCGAAGGCCGGGACGGGTCCGTCCAGCCCGCCCCCCCGCGCCAGGGGCAGCAGGGCGAGGGCCAGGGCCGTGGCGAAGCACCCGGGGTTGGCGACGCGGCGGGCTCCCGGGAGCAGGTCGCGGTTCGCCTCGGGGAGTCCATACACGAAGCCAGCGACCAGGTGGGGCGCGGGGTGGGGGTGGCCGTAGGCCCGGGCCCACACCCCCGCGTCGGGGATCCGGTGATCGCCGCCCAGGTCCACGATCCGGGGGAGGCCCGGGGCGTCGGGGCCGAGCTCCGCCACCGCCCGGGCCGCCTCTCCGTGGGGGAGGGCCAGGAACAGCACGTCCACCTCGCGGCAGAGGGCCCCGGGGGACTCGCCCCCCAGCACCAGGTCCGTGTGTCCCTCCATCTGCGGGAAGACGGCGTCGAGACGCATGCCGGCGCGGGTGCCGGCGGTGACCCGCGTCAGGTCTACCCGGGGGTGGCGCAGCAGCCAGCGGACCAGCTCGCCGCCCACGTAGCCGCTGGCGCCGCACACCGCGGCCCGGAGCCGCTCCGGCGCGCTCACGCCCCACCTCCGAAGAGGGCATCGTCCACCACGGCGGCCAGCCGCTCCCCGTCGGTGCGGGCGTTGACCGCCGGGAGCCCCAGCCTCTCCTCGCAGAAACGCCTGCCGACGTCGTTGTCGGTGGCGGGCCCCGACATCACCGTGGGCCGGGCCCCGATCTCCTCGACGAAGAGGCGCCACGCCCCCCACGCCGCCACCTGGTCGTTGGCGCACACGACGTGGGCCCGCCCCGCCTGCAACAGCGCGGGATCCTTCAGGATCTCCATCACCCCGTACTCTCCCAGCAGCCCGTCCCCCAGCTCCACGACGACGCAGTCCGGCCGGTCGCGGTCCAGGGCGTTGAGCAGGCCCCGGGCGATGGGCAGGATCCGGTCGGGGCGGGTGGAGACCGCGCCGGCGTCGTTGAAGTTCAGGGCGCGGAAGGCCCCGACGTCCTCCATCTTCAGGGTGTCCCGGAGCAGCGACACGCCCGTGAGCTTCGCCGCGGCCACGCGCCGTCCCCGCCGGGCCAGGCCGCGGATCACCTCGCAGGCGGCGAAGGTCTTGCCCGAGTTCATGCAGGTCCCCGACACGTAGACCACCGGCGCCGAGACGTCGAGGACCTCCGCGGCGGGCAGCGCCTGGTCCAGGATGCTCGCGGGGAGGCCGCGGCGATCCCCGATGTAGGGGAACGACAGGACCTGCCCCAGCACTTCGACCCGCCCCGGGGGGCCCACCTCGACGACGCTGCTGGTGCAGCGCCCGATCACCCCGCCCAGGTTGAGCAGGTGCAGCACGTCCCCGGGGGCGACCCGCTCCGGCACCACGCCCGAGTAACCCCGCAGCGCCCGCCTCTCCCCCAGGACCCCCGCGATCACGTCCCCCTCGTTCACCGCCGCCATGCGCCCGTTGCAGTCCTCCAGCTCGTTGTAGACGCTCTTCCTCTCCAGGGCCCGCACGGCGATGACCGAGCCCTCCCGGGCGACGACGTCCGGAGCCACCACCACCTCCCGGGCCAGGCGGGCGTTGCGGGTGGCCGAGGCGATCTTGTTCAGGCGGAGCTTCCTCAAGGCCGCGCCCTCCGCGCCCGCTCGGCGAGCACTCCCTGGAGCCCGTAGAGCCGCGCGAAGCCCCGGGCGTCCTCGCCGCTCCACAGGCGGCTGTCCTCCCCGTAGCGGCCCACGGCCTCGTCCATCAGGGAGTATGGGCTGCGCACGCCGCGGACCTCCACCCGCCCCCTCCGCAGCAGCACCCGCGCGTCGCCCTCCACCACCCGCTGGGACGAGGCGAGGAAGGCCTCGATGTCCCGCATGACCGGGTCGAAGTACTGTCCCTCGTGGAGCAGCATCCCGTACACCGCGGCGAGCTGGTCCTTGTGGTGGGCCTGGAGCCGGGTGAGCACCAGCTTCTCCAGCTCTCGGTGGGCGTCGATGAGCACCGCCGCCGCCGGGGCCTCGAAGGCGATCCTCCCCTTGATGCCGAGGATCGTGTCCCCCAGGTGGATGCCCCTCCCGATCCCGTGGGCCGCCCCCAGGTGGTTGAGCCTCTCCACCAGGGGCACCCCCGCCAGGGGCTCGCCGCCCAAGGACACGGGGAGGCCGGCCCGGAACCCCAGGACGACCTCGACCCCCTCGGGGGGAGCCCCGTCGGGGTCGACGGTGTCCGGCCAGGCGGAGGGCGGCGGGGACGCCCAGGGATCGTGGGTCTCCCTGCCCCCGATGGTGGTGCCCCAGAGGCCGCGGTTGACGGAATAGTCCCGGGTCTCGGCGCGCACCGGGAACCCCGCGGCCCGGAGCTCCCCTGCGGACCTCTCGCGGGTGACCTGCAGGTCGCGGATGGGGGTGAGCACCGGCAGGTCCGGGAGGAGGGCCCGCAGGGCGACGTCGAAGCGGATCTGGTCGTTCCCCGCGCCGGTGGAGCCGTGGGCCACGGCGTCGGCGCAGACCTCCCGGGCCACCCGGGCGACGGTCCGGGCCTGGACGACCCGCTCGGCGCCGACGCAGAGGGGGTAGACGCCGCCCCGCCGGGCGTTGGCGCGGATCAGCCAGGAGACGTGGTCCTCGTACACCCGGTCCCGGGCGTCCACCAGCACGTGCCGGGAGGCCCCGAGCTCCCCGGCGCGCTCCCCGATCCTCCGCCGCTCCGCCTCGTCCAGGCCGCCCGTGTCCACGGTGACGGTGACGACCTCGGCCCCGAGCCCGATGAGGTGGAGCACGCACCAGGAGGTGTCGAGGCCCCCCGAGAAGGCGAGCACGACGCGGCGGGGTGCGGCGGGGGAGTCGGGCGGCATGGGCGGTCCTGGCGCCGCCCCGGGACGGAGAGGCGCGGGAAGGGTTCCGGGGGCGTTCAACGAGCGGACGAGGCCGGGCGGGATCCCCGCGAACCGGCGGGATGGAAGGCGCTCTCCAGGAGCGCGAGGAGGGAGCGCTGGCGCTCGGGGTCCGACACCGCGACGAACAGGGTGTCGTCCCCGGACACCGTCCCCAGGACCCCCGGCAACCCGGCGGCGTCCAGGGCCGAGGCCACCGCCTGGGCCATGGCGGGCAGGGTGTGGACCACCAGCAGGTGGGGTCCCGCCGGTACCGCGTCGCGGCAGTAGCGCGCGACGTCGGCCAGGTCGGGGGACTGGACCTGGGGAGCGCCCGGGGAGGGGGCCTCGGGACCGGGCGCGCCGGGGAGGACGTAGCGCCCCTCGGCCTTGGCGATCCCGAGGGCGCGGATGTCGCGGCTGATGGCCGACTGGGTCGCGGCGAAGCCGGCGAGGCGGAGGCGCTCGGCGAGGTCGTCCTGGGTCCGGGACGTCCCCTCCCTCACGATCCCCAGGAGCGCCTGCCGCCTTGCCCGCGCACGATCCGTGACCACCGCAGCTCCGCCTTCACCCCGGGTGGCCGCTCGCGACCCCGGGGAGCGCGGATGTGTACGCGCATGATCCACCGCCGTCAAGGCGCGGGTCGGATAATCATGCGGGAGGAGTGGTTCGACTCTCGCCCGTCGGCGTGCCGTTCCGGGGAACGCTCACCGGGCGCGCTGGCGGATCCACGCCGCCTCCAGGGCCGAGAAGATGCTCCGGACCGTCTCGGGAGGCTCGACCTCGCCGTCGCGGACGGCACCGAGGAACGCCATGCCCAGGCGGAGTCCAGGTCCGGACTCACGGTCCACGTACCGTACCCGGGCCTGG
The DNA here is from genome assembly GCA_023150875.1 of Myxococcota bacterium. Classification (GTDB taxonomy): domain Bacteria; phylum Myxococcota_A; class UBA796; order UBA9615; family JAKLKC01; genus JAKLKC01. Next base: position 14,626 of record JAKLKC010000011.1, on the reverse strand, counting down.
ACCTCGGCGGAGCGGCCCCCGAGCGCCAGGTGGAACGTCAGGTCGTCACCGAAGCCGACGTCGCCGGGGCCCGCGTCGTCCCACGCCACCGAGACGCCGCCGAGGCTCATGTCCGTGACACGGACCGGCCACCGGGTCCCCCGGGCGTCCTCGACCTCGGCCTCCAGTCCCGAGTCTCGCCCCACCGGCACCCGGAAGGTCGCCCTCCCGTTCCCCCCCGCGAGGGAGTCGGGGATGCGGAGGTCCAGCGCCCACCCTCCCGCGCCGGGGGCGCACCGGTCCACGGAGGTGAGGAAGGCCCGGTGGCCGCTGCCGTCGTTGAACAGCACGCAGACGCAGGTGAACGGCTGCAGCACGCGGTCGGCGTCGCCCGTGCCCTCGAGGGCGAGGCGGACGATGCGACCGCCGTGCTCGACGAAGCGCGCCTCCAGGAGCACTCCGCCATCCGGCGTCACCACCCGGGCGGGACGGCCGCTCCGGCACGCCTCGTCCAGCGCCCTCCGCACGGCGTCCTGGGGGGCGGGCGGCGTCTCCTGCCGCTCGTGTTCACGGGGCTTGCGGCCGAAGAACACTCAGGTCTCCGTTCAGCCCGTTCATCGAGCCCTCGCCAAGGTCCGGCTTCCGAGGCCGGCGGCGTCGATCTGACCAATCCCCCTTCATCTTCTTCGGGCGGATCGGACCCTCCTTGAGGGGGGCGAGGTCGATGGGAAACCCCGCCCCCTCGCCCCGCGGGAGGGAAGTCCGCGGACGCCCCTCCGCGGGGCCGCGGGGCCACGGCCTCCCGTGGGCCTAGTACGTCGTTCCGAAGGTTCCTCCCCAGTTTCTCCGTTCCCAGGCCCACCCGATCCGGAACGTAGGGCGGGGGCTTGTCCCCCGCCGCGGGGCTTCGGCGGGGGACAAGCCCCCGCCCTACGGGGCCTCCCGTTCGCGGGACCGCGACGCCGATGAGCTGGAAGGCGGACTCAGAAACTGGGGAACTCGCTCTGGAACGACGTACTAGAACCCGAAGGAAACCCCCGCATTGAACCCGTGGTACCCGAAGCCGAGGCGCGCCGCGATGTTCCTCCCGAAGAAGATCTCGGTGCCGATCCCGGGGTCGAGGTAGATCTCCCCCAGGACGTCCGGCAGGCGGTTGGCCACGTCGAACGTGTAGCCGGCGAGGAGGGTCACGTAGGGCGCGATCACCTGGGAGGCGTACACCTGGTAGCGGAGGCCGCCCAGCGCCGTGACCCCGGGGCGGCCGGTGACGCCGAACCCCTCCAGGCTGGCGACCTCCGAGCCGAGCACGAGGTAGAGCGCATCGTTGGCGGTGGGGATGATCCCCCGCGGCGCGATGGGGATGGCGACCTGGCCGCCCAGCCCGAGCTGGTCCCAGCCCAGGATGGAGTAGACGAAGAGGTCGCCGGCGTGGTCGGCGTTCACCGTGATGGTCGCCTGGGCGCGGGCCGGAGTGGCGGAGCCGAGGACGGCGGCGAGGGCCACGGTGGCGGCCAGGCCGGGCAGGAGGCGGCGCGCAGCGCGGCCGATCGTGTCCGTGGACATGTCTTCTTGACCTCCATCTGTGGGGCTTCATGCCCCCGGGTCGTGGGGCTGCACGCCCCGCGCCATGCCGGGCCGGCCACCCACCGGCGCCGACACCGCGGGATCGGAGGGCGTTGACACCCTCTCAGGGCCGCATCGCCCGCGTGAAGAAGGTCACCACGCCCTCCAGCCCGAACTCGAGGGGCGCGGACGGTTCCGCGCACCACGCCAGGGCGCCGACGAAGAGGCTGACCAGGAAGAACTGCGCCAGCACCTCGGGGGGCAGGGTGGGCGCGATCTCCCCCCTCGCCGCGGCGTCCCGGAAGCGGGGCACCAGCGCGCCGACGGCGGGGTGGAGTCGGGCGGTGTCGTCGAGCACGGCGGAGGTGCGCCGCAGCGCCACCATGCCCACCTCGGGGAGGAGCTGCGGATCGGCCCGCCAGTGGGCCGCCATCTCCTCGGCGACCAGGCGGAGGGCGTCCACGACGGGAGCACCGGCGGGCAGGGCGGCGAGTCGCGCGCAGATCCGCTCCTGGGACTCCCGCAGCAGGTCGGCGAGCACGTCGTCCTTGGTGGGGAAGTGGAAGTAGAAGGTGCCCCGGCTCACCCCGGCCCGCTGGGTGATGTCCTCGATGCGGGCGGCGGCCACGCCGTCCCTGCGGAACGCCTCCAGGGCCGCCTCGTACACCCTCCTCCGCGTCTGCTCCCGCTGGAGGGCCCGACCCGTGGGTTCCGCCGTCCCGTCGCTGTCTTCCGCCATCTACGCCCGTCCGTGGGTGGCCCGCAACGCCCGGTGGTGGCCATCATACCGGAGCCGGCGCGCCGTGGGGACCTGGCACGCGGTGCCGGGGGGCGGGCGCGGAGGGAGGGGGGATCCGGTGCTGCGGGACGCCCGGTCCGCCGCCGCGACCTATAATGGCACCCCCGGGGCGGACGCGCCTCGTCCGGGCCCGCATCGCAAGGGGGGAGGACCGACATGGAACGCCACGACAGCCACGACCCCGCCGTGCCCTCGGAGGCGCTGCGCATCGACGCCGGGCACGCCCAGGTGGAGGGTCCGGCATGGGACCGGGCCCTGGGGCGGGTCGCGGTGGGCCTGGAGCGCCTCCTGGAGGCCCGGGGCCGGGGGACCGTGGGCTTCCTGGACCTCGGGTCCGGACCCGACGCCCACGACCTGGTGGCCCGGTGCCGCTCCCTCGTCGCCGAGGCCCGCGCGTCGTCGGACCTCCTGGTGGTCCTGGGGATCGGCGGCTCGGCCCTGGGGGCGAAGGCGGTGGACGAGGCCCTCTCCGAGCCCTTCCGGGGCTGGGACGATGGGGAGTCCCGCTGGGCGGTGCTGGACAACGTCGACCCGGACACCATCGCCGCGCTGGCGGCCCGCATCGACCCCGGCCGGACGACCTTCAACGCGATCTCCAAGTCCGGCCGCACCATGGAGACCCTGGCGCAGCTCGCGGTGTTCGAAGGGGTGAACGACGAGGCCGACGGCCCCTTCGCCCCCCGGGTGATCGTCACCACGGATCCCACCTCGGGGCCCCTGCGGGCCTGGGCGGACGAGCGGGGGATCCGCTCCCTGCCGGTTCCCCCCAACGTGGGGGGGCGCTTCTCGGTGCTCACCGCCGTGGGGCTCTTTCCCCTGACGTGGCGAGGCCACGACGCCCCGGGCCTGCTGGCCGGCGCCGCGGCCATGGCCTCCCGGTGCCTGCGCCCGGTGGGGGACGACAACCCCGCCGCCACCCTCGCGGCCCTCCACCTGGCCCACCACCCCGCCCGGGACGTCGCGGTGCTCATGCCCTACGCGGACCGGCTCAAGGAGTTCGGCTCCTGGTTCGTGCAGCTCTGGTCCGAGTCCCTGGGCAAGCAGGGCCCCGACGGGCACCCCTTCGGGTGGACCGCCCTCTCGGCCCCCGGTGCCACCGACCAGCACTCCCAGCTCCAGCTCTTCCTGGATGGGCCGCGGGACAAGGTGTTCACCTTCCTCAGGGTCCTGGAGCCCTCCGGCACGGACCGGGCGATCCCCGCCGCCCCCTACCTGCCGGCCCAACTCGCCGGCCGCACCGTCGCCGAGCTGCTTGAGGCCGAGAGGGCCGCCACCGCCCTGGCCCTCGCCCACCGGGGCCAGCCCTCGTGGACGGTGGAGATCCCCCGCATCGACGCCCGCTCCATGGGTGCGCTGATCATGCTCTTCGAGGCCGCCGCCGCCCTCACCGGCCTCGCGGCCGGCGTCGATCCCTTCGACCAGCCCGCCGTCGAGCTGGGCAAGCGCCTGGCCCTGGAGCGCCTCGGCGGCCGCTGACGGCGGAAGGCCCGCCCACACCCCCCGGGGAACCGATCCTTGAGCGCGCCGCCCAACATCCGAGTCCTCCCCGACGGGCTGGTCAACAAGATCGCCGCCGGCGAGGTCGTCGAGCGTCCCGCCTCGGTGGTGAAGGAGCTGGTGGAGAACAGCCTCGACGCCGGGGCGGGGACCGTGGAGGTCGAGGTCCGGGCCGGGGGGCGCTCCCTCATCCGGGTGCGGGACGACGGCGCCGGCATGGGCCGGGACGACGCGCTCCTCTGCGTCCTGCGCCACGCCACCAGCAAGCTGGGGGACGAGGCCGACCTCTTCGACGTCCGCACCCTGGGATTCCGGGGGGAGGCGATCCCCTCCATCGCCGAGGTCTCCCGCACCGAGATCCGCACCTGCCTCCGGGGGGCGGACGCCGGGACCCGCCTGCGCCTGGAGGGAGGGATCGTCCAGGAGGTGACCGACGCGGCGGCGGCCCCCGGCACCGAGGTCTCGGTCCGGAACCTCTTCTTCAACGTGCCGGTGCGCCTGAAGTTCCTGAAGGGGGACCGCACCGAGCTCGCCCACGTGGAAGAGGCGGTCACCCGCCTCGCCCTGGCCCGCCCCGACGTCGCCTTCACCCTGGTGGCCGGCGCGACCGAGGCGCTCCGCGCCCCCCGCACCACCGAGATCACCCGCCGCGCCGCCGACGTGCTGGGCCGCGGGGTGGGGGAGGCGCTGAGGCCGGTGCTCGGGGGCGCGGGCAAGGTGAGGGTGAGGGGGCTGGCCTCGGAGCCGTCCCTCACCCGCTCCACCCGGGACGGGCTCTACCTCTACGTGAACGGCCGCTTCGTCCGGGACCGCATCGTGTCGGCCGCGGTCCTGGACGCCTACCAGGGGGCGATCCCCCGGGGCCGCTACCCGGTGGTGGTCCTCTTCGTCGACCTCCCCGGGGACCAGGTGGACGTGAACGTCCACCCCGCCAAGACCGAGGTCCGCTTCGTCCGCTCCCAGGAGGTCTTCCGCGCCGTGGTGGACCCCCTCCGGGACGCGCTGCGGCGGGAGGCATCGGAGGGGTGGACCCCGGAGCCCCCTCCGCCGGTGCCCGCGTCCGGGTGGGACCGGATCTCCCTGTCGGACCGCGACCCCGGGGCGGCCTCCCTGCCCCTGCCCTTTGCCCGGCGGGAGCCCCTCCCCCTGCCCGGGGAGTCGCCACCGGGCCCCCGGCGCGCTCCCGCACCCCCGGAGCCTCCGCCGCCCCCCCCGTCCCGCGATCCCCGTCCTCCCGCCTCGCCCGCGGCGCCGGCGAGCGTCCCGCCGCCCCTGGCGCGCCCCGGGGCGGACCCCGCCACCCCGGGGGGGCCCTTCTCGCGGATCGAGGTCATCGGCGCCCTGGACGAGGACGTCCTGCTGGCGCGGGACGGCGGCGACCTGGTCTTCGTCCACCTGGGGGCGGCACGGGAGAGGCTGGTGTACGAGGGGGTCCGCTGCCTCGCCGAGGGGGACGGGGAGGGGCCGGGCCTGCTGCTGGTCCCCGAGGTCATCGACCTGCCGGAGGCGCGGGTGGCGCTCCTGGAGGGCTGGCGGGACCTGCTGCTGGGCCTCGGCCTCGAGGCGGAGCCGTTCGGCCCCGACTGCGTGGCGGTGAAGACCGTGCCCCCGGGGGTGGACCCCGGCCGGGTGCGGGTCCTGGTGGACGCCATCCTGGGGGAGCTGCCCTCCCCCGGCGACGTCACCGCCGCCGAGGGGCTCCGGGACCGCCTCGCCTCCCTCGTGGCCCGGCTGGGCCCCGCTTCGCGCTGCGCCGCCCCGGGGCCCGACGAGGCCCGGGCGCTCCTGTCCCGGCTGGACGGGCTGGACCTCGCCAGCCCCATGCCCGGCGGCCGCCCCCTGCGCGCCCGCATGAGCCGGGCCGACGTCGATCGCTGGCTGTCCCGTGGCTGACGCGCCGCGCGCCCCGCAGGCGGATCCCCCCGCTCCCCGGCTGGTGGTGCTCCAGGGGCCGACGGCCTCGGGGAAGTCGGAGACGGCGATGCGCCTCGCCGAGGAGCTGGGGGGCGAGATCGTCTGCGCCGACTCCATGCAGGTCTTCCGCAGCCTCGACGTGGGCACCGCGAAGCCGACCCCGGAGGAGAGGGCGCGGGTCCGGCACCACCTGCTGGACGTGATCGACCCCGACGAGGCGTTCTCGGCGGCCCGCTTCCGGGACCTCGCGTCCCGGGCGGTCCGGGAGATCGCCGCGCGGGGCCGGGTGCCGCTGGTGGTCGGCGGGACGGGGCTGTGGATCCGGGCCCTGCTGGACGGCCTCGCCCCGGCGCCGGCCGCGGACCCCGGGGTGCGGGCGGAGCTGCGCCGGGCGGAGGCCGAGGGGGGGCCCGGCACCCTCCACCGCCTCCTGGGCGAGGTGGACCCCGAGGCCGCCGCCCGCCTGCACCCCCGGGACCTCGTCCGGATCGAGAGGGCCCTGGAGGTCCACCGCCTCACCGGCCGGCCCCTCAGCGAGATCCACGCCGCCCACCGCTTCCCCGGTGGCCTCTTCCCGGCGCTGCGCCTCACGATCCAGGTCCCCCGGGAGGTCCTGGACGAGCGGATCGCGTCCCGCGCCCGGGGGATGTTCGAGGCGGGGTGGGTGGAGGAGGTGCGGCGCCTGCTGGCGTCGGGGGCGGACCCCTCGGGGCGCGGCCTGCGGGGGCTCGGCTACCGCCGGGTGGTGGAGCACCTGGGCGGCGCCATCGACGCCGACGAGACCCTGGCCCGGGTGATCGCCGACACCCGGGCCTACGCCCGGAGGCAGGTCCAGTGGTTCCGGGGCGACGCTCGAGCCCGTCCCCTGCCTCCCCCGCCCGACGGGATCGCGGAGGCGCTTGAACAGGCGCGCGCTTTCCTTCAGGATCCCCCGGTTGCCGTCGGGGCGCCGCCGGGGGGGCGCGCCTCCGCGAACGGATGAAGGCGAGAATGGCCAAGGACTTCGTGCTGGAGTTCGAGCGGCCGATCCTGGAGCTCGAGGAGAAGATCGCCGAGCTGCGGCGGATCGCCGCCTCCGGGAAGGTCGACTGCTCCCGCGAGATCGAGAACCTCGACCGCAAGGCCAGGAAGCTCCGCAAGGAGATCTTCCAGGACCTCGGCGCGTGGCAGCGCACCCAGCTCTCGCGCCATCCCCAGCGGCCCTACACCCTCGACTACGTCCGGATGCTCTTCACCGACTGGTACGAGCTCCATGGCGACCGGAACTTCATGGACGACCAGGCCATCGTCTGCGGCCTCGCCCGCTTCGACGGCCGGCCGGTGGCGGTGATCGGGCATCAGAAGGGGAGGAACACCAAGGAGAACGTCGTCCGCAACTTCGGCATGCCCTTCCCCGAGGGCTACCGGAAGGCTCTCCGGATCATGAACCTGGCGGAGCGGTACCGCCGGCCCATCCTCACCTTCATCGACACCCCCGGGGCCTACCCCGGGATCGAGGCCGAGGCCCGGGGACAGGCGGAGGCCATCGCCAAGAACATCATGGTCATGTCGAGCCTCAGGGTGCCGGTGGTCTGCACGGTGATCGGGGAGGGGGGGTCCGGCGGCGCCCTGGCCGTGGGCGTCGGCAACCGCGTGCTGATGCTGGAGAACTCCATCTACTCGGTGATCTCCCCCGAGGCGTGCGCCGCCATCCTCTGGAAGGACCAGAGCAAGGGCGAGGTCGCCGCGGGGGCGCTCCGCTACACCGCCCCCGACTGCCACCGCCTGGGGGTCGCCGACGAGGTGGTGCCCGAGCCCCTGGGGGGGGCCCACCGCGACCCGGAGGGCGCGGCGCGGGAGCTGGGCGACGCGCTGCGCCGCCACCTGGAGGCCCTGCGCGGCCTGGGCCCCGACGAGCTCGCGGCGGACCGCTACCAGCGGGTGCGCCACCTCGGGCGCTTCAGCGAGAGGGGCCGGAGGGTCAACGGCGTGGAGATCACCTTCGACGAGGACGAGCCGCTGGGGGACGCCGACCGGTGAGCGGGGACCCGACGGGCGCGGCCCCCCGCCGCCTCAGGGTGGCCATCGACGGGCCTTCGGGGGCGGGCAAGAGCACGGTCGCCCGGGCCCTGGCGAAGGCCCTCGGTTACACCTACCTGGACACCGGCGCCATGTACCGGGCCCTGGCGGCGACGGCGATGTCCCAGGGGATCGCCGCGGACGACGAGGAGGCCCTGGGACGGCTGGCCCGGACCCTTCGCTTCCGCTTCGAGCCCGGCCCCGCGGGGGGGCAGCGGGTCTTCGTGGACGGACGGGACGTCACCAACGAGATCCGCAGCTCCGCCGTCGGGATGGCGGCGTCCGCGGTGAGCGCCCTGCCCGCCGTCCGGGCCGCCCTGACCGGGGAGCAGCGGCGCCTGGGCGAGGGGGGAGGCGTGGTGATGGAGGGGAGGGACATCGGCACGGTGGTCTTCCCCGACGCCGAGGTGAAGTTCTACCTGGACGCCGCCCCGGACGAGAGGGGTCGCCGGCGGCTCCGGGACCTGGAGGCCCGGGGCGAGTCCCCCTCCCTCGGGGAGGTCCGGCGGGACATCGCGAAGCGGGACCACCAGGACTCGACCCGGGCCCTGGCGCCCCTCCGCCCCGCGGACGACGCCGTCCGCATCGACTCGACCCGCATGGGGGTCGACGAGGTGGTCCAGGAGATGCGGCGGGTCGTGCGCGAGCGCGAGTAGACGGCCACGGGCGCCCGGCGCGGGGGCGACCTACATTGCCCGGGGAGGCGCCGTTCCCCCGTCCGACGCGGCGGCGGCCGGGGCCCGGGACCACGGAGCGCCATGAACGCCGACACCCTCCAGCTCGCCATCCTGTCGTTCCCGATCTTCCTGTTCTCGCTGGTCTTCCACGAGTGCGCCCACGCCCTCGCCGGCGAGCTGCTGGGGGACCACACCGCGCGCCAGTTGGGCCGGCTGACCCTGAACCCCGCCCCCCACATCGACCCCATCGGCACCATCGCCTTCCCCCTCATGGGGATGCTCTTCGGCGGGCTGATGTTCGGCTGGGCGAAGCCGGTGCCCTTCTCGCCCCACCGCCTCCGCAACCCCCTGCGGGACGCCGCCCTCATCGCCTTCGCGGGACCCCTCTCCAACGCCGTGCTCGCCATCGCCTTCGCCGCGGCGATGCGCCCCCTGGCGGGCCTGGCGCTCCGGGTGGACACGCCCCTGGTGGAGGCCCTGTACGCCATGGCGCGGCTGGGGGTGATCTGGAACGTGATCCTCGCCTGGTTCAACCTGCTGCCCATCCCCCCCCTGGACGGGTCGAAGGTGCTGGCCTTCTTCCTTCCCCCGGCGGCGCGGGAGCGGATGTGGATGGCCCAGTCCTTGGGGGCCCTGCCCCTGTTCCTGATCATCCTGATCCCCGGCGTGGCCTCCTTCCTGATGGGGCCGGCCCACCGCATCATCGCCGCGCTGACGAGCCTGGCGCTGGCCTGAGCCCCGTGGAAGCCATCGCCCCGCCGCCGCGCCCCGCGGACCTGCCGCGGGTCCACATCCAGGTCTTCGAGGGTCCCCTGGACCTCCTGCTCCACCTGTGCCGCAAGAGCGAGGTGGACGTCACCTCGATCTCCATCGTCGCCATCACCGAGCAGTACCTGGAGTACCTCGATCTGATGAAGCGGCTCGACCTGGAGATCGCCGGGGAGTTCCTGGCGATGGCGGCGACCCTCTGCTACCTCAAGAGCCGCGAGCTGCTGCCCCGGGCCCCCGAGCCCGACGAGGAGGAGGAGGGCGGGGATCCCCGCCAGGACCTGATCCTCCGCCTGCTGGAGTACCGGAAGTACAAGGACGCCGCCGACGCCCTGGCCCGGGCGCGGGTCCTGGACCGGGACGCCTTCGTGCGCCCCGACACCGCGGCCGCCCGGGACTCCGCGGGCCCAGCCCCCGTGGACGCCTCCCTGTTCGACCTGCTCTCCGCCCTCAGGGAGCTGCTGGCGGAGCGGGCCCGGGGACCGGCGGAGCACCACGTCCTCCTGGACCCCGTGTCCATCCGCGAGTGCATGCGATTCCTCTACCGGGGCTTGCGCCATGCCGGCGGATCGGCCACCTTCCGCGGCCTGTTCGATGGCTGCGAGTCCCGGAGGCAGGTCCTGGTGACGTTCCTCGCCCTGCTGGAGCTGACGAGGTTGAAGGTGCTGCGGGTGCGCCAGGACGAGCCCCACGGGGAGATCCTCCTGGACCTCCGCTGGGAGGGGCCCGAGGAGAGCCTGCCCTTCGGAGAGGCGGAGATCGACGCCGGGGGGGAGGCGTGAGCGACGTCCGGGACGGCGACGATCCCCCCGAGGTGCCCGAGGACGACGACCTCGCCCGCCTCCAGGGGGAGCTGGAGGCCGCGGGCCGGGGCCGCGACGTCCTCGCCGGGGACCTCCCCGCTCCGGGCCCCGATCCCTACCCGGTCCCGGCGGAGCAGCTCGCCGATCCCCTCCGGGTGCGCCAGGTGATCGAGGCGCTGCTCCTGGTGGCCGACCGCCCCCTGGGCGCCGGGGACATCGCCCGGGTCCTCGGCTCCCCCGACATCGACGCCGGCGAGGTGCGGCGCCGCGTCGCCGAGCTGGCGCGGGAGTACGACGAGCGGGGCGCGGGGATGACGATCGCCGAGGTCGCCGCGGGCTTCCAGCTCCGCACCCGCCCCGAGGCGGCCCCCTGGGTGAGGGCCTTCACCGGCCGCCGCCCGGTCAAGCTGTCCCGGGCGGCCCTGGAGGTGCTGGCCATCGTCGCCTACCGCCAGCCCTGCACCCGGGCCGACCTGGAGGAGATCCGGGGGGTGGACTCCGGGGCGGCGGTCAAGAGCCTGATGGACCGGGGGCTGGTGCGCATCATCGGCCGCCGCGAGGAGCCGGGCCGCCCCATGACCTACGGCACGACGCGCCTCTTCCTGCAGGTCTTCGCCCTGCGCAACCTCGCCGACCTGCCCTCCCTGCGGGAGTTCGCGGACCTCGGCCCGCGGGAGGAGTGGGAGGGCCCGGGCGCCCTCGACGCCCCCCCGGTCGCCACCCTCCCCCAGGAGTCCCACGATGGGTGAAGCCATCCGCCTGAACAAGCTGATCGCGATGCACGGGATCGCCTCGCGCCGGGAGGCGGACCGCTTGATCCAGGAGGGGGAGGTCACGGTGGCGGGCAAGGTGGTGACCGAGCCGGGCACCCGGGTCGACCCCGAGGACGTGCACGTGAAGGTGCGGGGGCGCCTGCTCCCGCGCACGACGCCCCGCCCCACCTACGTGCTCCTCCACAAGCCCCTGGGCGTCGTCACCACCGACGAGGACCCCCAGGGCCGGCGCACCGTCCAGCACCTGCTGGAGGACCTGCCCGTCCGGGTGGAGCCGGTGGGGCGCCTGGACTACCACACCGAGGGGGTGCTGCTCCTGACCAACGACGGGGACCTCGCCCACCGCCTCACCCACCCCCGCTTCAAGATCCCCAAGACCTACCTGGTGAAGGTCACCGGCCAGTTCACCGACCGCAAGGCGGCGGCCCTGGAGAAGGGGATCCCCCTGGAGGACGGTCGCACCCTCCCCTCCGAGGTGACCATCGTCGAGGCGCGCGAGAAGAACACCTGGGTCCAGGTGACGGTGTACGAGGGCCGCAACCGCCTGGTCCGTCGCATGATGGAGTTCCTGGGCCACGGGGTGCTCAAGCTCAAGCGCACCGCCTTCGCCGGCCTCACCCTCCGGGACCTGTCCGTCGGGTCCTGGCGCGAGCTGACCCCGCGGGAGGTGGAGGTCCTGAAGGCCATCGCCCGGGGGGAGGAGGCCCCGGAGGTCCGCCTGGTCACCCCCGCGGAGGCCGCCAGCCGCGCCCCCCGCCGCAAGGCGGCCTGGGCCCAACCCAAGGACCGGAAGGAGCGCCCCGGCCCCAGCCGCCCCCCCCGGGACGAGGCCACCCCCCCGGCGGGGAAGCCCGAGCGCCGGTCCCCTCGTCCCGCCACCGGCAAGGCCCCGAGCCCCGTCAGCCGGGCACTCAAGGGCCCTGTCCGTCGCAAATCGGTGGGCAAGGTCCGCGGCGGGGGCAAGAAGGAGTAGGGACTGCGCCCCGTCGGGGGCCGGCGCCGGTCCTTGGGGTGTCCATCGGAGGTTGTGCTTCGGCTGCGCGTCGTTACGATGCGCGCCTCGCTCCCGCTCCCCCGAAGGAGGATCCCCCGTGCAGACCGAGACGCGCGCCGACTACGACGTCGTCATCATGGGCGGCGGCATCGCCGGCCAGTTCCAGGCCCGCCACCTCCTGCTCAACGTCCCGGGGATCCGGATCGCCCTGGTGGATCCGCGCACCGAGGAGCGCGTCCTGGAGATCGACAAGATCGGCGAGTCGATGGTCGAGGTCGCCGCCCTCTTCGCTTACAAGGACCTGGGGCTGCACGAGTACTTCATCGAGAACCAGCCGCCCAAGAACGGCCTGAACTTCCACTGGCCCAAGGACCCGTCGAAGACCGGGGCGATGGACGATTACTTCAGCATCTGGAACAACCGCAACCCTCCCATCGCGTCGTTCCAGATCCACCGCGGCCGCCTCGAGGTGGACCTCCAGCGGATGAACGTCCAGAAGGGGATGGTCCACTGCGTCGGCACGGTGGTCGACGTCGACCTCACCCCGGGCGACGAGCCCCACGTCGTCCACGTGGAGCGTGCCGCCGGGACGCGGGAGGTCCTGAGGGCGAAGCACCTCGTCGACGCGGCGGGACGGCGCTTCATCATCGGCCGCAAGACCGACAACGTGCTCACCGGTCCGGAGAACCTGTTCGGCCTGAACAACGGCTCCGTCTGGGTCCGGGTGAAGAACGTCGACCGCACGATCTTCCACGACGGCTACGACCCGGACAACTGCGCCACCTCGCACTACTACGGCACGAACCACTTCTTCGGCCACGGCCACTGGCTGTGGATGATCCCCCTGGACACCGGCGAGATGTCGCTGTCGGTGGGGGCGATGTTCCACCACGATCAGGTCGACGGGAAGGACCTGAACACCCGCGAGAAGTTCTACGCCTTCCTCAAGGAGAACCACAACGTCCTGTATCGGCTCCTGGAGAGCGGAGAGGTCATCGACTTCCAGTACTGGCCTCGGGTCGCCCACATGCCCAGGACCCGGATGTTCTCCCCGGACAACTGGTACGTGGTGGGCGACGCCGCCTACATCGGGGACGCCTTCTACTCGATGGGCACGTCCACCATCGCATTCGCCGTCAGCAGCGTCACCGAGATCGTCAAGAGGAAGCTCGCCGGGGATCCCGGCGCCGAGGAGATCCGCAAGACCGCCGACGACTTCAACATGTGGTACTCCCGCACGGTGATCCATCTGTATCACGACCACGGCAAGATGCTGGGCGACGCCAGCGTGATGAGCTGGCGGATCTACTACGAGTACATCTGGTGGTTCGGCACCCACGTCCCCATCTTCGCCGGCAAGTGGCACCTGGACCCGGCCTTCGTCCGCCGCCTCCTCGCCAACTGCGAGCGACACTTCAATGCGGAGCTGTACGAAGAGCTGGGCGAGCTCATCGCCCGGGGCAAGAACATCGGGTTCATGGACTGCTACAGGGCCGACCAGCTCGTGTTCGACTACAACACGCCCAAGCACTTCGACAAGTTCATCGAGAACGCCGTCTGGACCCCCGGGATGCTCAACATCTACCGCGAGGTCTCCAGGACGTACTTCTATGTCGCGGCGTGGTACGCGAAGTTCGTGCTGGCCGGCTTCGGCGCCCGGGGCTTCGTCGAGAAGCCGCGTCGCGCGATGCACCTCGCCCGCTTCCTGAAGCAGGCCGCCAAGGCCACGGTGCTGGAGAAGGCCCACGACCTGAAACATCGGGGCGAGACCCGCAACCCCTCGGTGGGCCGCCTCCGCCAGGAGTTCCGCGGGTACACCCACGTGCCGAAGCTCCAGCCCTGGGCCCGCGCCTCCGGCGAGCCCGCGGCGGCGATCCCCGCCGGCACCCGCCCCGCCGCCTGACCCTCCGCCTTCGACGCCAGGTCGACGCCCCCGATCGACGGAGGCGCCCGTGATCGACCCCACGCCCCGCAACCTGCTCCGCCAGTCCCGGGAGATCGAGTCCCAGCGCCGGCTCCCCCCGGGCTCGGAGGGGCACCTCCGCCTTTGGGAGGAGATCACCAGCCCCTACTCGGCGAAGGTGCGCGTCTACCTGCACCACAGGGGGATCCCCTACCGCCGGATGCGGGTCACCTTCCCGGACTACCTGGGAACTGCTCGGCGTCAACTACATTCACCCACCAACGACAATTACACTTCCCCATCCGGGAGCCCGTTCCGGCTGAGAGGTGCGGTGCTCTCGCCGCCCCTCCCCCGCGGAGGAGGGGCGGTTGCGGGCGTGCCGGCGGCGACGTGCTCCGCGTTGCGCTCCTTCGCCGCATCGGTGCGGTAGCTCTGCCCCACCAGCTCGAGGATCGTCGCGTGGTGGACGATCCGGTCGATGGCGGCGGCGGTGGTCATCGGATCCTTGAAGATCCGGTCCCACTGGGAGAACACCAGGTTGCTGGAGATCAGCACGCTCCTACGCTCGTAGCGCTCGGACAGGAAGGTGAAGAGCACCTCCATCTCCTCCCGGTCCTGCTGGATGTACCCGATGTCGTCGAGGATCACGGCGTCGAAGCGGTCGAGGGCGCTCAGCTCGGCTTCGAGGGTGAGGTTGCGCTTGGCGACGAGGAGCTGTTGGACGAGGCGGTAGGCGGGGGTGAACAGGACGGCGTAGCCCCGCTGGATCAGCGCGTAGCCGACGGCGCACAGGACGTGGGTCTTGCCGCGGCCGGGCAGGCCGAAGGCGAGCACGTTCTCGGCGCGCTCGACGAAGCCGCCCTCACACAGGGTGGGCAGCATGCGTCGGACCCGGACG
>JAKLKC010000119.1 GCA_023150875.1 Myxococcota bacterium | reverse complement strand
CCTGGACCCCCCGGCGGGCGCCGTAGGCGGAGGCGTCGGCCCTCGCCACCAGTCCCACCCTCGCCGAGGCCCTCCACCTCCCCCGCCGCAGCTCCGCCACCACCTCGGAACCCGGGGGTCAGGTACGCCGCATGGTCGCGGAACATAGCTATCGGGGGCGTCCGTACACGACGAAGACGGTGGAGTCGATGGGCGAGGCGGCGCTTCCCAGGGCGGAAACGATGAAGTCGTCGTAGCCGTCGGCGTCCAGGTCGCCGGCTCCAACTGCGGCCCACCCCGCCCCGACGGCGTCGGAAGGGGAATCGAATCGGACGTCGGCGTCCGCAAGGGAGTGGCTGCCCGCGGGGCCAGGGCCATACACCAGGTACACTGACCCGCGCGTGTCCGGTCCAATGGAGTTGAGGGGGGCGCCTACGAGGAAGTCATCGAGGCCGTCTCCATCCACGTCCCCGGGCGCACCGACCGAGAAGCCGGCCAGACTAGACTCGCCTTCCCCTGTCAGCTTCAGGTCCGCAGCGCTCGCTTCGAGGTCGCCGACGACCGGACCTCGAAAGAGGTAGGCCACCCCCTGCCCCACGTACGCATCGAAGTAGGAACTGTCCCCCATCAGGACGTCCCCGATTCCATCCCCATCCACATCTCCGGGCCCCGCGACGGACAGCTCGCTGTGCCCCCCCAGGGCGGGATCGGCCCAGAGCGTCGCCAGCGCCGAGTCTCCGGTGATGGCCCCGGTGAGGTCGCCACCGATGACCTTGGCGCCTGTGCGGGAGCCTCCAAAGAGGAGATCGTCGACGGTGTCCCCATCGACGTCCGTCGCACCGGCCACCTGATTGCCGGCGATACCATCGGCCCCTGGCGTCACCGTACCGACGGCGTCCAAGCTGCTGACGAACTCGCTGAGAGGGCCCGAAAACAGGTAGGTCGTATGGTCTTCGTAGTAGTAGGCAGGTATTTCGGAAACCCAGAGATCCGCGAGCCCGTCTCCGGTGACATCATGGACCAGAGCTGTTCCGTATCCGAGGGACGTTGAGTGCCCCACAAAGACCCTGGAATCTGCGTCGCTGGACAGGACCGTCCCGGTCAGCGGCCCATGGAAGACGTAAGCGTAGCCAGTAACGCCTTCGCCATAACCGGGGGCCCCGACGACCACGTCGTCGTATCCATCTCCGTCCAGGTCGTCCCCTCCCCCTACAGACCAGCCGAACTGTGCACCGATGTCGCCGTCACACTCCAGGCGCAGGTCGGCCGCCGTGACGTCCATGAGCCCGTGGACGGGCCCGAAGAAGACATAGGCCAGTCCCCGTGACGTCCCGCCCGGGTTCCCAAGAATGATGTCGTCGTAGCCGTCCCCGTTGAAGTCCCCGGCACTGGCGAGGGAGTACCCGGCGTCTCCCTCGGTGCTGTCGATGCGGGCACCGGCGACGACGGAGAGGTCGAGGACGCCCTCCAGCGGGCAGTCGTCCAGGAGGCCGTCGCAGTCCTGGTCGACAGCGTCGCAGACCTCCGGGGCACCGGGGTGGATGGTGGGGTCGGAGTCGTCGCAGTCGTCGTCGACGGCATGTCCGTCCCCGTCCGCGTCGAGGGGGGCCGTGTCGTCGTCCGGGGGGAGAGTGTCGTCGTCGGGTACGGCGGAGTCGTCGTCCGGGAAGGCGGTATCATCATCCGCGGCGGTGGAGTCATCGTCGGGCAGAAATGTGTCATCGTCTGGCGGGACGGAGTCGTCGTCCACCAGGTCCGAGTCATCATCGACGTGATCGTCGTCACCCCCGCCCGGGCCGCAGGCAGAAAACAGGGGAGCGACCATCCCACAGAGCAGGATGATGAAGAGTACGCTCGGAGCCCTGGGCATCAGACGTCGCACTCCGATGGTTGCAGGGCGGCCGCATCCAGCGTGGCCAGGGACTCGACCGCTGCCGCTGATTGGTCGTACAGCAGGAGTTCTCCTGGTGGCAGGAGGGTCAGCACCGGTGGGTGGTGCGGGTGGACCCCCAGCCGGACCCCCAGCACCCCCCGTGGCCCGAGGCTGTAGGGCAGCTCCTGGTCGGGACCGAAGCGCCACACCTTCGCCCCGGCGTAGCCCGGGTCCCCCGCAGCGGGTTCCGCCGGAGACTCGGCGTCCGCGAGGCACGGGTCGGCGATCTCTGGCCAACCGCCCGCGCCCGTCCCGTCGGGGTCGTAGACCGACGGGTCGATCACCGCCTCGTGGGGAATGGTCTGGACCGCCAGGGGCTTGACGCCGAAAGGGTCGTCGGGAACGAAGATCAGGGGCCGAGCCGGAACGCAGCTCCCAAGGGGGGCCGGGGCGGCCGGATCCGCGCAGGTGGAGAACACCTGGGCGTCGGTCCAGGTGACCAGGGCGAAGGGCCGGTCCGCGCTGTCGTCGGCGACGCGGAAGACCACGGCGTAGAAGCCCTTTTTGGCGTACACGTGGCCGGCGTCGAGGCCGTCGAAACGCCGCAGCACCTTCGCGCACAGGTAGCTGCCCAGGTACTGGTTCCAGCGCTTGAGGGCGCAGAAGGCCCGCTTCTTGGAGCGCCGTTTGTATTCCGTCGAGGCGAACTCGCTCTCCGCCTTGCAGAAGTCGGAAAACCCGTCGCCATCCAGGTCAACGCCGCAGTCGACCGGGTCCAGGACGGAGACCATGAAGTCCTCGGTGAGGCCGTAGCTGTAGAACTGTGTGGGCAACCCGGCCTGGTTGGTCTCCGAGACGACGTTGCTGTACAACCATGCCTTCTGCACCCCAGCCCCTGCCAGCATGGCGAGTCGCGACCACACTTGGACCGCCTGCTCGAACTCGGAGGTGAAGACCCACTGCGGCCAGTGCGCGGGGAGGTCCGGGATGGCGTCGGCGGGGTCACCCGCGTCGGCGATGGCCTGGATCACGGTGGGGTCGATGCGGTACTCGAAGGCTTCGAGGCCGGCGCCCATCGCGTCGTCCGGCTCGGGGCCTCCCCCCAGGAACCCGTGGTTGGTACACGAGGGCACGTGGGAATAGCAGGTGTGGAAGTCGCCCGAGGCGTCGTACCCCGCGGCCCGTCGTGCGGCGATGTGGGTGGGGTTTCGGTCGCTGGAGATCCCGGTCTCGGTACACCAGATGGGGATGTCCTCGCCCCCGACCCACCAGAAGCCCATCGTGTCCTGCATGCGCTCAATCAACGCTGGCAAGGCGCTGAGGTAGAGGAAGCCACCCTCTTGTCCTCGGCTGTTGTACCAGTGGAAGTCCATGATGTGGAAGGGGGCCTGGAGGTTCGCCAGGCACCACTTCTTCATGGAGGTGAGCAAGGCTTCGGAGACCGTGTTCTCGTCGAGGGGGAAGACCGTGGTTGGGGGGGTCGTGTCCGAGTAGGAGGTCCCGAGATCCTCGTTGACCTGGCCCCACAGCGAAGTCAAGGCGTCGGCGGTCCACGCTCGCTCGATGCCAGGCATGACGGTCTCGAATCGGGTGGCGTCGGCGGCGATCCCCGACTCCTGGCGGACCACCAGGGCGGCGCGGACGACGTGGTAAAACACTCGCCAGAGCCCGTCTCCGACGTCAGCGAGGTACGCCTCTTCGTCCGTGGGGTCGAGCCTGTTGCTGGGACTGGCGAGAGCCGGGAACACGCGGCCCAGTCCGGGCTGGCAGCGGTCGGCCAGCTCGCTGAGACGCAGGATGAGCCAGCCGAGGGCGGAGGGGCAGACGATGCCCACCATCTCGTTGCCGAGCTGGACGTATGGGAGAGGGGTCGTGCTTCCCCACTCCGCGGAGTGGTTGCCGATGAGCTGCCGCATGAACTCGTCCAGGAGGACGTCCTCGTTCAGCCCGCCCGTCTCGGCGAGGAAGTCGTCCACGGGCCGGAGTTCGAAGTGGGCAGCGGTGGGACCGCTCCGGCGGATGCCGCTCTCATCGACGTATTCCCAACCATAATAGCGGGGACTGGGGCACGGATCAGTGCCCGGCTCAAACTCCGGTCCGCGGCCGAGGAGGACCGGCAGGGCACCTGCAACTCCCCTGGCGGGCAGGTCGCCGGCCAGCTCCATGAGGGCGTCTGCCATCATCTTGGGGGACTCAGTGGGCGCTGTACAGCTCGTAGCCCCCCCGGGCGAGGCCGGGCATTCGTAGGGCGGAGGGTCCACGCAGTCAGCCGGCGCCAATGACCAGCTCGCGGGCGACGGACCCGTGGCGGGGGCGCAGGGCCAGCCGGGCGGGTCCGGTACATCGAAGTCATCGGACAGCAACCGCCAACGGTTGTCCGTCGCATCGATCCCGGAATACTGCCAACACCCCTTCCACATGGTGGACAGGTGGGCGTCCGCCTGGTCGAGCTGGCGGAGCCAGCCGATCCCGAGGCGCTGCGCGTCCCGAAGCAACTCCGCCGCCGTCCCGTGCTCCTGTCTCAGGATACCCAGAAGCGTCTCCCCCGCGAGCCCGTTCGCCATCACCGAGAACTCCCAGTGACACACGCCCGTGCGGGGCTCGTTCCAGGGATCGGGGAGGGTGAAGGAGGCGCCGGTCGCGGGACCGGGGTCCTTCGCCGGCGTCTTGCCCGCAATCGGGTCCTTGGAGGGGGCCGAGGGATCGGCGCTGGCCTGGGGCGCCGAAGGCTTCTTGGGGGAGACGGGCTTTGCCGCGGAGACGATGGGGATGGACTGGATCCCCTCGCGGGTCCAGGACAGGAACGTCTCGGGGGTGAACTCCCGCCAGGCCCGGTGCTGCTCCTCCAGGAGGCGGGTGAGTCCCGGGAACGGGCGGAGCCGGGCGATCGGGGTCCTCGGGTCGGCGGTCCCGGCGCCGGCGCTCCCCTTCGCCTGCGCCGCCCGCTCCTCCAGGAACGGCCGCAGCCAGGGCTTGACCTGGGCCAGTCGCTCCGCCTCGGGGGAGAGGGTCACGCGACGCCGCGACCGGGCGACGGAACGCGGCGCGAGGCCCGTGGTCCCCCCGGTGATGCTCGACAGCAGGGCGGTGGCGGTTGCGAACCGGGACCGGAGCCAGGGCATCACCTCCGCCAGGCGTTCGAGGTGGTCCGGGAGGGCGGGCTCCCCCCGGCGCCCCTCGCTCGGGCCGCCGGCGACCGCCACGAACCGCCCATCGGAGGCCGCAAGGACCGCCTCGGCGGCGGCGAAACGGGGCCGAAGCCAAGGCTTCATCGTAAGGAGCCGGGCGCGCTCCAAGTCCACGGTGCCCGGCACCCACCGGCGCACCTCGGTTCGGGCGATCCCCACCGTCCGGGGCGGGCGGGGGGGGCGTCTCGTCCGTACGGGCGGGGTCGAGGCCGGAGGGCCGCAGGACCGGACGCCGCGGCCTCCACCGCAGGCGCCGCCGCAACCACGGTCGTTCAACGGGGTTCTCCCGGCGCGGCCGCCGTCCCCCCCACATCCACCGCGGCAGGTCGTGATCCCTGGGACCTGTTTCGGCCCGCAAGTGCAGTTCGCGCGCCCGCAACCCGTCGCGCACCCGCACCCTCCGGACCTCGTCCCCTTCTCGGCGGTGCAGCCCATCGTCTGGGAGCCTCCCCGGGCCAGTCTACCCCGACCCCGGTGCACCCCGCACCCCACGGTGCGGGATGCACGGGACCTCCCGATCCGACCTCAGACCGGCTTGCCGCTCAGGGTCACGGCGCCGGTGAGGTGGACGAGACCGGGGCTCTGGGTGTCGGTGTCCTCGATGGTCAGCTTTGCCCGGATCTTGTTGCCGAAGGTCTGGGAGTAGGACACCATCTTGAAGATGCCGTCGTAGGTGCTCGCGACGCCCTGGGCAGACGTCACTACTGGCACGGTCAGCGTCGCCCAGTGGACCCCGTCGTTCGTGTGCTCCAGCTCGATCTTGAAGTTGAGGGAGTCAGCGCTCGTCTCGGTGAAGTCCCGGAACGCGATCCCGAAGAAGAGCGTCTTGGAGACCGAGGCGATGGACTCCAGCACCGCGTTGAGCTGTGGGGACGAGTAGTAGGTCCTCCCGCTTCCGTCCTCCCGCCCCTCCCAAGTTTGGTCCTCGAACAGGACGACCGTGGTCGTGGTCATGGGCTGTCCTCCCTGCGATGGGGTCATCCCCGCGCTTCCCGGCGGGGGCGTTGTGCGAGGGAGCTTCCCGCATTTCCGGAACGAGCGGAGGAGGAAACGAGGGCGGTCAACCCGGAAGGCGGCGCGGTGGCGGTGGTGCGGGCGGCGGAGAAGAGAAGGGCTTCATGGATAAATCCTTGTATTTTCGTGTGGTTGTGGTACAAGCACCCCCTTCCCCTTCCCCTTCCCCTTCCCCTTCTCCGTCGGAGAAGCGCATCGGTGGGGGCAGCGCACCGAAGTGGAATGGGGACTGCCCGGCCGGCAGGTTGTGGAGGCGCGGCCACGAGGCGGGCGAGTCAGCGCCCGCGCGGAGCCCCCCACCCTCACCGCCGCCCCGCCTCGCCACCCTCGGACGCCACCACCTCCCCGCGGAGCACCGCCACCACCTCGCTGCGGCCCGCCAGGGCGTCCCGGCCGTCCTCGGTGGTGCCGGCGCCGGGGAAGCCGCCGCCGGCGAAGGTCTCGGGGACGGCGGCGACGATGCGCAGGCGCACCTCGAGGCTCCCCGCCTCCGGCCAGGCGACGGCCACGTCCACCGGGACCGAGGTGCCCGGGGCCAGCAGCAGGGGCGGGCCCCAGCCCGACGTCGTGGCGGTGGCCGCCCCATCGGCGTCCTCGTCGAAGCGGACCTCGGAGATCTGGAGGTAGCCCTCGCCGACGTTGGCGGCCTCCAACCTCACGAAGGTCGCCTCCCCCGGGAAGCCCAACCCCAGGTCCACCGACTCGGGCTCGACCGCCAGCTCGCCCCGCGCCCCCCGGGTGACGCAGGCGAGGCCCAGCACCGCCAGCAAAGCGAGGGGGGCGAGACGAGGATCTGGGGTCACTGCGGGGCCTCCTCCAGGATCCGGAACTCCACGCGGCGGTTTCGGGCCCAGGCCTCCTCGGTGGAGGCGGGGTCGATGGGGACGTCGGCGCCGTAGCCCTTGGCGAAGAGGCGCTTGGC
>JAKLKC010000118.1 GCA_023150875.1 Myxococcota bacterium | reverse complement strand
GCGGGACCGCGACGCCGATGAACTGGAAGGCGGACTCAGAAACTGGGGAACTCGCTCTGGAACGACGTACTAGGGGCGGGCCCCGCGCCTGACCTTCCGTCCGTTCGTCAGCCTGTCCGCCCCCGCCTCGATCCCATCCCCGCCCACGCCAGCCACGGCAGCGCAAGCGCGCCCGCCGCCCCCGAGCCCCCGCAGGCGCACCCCTGCGGGGGTTCGCCTGCGGCGGAGTCGTCGTCCGCGGCGGCGTCGTCGTCCCCGGGGGCGGAGTCGTCGTCGCCGGGGTCCTCCCCCTCCAGGCACACCGGGGACTCGTCCTGGGGGAGCTTGTCGTCCTCCTCTCCGCAGCCGTACCCGGCGGGGCAGGCCCCGTCGGGGCAGGCGACGGTGCAATAGCCCTCCGTCGCCAGCAGGTTCGTGAACACGCAATAGCCGTCGCAGTTGATGTGGGTCCGGGAGCATTCCGCCCCCACGGGGTCCCGGACCTCGTCGCAGACCGACACGCCGTCGATCTCGGCGCAGAAGCGGGCGGTCCCGTCGACGTCCTCGCAGTCGGGGTCCCCGCCGCACTCGTCCTGGCCCGAGGGGTAGTTCTCGCACAGCCCCCGGCGGTCGTCGCCGCTGGTGGTCCCCTGCCAGTCCCCGCCCACGTAGGCGAAGAACATCGTCGCCGCGGGGTCGTCGGTCACGTGCCCCAGGCCGGCGACGTGGCCCAGCTCGTGGACGATCACCGAGCCCGCGTGCAGGGTGGGCGGCGAGGCGTAGGCGTCCCCCGGCCCCGGGGACCACGTCCACGACGCCCCGTTGAACACGATGTCCGCCTCGACGGGGAGGATCTGGCCCCCGACGTCGCCGAACTGGGTCAGGGTCAGGCCCGCCACCGCCGGGTCCCACTCCCAGGTCTCGTTCTCCCACGCCAGCACGTTGACGCCGTCCAGGTCCACGCCGGTCTCCGTGCGCCCGCCGTACTCGAACGCGAACGCGCTGCACCCGACGCCGTTCCACTGGGCCAGCGAGGAGAGGATCGCCTCCTCGGTCCCGTCCGCCCCGATGTCGTCGCTGCCCGCCGACTCCATCCAGAAGGTCCGGGGGAGCTGGAAGTCCTCGTAGTGCACCCCGCTCAGGGTGAACGGCCACGGGGTCCCCCCCGAGAGGTCCCGCATCCCCTCCCCGAGGCCCGAGGGGGTCAGCCCCGCCCTCCCCCCCACCAGTTCCACCTCCCATCGCTCCCCGATGCCCATCGTGGGCACCCCCCAGGCCACCGCGGCGAGGTCCCCGTTGGCGCCGGGCACGACGAAGGGGAGCACGTCCCCCCGGCGCCCGGGCAGGTCCCGGGGGAGGGAGGCGGCGGTGGCGGGGTCCAGGGCGAGGGTGACCACCGTGCGGGGGACCGCCCCCGGCGGCCACAGGACCTCCAGGGCCACTACCGTCCCTGCGGCGATCCAGGCGGGGGCGGGCACGGGATCGGCCTCAGCGGCGGCGGCGACGGAGCGCGGGGGCCAGGACCAGCAGCGCGAGTCCCCCCGCGAGCCCCCCCGCCACCGGTCCGACGGCGCACCCGCAGGAGCCCGCCGGCAGCACCTCGAAGGCCCGGGGCAACGTGTCCGACCCGCCCGACGAGTCGGTCACCACCAGGTCGTGGAGCCCCACCGGCAGGGCGGAGGGGATGGTGCCCTCGATCCGGTCCGCGGAGGGGACCTCCACGTCCGCCACCCTGAGGCCGCCGACGTAGACCTCCGCCGTGTCGTCGAAGCCCGCCCCCAGGACCTCGAAGCGGGGCGTCTCACCCTCCACCGCCGAGGTGGGGCTCATGGAGTCGACGTCGAGGCTCCCGCCGCCGGTGGCGTCGTCGTCGTCGCCTCCCGTGTCGTCGTCGGACGTGTCGTCGTCCCCGGTGCCGGAGCCGGAGTCCCAGGCGGTGTCGGAGGCGCGGATCGCCCAGTCGCCGCTGACCCCCACCAAGGAAGTCTGGATCCACATGAAGCTGGTGCCGAGGCAGGACCCCGACGGGTTCGACGGGTTGCAGATCCCGTCGGTCATCGCGTAGACCCAGTTCTCGCTGGGAGCGGCGATCCCGTCGACGTCCGTGGCGAAGCCCCAGTTGCCGCAGGACTCCGGGAACTTCTCCAGGTAGCTGGCGCAGATCGCCACCGCGAACTTGCTACCCGCCGCGATGGGCACCTCCGACATGCCGTTGTAGGCGAAGTCGATCCCCGCCCACCCCGCCGCGTCGATGGAGATGGCGAAGGGGTTGTAGGCGAGCTCGTTCCCCAGGTCCGGCGTGCTGCCGTTCACGCCGAGCACCCGCAGGTCGAAGAAGACGCTGTTCCCCGACGGGCCGGCCACCAGGTACACGTACCGCAGGTCGAAGTCCTCCTCGGCGGTGAAGACCACGGCGGCGCACTCCGAGGTGCACATCCCGAGCTGCACCGCCGCGTCGCCGCCGGCCTGGACGCTGTCGTGGTAGAGCAGGGTCGCCGAAGCCGGCTCCGCGGCGAGGGAGGACAGCAGGGCGAGGGAAGCGGCGGTGGGGAGGCTTCGGCGCACGGGGGCCCCTTTCGGTCTCCCGCCTCGGGGTGTCCCCGCGGGGACGCCCCTCCGGGCGGCGTGCCCACGTTACCGCGCTCCGACCCGGCCCCACAAGGGTGGGTGGGTCCACCCCCATCGCCCTGGTCCGGTGGGACCAGGGCGATTGCCGTCCGAGGTATGATGTGGGCGGTCCTGGTGGAGGCATCGATCGTTTGCGACCCGGTCTGAAAGCGTGGCTGCGCCAGGCGCCCCTGGAGGGGATCGAGCTGGAGAGGGACCGCCGACCCGGTCGGGACGTCGACCTCCCCACATCCTTCCGAGATCCGCCCGGCGAACGCGGCGGCGATGAGGATCCCGAGGAGGGTCGACGGCGGCCCAGCCGGCCCTGACCGGGGTCGTGCCCGTGCATCCGTGACCAGGCCGGCTCTCCCCTCCGTTCGGGTTTGACCCCACCTTCGCCGCCCCCTACCCTGCCCGGGGCCCGCCGGTGGGAGAGCCGGCGCCGGCCCGAGGTCCCGCGCTGCCGTGTCCCCCGCCTCGTCCGCAATGCTGCTGGCCATCGTCGGCGGCGCGTTCTTCACCGAGGCCGTGGCCGGCTTCGGCGCCACCGTGCTCACCGTGGCCTTCGGCGCTTCGCTGCTCCCCCTCGGGGTCCTGCTGCCGGCGTTCGTGCCCGTCAACGTCGCCCTCTGCGTGGCGATCCTCCTGCGGCACCGGGACGCCGTGGACGCGCGCCTCCTGCTGGGCACCGTCCTGCCCTGGATGCTCCTGGGCCTCCCCGCCGGGGTGCTGGCCTTCCGGAGCGTCGGCCGCGTGGACGAGGGATGGCTCAAGCTGGGGTTCGGCGCGTTCGTGGTGGCCGTCTCCGCCTTCGAGCTCGCCCGCGGCCTCCGCTCCGGCGGCGCCGCCGAGCCCCGCCCCCTGCGGCCGAACGCCGCCCGGGCCGTGCTCCTCCTCGGGGGCGCCGTCCACGGCGCGTGGGCGACGGGGGGGCCGATGGTGGTGTACTTCCTGGGGCGGAGCGGCCTCGACAAGCGCCGCTTCCGCAGCACCCTCGCCGCGCTGTGGGCGGCCCTGGGGGCCTTGCTCGTCGCCGGCTACGCCGAGGGTGGCTCCCTCACCGCCGAGACGGGCGCCCTGAGCCTGGCGATGCTCCCGGCGATGCTCGCAGGACTGGTGCTGGGCGAGCGGGTCCACCACCGGATCTCCCCCGCCGCCTTTCGCCGGGCGGTGGCCGTCCTGCTGCTGTTCGGGGGCGCCCTGCTGGTGTCCCAGAACCTCCCCCGGGGATGACGCGATCCCCCCTCCCCTCCCGCCGCCCCACGAGGAACCGATGGACCTCCCCACCCGCTTCGGGAACCTGCTGGACCTGGCCCGCCTGCCCTGCTTCGAGGAGCGGTCGGGCTCCCTGGTGGTCGTCGACCCCTCCATGCGGGGCGCCGTGGACGTCCACACCCACCTCGCCCTCTCCTACGTCTTCCCGAACCGCGTGGACCTGGCCCGGGACACCGGCGAGACCCGCCACTACCTGCCCGCGGCGAGGCCCCTCGACCTGGAGGTCTACGCAAACCTCAACTTCACCGAGGCCGACCTCTCGGAGATGCGCCGGGACCTGATGTGGCGCTCCCTCGGTGCCGGCGGGATGCGGGCCACCCACACCGCCGGGAACCTCGCCCGGGAGATGGCCGACCTCGGCCTGCGCCAGTCGGTTCTGCTGCCCATCGAGCTGCCGGGGATCTCCCGCAACGCCGAGACCTGGCTGTCGGTCATCGCCGGGCGGCCCGAGTTCGTCGGGTTCGGCTCGGTGCACCCCATGTCCTGGGACATCGAGGCCCGCCTGGACGCCCAGAAGCGCATGGGGGCGCGGGGCGTGAAGCTCCACCCCGCCGCCCAGATGATCGCCCCCGACCACCCCCGGGTGGCGCGGGTCGCCCGGGCCTGCGGCGAGCGGGGCCTCGCGGTGTTCTTCCACTGCGGCCCCGTGGGCATCGAGCCCGCCGCCGGCCGGCGCCGCAGCCAGGTCGACCTCTACCGCGCGGTCATCGAGGAGTGCCCCGGGACCGTCTTCGTGCTGGGCCACTCCGGCGCCCTCCAGCTCGACAAGGGGATCGACCTGGCGCGGCGCTACGACAACGTCTGGCTGGAGATCGCCTCCCAGCCCCTCGAAGGCGTGCGGCGGATCCTCGGGGAGGCGGATCCCGATCGTTTCCTGTTCGGCACCGACTGGCCGTTCTACCACCAGGCGATGGGGCTGGCAAAGGTCTACCTGGCCACCGCTGGCCGGGAGGCGCTGCGGGAGCGGATCCTGTTCCGGAACGCCGAGCGCCTGCTGGGGCTCGATGGGGCGGCGCGGGTGGCCTGAGACCGCGGTTCAGAGTTACTTGCAGCCCGCGAACCAGAGGGGGGGGTGGTTCCCCTCGGAGAGCTGCCAGAAGCCCCGGCGCACGGGGTCGTAGGCGACGGCCTCCCCCTGCCCCTCCAGCGCCGCGGGGACGTCCCGGGGGACGACCCCCGCCAGGGCCGCCAGCCCGCCCCCGGGGACCTCCCACTCCCTCAGGCCGAAGTAGGTCCGTACCAGCAGCCGGGACCCGTCGGGCCAGAGGTCCGCGGCCGTCGCCATGGAGGCCAGCCCCGCCGCGGGCCCGGTCTCGATGGAGCCCCAGGGGACCAGCTCCACCGGGACGCCCGCCACCAGCTTGGGAAATGCGAAGAGGTCCGCGGTGGCGTCGTCCCGCTTGCCCAGGACCACCGGCACGCCCTCAGGGGTCACCACCAGGGACTCGGCGTCCCGGGGCCCGCCCGGGTAGGTGAAGGGGAACCGCTCGGGGGTGGCGGACAGCGCGAAGCCCGGCTCCGGGGGCACCACGGGCTCGGTGAGCCGGAGGACCGCCGCGTCGCTCCGGGCGGCGCCGTTGTCGCCGAACTCGCCCACGAACAGGCAGGACCCTTCGCCGCAGGGACCGAGGGCGAGGTCCTCCCAGTCGACGTTGGTGGTCCCCTCCAGGGCCAGGGTGCCCCGGGTGGCGCCGGATCCGTCAATGGCGGTCAGCGTCGCGGGGCCCCCCGAGTCCTCCAGAACCCACAGGATCCCGGGGTTCCGGACCGACACCGCGAGGCCCGACACCTCGTTCAACGCGCCGTCCTTCAGCGTCCCCTGGGAGGTGGGGAGCCCATAACCCTCGCAGGGAGCACCGCCCGGGTCCACGCCGTCGTCGTCCCCCGGGGAGGCGTCGTCGTCCGCCCCTCCGCCAGAGTCGTCGTCGGCGAGGGCCAAGTCGTCATCGCCGGGCGGCGCCACGCTGGAGGCTTCGCCGCGCCCGCACCCATAGAAGGCGGCGCCGAGGGCCAGGACGGAGATCGAGACGACGAGGGTGTCGATGGTGTCGGGCACGTCCAAGGAGGTCCCTCCCCGGGCCGTGCTCTTCGGCCGGGGCGCGGAGTGCATGATGGGTCCGGCCGGACCGCGGCGCCACAAAGGCCGGATTGGCCCTCAGCGCGCCGCCACCTCGCGCAGCGCCTCCAGGAAGCGGTCGATCTCCTCCGCGCCGGTGAACCGGCCGATGGACACCCGCAGGGCCTCGTTCGCCTCGTCGTCGGTGAGGCCCATCGCCTTCAGCACCGGGCTGGGGGTGAGGCTGGCGGAGTGACAGGCGGAGCTGGCGGACACCTGGATCCCCCGGGCGTCCAGACGCTGGAAGAGCCACTTGCCTGGGATCCCGGGCAGGGCGAAGTTGACGATCCCGCAGATCCGCGCCCCCTCGGGGCCGTGGACGCGGGCGCGGGGGAAGTCCCGGCGGAGGCCCCCCAACAGCCGGTCCCGCAGGGCGCCCATGCGGGCGGCCTCCCCCTCGCCGAAACGGGCGACCGCCTCCCCGAAGCCGGCGATCCCCGGGACGTTGAGGGTGCCCGCCCGGAGCCCCCCCTCGTGACCCCCGCCGTGGAGCAGGGGCGCCAGGGGGACGCCGCGCCGAACGAAGAGGGCCCCCACGCCCTTGGGGCCATGGACCTTGTGGGCGTTGAGGGTGAGCAGGTCGAGCCCCTGCTCCGCCACGTCCAGCCGCGCCTTAAGGAAGCCCTGGCAGGAGTCGGAGTGGAAGACGACGCCCCTCTGGCGGCAGAGGCGCCCGATCTCGCCGATGGGCTGGATGGCGCCGGTCTCGTTGTTGACGTGCATCACCGAGACCAGGGTGGTCCCGTCCGAGAGGGCCGCCTCGACGTCGGGAACGCTCACCCTCCCGTCGCCGCCTACGGGGAGGCGGGTGACCCGGGCCTGCCCGGTCCCCTCCAGCCACGCCGCCACCTCCAGGACGCTGGGGTGCTCGACGCACGAGACCACCAGGTGGGCGCTCCCGGACGTGGCCCAGACGGCGCCCTTGAGGGCGAGGTTGTTGGCCTCGGTCCCGCCGGAGGTGAAGTGGACCTCCTCCGGGGAGGCGCCGATCCGTTCCGCGATCCGGACACGGGCCCGCTCCACCTCGCGCATGGCGCGGGCGCCGGGGACGTGGACCGAGGAGGGGTTGGCCCAGAGGGTCCGCTGGACCTCGTCCATCCGCGCCGCGACGGCCGGGTCGACGGGGGTGCTGGCGGCGTTGTCGAGGAACATGGCTCCCGGGGGACGTGTCGGCACCCTGCGGCGCCGCGGGGGGCAGCATTCGTAAACGTTCAGGCCCCGTCAGGGGGTGGGGCCCAATCGCGCCAGCGATTGGGCGGGGGACGGCGTCCCCCGGGCGTCGGGCCCGGCC
>JAKLKC010000117.1 GCA_023150875.1 Myxococcota bacterium | reverse complement strand
CTTCATCCACCGACTCCCCTCCCCCACGGTCCGGTTCCACCTCGCGTCGACCGAGAAGAGCCGCACCCTTTACATTTACGCCCGCCGTCCCGTGCCGGCGCCCCGCCTCCTCCCTCCCCTGCCTGCTATCCTGCCCTTCTCCGGGGCGGCCCGAGGCCCCCGGGCGGGAGGTCCCCGTGGCAAGCCGCTTCCGCCGGATGGCGATGGTCCTGCTCCTCGCCGGTTCCTCCTCCTGTGTCGCCGAGGCGCCACCGGCGGACGACGACGCCGCCGCCGAGGACGACGACACCGACACCGGTGACGACGACACCGGCCCCGGCGATGACGACACCACTCCCGGGGACGACGACAGCACTCCCGAGGACGACGACACCACTCCCGGGGACGACGACACCGGCCCGGACCCGGTGTGCGGTGACGGCCTGGTGGAGGGGGAGGAGGCGTGTGACGACGGGGCGGACAACGGGCTGACCGCCTGCGGCTGCCAGGTGGGCTGCGCCTACGCGCCCGCGGGCGCCGCCTGCGAGGACGGGGCCTTCTGCACCGACGCCGACGCCTGCGACGGCGGGGGATCCTGCGCCGCCGGCCCGCCCCGGGACTGCTCCGACGCCGAGGCGTGCACCCTCGACGCCTGCGACGAGGCGTCCGCCGCCTGCACCCACGAGGGCTTCGACGGGAGCCCCCTCGACCTGTACGACATGGCGCTGCTCGAGGATCCCTCCACCCTGGACGTGGACGTGCTGGCCACCCGCACCGTCGTCTCCGGCCTCCGCACCGTGGAGGTCTCCGCGGTCCGCTACACCTCTTACGAGGTGAACTCCTGCTCCCTGGACCCCATCCGCGTGGAGGCCTACCTCGCCGTCCCCACCTCGGGCGTCCCTGGGGGCCCCCTGCCGGGCCTGGTCGTCGCCCACGGGCTCGGGGGCTGGGCGGAGGAGGGGAACGCCACCGGCCCCGCCGGCGACTTCGGCGTCGTCACCCTCGCCTTCTCCGGCCCCGGGCAGGGCTCCTCCGAGGGCACGGGCTCCACGCCGGACCGGATCTTCGACACCGTCCCCGATCCCCGCGGGAGCTGGCTCTGGGGGCACTCGGTGGCGGCGATCCGGGGCGTGACGCTGCTGGAGGCCACGCCCGGGGTGGACGTCTCCCGCCTGGGGATGACGGGGTACTCCGGCGGCGCGGTGGCGACGGAGATGGCGATCGGCGTTGACCACCGCATCGCCGCCGCGGCCCCCATCAGCGCCACCGGCCACATGGACCTCGCCATCGCCGCCGCCCCGGTCCCCGGGTGGCAGCTCGACATCCTCCAGTCCATGACCCCGCCCCGGGACGCCGCCAGTCCCGAGTGGGAGTCGTTCGTGCGCTCCGTCGATCCCAAGAACTTCCTGTCCCACGCCACCGCCGACACCCTTCTGATCAACGGCGCCGCCGACGAGTTCTTCCCCATCCACAGCACCGTCGCCAGCTTCCAGGACCTGGAGGCCGCCGGCGTCGATCCCCGCCTGCTGGTCATCGAGAACTGGGACCACGGCTGGTTCGCCCTGTACGACGCCGACGGCCCCACCGCGGACATCGAGGACGCCCTGGCCTTCTGGATCGGCCACGCCCTCGGCCTGGACCCCGGTCTGGCGGAGCGCCCCCCGGAGCCGCGGGTGGACGCCCTGATCCCCTGGATCTGCTACGACCCCACCTACTGGTGGATCACCTGGAACTGCGCGGCGATGCAGGTGAGCCTCGAGGCCCCCACCGGCTACGACGTCGCCGCCGTCCGCTTCCACTTCAGCGTGGACGGCTCCCTGGCCTACTTCACCACCGAGCTCTCGGAGTCCGGCGGCGTGTGGACCGGCGTGGAGCCGCTGCTGGACGGGACCGTGTGGAACTCCAGCAACCTCGCGTACTTCGCCGAGGTCGAGCTCCGGGACGGCCTCCTGGGGCCCAGCTTCAAGGTGACGTCGGTGCCCAGCCTGCCGCCGGGGTTCGTGCCCAACATCCTCCCCATCGACGGGGCCCTGCCGCTGTGAGGGGCGCCCGGTCCGCGCCCCCTCCCGGCCTCCCGCCGCGCCCGGGTGCCGCCGCGGCGATCCTCGCCCTGGCCGCCTCCGCCTGTACCGGCGAGGACCCCCCGGCCACCGCCCCCGATCCCGCCGCCTGGACCCCCACCGCGTCGGGCGCCCCCTGGCCCGACGAGGCCGGGGAGCCCATCCCGCTCCCCGCCTCCCTCGCCGGCCTGGACTGGCTCGCCGACGTCTCGGGCTACGGCCAGGACTTCGACGTGGCCTCCGGCGACGAGCCCCGCCGCGCCACCAGCGGCACCTACGGCGTCGGCAACGGGACCGTCTTCGGGATCCTGGGCCTCGACGACCCCGGCAACACCCTGACCAACGCCGTCGGCCCCGGCTACCAGGCCCGGGACGGCTTCTTCGGCGACGCCTCGGCGCACCTGGTGCGCGGCGGTCAGGAGGTCGTCCCCACGCGGCAACAGGTCCAGCGCCCGCGCCGCTCCGCGGTGGTCCGCACCCGGATGGCCGACGAGGCGTCGGGCCTGCACCTGCTCACCACCGACTTCGCGCCCGAGGGCGCCCCGTGGATCCTGCGGTGGATCACGGTCCTCAACGCCGGCCCCTCGCCGGCGGAGGACCTGTCCCTGCGTCTCTCCCTCGCCGGGGGCGCCCCCGACGCGGCGGGGACGATGCTGACCCAGGCGCGGGGGGACCGCTCCATGGCGGTGGGCTGCCCCGGGGCACCCGGCGCGCGGGCCGAGGGCGAGTCCCTGGACGTCCCCGTCGGGGACCTCTCGCCCGGCGAGGAGCGGGACTTCGCCTGCGTGCACGCCTTCGCCGCCGCGGGGGAGGACCCCTCGGCGCAGGCGGCACTGGCCCCGGGGGCGCCGGTGGCGGACCTCCTCGACGCCTCCCGGGGGGCGGCCTCCGCCTTCCTGGACGGGGCCGCCGCGCTGGACGTGCCCGATCCCAAGGTGGAGGACCTCTACGAGGGGATGCTGGTGACGCTGTGGACGCAGACCACCCCCGAGGGCCTGGTCTCGCCGATGCACCGGTACACCTCCGGCTGGCTGCGGGACGGCGAGGGGGCGGTGCTGCTCCTGCTGCGGGCGGGGCTCCACCAGCGGGCCCGGGCGGTGTTGGACGGCACCTACCGGGCCCTGGCGGTGGCCGGAGAGGTCGCCAACTCCTTCCCGTTGGACCGGGACGTCTCGTCCTTCGCCGAGCCCCAGGACCCGGACGCCTTCTGGGCGGGGGCTCGCTTCATGGACGGGAGGGAGGCGGCGGAGGCGCCCAGCTACGGGCCCCTCCTCCACGGCGAGTACGTGCGGCGCACGGGGGACGCGGCGGTGCTGGAGGCGGGGCGCATGGCCTACCTGGCCAACTGCCTGTCCCGGCAGGAGCCGGGCCCGGACGGGCTCCTCCCCTTCAGCGGCGACGAGACCTTCCGCTTCACCCTGGCGTCGGCGGTGGGGGGCGGGATGCCGGAGGAGCTGGGCTGGTCGGGGAACTCCGCGATCCTGTGGGTGGCGGCGGCGCGGCGCTGGGACGCGCTGCTGGCCGCCGCCTCCACCCTCGGCCTCCCCCCGCCCGCCGCGGCCGCGGACGTGGAGGCGATGCGCCCGGGGATGGACGCGGCGTTGGAAGCCTTCCGGGTCGAGGAGCCCCCCGCGGGGGGTTGGAACCCGGGCGGCGGGGGCTTCTACTCGCCCCTGGCCCTCTACGGGGACCTCGCGCCCTGGCCCATCCCCTTCGAGGACGTGTCCTTCCAGGCGGTCCGCCTCGGGGTGACGGAGTCCGAGGGGGGAGAGGCCCCGCGGGAGGTGGACGCCCTGGTGGCCTTCGGGATGCGGGAGGACGGTACCGTCCTGTGCCCGGTGAGCAGCCTGGACGGGCCGAACTTCGGCTTCACCGGCATGGTGCCGGGCTACGTCCTGGACGCCATCGCCGCCGCCAACCACGGCTCCGGCGAGCGGGCCTTCGAGGCCCTGGACGCGGTCGCGACCCCCTCGGGCCACTTCGAGGAGGGCCACGTCGCCGACGCCACGGTCCTGGAGGTCGGGCACGTCCCGGACGGCACCGGCGCCGACGTGTCCGCGCGCTATCGCCCCTGGGAGGGGGGCGTGGTGGTGGCGTCGATGCTCCGCTGGTTCCTGGGGGACGAGCCCGACGCCGCGTCGCGGGTCGTGGCTCTGTCGCCCCATCTCCCCCGCGGCTGGCCATCCCTGGAGGCGCGGGGCCTTCGGGCCGGGGACCTGAGCTACGACCTGCGGTTGGAGCAGTTCGCCGAGGGCCTGGTGGCGACGGTCACGCCCCTCCCGGGGGCCGAGGCGGACGGCGGCTGGACCCTGGACCTCGTCCTCACGTCGCCGAGCGGGACGGCGTTCGCGGGGGCGTGGTTGGACGGGGTGGGGGCGGAGGCCGCGGCGGTGGACCCGGGCACGGGAGCCACTCCCCCGACGTTGCGGCTGGAGGGGCTGGCCCTGGGCTCCCGGCCCCTCCAGGTGGTGGCGCCCTACGCGGAGTGAGGGCGCGCGGCACGGCGCATGCTGCCTCCTTCGGGGATCCCCGCGGGATGCGGGGTCCGGAAGGGAGCCGGGGCGATGAAGATCCGCAAGGAAGAGGAGTACCTGCAGGACGAGCGGGGAGGCGGACCGCCCCCGGACCGCCCGGGAGACCGCTACGACCGCGGGCCGCTGCCGGGGATCGGGGTGGACCAGGAGCGGCAGGACCTCAACGCCGGCGCCTCCATCCACGACGCCCCGGCCCCCGAGCCCGTGGTGGGAGGCCGCGGCGAGCGGGAGCACGGCGCCCCGACCCCGGGCGGCGGCGGGGCGGGGATCGCCGATCCGGGGGAGCCCGTCCCCGCCCCCTCGGCCGGGTCGGCCCCCGAGCCGCCCCCTGCGGAGGAGCGCGAGGCCCCCGAGGGGCGCGAGGGCCCCTTCCCCCGCCACCCGGTCCCGGGCGAGGCGTGAGGGGGGTGGCGGGATCGTCCGGCATGGAGTGCCACCGCCGCACGACCAGCGGTGCCGAGTCCGATTCCCCTCCGTGACTGGACCGAGGCTCTCCGCAGGTCCCGTTCGCGATCCAGGTCCGCAGCGAGGTTCCCCACCACGCTGCAGGAGCGGCACTGCTCCGGGATCGCCTTCCCGCCGGTTGCGTCCGGTCGTGCCCGCCCGTTATCGTCGCGCGCACGCAGGACCTGCTCGGGGAGGCCCATGGATCCGCAGCAACTCTCGGCCACCATCGCCCGGATCGCCCAGGTCGCTGCCCGCTTCCGGGGCAGGAGCCTCACCGAGCAGGACACGAGGAACGCCCTCATCGAGCCCGTCCTTGCGGCGCTCGGCTGGGCCAAGGAGGACCTCGACAGGGTGCGGGCGGAGTACCGCCACACGCCGAAGTTCAACCCGGTGGACTATGCGCTGTTCGCGGACGCTCGGCCGGTGATGTTCGTGGAGGCGAAGGCCCTGGATGTCTCGGTCGAGGACCACAAGGCGGTCAGCCAGGTGTTGAGCTACGCCAACGTGGTCGGCGTCGAGTGGGCGCTCATCACCAACGGCTGGCAGTGGCACCTCTACTCCGTGTTCGCCAAGGTCGAGGCGACCCGCAAACGGCTGTTCGCCGTCACGCTCGCGGACCCCGACGCCGCCGAGTGGTTGGCCTGGACTACTCCGGAGCGGCTGCAAGGCCAGCAACTGGCACGCCTCTGGCGGCTCCTCTTCGCCGAGCAGCAGGTGCGGGAGACCGTCAATCGCCTGTTCGCCGAGCGGAACGACGCACTCGTCGGCCTGATCGCCCGGGAGGTCGGACTGGACCATGCCGACGTGGCGATGGCGCTCCAGGTCCTTCAGCCCTCCCTGAGCGCCGCCACCATGGCGGGGCGCTCGCGCCTGGTGGCGGTGCCGGGCAGCCCGGCTCCGGAACCGATCCCGCTCCCGCCGGCGGAACCCCTCCCCGTCGATGGCGGAGTCGCCGATCGTCCAGCCGCCGAGCCCGTTGCCAAGCGGCGGGAAGGGGCCGCGGAACGCAAGGGTGCCCGCGCTCAGCCGCCCGAACCCGTCACCGGGGAGGCCGTTCCCATCCGCCAGGCCCCGGAGTCCAATCGCAAGCCGGCCACCCTCACCATCGCCGGGGAGACCTGGGCCGTGACGAGCTGGGCGGACCTCTACCTCCGCGCAATCCGGCAAGCGCATCGGGTGCAGCCCGCTCGGTACGAGGGCATCTTCACGGCGGAGGAGTTCGCCGGGCGCCGTCGGCGGTGGTTCGACCGCACCCCCGACAACCTCAGGACGCCCCGGCAGATCCCCGGCGGCTTCGCCGAGGTCAACCTCTCGGCGGGCACCATCCTGGGGATGGTCGCCCTGCTCCTCGACTACGTCGGCGTGCCCGCGGAGTCGGCCACGTACAGCTATCAGGCGAAGTGACGTCGCGGCGCCCTCGGCACTGTCCTCCGCCTGCCCACGCTCCCGGGAGGGGTCCCCGACCCCGGTCCGTGGCGGAACCGTGGCGGAGTGGCGGTCAACCCGGTCGGGGACCGAGTCTAACATCTCGTATTTGCTTGGAAAATGGTGGTGGAGGCGGCGGGAGTCGAACTGTCTTCCCGGCGTGGGCGCCGAGGCAGGTCGGAGGCTGGTTATCGGCGATGTAGGCGACAATCCGAGGAGGGGGTGAGTGTCGTCTGGTGTCGGGGAGTGCCGGGTCGGGACGGGTGCGGGCGCGGGGAAGTGGTGGAGTTCTGGTGGAGGTCGCGACCGGTCCGAGCCCCGGTCACGGCCACCGGAGCTTATGGACGATGGCCCTCGCGCCCTCCAGTGCCTCTCCCCTCCCAAGGCGGTCGTCGAAGAGGAGTTGCGTGCACTCGAAGGGGATGTGGACCCCCTGGTTGTTCCGCACGATTCCCAGGGGTCGCCACCACAACACGACCCCAGCGACGCCGTCCTTCCGCGCGGCCTTCCGGATGATGCGTTCGTTCGCGTTCCACCAGAACTTCAGGCGGTTGATGAGCAGCGACTCGGCGTCGGCGGGCGTGTCGGCGATGACCACAGGTCGCGGTCCGATGAGGTAGTCCATGACCAGGACGACCACGCCGCCGACACAGACAGCATCAGCCACTCGCCCCGCCTGAAACGAGCGTCGGACTTGCCGAGCGCCGTCCTTCAACCCCGGGCTATTCATGAGGGCGCCGGCGGGCGCCCTCATGAATAGCCCGGGGTGTCTCTTTCGTCTCGGGCGGCGACCGCGTTGTGCTTGTATGTTATTCGTGTGGCGAATGGGACCCGTGTCGCGCGAACTTCCCCCAACCCCCGTTCGGGGCTGAGTGAAATGAGGGATGGGACGGACCGGGGGGGATAGGACGGCGGCTTCGGCGTCATGTGGCCGGTGAGAGGCGGCCGAGCCACCGCCAGGCGAGG
>JAKLKC010000116.1 GCA_023150875.1 Myxococcota bacterium | reverse complement strand
CGATCCGTGCGACCGCCGGTTGTCACGGCCGTTGCGAAGGCAACGGCCGCGCCAACCTATTCCGTGTCCGACTCTGACTAGACCTCGTCCACCTGCTCCCCCGACGGGGACACGTCGAAGACCCAGGTCCTCCAGCCGCCGCTGACGGTGACCCGGATGATGCCCACGTCGTGGCGCTCGAAGGTCAGGGTCGCGGTCTTGCCGTTCGGAAGCACGAGGGAGTAGGTGCCCGCCTGGGGGACCGGGTCCTGGCCCCGCATCTCCACGCCGTCGATGTCCAGGTGCCAGTCCCCGCTGGGGGCTTGCCAGTCCCGGACGCCGTCCACGCGGATCCCCCCGTCGAGCCCGGCGCCCGGGTCCAGCAGGCTCTGGGTGCGGTCCCCCGAGGCGATGACCTCCCGCTGGGCGGTGCTCCAGCTCACCTCGTGGACCACGTGCCGGGTCGCGTCGTCCGCGTCCCAGGTCACCGTCGCCGTGCCGTCCAGGGTGACGACCCCGTCGGTCAGCCCCAGCCACTCGTGGACCACCACCGCCTCCCCGGCGCCGACGCTTTCCAGCGTCACCGAGGCGATCCCGGCGTAGGTGCGCCCCCTCCACGAGCAGGAGTCCCCGAGGGTCCCGAAGTCCGTCGTCACCGTCGTGCCCTGGACGGTCACGGTGGAGCAGGGGATCTGGGATCGGTACGCGTCCGCCAGCTCCTGCGCGGCGTCCTCCAGGGCCTGCCCCAGGGTGAAGCCGGTGGAGATCTCGATGACCTCCCAGGTCAGGGCGTCGGCCTGGGCGGAGATCGCCGCCTCGCCGACGGCCTCCAGGGCCTCCGCCGCGGTGATGGCGCCGCGGCAGGCGGTGCCGAGGACGAGGGCGGGGGCGAGGATGAGGAAGCGGCGCATGGGGATCTCCTTCTGGCCCTGGGCTCGGGGCGCCGGGCGACTACGGCCGGGGCTGTCCGCCGGTTACGGATCCGGGGCCGGTGGGGGCGTGGTCCTCTGGTCCCGATGCGGGCGCGGGCTCGGGCACGGGTACGGGCTCGGGCACGGGCGCGGGCGCGTCGGGGGAGCCGGGTGGTCCGTCGAGCTGGCGGATCAGCGCCTCCAGCCCCGGCAGGGAGGGGAGTTCGGCCCGGACGGACTCCAGGACCTCCCGGGCCTCATCGAGCCGGCCCGCGCGGTAGAGGGCGTAGGCGCGCACGCCCCTGAGCCTCGCGTTGGCCATGCGGTCCCGGGTGGGGGTGGCGGTCTCGGCCAGGGCTTCGTCCACCCTGCCCAGCCGCACCAGGGCCAGGGCGGCGTCCACCCGGGGCGCGTCCCGGGCGGGGTCCAGGCGCAGGGCCTCCCGGGCCTCCGCCAGGGCCTCCTCGTCGGCGCCCTGGGCGGCCGCCGTCCTCGCCATCATCGCGTGGGCCTCGGCGCTCCGGCCCGCCTCCATGGCGGCCTCCACCACCACCCGGGCCGCCGCCGGCTGGCCCTCGGCGAGGGCGCGGCGGGCGACCAGCAGCAAAGCGTTGGGGCGCCGCCCCGCCTCCACCAGGGAGCCCAGGTAGCCCATGATCCGGTCCACGGGCATGCCGTCCCGGGCGGCGAGGGCGAAGAAGAGGTCCCGGGTGGCGCGGGTGGCCTCGGGGCGGAGCCGGCGGGCCTCCCGGAGCTCGGCGATGGCCTCGTCCCACCGGGACTCGCCGCCGTAAGCGCCGGCGAGGTTGATCCGCACCGTCCAGTCCTCCGGCACTCGGCCCCGGTCGGCCTCCCAGAGGGCCACCCCGTCCCGCCACTCCCCCTGGCGCATCACCGAGAGTCCGCCGGCCCCGGCGCAGGCCGCGGCCAGGGCCAGGGCCACCGCCACCCGGGCCGCGGGGAGGCGCGTCGCCGCCGCCGCCGCGGCCAGGGCGACGGCCGCCGAGAGGGCCAGGGAGGGGAGGAGGGTGTACCGGTCGGCGACCAGGAAGGCGAGGGGGACGAGGCCGGTGACGGGGACGAGCGGCAGGATCCACGCCGCGAGGCCGATCCCGGCGGGGCGCCGATCCTGCGGGCGCGCGACGAGCAGCCCCACCAGGGCTCCCCACATCAGGAGGGCCGCCGCGAAGCGGGGATCGAGCCAGCCCACGGGCTCGAAGGCGTAGATCGCCTGGGACGGGCGGGGGAAGAGGATCCGTCCCAGGTACCACCAGGGGAGGGCCAGGGCGGTGGGGATGGCCTGGAGCACGCTCCCCCCGGCGGGGGAGCGCAGGGCCGCCTCGGGGGCCGCGAGGTGGAGGCGCCCCGCGGCGATCGCCACCAGGACCGCCGGGACCAGCCAGGGGAGCCCGCGCCGCAGCGCCGCCGGGGAGGGGGACCCCGCCGCGGCGTCCCGGAGGGGGACCAGGAGGGCCAGGGGGAACACCGTCGACTTGGAGAGCAGGGCCGCCCCGAAGGTCGCCGCCGAGGCCCGCCGCCGGCCCGCCCCCAGGAGGGCGAAGGAGGCGACCACGAAGAGGGCGGAGAGGGTGTCCTTGAGGTTCGCCGCCCAGGCGACGGACTCCACCCTGAGGGGGTGGAAGACCCAGAGGATGGCCGCCCAGAAGGCCGCCGGAGCCGGGACCCCGAAGGCGCCCAGCGCCCGGGGGACCAGGGCCGCCGTGGCGGCGAACACCGCGATCTGGAAGGCGTGGAGGGCCGCCGCGGACTCCCCCGCCACCGCCCGGACCGCGCAGTAGGCGGCGTGGGTGAGGGGGTACCAGGCCCCGTCGAAGGGGGTCAGGAAGGCCGCGGGGATCCCGGCGAGGCCGTGCTCGGCGAAGGGGTTCTGGGCCACCCAGCGGGGGTCGTCCCAGTTGGTGAGGCCGTTGCCCAGCGACGGCGCGAAGAGGACCGTCGCCAGCCCCGCCAGGACCCAGGGGACGGCCCGGGGGGGAGGGGAGGGGAGGGGGGAGGGGGCCGGGGGGGCCGCCGGGGCGGGTCCGGAGCCCCCGAGTGCATGGCTGTCGTCGTTCTCGGCCTCGCCCACTCGCTTCGCCGCTCCGCGGATGCCGCCATGCTACATCCGCAGCCCGCCCGGGGCACCCCCCGCGGAGCGTTCCGGCGCGGATCCTCCGGACTCCGGCCTGGGCCCGGCTGAGGTCAGGGCTCTCCTTCCGGGCCGTAGTGGAACACGACCCAGACCGACCAGTTCCCCCCGTGGACGCTGTAGCCGGTGTATCCGGGGCCGGTCGCGTAGTCGAGCTTGATGCGGGACGGCTCGCCGCCGTAGTCCCCGTCCATCTCCACGTCCGCCGCCGTCTCGACGATGACGGCCCCGGTGCGGTCGACGAGCTGGACGACACCCGCCTCGGTGCCGTCGTCGCGGCGATCGATGCGGGCCACCATCTCGTAGAAGCCGGCGGGGATCCCGGACTCCTCGGGGAGGGAGAGGTAGGTCAGGGCCACCGGGGTGCCGGTGTACAGCTCCTCCCGCCGGAGGTCCTCGGCGTCGACGTTGGCGGCGTGGGCGAACCAGACCCCCTGGCCGGCACCTACCAGGATGTCGGGATCGACCACCACGCCCCGGGACTCCGCGACCCTTCCGATCTGGCCCGCCGCCTGGATGACGTTGCCGGCGACCTGGTCGGCGATCCGGGCACCGGCCCGGTCCTCCAGGACGTCGCCCGGTGCGGCAGACGCTGGGACGGCGGCGGTCAGTCCGGCGCCGAAGACGGCGATCCGGGCGGTTCGAGGCAGGAAACGGGGGAGGCGCATGGATCGGACTCCTTCGGGGGAGAGATGGCGGTTGCCGGTTGCCGTTCGCCGCTCCGTTCGAGGCGCGTGCGGCGTTCGCGGATCACCATGGGCAAGCGGCGTGCCAGTTCACGGGTGCCCGGATGGGGCGGAACGGGCCTCTCCGGTGCGTCATTCCGCCGTCGAGGGCGTGGCGCCCGTCCCCCAGTGCCGCCGGGTGCGGGCCGGTGCGTTCGGGTGCACCCGCCGCCTCAGCCGATGAGCCCCGGCCAGTGGGACGACAGCCACGCGCGGCGCCCGGCGAGGGCGCGCCAGGCGGGGTCGTCCCGGTCGACCCGGCGCCCCACGGCGGCCAGGGCCGAGAGGTCCGCCTCCAGGGCGGCGACGACGGCGGGGTCCTCGACGATGGCCACCGCCTCGCTCTCCCAGTAGCCGGCGGTCACGTCCAGGTTCGCGCTTCCGATGGCGGCTCGCCCTCCGTCGCAGGTCACCACCTTCGCGTGGACGTGGGGGAGGACTTCGCGCACCGCCGGGTCCCAACCGGGCCCCGCGGGGACGACCACCTGGCAGGCCTCCCCCCCCGCCTCCACCAGGGCGTCCATGCGGGCGTGGACGAGCTGGGTGGCCACCGTCCGCAGCGCCCCCGCTCCCCCGGGGAAGGGCACCCCGTCCCCCCGCAGGGGCCGGACGTTCCCGAACAGGGCCCGCACCCGCACCCCGCGCCGAATGGCGGCGAGCAGCGCCCGGAGGACCTCCAGGTGGAGGGGGAAGGTGTTGACCACGAAGAGGTGGTGGCGGGCGGAGCGCACCAGCTCAAGGTAGGCGTCCAGGGTGTGGGCGTCCCTCATGCCGCGATGGGCGACGATCCGCACCGCCGCGGTCCCCTGGGGCGGAGGATCCGGGAGGGGGAAGGGCTCCCCGCCGGCCGCCGTCCAGGCCCCGAGGAACGTCTCGTCCACCGCCCGCGCCGCAGGGCCCCCGATCCACGCGCCCGCGTCCAGCAGCGGCACGTCCTGGGCGGGGGTGTCGGGGCCGATGGCGACCTCGTCGAAACCGGCATAGTTGTAGGCCGAAAGGTTGCGCCCGGTGACCAGGGCCAGCGACCCGTCCACGACCGCCAGCTTCCGGTGGTCCCGCCGCTTCAGCTCGTCGAGGGAAGGGACCCCGGCCAGGGGGCGGGTGGCGCGGACCTCTACCGCCGGGAAGGCCGCGAGGCGGTCCAGGAGGGGGTTCCGGACCCCGAACGATCCGTGGAGGCTCCACAGGGAGTCGACGAGGAGGCGGACCCTCACGCCCCGGGCCGCGGCGTCGGCGAGGGCCCCCTCGACCTGGCCCGCCGCGGCGTCGTCCATGACGATGTAGCTCTGAAGGTGGACCCGCTCCCGCGCACCCCCGATGACCTCCAGGAGGCGGCGCCGGGCGGCGGCGTTGTCCAGTTCCACTTCCACCCGGTTGCCGGGGATGGACCGGGAGGCGGTGAGGGCGTCCAGGCGGGCGGCGGTGTCCGCGGGATCCCCCGCGGGGGGCGGGACGAAGGCGCCGTCGATCCGGGCCCGGAGGGGCTCGGGGCCCGACGAGAGCACCTGGCCGGGCACCAGGCAGGCGAAGCCGGACGTCGAGAGGTCCGGGGCGCCGCCATGGACCAGCGCCTCCACGGCCACGCCGTCGGCCCGAAGGTGCGCCCCCACCCGCGCGAGGCGCACCCCGTCCACCCCGGGGGGGAGGTCGGCGAGGTGGTCGTCGTCCAGCACCTGGTGGGCGTCCAGGAGGAGGGGAGGGTCGTAGCCGGCGCGGACCAGGCGGGCCCTCAGTTCGTGGAAGCTCACGCCAGGGCGGCTCCGGACCGCCACGACGCGGCGGATCTCCCCCCCGGGGACGAGGCCGGGATGGCGCCGGATCCGGGCGAGGGTGTCCTCGGGGAGCAGCGCGTCCACCAGCACCACGCGGGAGGCGTCCGAGGCGATGAGGGTCGCCACGGCTTCGGGCGGGGGCGGGGAGTCGCCCGCGGGGACTCGTCCCTCGGCCGGGGCCAGGGCCACGCTCCCGGGGGCGTCCCCTCCGGCGAGGGGGAAGCGCGCCATCCCCGCCTCGACCCGTGCGGGCCGGGGACCCGCGCCCTCCGGGACCACCCAGACCGTACCGTCGGGCAGCTCCTCGGGCTGGCCGCGGGCCCCGACCCGCTCGACGGAGATCCGGGCCTCCCCCCGCCGGGGCGGGAAGGCGTCGGCGGCGTCCAGGAGGGCGGGGCGACCCCACGGTCTCGGGTGACCGTCCGGCGCCGGGAGCAGGAGGAGGGGGACCGACGCCTCCTCCAGGACCCGAGCGCCCAGCAGGGCCACCAGCCACGCGGGCGGTCCCGAGAGGAGGGAGGAGGGGAGGGCCACGGCGTCCGCGCCCCGTTCCCCCGCGTGCCGCAGCACGGCGCGGTCCAGGTCCGCTAGCGGGGCCTGGAGACGCTCGAAGGCGACCTCGGCCCGGAGCCCCGAGTGGGCGGCCAGGGCGGGGGCCTCGCCGTCCAGGACGTCGTCGGCGTCCCCGAGCCAAAGCAGGGTGACGCGGTCCGCGGGGGCGAGGACGTCCCGGAGCATCGCCGCCGCCGATCCGACGTCCCGGGCGTCCCCGCCGACGGGGCACAGGAAGTGCCGGGCCGGTCCGGCGGTGCGACCCCCGCCCCGGCCCGCCCAGGCGGTGGCGGGTCCCCCATCCCGGACGCACTCCCGGAGCAGCGAGGGCAGGCGCCCGCGCCGGGTGGGGAAGGCTCCCAGCACCACGAGATCGGCGCCGGCCCCGTCGGCGGCCTCCCGCAGGGAGGGGGGGCCGACGTCGATGGCCGTGGCGGCGGTCACCGCGGGGCACCAGGCCTCCGCGCCCTCGCGCCAGCCATCCAGGGCCACCTCGACCTCTTCGGCCCTCTCGCTCCACTCGTCCCACGAGGCGGGGCCCTCCCCCTGCCCCGCGGGGGGGAGCAGGCAGAGCAGGTGGAGCCGCTCCGCCCCCGGGGCGAGCCGACGGGCGAGGGAGAGGGCGGGCGTCGGGTCCCCGGGGGAGACCCAAGCGACGGCGACGCGACGGAACATCGGGCCTCACGGGAAGGGGAGCGCCCGTGTGGCGCCCTCCGTGGGGAGGGTTGGAACCGCCAACATTGTAGGGCACTCTCCCCGCGTGCGCGGCGCGACGGAGGCCGGGATGCGGAGGCGAGACAAGGAGATCACCGACGAGTCCGAGGTCCTGGCACTCCTGCGGGAGGGGGAGTGGGGGGTACTCGCCTGCGCGGAAGGAGCGGACGAGTGGCCTTACGCCGTGCCCCTGAACTACGTGTGGCTCCGGGGCGCGGCGTGGTTCCACGGGGCCCCCGCGGGCGGGAAGGCGGAGGCGTTCCGCCGGGGCCCCCGGGCGCGCCTGGTGGTGGTGCGCCCCCTCGCCGTGGTGCCCTCCTACCTGGGCCACCCCGAGAGGGCGTGCCCCGCCAGCCAGTACTACCGGTCGGCGGTCGTG
Organism: Myxococcota bacterium; assembly: GCA_023150875.1. Taxonomy (GTDB): domain Bacteria; phylum Myxococcota_A; class UBA796; order UBA9615; family JAKLKC01; genus JAKLKC01. The sequence continues at coordinate 991 of JAKLKC010000116.1, read as the reverse complement.
TCCGGACGCATCACCGAGGTTATGGACCTGGAGGAGAAGGCGTCCGCGCTGAACGCCCTGATGGAGCGCCTCCAGCCCGAGGGGGGCTACCGCCCCATCGACCCGGACGACCCCCTCTACCGCTCCCACGTGCGGGGGACGGCGGTCTGGCGACTGGAACCGGAGGCCATCACCGGCAAGCAGGGGCTGGGTTTGGGGGACGCAGACGCGCGGCGCACCCGCGTGGCGGACTTCCTGACGGAGCGGGGGGCGCCGCTGGACGCCGAGACGGTGGAGGAGATGCGCCGGGCGCGCCCGCTGCCGGAGCGGGGGAGGGGGACGCCCGGAGGGGGAGACTGACAGCCCCCTCCGGGCCTTGGCGGGTTACGGAAACGCCTCTCCCGGGATGTCCTCGACGAGGATGGGGATGCAGAAGGGACCGCCGTCGGCGCAGGGGTCGCACGACACACCGAACGCCGCGAGCAGGTCGCAGGTCGCGCCCTCGCCGCCCCCGAGAAGGGGGTCGATGGACCGGGTGTCGACGGAGCCTTCGAGGACGCCGTCCGCGAGGCGGGTGCCCGCCGCGACGATGTCGCCGCTCATGGCCGCCCCCTCGACGTCGAAGACCATCCCCCCGCCGAGATCGAGGGAGACGGACCCGGTGGCGGGCGTCTCGAAGTGGGGAGCGGACCACGAGGCCGCCATCCAGGCCCACAGGAGGGACGGAGGCCAATCCTCGGCGAGCCGGATGTCCACCGTCGTCGGCGTGTAGTTCGAGGGCCCCAGGAAGAGGCGCGCGTCGGCGAGGTAGGGGGCGATGATCGAGGCGATCCCCGGAGGCTCGGTGACCGTCGCCGCGCTGAGGTCCAGGGCGAGCCACGTGGGAGGAGTGGGCGCGGTGTCGTCGTCGGCCGTATCGTCGTCGGCGACGGTGTCGTCGTCGGCCGTGTCGTCGTCGGGGGCGGTGTCGTCGTCGGGCGTGGTGTCGTCGTCGGGGGCGGTGTCGTCGTCG
>JAKLKC010000115.1 GCA_023150875.1 Myxococcota bacterium | reverse complement strand
CTCGACGCCCCTCAGCAACCCGTCACCATGGGGAGGTGTAGTTGTCGTCAGTGGGGAGGTGTAATTGTCGCTGAGCACTCGGATCGATGGAGGGGAGCGGGTTACGGGGTGCTGGCCCACCGACGACCGGGTATCGGATTTCGGGCAGGAGCTGGCAGGGCTCGGGGACGTCGACGGGGACGGCTACGCCGACTTCGCGGTGGCCACCGAGGATGTCTCGAGCTGGGACTGCGAGTTCGCGAGTGGCGGCGCCTTCCTCTTCCGGGGACCGCTCACGGGCGAGCACTCGGTCTTTGAAGCGTTCGGCGTGGTGCTGGGACGACCGGTCCCCCCTCCGTACGGCGACGGGGCCGGCCAAGCGCTTGCCGGTGGCGAGGACCTGACGGGGGACGGTGTTCCCGACCTGCTCGTGGGAGCCAGCCTCATGAACGAAGAGGGGTTCGAAGCCGGGGGCGCGATCCTGGTGTCGGGTGACCTGAGCAGCACCGATATTGGGGGGGACACTCGCCTGTATGGCGCCGCGGAGAGCGACTCCACCGGGCTGGAGGTGGCCTTCGTGGGGGACGTCACCGGCGACGGATTGCCGGACATCGCCGTGGCCTCTGCGAGTCATGACCTCAGAGGTGTCGTCTACATCGTTCCAGGACCGGTGGGGGCTGGTACCTATGCTCTCCTGGGCTCGGGACCCCTTCTGGTGGGGGCGGAGGGAGACGGTGCCAGGGCACCGTCCGGCGGCGGCGACCTGAACGGCGACGGCTACGCGGACATCGCCGTTCGCGCATCGGGCAACGACGAAGCGGGCACAAGCTATGGTGCCGTGTACGTCGTGTTCGGCCCCGTCGCGGGTGAGGTGGACCTGTCCACAGCGGACGCGAAGTGGCTGGGGGAGTCGATCGGGCACCTTTCGGCGTTGGCCCCTTCGCTGCTGACGGACGCGGACGTCAACGGTGACGGACACGACGACCTGGTCATTGGCGCGTCGACGGCCGAAGTGGGCGGCCTGAACCCTGGGGCCGTACACGTCGTATTCGGGCCGCTGTCGCCGGGGGTGTTCTCCCTGGCGTCGGCGGACCTCGAGTGGCGGGGAGAGGCGGATTCGGACGGAGCGGGCTATGCGCTCGCCGGCCTTGGGGATGTGGACGGGGACGGTCGCGACGAGATAGCAGTTGGTGCGCCGGGGGATAGCAGTGGAGGCATCCACGCTGGAGCGGTGTATGTGATTGACGGGGCCATGGCCGGCCACAGGTCGCTCGCCGACGCGGAGCGCAAGATCTACGGGACGGTCGCCGAAGCCTGGGCAGGCGAGCACCTGGCGGCCGCGGGCGATGTCAACGGCGATGGCCACATGGACCTGCTGGTCGGCGCCACAGGCTTCGGCAACATCCACGGGTCGGTGTACCTCGTCCCCGGCGGACCTGGAGGGATGCTGTAGGCGCCCGAACTGCGGCTGCTGCCTCGCCCCCCCGCCTCCCCCGCCACGCCTCGTGGGGCTCTCCCGTTGAGGAGGCGCGGCAACGACAGTCCTGGAGGGTGTTGACAGCGTCCCCCGACGGCTGGTATTCAAGAACTCGCTTGATTGCTGGAGCCGTTCGGAGGCCCCCGTGCCGACCTCTTCGCAGACCGTCACCGTCCTCGGGGGAGGCGTGGGTGGGATCACCACCGCCGTCCTCCTGCGGGAGCGCCTCGACCCGCGCCACCGGGTCGTGCTGGTGGAGCGGGAGGGAGACTTCGTCTTCGCGCCGTCCCTGCTCTGGCTCCTCGCCGGGGACCGCGAGCCGGCGGCGATCACCCGGCCGATGGATCGCGTGGCGGGCCGGGGCGTCGAGGTCCTGCGGGGCGAGGTGGAGGCCATCGATCCGGTGGCGCGCACCGCGATCGTATCGGGTCGGTCCATCGCCGGCGACTGGATGGTGGTGGCGCTGGGGGCGGAGCTGGCGCCCGAGGCGGTGCCCGGGCTGGCCGAGGGCGGCCACTGCCTGTACGAGCTGGCGGGGGCTGCGGCGTTCCGCGACGCGTTCGCGCGCCTGGGCGGGGGGCGCCTCGTCCTGCTCACCGCCGGCCCCGGCTACAAGTGTCCGGCGGCACCCTACGAGGCGGCGATGCTGCTGGAGGCCGCCCTCCGCAAGCGGAAGGTGCGGGACAGGGTGAGCGTCGACCTGTTCGCCGTCGAGCCGGGCCCGATGGGGGTGGCGGGGCCCGAGGTGTCCGCGGCGGTCCGCCAGATGGTGGAGGAGCACGGCGTGGCCTACCACCCCGAGCACGCCGTCGTCCGAGTGGACCCCGCGGAGATGCGGATCCACTTCGCCAATGGGGTCGAGGCGGGCTACGATCTCCTCGGGTTCGTCCCTCCCCACCGCCCTCCCCGCGCGGTGCGGGAGTCCCCGCTGGCGGGGGAGGGAGGGTGGATCCCGGTGGACCGCGCCTCGATGGCCACCGCGTTTCCCCAGGTGTTCGCCCTCGGGGACACCACCCACATCCCGCTGGCGATGGGCAAGCCCCTCCCACGGGCGGGGGTCTTCGCCCACGGGCAGGCGGAGGCGGTGGCGCGCACCATCGCGCGGTCCATCACCGGCAGGGGGAAGCCGGGCACCTTCGAAGGCCACGGGGAATGCTTCATCGAGATCGGCGACGGGAAGGCGGGGCTGGGCCGGGGGGACTTCTACGCCGAGCCCCGCCCGGCGATGGCGATGAAGGCCCCCGCCTGGCATTGGCACGCCGCGAAGGTGGCGTTCGAGAAGTACTGGCTCCGGCGGTGGTTCTGATGGCGGCGTCGGCGCGGCGATACAAGGACGAGGTCTTCGAGCAGTTTGCCCGGATCGGCAAGGCGGTGGGGAGCCCCCGCAGGCTGGAGCTCCTGGACCTGCTGTGCCAGGGCCCGCGCACGGTCGAGGTGCTGGCGGATCGAGCCGGCCTCAGCCTCGCCAACGCCTCCCAGCACCTCCAGGTGCTCCGGGCGGCGCGCCTGGTGGAGGCCGAGAAGAGCGGCCCGTTCGTCACCTACCGCCTGGCGGACGGGGTGGAAGGCTTCTACCTGGGGCTCCGCCGACTCGCCGAGGAGCGGCTCGCCGAGGTCCACGCCGCGTCCCGCGCCTTCTTGGAGGAGAGGGGGGCCATGGAGTCGGTGGACGCCACGGAGCTGCTCCAGCGCGCCGTGGCGGGAGGGGTGACGGTGCTGGACGTCCGGCCGCCGGAGGAGTACCGGGCCGGGCACCTCCCCGGCGCGAGGTCGGTGCCCCTGTCCGAGCTGCGGGCACGGCTCCGGGAGATCCCCCGGGATCGGGACGTGGTGGCGTACTGCCGCGGGCCCTACTGCGTGCTCGCCGTCGAGGCGGTGAGGCTGCTCCGGGAGGAGGGCTTCGCGGCCCACCGGTTGGAGTCGGGACCGCCGGAGTGGCGGCGGGCGGGGGTGGTGTTGGAATCGGGACGGTGACGGTGGCCCGGGGCGGACCCCCGGGGCACGAAGGAGCGTGCGTTGGCGAAGAACCTGTTCATCCTGAACGACGCCCCCTATGGGACGGAGCGGAGCTACAACGGCCTGCGCCTGGCGGGGGCCCTGGCCCGCAGGGAGGGAGAGGAGGTGCGCGTGTTCCTCATGGGCGACGCGGCGTCCTGCGCCCGCGCGGGCCAGAAGGTGCCGTCGGGGTACTACAACCTGGAGGTCATGCTCGGCTCGGTGGCCCGCCACGGCGGCCAGATCGGCGTCTGCGGCACCTGCATGGACGCCCGGGGCCTGGGCGACGAGGGCCTGGCGGGCACGGCGCGGCGGAGCACTCTGGACGAGCTGACCGCCTGGACCCAGTGGGCCGAGAAGGTGCTGGTGTATTGACTCGGGCTTCCCATTCCTGGCCTGCTGCGGTCCGTCCTGGCCGGCCGCGGCGGCGTCGCGGTGCCGGATTTCTTGGTCGATGTGGGTCCACCACACCTCCCGCGAAATCCGGCCCTGCTCCTTGCCGGGGCTCGGCCAGTCCTGGACCTCGCGACGGCCCGGAAGTGAGAAACCCGAGTCTGGCCTCGGTGGGTGGGCGTCAGGGGAGGGGACGGGGGCGGGGAGGTGGGTGCCCGATCCAGGAGGCCGGTGGGGGCGCTTCATGGGGGTACGGCTGGACCGGGTCACGTCGTGGCTGCGGTTGCATCCTGCCCCACAATGCCTCATTATCAACGACAGAAGTTGGATTTGCGGCATTACGATGATCCCTCGTCGAGTTGAACAGCGTGTGCTCGACCGCCTGGCGTCCGTCCCCGCCGTCGTCCTGGTCGGGCCCAGGCAGGTCGGCAAGACCACGCTGGCGCGCAAGATCGCCGCGGGACGGCCCTCGGTCTACCTCGACCTGGAGCGGCCGGCAGACCGCCGCCGCCTGGATGATGCCGACGCCTACCCGAGGTCGGAGGGCGTCCGTCCATCGCAGTGGAGGTGAAGCGGTCCCTGGCACCGAGCGTCGAGAGGGGCTTCACCATCGCCGCCGACACAATGGACATCGCGCGCCGCGTCGTGGTGTATCCGGGTACGGAGCGATTCCCGCTGCGAGGTGGCATCGAGGCGATGCCCCTCATCGAGGCGATGGCGGAGGTGGCCAGGCTCTGACGGCGCACTCCCCTGGACCCAGTGGGCGGAGAAGGTCCCGGTGTTCCGACCTCGCTGGGTGGGCGTCAGGGCAGGGGACGGGGACGGCGGCGCCGGCCGAGGGCGAGGGCGGCCAGCCAGGACGATGCGACGGCGCCCCCCCGCGCCTCCCCGGCGGAGGAGCAACCGCAGTGGTCGGTGGGGATGGAGCGGACCAGCACGGGCTCGCTCCACGGCCCCTCGTTGCCGGAGAGGTCGACGGCCCGGGCGCGGACCCGGATCCGGTCGCCGGCCTCGAGGGCGGGAACGTTGGCCGCGCAAATGCCCCAGCCGATCATGGGATCTTCCCGGTCCGCATCGGTGACCCTCGCCACCTCCGCGGGGTCGTCGTCCCAGGAGACCTCGAACTCGTACCGGGCATGGGGGTCGCTGGGCTCCGCCTCGAAGTCGGGCCGCAGCCACAGGCTGTCGCCGCAGGTGTTGGTGACGGCGCCGAAGGGGACCGCCTGCGTCCCCGGTACGAACGCGCCCTCGACGTCCACCAGGACCAGGGGGCCCGGCGCGGTCGCGTCGGGGCCGTCGCCGGTGGTGAAGCGCACGGGGAGCGGCACGGTCCCGTAGTCGTCGCTCCCCTCGATCTCGTAGGTCGCGCCGGGTTCGAGCTCTCCGAGGGGAACGATCCGCCGCACGAGGGAGTTGCCCTCCATGGTGTCGTCGATCTCCGCGGGGACCTCCGCTCCCGTCGCGGCGTCGCGCAGGACGGTGCCGTGGGGCTCGACGAAGGCACTGTAGACCAGCACCGGGGCGGCATCGGTCGCCACGCCGGTGGCGCCGTCCGCGGGCGCCACCTCCATCAGCCCTGACGCGCACGAGCACGCCGCGGCGGGCACTCCCACCAGCACTCCGCCGGCCAGGGCGGCTGTCATCAGGAGAAAGGAGCCTACGCGCGCCACTTGGACCTCCACCCAAGGGGGCCCGCGGCCTTCCCCGGCCCGGACCGCCCCCTCCGCCGTCGGCTGCACGGCCGGTGCCACGGTGTGCCCCCAGCACAGGGCGGGATTGTGCCCGATCCGCGGCCGGATCGGGTGTGGATCGGGGGTCACGGCGCCGGACGTCCGGATGGGGCCCATCCGGCCTGCACTCCCGGTGGCCTGCGGGTGCACCGGACGTCGCGGCGGGAGTGCTTGCCGTCCTCCTCCCGGGTACGTATCAATTCACTATGAGGTGTACGTGATGGCGAACAAGCTCACCCTGAATGTGGACCCCGCCGTCGTCAAGGCTGCCAAGAGGTACGCCGCCGCGAGGGGCAGGTCCGTGTCCCAGCTCGTCGAGGCGTACCTGAGCGCCATCAGCGCGGCGGCCGCGACGGAGACACCGCCGCCTCAGCTCGCGCGGTGGCGAGGGTCCATGACCGGGGTCGACGCCTCGGACCACGAGGCCTGGCTGGCCGAGAAGTACGGCACCTGATGCGGATCCTCGTCGACCTCAACCTGGTGCTCGACGTCCTGCTGGATCGCCGACCGCACGCCGAGGCCGCCGCCGGGCTCTGGGCTGCCATCGAGTCGGGGAAGGCGGAGGGGATGCTCGCGGCCCACAGCGTCACCACCCTTCACTCCCTGGCCGGCCGCTCCGGCGGTCGCAGGTTCGCGGACGAGTGTGTCTCGGGGGTGCTCACCGTGTTCGGCGTCGCTCCCGTCGACGGCGCGGTGTTGCGACACGCGATCCGAATGGGTTGGCCCGACTTCGAGGACGCGGTCTGCGCCGCCGCGGGCGAGGCCGCCGCGTGCCACGCGCTCGCGACGCGGGACGCTTCGGGGTTCAAGCGTTCGGCGCTCCCTATGATGTCCCCGCTGGAGGCGCTGGCGGCGCTGAGTGCGAGCGCGAGCTGACCTGCCTGCCCGGATCGCCCAGCAGCAGGCACGAAGCGTCGATCACGGGGCACGGAGGGCCGGCGGACTCGTGAACCCACCCGGCGGGCCTCCGCGTGGGCTCAGCGGCAGATCGGTATCACCGGGAGGGATGGTGTATCCATGCCTATCCGGTTGGCACCCATCGTCCCTCAATTCGTGCCCGAGCCCGTGCCCCAGCCCGTGCCCGATCTCTCGCGGATCGGGCACGGGCCTTCCGCCCTGGCACGGGCTCGGGCTCGGGCACGGGACTATACGCGGGAGACTTGGGGCGGAAACGGATAGGCAATGGTGTATCCTCCCACCATCCTCGGATGCCGGAGTCGCGATGCGGGGTCGGGCTACTACGGAACTCCTGTCTCTCTTGCTGGCATCGAGCCTCGCCGGGTGCGGGGCTCATTCGTCCGATGACGACTCCGTGATCGATGGCGACGACACCGCCCGCGACGACGACGACACCCACGCCCCCGACAACGACACCTCTGCCGACGACGACGCCACCACCGGGGACGACGACTCTGCCACCCCCGGAGACGATGACACGGGAGCCGGAGCCGACGATTCCGGCGGGCACGATGACGATACGCTGCCCGGTGACGACGACTCCGCCTCGGGTGACGACGACTCCGCCTCTGGCGACGACGACTCCGCCTCGGATGACGACGACTCCGGGTGGCCTTGGGACGTGGACGGCGACGGGTACTGGACCGCATGGGACTGCGACGACGCCAACCCCACGGTACACCCCCTGGCAACGGAACTCTGCGACGGGCTGGACAACGACTGCGACGGCTTCGTGGACGAAGGCCTCAACTTCGGCGCCGACACCTATCGTGACGCCGATGGGGACGGAGGCGGTGACCTCCGTGTCACGGCGACCGAGACCGCCTGTGGGCCCCCGGTGGGCTACGTGTGGGAGCCGACCGACTGCGATGACGGGAGCGCGGGCGTGCACGCAGGAGCGAGCGAGTCCTGCGACGGCGTGGACCAGGACTGCGACGGCCTGGTGGACGAGGGGTTCGACAACGATCTCGACGGGTTCTCGCCGTGCGCGGGCGACTGCGACGATCTCGACGCGGCGGTCTCCCCCGGGGCACCCGAGGACTGCGATGGCATGGACACGGATTGCGACGGATCGATCGACGACGAGACGACGGATGGGGATGGTGATGGCTTCACCGCATGCTCGGGCGATTGCGACGACCGCAGCGCCGCCGTCGCACCCGGCGCGAGGGACGATTGCAACGACCCGGTGGACTCCGACTGCGACCCCAGCAACTGCGGGCGGAGGCTGGAGGGGAGCATGGTCCCCTACGGCGACCCCATCCTTCTTCCCCCGGTGAGTGCGCCGGGCGACGACCTGGCCTGGCCAGTGGAGGTCGTCGGGGACGTGGACGGCGACGGTTGGGAGGACCTCGTCGTGGCCTCCCCCTGCGACACTTGGGAGGAAGGGGGTGCCGTGACCGGCGAGGAGTCCGGAGCCGCGGTGTACGTGCTGCCCGGCCCCTTCGATGGCTTCGCCCGCGTGCCGGAGCCGATCACCCGTTTGGGCGTTCCGTCCGGCGAAGTGGAGGTCTGGGAGGGTGGACCCACCACCGTCCCCACCGGTGACCTCTTCTGCGTCTTGACCGTCGCCAGTGGTGACTTCGACGGGGACGGAGCCCTTGACCTGGCCGTCGGGCTCCCCGATCCCTGATCGTCGGCTCTGATCGTCCGCCTCGCAGGGATTTCGAGTAGCCCGTAGGGCGGCGAGGGGGGCGGGGCTGA
>JAKLKC010000114.1 GCA_023150875.1 Myxococcota bacterium | reverse complement strand
TGTCAAGGGGGAGGGGCGAAGGCGGGAGGGGGTGAGGGCGGGCGCGGGGGGGCGGGGGCAGCCGGGGGGCGGCGGATCCGGTAGGATCCGGGGGCTCCTCGATGGGCTGGAGGCTGACCGACCATGGGTGCCCTCTTTCGTTCGTTCGTCGTCCTCGCCGTAGTCGGGGGCGCCGTGGCGGCGCCCCTGGCGGGGGAGGCCGCGGAGTTGACGCCGTCGTCGCGGATCGCCGAGGTCACCGTGTACGGGGACCGGGCGCGGGTGGTCCGGGAGGCCTCCGTGCAGCTCGGGGCGGGGGAGCACGGGGTCGTCGTCGGGGGGCTGCCGCCCGGGGCCCTGGACGAGTCCATCGTGGCCGAGGGCGCCGGGACCGCCAAGGCCGTGATCACCGGACTGGAGGTGAGCCTCGCTCCGCTCCTCGCCGAGCGGGAGGCCGAGACGCGGAAGCTCCAGGAAGAGCTCGACGCCGTACAGGCGCTGGAGCAGCAGGCGGCCGACGAGGTGGAGAGGTACGAGCGTGAGAAGGCGTTCCTGGCGAGCCTCTCGCAGCAGGCCGCCACCCGCGCCGGGGAGCAGGCCCTCGCCACCGAGGCCGTCGCCCGCTCCATCCAGGCCGCCGCCCAGGCGATGCACACCGAGTTGGGACGGGTCCTCGAAGGGCTGCGGGCCGCCACCCGGCGGAGGGCGGAGTTCCAGGAGCGGGCGGGGGTCGTGGAGCAAGAGCTGGCCAGGAGGCAGGCCGAGGGTGCGCGGGAGGAGAAGAGGGTGCGGATCGGCGTCACCGCCAAGGAGGCCGGGCGCTTCGTGCTGAGGTTGGCTTACGTCCTGCCCGGGGCCTCGTGGAGCCCCGTCTACGACGCCCGGGTCGAGCCCGAGAAGGGGCGGGTCTCACTCCAGGTCGGCGCCCAGGTGGGGCAGCGCACCGGCGAGTCCTGGGAGGGGGTGAAGCTCCAGCTCTCCACCGCCCGGCCCGCGGAGGGGATCGCGCCCCCCGATCTGTCGCCGTGGTACCTCCAGACCGTCCAGCCCTATCGCGCCGACAAGAGGCGATCCTCCCGCCCGGCGGAGGCCGCCGCCCCCGCCGGGGGAGGCGCCTTCGCCGACGGGCTCTCCTCCAGCGCCAAGATGGAGGCCGAGGAGGAGCGCTGGGAGGAGGCGGAGATCGCCACCGCCGAGGCGACCGAGAAGGGTCTGTCCGTCGTCTTCTCCGTCGGGCGGCCCGAGACCGTGCCCTCCGACGGCACGCGCAAGCGGGTCGGGCTCGCCGGCGAGGAGCTCCAGGCCGAGCTGGTGCACACCGCCGTCCCCCGCCTCTCCCCCACCGCCTACCTCACGGGAAAGGTGAAGCACACCGCGGACTTCCCGCTCCTCCCCGGACCGGTGGCCACCTTCCTGGACGGCGACTTCGTCGGAACCGCCTCCGTTGCCCTCGTAGCCTCCGGTGAGGAGTTCACCCTCCCCTTCGGACCCGACGAGAAGGTGAAGGTGGAAAGGAAGAAGGTCGCCCAGGTGTCCGGGAAGAGGGTGCTGCTGGGCACCCGGGAGCGCGCTACGTACGCCTTCGAGACCACCTGCCAGAACCTGCGGGGCCGCGAGGTGGTGCTGGACCTCCGGGACCAGGTGCCGGTGTCGCAGGCGGACCGCGTGAAGGTCAGCCTGGGGGACGGCACCACGCCCCCCACCGAACACGGGCCCGACGGCGTGCTGCGGTGGGAGCTGAAGCTGGCCGCCGGCGCCAGGCAGGTCGTGCGCCTGGAGTACCAGGTGGAATACCCGAAGGACGAGAGGCCCTGGAACCTGGAGTAGTCCCCGGGCGGCACCCCCATCCCCCGCGGTGGGGCCGGCGTGCCCCGCCCTGCCACCCCCACCGGCGCAGCGCCGCCAGCCCGGATCGCCCCCCATGACGACGCCCACCCCACCGATCCTCCCCCGATGGGGCTTCGTCTTCCTCGCGTGCCCCGCCTGGCTGACCGAGGAGCAGCGGGACGGGCTGGTGCGACTCGCCTTCCAGACCTACCTCCACGACGCGCCGAGGACCCGCTTCGACTGGGACGGGTGCTCCGGAGAGCTGGAGGCGACCTCCGACACCGTCGCCCTCGGGTCGTTCATCGGCCAGCGGTTCACCGCGCGGGCCGACACACCCCGGGGGGAGGCCCGGGTGGAGTTCCTGGTCGCCGAGGCCCAGCTCCGGGCGGCCGCTGCGGTGGTGGCGGAAGCGTAGGAGCCCGTCGTGGCGGGCGGGCCGGACCGGACCGCCCGGACCCGCCGTCAGTCCCCGCGGCCCCGTCCGCGGTCCTCGTCCCCCGGCAGCCACCCGCGCATCCAGGGCTTGGATCGGTATCGGTCCCAGGCGTCGGGCAGCACGGCGACCACCGGGGCGTCCACGGCGCCGGAGCGGGCGACCCGCAGGGCGGCGACCACCGCGGTGCCCGACGAGCCTCCCACCAGGAGGCCCTCCTCCAGGACCAGGCGGCGGGTCATGGCGAAGCTCTCGTCGTCGCCGACCACCTCCACGGCGTCGATCACCGAGGCGTCGAGCACCTCGGGGGGCTGCGAGGAGCCGATCCCCTCCACCTGGTAGGGGGCGTCCTCGCCCGGGGCTCCGTCCCGCACCCAGCCCGCAAGGGGAGAGCCCGCGGGCTCGGCGAGCACCACGCGCACGCCCGGGAGGCGATGCTTCAGGAACCGGCCCACCCCCGTGAGGGTGCCCCCCGTGCCCACCCCCGCCACGAAGGCGCCGATCCGTCCCTCCGCCTGCTCCAGGACCTCGGGGCCGGTGGTCTCGGCGTGGACCCGAGGGTTCACGGGGTTCCGGAACTGGTCCGCCAGGAACCAGCCCCGCTCCCGGGCGAGGCGGCGGGCCTCCTGCTGGAAGTTGCGGGGGTCGTCGAGGGGGGCGTTGGGCACGACCACCACCCGGGCCCCCAGCATCGCCAGGGCGTCCCTCTTGTCGGCGGACATCTTCTCGGGCAGCACGCAGACCAGGGAGTAGCCCCGGACCGCGGCGACCAGGGCGAGGCCCATCCCGGTGTTGCCCGCCGTGGCCTCGACGATGGTGCCCCCCGGCGCCAGGAGTCCCCGCTCCTCGGCGTCGTCGACGATGGCCACCGCCAGCCGGTCCTTCACGCTGCCGCCCGGGTTCATGTGCTCGCACTTGGCCAGGACCGGCACCGGGCAGTCCCCGGCGATCCGGGAGAGGGGGACGAGGGGCGTGCCCCCGACGTGGTCCAGGATGGATGGGGAGCGGAGGGGACGGGGCAACGGGGACTCCGGGCCCCGCGGCGGAGGGGGACGCTGGGGATCCGGGGGCGGTTCTTACCTCGGGAGGGGGCCCGAGCGCCAGTGGGGGCGCGAGCCGGCCCGGCGGCTGGTGTAGACTCATCCCATGCCCGCCGCACGCGCCGTCCGGCTCGCCGCCGCCGCCCTCGCCGCCTCCCTCTCCGGCTGCGGCGGGAGCTCCGGGGTGGTCCTCCAGGGCTACCTCTTCCGCACCCTCTCCCCCAGCAGCCTCGACGAGCCCGTCAGCGGCGCCGAGATGACGGCGTTCCTGGACGTCGCCCCGGACGACCTCTGGTACGGCGGCGAGCAGGCTCCGGCGGGGGCGGGGACGTACGCCATCGGGTTCTTCGATGCGGGGGCCGTGATCCACCTCGTCTTCGAGCCCTCGGGCGAGGACCTCCTCCCCACCGTGATCCCCGCCGTGGTGCCCGCCACCTCCATCGAGGTAGACGACGGGGTCTTCCACGTCTGGCCTCGGGAGGCCGCCGCCACCGCCCTCGGCGGCGAGGAGGCCCTCCCGGACGAGGGGTCGGGGGCCCTCGTCGGCTTCCTGGGCCTGGCGCCGGAACGGACCGGGGAGGCGGTGGTCCTGGCGACCGAGGGCGGGGACGCCCAGCCCATCTACCTGGACGGCTCCGGCGCCGCCGATCCCTCCCTCCAGGGCTCCGGGGACGGGGGAGGATTCGCCTTCGCCGACCTGCCTCCGGGACCGGCCACGCTCCACACCGCCCGGGCCGATCTCGCGGTGTGGGTCCTGCCCGGGGCGGTGACGTCCATCCGGGCGGACGTCCCGGACTGACGCCTGGACCGGCCGGAACGCCTCATACCCACGGAAGTACTCGGGATTTTCAAGAGGGGGGTTGGGGAGTGCTGCTCGTCCGGGAGCTGTCCAAGGTCTACGGTGGCCGCGTCGCCGTCGACCGCCTCACGTTCCGGATCCGGCCGGGGGAGGTCGTGGGGCTGGTGGGCCCCAACGGCGCCGGGAAGACCACCACGATGCGGGTGATCGCCGGGATCCTGGCGCCCAGCGCGGGGGGAGTGGAGGTGGACGGGCACGACGTGGTCCGCTCCCCCATCGAGGCGAAGCGGGCCGTGGCGTTCGTCGCCGACGATCCTGCCCTCTTCCCCCAGCTCACGGTGTGGGAGCACCTGGAGCTGGTGGCGGGGCTCTACCGCGTCGCCGGCTGGGAGGACCGGGGGCGGAGCCTCCTGGCCGACCTGCAGATCGCAGACCGCCGGGACTCCCTCGCGGACGAACTGTCCCGGGGGATGCGACAGAAGGTGGCGGTGGCGTGCGCCCTGCTGCACCGCCCCAAGCTCTGGATGCTGGACGAGCCCCTCTCGGGCCTCGATCCCCGGGGGATCCGCACCCTCTTCGACGCCATCGCCCGCCACGCCGCCGAAGGGGGGGCCGTCCTGCTGAGCTCCCACCTGCTCTCGCAGATCGAGAGGGCTTGCTCCCGGTTCGTGATCCTGTCAGGCGGCCGCCTGGTGCTGGAGGGCAGCCCCGACGAGCTGCGGGCGCGGCTGCCGGACCTGCGGGGGGACGCGTCGCTGGAGGAGATCTTCTTCCAGGCCACCGAGGCGCGGGAGCCCCCCACCACGGGGACGGCGTGAACCCGGGCCTGATCCACCTGCTCAAGAAGGCCCCCGTTGCCCGACTCCGCTTTGCCCGGCGGCGGCTGAGGGGGACCAAGGGCCTGCTCCAGGTCGCGGGCCTGGCCCTCGTGCTGCTCCTGATGGTGGGCGGGAACCTGGCTTCGATGGCGGCTCTCCGCCTGTCCGGGCGCTGGGAGGCGCAGGCCGCGGCGGACCTCGCGAGCACGCGGCGGTGGGGCCCGGTCCTGCTGACGATCGTCCTCCTGACCGTCGCCGCCACCGCCCGCGCCCCCACGTTCCGCCCCGCGGAGGTGGCGTTCCTGTTCCCGGCGCCGGTCCCGAGGCGCGACCTGCTGGCCTACCAGATGGCCTCCCGTCTCGGCCTGGCCCTGCTGACGGCCCTGTGGCTGACCCTGCTGCTGCCCCAGCGCCTCGGGGGGCCGATTACGGGGTGGCTCGGACTCTCCCTGGTGGTGGCCATGGCCGAGGTGTCGAAGGTGGCCGCCGGGATCGCCGCCACCGCGGTCCCCGACCGGACCGCCCTCGGGGCGCGCGTGGCCGCTGGGACGGCGATTGCCCTCGTCCTCGCCCCCGCCTGGCGCGGGACCGCCGGCGCCGGCCCGTTGCAGGAGCGCCTCGCCACGTTCGCGGGGACCGGCGCGGTGCGGGTCCTCACAGCCCCCGCACGGCCCTTCATCGATGCCGTGACGGCCACCGATCTCCGCGCGTTCCTCCCCCCCGCGCTCCTCTCGGCCGCCATCGTCGCCGGCCTGGGGGGCCTGGCGCTGACGTGGGACTTCCCCTGGACCGAGGGGGCGCTGGGCCGGAGGCGGGAGGGGCGGGCGAAGCCGGAGGGTCGTCGCCCTGCCCGCGGCGGGTACTCCCTCCCGCATCTCCCCTTCCTGGGGGGAGCCGGTCCCCTGGCCCGACGCCAGCTCGTCGAGCTCGGTCGAACCCCCCGAGCCCTCCTGGCGCCGGTGATCGTGCCCGCCGCGATGGCGTGCTCCCTCGCCTGGGCTCTGCGAGGCGCCGGACCGACGGCGCTCGCCGCCCTGTCCCCGCCGGTCGTCATGGCGATCCTCCTGCCCGTCCTCATGCACCGGGGGGGCTTCGACTTCCACCGGGACCTGGACCGCATGGCGTGGCTCAAGTCCCTGCCGGTGCCCGCCGGGGCGGTGGCGGCGGGACAGGTCCTGCCCTCCGCCGCGGCGCTCCTGCTGACCCAGGGCGTTGGCGCCGCCGCCACGCTGGCGGTGGGCGATCGCCTTGCCCCCGAGGTCCTGGCCGCCCTGGCCGTCGTCCTGCCGCCCCTGGCCTTCGTCGTCGCCGCCACCGACAACGCCGTGTTCCTGCTCGTCCCCTACCGCCCTCCCTCCCCTGGAGACGGCGGCCTGCCCGTGCGGGGCCGCCTGATGCTCCACGCCTTCGCCCGCATGGCGTCGTTGGGCGCCGTGCTGGGGAGCGCCGCCCTCGCCGGTGCGGTCGCGGGGTGGTCCACCGGGTCGACGGTGGCCGGGTTCGCCGCGGCGACCGCCTGGCTCTATGCCCTCTGCGTGCCCGCCCTCTGGGTGGTGACGGAGATGTTCCGGCGCTTCGACGTGACCACCGACGTGCCCTTCTGACCCGGGCAGGGGCCGTCACCTCTTCCGCAGGCGCGCGATCCCGCCGATCAGCTCGTCCAGGGACAGGCCGATCTCCAAGGAATAGAGCCGGTCCGGGCCCGGGAAGGGGGAGGCGCGGAAGGCGACATGGAGGCCGTAGAGGACCTCGAAGCGGAACTCGCCGAAGGGGAGCGTCGCGCCCCTTCGGCCGCCGGGCTCGTCCTTCAGCTCCCAGCGCTCCACGCCGAGGGTCAAGGCGAACTGGCGCGGGGCGAGGCCGAAGCGGCGGTAGGGATCGAGGAGGCGGGTGAAGCCCAGCACGTCCCCCCCCACGAAGAAGCTGTTGGCCTGGAGCCCGGCCTCCCCAGGGTACCAGGAGGCGCCGACGCGCCCGAAGACGAGGACCCGCGCGCTCGCCCGAAGGCCGGGGGCGGCGGGGACGGAGCCGGTCTCGGCCGTCCGCATCAGCACCGAGAGGCTGGCGTCCACGCTGCCCAGGGCGGTGGCGAGGGTGGCGACGGAGGCGTCCCCCCGCACCGGAACGGGCGTGCGGGGCGCCACCCAGGTCTCGGCCAGGGCCGACACCTCGTCCCCCGAGCGGGAGCGGGCGGAGATCCGCACGCGGTACCAGCCCGGGACCGGGGTGTCGAAGGTACAGGAGCCCGCCCCCGGCCGGACCTCCGGGACCCGGTCCCCCGGGGCCACCAGGACGTCGCACCGCAGGTCCTCCGCCGGGGTCAGGGTCGCGCCGTCCCAGAGGGTGGCGTCCAGGCGGACGGGCTGACCGACCGCTCCCCCCTCCGCCTGCCTCCACCGAAGCTCCACCGGCGTCCCGACCGTGACCTCCACCAGGCGGGTGGCCGTCACCACCCCGTCCCGGACCGCCAGGCGGAACCGGTAGGCGCCCTCCAGGGGCAGCCTCAGCCCCTCCACGACGCACCGGCGGGGATCGTCCAGGTTGACGGAGACGGCGTGCTCCTCGCCCACCTGCTCCCAGGTGTAGGAGAGGGCGTCCCCGTCCGGATCCGTGGAGGCGCAGGCGTCCAGGGCGATCTCCTGGCCCCTCGCGGCCCGCCCCGGAGGCATCTGCCGGACCTTCACGTCGGGGGGGGTGTTGGCGCAGGGCACCAGGGAGCGCAGGGCCAGGGCCACGTCGCCGCTGTTGTCCCCGCCCCCCCGCATGGGCAGGGTCTGGGACGCGACCACCAGGCTGCCCTCCCGGCGTTCCAGCACCAGGAACCGCTCCCCCCACGCCTCGGTCACCGCGACGCCCACCACCAGGTCGGCCCGGGCCCCCGGCCCGACCTCGACGGTGGTGGAGCCCGTGGAGAGGCGACCGTCCCGCAGCGCGTCCCGGACCCGCAGCACTGCGGGGTCCGAGGGCAGGAGGCCCTCCGCGAGGACCCGGATCACCGAGAACTCGCAGGCCGCCGTAGCGTCCGCCGGCACCAGGAGGCACAGCGCCCCCAGCGCGGCGAGCGCGGCGACGATCCGCGGCGGGGTGCGGGGGCGGGACCTCATCGCAGGGGCCTCAGCTCCAGGTCGACGGCCAGCAGCACGGTCACCACGTCGGCACGGTGGCCCCCGTGGCCGCCGCCCCGCGAAGAGTAGTCGCTCCCCGGCGGGTCCACCGACACGTTCCACGCGGCCTCCACCCGGGGGGAGATCCAGGAGGCCGCGCCGACGCGCCGGGACAGGGAGATCCGGGCGAAGCCGCCGAGGCGCGCGTAGGTGCCGGAGGGGAGGGCGCCCTCCTCGCCGAGGGCCGCCACCACGCCCCCCATGGCCCCCACGGCCAGCTCGGCGCGGGGCCGCGCCACCAGGGGGAGCTGGAGCCTCCCGCCGGCGAAGAGCCAGCCCAAGGGGCCCCCCTCCGGCGAGAGGCCGAGGGAGGCCGAGCCCTCCACGGAGCCGAATCGGCC
>JAKLKC010000113.1 GCA_023150875.1 Myxococcota bacterium | reverse complement strand
CCCGACCGTCCCCGTCGAGGTCGTCGTCGGGCGTCGCGGCGTCGCAGTCGTTGTCGACGCCGTCGTAGGGCACCTCCTCCGCGCCGGGATGAACCCCCCCGTTCGCGTCATCGCAGTCGTCGGGGCCGACGTAGCCATCGCCGTCCCCGTCCACTGCCGCCCCGTCGTCGTCCCCGAACTCCGAGTCGTCGTCCCCGTGCCCCTCTCCGTCCGGAGGGGTGCACGCGGCCAGGACCGCGACGAGCAGGAGCAGGCGGCAACGTGTCTCGCGGCGACCCGTGCGCGACATGACTTCACCTCCGGCGCAAGGCTCCCTGTATCCGTTCACGTCCAGCGTGGGCAGTGCGCCGGGCAGGCTCGGAACCGTTCCGGCGCACACGCCCCGCCAGGCCAGCAGGTCACCTGCCGGCGTCGTCCAGGATCCCTCGGGGGAACAGCAGAGGCGTCCGCGCCTCCCCTACCTTGACACCCTTCCGGGCAAACCGTTAGACTGCGCCACGCGCGGCGGAAAAGGCGACTCGTTCCCGGCACTTGGCCGTTCGTCCCGGCCGCGCACCCTCCGGAGGAGTCCCGACGTGCCCCGTGCCCTCTCGAACCTCCCCTGGGCGTCCGCCCTGGTCCTGGCCCTGGGCCTCGCCCAGGCGGGCTGCCGCGAAGAGCCTCCGGCCGACGACGACGTGGCCGACGACGACGCGGCCGACGACGACGCGGCCGACGACGACGTCGCCGACGACGACGCGGCCGACGACGACGCCACCGGGGACGACTACCGCCACGTCCTGACGGTGACCGAGGCCCTGGTGGGGGACTTCTCCTGCATCTCCTCGCCCCAGGAGCCCTCGGCGATCCCCGAGGACAACAAGGTGACCGCCGAGCTGCAGGCCCACGTCCTGGACTTCGAGGAGGACAGCGGCGTGGCGGGGGCCTACGCCAGCGTCTGGGGGAACAACGACCCCGGCTCGACCCCGGGGTTCGTCTCCGACGACGCGACGGGCAGCGACGGCCTGGTGACGGTGCCGTCGGGGGTGGTCACCTCGTGCGTGCCCTACGCCTACGAGACCCACACGAACTTCAGCCCCCCCGAGACCCAGCAGACCTACGAGCTGGGGGTGATCCTGCCGCCCACCGGGGGCGCCCCGTTCAGCGGCGGGGACGCGGACTTCACCAGCGTCTCGTTCGCCACCTACAACATCATCCCCCTCGTCCTCTCCATCCAGCCGACCCCGGGCAAGGGGATCGCCGCCGGCACGTTCGAGGACTGCAACGGCGAGAGGGTGCAGAACGCCCAGATCCTGGTGAAGGACGCATCGGGCAACCTGGCCCAGGACGTCTACGTCCGCTTCTTCGTGGACGATCTGCCCGATCGGGACCAGGCGTGGACCAGCGAGGACGGCCTGTTCGGTGCCATCGACGTCTCCGTCGGCGACTGGACCATCGAGTTGTGGGGCGTGCCCAACGCCTCGTTCACCTGCCCGGGTGACCTGGACGACGGCGGCCGATGCCGGGTCACCACCGTCCCCATCACCGTCACCGCCGACAGCGTGAACATCGCCAACGCCAGGATGAAGCCCTACCCCGACGCCTGCTTCGAGGAGTAGGCGGAGCGGGGCCGCCCCCACGCCCCCCGGTCCCCCAGCGCCGGACCCCGCTCCGGCGGAGGTCCGATGCCGAACACGCCCGCTGCACGTCCAGGGCTCCTCGCCCTCCTCCTCCTGCTCGCCGCCTCCCTCGCCCCCTCCGCCGCCCAGGCCCAGGCGAAGTTCTCGTTCGACGTCCACGGGTACTACCGCGCCCGGGGGGTGATGTTCGGCAACCTCTTCGACGACGAGCACCCCGTGCTGTCCGGTGCGGAGCTGAAGCTCCCATTGGAGCACCCGGAGCGGACCGCCTACCTCGTCCAGCGGGGGCGTTTCGAGCCGGAGATCTCCCTGGGCAAGGCCCTGGTGGTGAAGGCCCAGGTCGACGTGTTCGACAACGTCGTCTGGGGCGACAACGAGAGCCTCGCCGCCACCCCCCTGTTCGCCGCGGACCCGTCATCCACCCAGGTGGACGGGACCGTCGTCGACTCCATCCGGGCCAAGCGCCTGTGGGCGGAGTGGAACTTCATGTTCGGCCAGATCCGCGTGGGTCGCCAGGGCAGCCACTGGGGGATGGGCATCCTCGCCAACGACGGCGGCGGCTTCGACGTGGACTTCGGGGACGAGAACTTCGGGTCCACCTACGACCGGTTCATGTTCGTCACCAAGCCCATCGAGCTGGCCCGGGGGCTCTACGGCCTCGCCAGCGGCAAGACGTTGAAGCCCAAGGAGTTCGGCCTGATCTTCGGGATCGGCTTCGACAAGCTGGTGGAGTCCAGCCAGAAGTCCTACTACGCCAACTTCGACGACACCCAGGTCTACTACCCCAAGGACCCCGTCACCGGCCAGTACGTGGAGGCCGCCCGCTACAGCCCGATCTGGCTCTCCGACACCGGGGACGACGTCACCGAGATGGTCTACGTCCTGGCCCTGAAGCGGGACAACATGCCCGTGGGCAAGGGGGGCCGGGACACCATGGACCTCATGGTGGGCGGGTACGCCGTCAACCGGAGCCAGAAGGAGACCGACAGCAACGTCTGGATCCTCGACGGCTACCTGAACTGGAAGTGGAGGGGGGTCTTCGCCCAGGCGGAGGGGTACTGGATCACCGGGTACACCAAGGCCATCGGCGCGGGGGGGGTGACCAAGGACCTCGCGGACTGCAAGGAGGAGATCGCCGAGGGGGGGAGCGCGTCGTCGGAGCACAACGGCGACGACTGCAAGACCGCGGCAATCGGCGGCTTCGTCGCCCGGGCGGGCTACGAGAGCCAGGCGTTCACCGGCCTGTTCGAGGCGGGCTACGCCAGCGGCGACAACGACCTGCGGGACCCCCGCTTCACCGGTCGCGCCCTGCACGCCGACCACGGCGTCGGGCTGATCCTCTACCGCCAGGTCCTGGCGGCCAAGACGGCGCAGGCCTTCGTGGGGGATCCGGACTACCAGGGGCTCTGGTCGAACGGGGGGGTGTACAACTCGGTGTACATCAACCCCCGCTTCAAGTTCCGCCCCACCAGCTTCCTGGAGTTCCGCCTGGGGTTCCTGACGGCGTGGGTCGATAAAGTGGACGGCTCCATCATCCCCTACCTCAGCTCCGAGGAGCGTGACCTCTACGTCGACTCCTGCGACGACCCCGACGAGGGGCCGGGCACGAGCTACTGCGACGGGAAGGTGGCCAAGGACCGGAACCTCGGCATCGAGATCGACGCCGGGGTCTACACCACCTGGGCCGAGGACCACATCCTCATCGCCCTCGAGGGGGGCTGGCTCCACGCCGGCAAGCGCCTGGGGCTCACCTCGGGCTACGTCGAGGAGGGGGTCGACCCCGACGACGGCCGCACCACGCTGGAGGAGGACCCCGGGATCGCCAGGCGCCTGAACAACCCCTGGACGCTGCAGGTCCGGTTCGCGGTGGTCTACTGACCGCTCTCCGTGACCGCGTGGGCGCCTTCGTGCCCGAGCCCCTGCTCGACGATGTCCAAGTGGCAAAGGTGCTGAGGATGCGGACGCACTGCCCGTAGGCCCGCCGCCGTCCCCCCAGGGGAGGTACTGGCCACGCTCAAGGGGTGGTCGCGGTGCGATGCTGGGCGAAAGGGTCGGTCTCGGACCTTCGATCCGAGACACGACGACGCGAGCGCCACGTCTCCGCGGACCTCGGCCGCCAGGTCACCGGCTGGCTCGCCCTTCTCTTGCCCGAGCCCGGGCAATGCGGGGCCGACCCGACCCTCCCTGGCAGAGGCGCCCCGACATCGACGCTACACTCCGCGCGTGCGCGCGGCGGTGGGATTCCGACGGCGGCGGTGAGCATCGCGCTCGGAGGCGCTGCGCGGGGCTAAAGACTGACTTTATTGAATATTGCGGTGTATTGCGGTAAAGATGGTCAAGTTAAACTTTATGAGCGCCATGGACCTGCCCCTCCTCGACGACATCCCCGCCACTCTGGACCCGGCCGCCTGGTGGGCGTTGGTGGGGAGGGAGGAGCACGAACGGCTGGATTTCAAGCGACAGCCGGGCAAGTCGCTCCCCGAGCTCCTGCCGGCCATGGCAATGACCGACGGGGGTCTGGTGGTGTTCGGCATCGACGACGACCGCAACGTGGTCGGCGCACCCCTGGATCAACCCCTGCGCGACACCGTGGCGGACGCCGTCCATGTGACAGGCGTAGAGGTAAGGCTCCGCGAGGTCCGGATCGGCGGCGTCCCCGTTGTGGTCGTGGCGGTACCGAAGCTCACCGATCGGGTCGTGACGACGCCCGACGGTCGGTTGTTGCGGCGTCAGGGCAGCCGGAACCGGCCGCTCGTGGGGGACGCGATGGTGCGGTTCGTCCTTGCTCGCGGGCGACGGTCGGCCGAGGACGAAGCCGTTGTGCAGGTCGAGCCGGCCATGTTCGATCTCGATCTGGTCAACGCGGCTCTCCGAAGCGATGGCCGCCCAGGTGTCGCAGGGGACCAGCTCCTCCGCGCGTTGATCGACCTGAAGGTGGCAGACCCCCAGCCCGAGCCGCTCGGCATGCGGGTGACGCTGGCGGCGGTCCTCGCGTTCGGCCGACGGCCGGATCAGGTGGTCCCTGGGGCTCGGGTCCAGTTGGTGCGCCGAGCCGGCGTGGGGCCCGGTCCCACGCCGACCCGGCATCGCAGCGAGCTCACCGGGCCGGTGCCGAAGCTCGTCGACGCCGTGATCGACTGGGTGCGGAGCAATACGACGGCTCACGAGGCCGTCATCGGCCGTAAGCGGCAACGCATCGACGAGTACCCGGTGGCGGTCGTCCGTGAGGCGGTGGCGAACGCCCTGGCGCACCGCGACTACGCCCTGGTCGGAGCGACCGTCGACGTCACCGTGTGGGACGACCGGATCGAGATCCGCAGTCCAGGCGGTCTCCCCGGGCACATCACGCTGCTGAACATCCGCGAGGAGCACTACTCTCGGAACCCCCGCGTGATGGGCGTGTTGAAGTACCTCAGGGTCGTGGAGGAATACGGTGAGGGCGTCGACCGCATGATCGACGAGATGGAGGCGCGGCTCATGGCCCCTCCGACCTTCCTCCCCACCGACGACTCGGTCACGGTCGTGCTCCACAACCGCACGCCCCTCTCGGTGGAGGACCAGGCCTGGCTGGCGATGCTCGCGGACCTCGACCTCTCGCCCGCGGAAACGAGGCTGGTCGTGGAGGCCCGGCGGCTCGGCCCGGTGGCGCGCCGTGAGCTCGAGGCGACGCTGTCGGGCGTCGACGTGCCGGCGCTCCTCCGAGCGGCGGTCGCGCGCGGACTCGTGGTGCAACGAGGCCAGCGTGGGGGCGTGCGCTACGCGCTGTCGGACGAGATCGTCCTGCGGGCCGGCGCTCGCGGCATCAACGCTCGGGATCGGCGGCGCCAGACGCTCCTCGACGAGTTGCGGCGACGCGGGCAGATGACGACCCCCGAGGCCGCCGAGTTCCTGGGCGAGAGCGACCGACCCGCGGTCCGCGCGCTGCTCGACGAGCTCGTCCGCGCGGGCGACATCGACGCGATGGGCGAGCGGCGGTGGCGGCGGTGGATCGCCCGGTCCGAGTGAGCGTGCGGATCCGCTACCGAGGTGATGGGAACCGAAGTCGACGGCCCGACGGGACCCCCGTTCCCTAAGGGCCCCTTTCCCAACCTGGCGCCGTCGCGAGGCGAGGGAGGCGGAGGTGGATGCAAGGAGCGGGGTCCCCTTGTCCGCCCGGGCTTGCCCGGCGCGCCGAAACCCGAGCCTGAGGGGATGACATGATGTTACTTGAACATGATGTCATCGAAGCATTTGATGTCGGCCCATGAGGTTCGTCGACCGCAACCGGGAGCTGGCCCGCCTGACCCGCGCCATGGCCGCACCCGCGGGGGGAATGGTCTGCGTCTGGGGGCGGCGGCGCCTCGGCAAGTCGCGCCTCCTCCGTGAGGCGACCGCCGGTCGCCCCTCGGCGTTCGTCGTGGGCGATGACCGGGATGCGCCGCTCCAGCGAGCCGCCGTCGCCCGGGAGATCGGTCGACTCCTTCCGGGCTTCGATTCGGTCGCTTACCCGACCTGGGACGCCCTGCTCGAGCGGTTCTGGCGCGATGCTCCCGCCGGGACCGTCCTCGTGCTCGACGAGCTGCCGGCGATGGTTGCCCGTTCGCCCGAGCTGCCCGGGGTGCTGCAACGCCTGCTGGACGGGCAGGAGGCGGACGGCAGGTATCTCGCCTTGTACGGATCCTCGCAGCGGATGATGCACGGCCTGGTCCTCGACGCCACGGCACCCCTGTTAGGGCGCGCGAGGGAGATCCTCCGGATCGAGCCCATGGCCCCGCGGTGGCTGGGAGAGGCACTGGGCCTCTCGTCTCCGGTCGACGTGCTGCGGCGCTTCGCCGTGTTCGGCGGCGTCCCGCGGTACTGGGAGCTGATGGCGCCGTTCGCCGACCTGGAGACCGCGGCCACCGACCTGGTGCTCGACCCCGTGGGCGTGCTCCACGACGAGCCCGAGCGCCTGCTGCTCGACGACCTGCGC
The DNA here is from genome assembly GCA_023150875.1 of Myxococcota bacterium. Lineage (GTDB taxonomy): Bacteria > Myxococcota_A > UBA796 > UBA9615 > JAKLKC01 > JAKLKC01. The sequence continues at coordinate 1,979 of JAKLKC010000113.1, read as the reverse complement.
GAGACGGCCCGCGCGGCCTCCATCCTGGCGCTCATCGGGCAGGGCTGCGCGCGCCTCTCGGAGATCGCGGGGCGGCTCGGCCAGCCGTCGACATCGCTGACCCGGCCGATGGAGAGGCTGATCTCGCTCGGCCTCGTGCCGCGTGAGACCCCGTTCGGGGTGCCTGCCAAGGACTCCAAGCGGTCTCTCTACCGCATCGCCGATCCCCTCCTCGCCTTCTGGTACCGGTTCGTGGAGCCCAACCGCTCCCTCCTGGCCGCCGGGGCGCTCGATGCCGTGGCCGCGGATGTATGGCGCGACTTCCCGCTCCACCTCGGCCCCACTTGGGAGGCGCTGGTCAGGTGGCGCGTCCCGAGAGCGCCGATCCGCGGCGCGCGATGGAAGCCCGCCTCGCGCTGGTGGGGCGACGGCGTCGATGGGCGGCCCCTGGAGCTGGACGCCGTCGCCGAGAGCGCGGACCGCCGGGACACGGTCCTGCTCGTGGAAGCCAGGCTGCAGGTGTCCCCGCCGGAGGTGCCGGGCCTGCTCGCCGCCCTCCGGGACAAGGCATCCCGTTGCCCAACTATCGTCGGCCGCCGCTGCGAAGCGTACCTTTGGGTCCTCGCCGACGCTCCCGGGGTCCCCGGCGTGCTCGGGGCGGCCGAGGTGCTGGAGGCGGAGTAGGATCGCCCGACCTCCCATGCCGTCGACCGGAGCTGGACCGCGGCCCGGTCAGCGGCACCCGGAAACGTCGGGCACACGCACCGCCGGGGCATCCGCCCCCGACCCTCGACCCTGCACCGCCGGGCTGAATTGGCCGTGCGCGCCTTGGCTGGAACGAGCGCGTCCGGCACTGTCCCATCTCGGTCGAGTTCGTGAGCGTGGGGGAAGCCGCGCGCGGGCGCAAGCGCAGGGCGATGAAGGATGCCCGGGGGCAAGTTGTTGCTGACCGGCAGGACGTGGTCCTCCATCCGCGCGGGCGGCACCCCGGGGAGGGGCCTTCCGGCTTCGCACCGCGACCGAGCCGAGGTGCGATCGGCCCCCCGGTCGGCGGGGCGGGCACTTGAACCACCCCAGGCGCGCGCGTAGGCTGTCCGTCCGGGCGCGCGCGGGTGCGCCCGCGGCGGCCGCTCCCCGGGGAGCGGGCTTCGGGGGGACGACGGACGTCATGGCGGAAGCCGCGAGGCGCTTCGAAGCGAGTTCCTACCTCGACCGGAGCTTCGCGCCCCAGGGGATCGGGGGCTGGCGGGCCCTCTACCTGAAGTTCGTCGCCGAGCTGCGCCCCGAATCCCTGTTGGAGGTGGGGGCGGGGACCCCCGACTTCCTGGAGCGGGCCGGGGTGGAGAGGAGGGTCGCGGTCGACGTCGGCGAGCGATTCGCGGCGGACTTCCGCGCCCGGGGGATCGAGTTCGTCGTGCGCGATCTGGACCGGGAGGGGCTGGAAGGCGTCGCGCCCGTCGACGTGGCGGTGTGCTCGGACGTCTTCGAGCACCTTCTCGACCCGGCGGGGGCCCTGGACGCCCTGGCGGGAGTCCTGCGCCCCGGCGGCATCCTCTTCAGCCACGTCCCCAACGAGTTCCGCCTTGGCCACCTCGCCCGCGTCATGCTCGGCCGGCGCGAGGCGGTCGCCTTCCACCCCGGGAGCCGAGAGTGGGACGACCCCCACCTGAGGAGGTTCACGGACCGCGGCTTCCGCGCCTTCCTCTCCCGGCGCTTCGAGCACAACCTGAAGCTGACCGACCTCGGCTACGGCGGCTCCGCCCGCCGCCTCCAGCGTCTCGGTGCCCCCGTCCCCTTCTGCCTCGAAGGGGGGCCGACGTACGCCAGCACCCGCGACCCCGAGACGTTCGGCCGCCTCTCGGCGCTGAAGGAGAAGCTCGCGCGGGAGCGATGACCCTCGGCGGATGGCCTGGGGGTATCCGTTCAGGGGGTGCGATCGCTAGTACGTCGTTCCGAAGGTTCCTCCCCAGTTTCTCCGTTCCCGGGCCCACCCGATCCGG
>JAKLKC010000112.1 GCA_023150875.1 Myxococcota bacterium | reverse complement strand
AGGTCCTGAAGGACATCTGGCTCAGCTTCCTGCCCGGGGCGAAGATCGGCGTGATCGGCCCCAGCGGCGCCGGCAAGTCCACCCTGCTCCGGATCATGGCGGGCCTGGACGCCGACTTCGGTGGCGAGGCGTTCCTCACCGACGGCTTCACCCGGGGCTACCTGCCCCAGGAGCCCCAGCTCGACCCCGACAAGGACGTGCGCTCCATCGTCGAGGAGGGGATCGCCGAGAAGCGGGCCCTGCTGCGGCGCTTCGACGAGCTGAGCAACCGCCTCGGGGAGCCCCTCGACGACGACGAGATGAACGCCGTCATCGAGGAGCAGGGCCGGGTCCAGGACGCCATCGACGCCGGGAACCTGTGGGACCTGGACCGGGCGGTGGACATCGCCATGGACGCCCTCCGCCTGCCGCCGGGGGACGCCAGGGCCGCCGTCCTGTCCGGCGGCGAGAGGCGCCGGGTGGCCCTGTGCCGCCTGCTGCTGAAGGCCCCGGACCTGCTGCTGCTGGACGAGCCCACCAACCACCTGGACGCCGAGTCGGTGGCCTGGCTGGAGCGCTTCCTGAAGGAGTACGCGGGGACGGTGGTGGCCATCACCCACGACCGCTACTTCCTGGACAACGCCGCCGAGTGGATCCTGGAGCTGGACCGGGGCCAGGGGGTGCCCTACCACGGCAACTACAGCGGGTGGCTGGAGCAGAAGCGCAAGCGCCTGGAGGTCGAGGAGAAGCAGGAGAGCGCCCGGCGCAAGACCCTGGCTCGCGAGCTGGAGTGGGTCCGCGCCTCGCCCCGGGCCCGGCAGGCCAAGAGCAAGGCCCGGATCGCCGCCTTCGAGGACCTGCTGGCCCAGGTGCAGGACCAGAGGGAGGACGCGGTGGAGATCCCCATCCCGCCGGGCCCCCGCCTCGGCGAGAAGGTCATCGTCGCCAAGGGGATCTCCAAGGCGTACGGGGAACGGCTGCTGATGGACGGCCTCTCCTTCGTCCTGCCCCGGGGCGGGATCGTGGGGGTGATCGGCCCCAACGGCGCGGGCAAGTCCACCCTCTTCCGCATGATCGTCGGCGAGGAGGCCCCCGACTCGGGCAGTGTGGAGCTGGGGGACTCGGTCAAGCTGGCCTACGTGAACCAGAGCCGGGACCTCCTGGACGGATCCAAGACCCTCTACGAGGAGATCAGCGGGGGCTACGACCAGGTGGACCTCGGCCGGCGCAAGGTCCAGTCCCGGGCCTACGTCGCCAGCTTCTCGTTCCGGGGGGCGGACCAGCAGAAGCGCGTGAAGGACCTGTCGGGCGGGGAGCGCAACCGGGTCCACCTGGCGAAGGTGCTGAAGTCCGGTGGCAACGTGCTGCTCCTGGACGAGCCCACCAACGACCTGGACGTCGACACCCTGCGGGCGCTGGAGGAGGCCCTGCTGGGCTTCGCCGGCTGCGTGGTGGTGATCAGCCACGACCGGTGGTTCCTGGACCGCATCGCCACCCACATCCTGGCCTTCGAGGGCGACTCCAACGTCGTCTTCTTCGAGGGCAACTACCAGGAGTACGAGGCCGATCGGAAGAAGCGCCTGGGGATCGAGGCGGACCAGCCCCACCGGATCAAGTACCGCAAGCTGGTGCACTGAGCTCCGGCCGCCGGGACAACGTCGGGCGACGGGTTAGAACCAGGGCTCCAGGAGGGCCCATGGCGATCTGGCCCGGGAAGCCCTACCCCCTCGGGGCGACGTTCGACGGCACCGGCACCAACTTCGCCCTCTTCTCGGAGGTCGCCGAGAGGGTGGAGCTCTGCCTCTTCGACGAGAGGGGGCACGAGCACCGCAGTGACCTGCCCGAGGTGACCGCCTTCACCTGGCACGGATACATGCCCGAAGTGGGGCCGGGGCGGCGGTACGGATACCGGGTCCACGGCCCCTACGCCCCGGAGCGGGGCCTGAGGTGCAACCCGGGGAAGCTGCTCCTGGACCCCTACGCCCGCGCCGTGGAGGGAGGCGTCCGGTGGGACCGGGCGGTCTACCCCTACCGCCTCGGGGATCCCCGGGAGGACCAGAGCCGCAACCGCCTGGACAGCGCCCGCTTCGTCCCCCGCTCGGTGGTGGTCAACCCCTGGTTCGACTGGGACCAGGACCACCACCCCCGCACCCCCTGGCACGAGACCGTCCTGTACGAGGTCCACGTCAAGGGGTTCACCATGAGACATCCCCAGGTCCCCGCGCACCTCCGGGGGACCTACGCCGGGCTCGCCCACCCCGCGGCGATCCGCCACCTGAGACGTCTCGGGGTGACGGCGGTGGAGCTTCTGCCGGTCCACCAGTTCGTCCACGACGCCTTCCTGGTGGAGAGGGGGCTCCGGAACTACTGGGGATACAACAGCATCTGCTACCTCGCCCCCCACAACGAGTACGCCTCCGCAGGCGCCGCGGGCCAGCAGGTGCAGGAGTTCCGCCGCATGGTGAAGACCCTGCACGAGGCCGGGATCGAGGTGATCCTCGACGTCGTCTACAACCACACCGCCGAGGGGAACCACCTCGGACCCATGCTCAGCCTCAAGGGGATCGACAACCGGGCGTATTACCGTCTCGTCGCCGAGACGCCGCGTTACTACTATGACACGACCGGCACCGGCAACAGCCTGAACATGCGACACCCCCACGTGCTACAGCTCATCATGGACAGCCTGCGTTACTGGGTGACCGAGATGCACGTGGACGGCTTCCGGTTCGACCTGGCGGCGACCCTGGCGAGGCAGTTCCACGAGGTGGACCGCCTCTCCGCGTTCTTCGACCTGATCCAGCAGGACCCCGTGGTGGGGCAGGTCAAGCTGATCGCCGAGCCCTGGGACCTGGGGGAGGGCGGGTACCAGGTGGGCAACTTCCCTCCCCAGTGGTCGGAGTGGAACGGGAAGTACCGGGACACCGTCCGGGACTTCTGGCGTGGGGAACACCGGACGCTGGCGGAGTTCGCCTCGCGCTTCACCGGCAGCTCGGACCTGTACGAGTCCACGGGGAGGCGGCCGCTGGCGAGCATCAACTTCGTCACCAGCCACGACGGTTTCACGCTCCGGGACCTCGTCACCTACTCGCGGAAGCACAACGAGGCCAACGGGGAGGACAACCGCGACGGGGACGAATACGGCCGCTCGTGGAACTGCGGAGTGGAGGGGGAGACCGATGATCCAGATGTGGTACGGCTGCGGGCGCGGCAGCGGCGGAACCTGCTGGCCACCCTGCTGCTGTCCCAGGGAGTGCCCATGCTCCTCGGCGGGGACGAGATCGGGCGGACCCAGCGGGGCAACAACAACGCGTACTGCCAGGACAACGACGACTCCTGGTTCGACTGGCGCCTCGGCCCGGGGGAGGAGGACCTGCTGGAGTTCACCCGGGGCCTGACCCGGCTCCGGCGGGAGCACCCGGTGTTCCGGCGGCGGAGGTGGTTCCAGGGAAGGCCCATCCACGGCTCCGGCGTCTCGGACATCGCCTGGTTCCGACCCGACGGCACGGAGATGGGCGACGACGACTGGATGGCCGGCTTCGCCCTCTCCATCGCCATCTTCCTCAACGGGGACGCCATCCCCGACCCCGATCCCCGGGGAGAGCGCGTGGTGGACGACTCCTTCCTGCTGCTGGTGAACGCCCACTCCGAGCCACTCCAGTTCACCCTCCCGGCCGCGGCCTGGGGGGAGCGTTGGTGCGCGGTCCTGGACACCTGCGACCCCAGCCACGTCCGGGGTCGGGAGCTCGCCGCCGGAGCGGGGATCGCCGTCGCCGACCGCTCGCTGGTGCTCCTGCTCCGCGTGGTCGCGCGGTCCGGCGATCGCCGGGAGGACCCCGGCGCCGATCCTCCGTTGAAGTCCGTTCCGCTTTCGGGGTAGCTTCGCGGCATGCGCGCCGCGCCCCGCCTCCCCCGCGCCCTCGTCGTCGGTGCCCTGGCCGCGGGGGCCGGCTGCGCCGCCCCGGTGCCCCCGGCCCCCGGCGACCTGGACGGGCTCGCCCGCTACCTGTTCCGATACTCCGAGGACGAGGGCGCCACCGACGCCGGGGCCGCGAGCCTGGACGCCTGGCTGGCGGAGAACCCCCCCGAGGGGGAGACGGGGCTCCGGCTCACCGCCCTCTCGGAGGAGGACGTGGCGGGGATCCCGAGGCCCGACGGCGAGCCCGGGGACGCCATCGGCGCGGTGGCGTGGGCCGCGTCGCCCCACGACATCGACGCCCACCTGGAGCTGGCGCTGTACCCGCACCAGTCCGAGGTCCTGCCCGACGAGTACTCGGTGTGGGAGCGCACGCTCACCGAGGGAGGCGACTGCTTCGCCGCCCGCGCCTGCGACGTGCTCCGCACCGAGAACGAGGTGCTCCGGGAGTTCCTCCCCGGGATCGTGGTGCCCTACGCCCTCCTCAAGAACTACCGGTGGGCGGAGTACGAGGGTCCCGACGGGCAGCCCCGGGAGGCGCTGGTGGCCCGGGGCTGGGTGCCCGAGGTGTCCCTGACCGAGGACGGGGTCAACGGCGTGCTCCAGTCCTACCACGTGGACGTGTTGGTCCAGGACCCCGCGGGCGGCACCCTGCGGGTCCAGGCCCAGTGGGGCGAGACCAAGACCGCCCTCGGCGACCTCCTCACCGAGGACTTCCTGTTGACCACCACCCTGGACGGCATCCACGAGACCTTCGAGGCCACGGATGCCTGGCTGGATGCCCGGGGTGGGTGAGGGCGCGGCCCTCCGCGGCCTCCCCTCCCGCGGTCGGCGCGCCGCGCCCGCGGGGGTGGCGGCCATCGCCGAGGCCGCTCCGGCGGTCCCCTTCGCCCCCCTCGCCCGCACCGCCGCCACCCTGCGGGAACCCCTGCTGGCGGCGGTCGAGCGGGTGCTGGAGCGGGGCGCGTACCACCTGGGGGAGGAGCTCCGGGCGTTCGAGGAGGAGTTCGCGCGGTTCGCGGGGGCGCGGCACGCGGTCGGGGTGGGGTCCGGGCACGACGCCATCGTCTTCGCGCTGAAGGCGGCGGGGATCCGGCCCGGCGACGAGGTGGTGGTGCCCGCCATGACCGCGTTCCCCACGGTGGCGGCGGTGGCGGCGGCGGGGGCCGTCCCCGTGGCGGTGGACGTGGACGAGGCGGGCCTGCTGGACGTCCCGCGGGTGGAGGAGGCCCTCACCCCCCGGACCCGCGCCGTCGTCCCCGTCCACCTCTGCGGGGCCATGGCGGACGTCGCCGGCCTGCGGGAGTTGGCGGATGCCCGGGGGCTGGTGGTGGTGGAGGACGCCGCCCACGCCCACGGGGCCCGCCGGGCCGGCGCCCGGGCGGGGACCGCTTCGGTCGCCGGGGCCTTCAGCTTCTACCCCACCAAGAACCTGGGCGCGTTCGGCGACGGGGGCTGCGTGGTCACCGACGATCCGGAGATCGCCCGGCGGGTGCGCTCGCTGCGGAACGGGGGGCGCGAGGCCGGGGCCGACGAGGTCCGGGACGTGGCGGGCTCCAGCCGCCTCGACGAGCTCCAGGCGGCGGTGCTGAGGGTCCAGCTCCCCCTGGTGGCCTCGTGGAACGAGAGGCGCCGCGCCCTGGCCGGGGGGTACGCCCGGGCCCTGGCGGGGAGGATCTCCCTCCCGTCCTCCCCACCGGACGGCCTCCACGTCCACCACCTCTTCGTGGCCCTCGCGCCGGACAGGGACGGGCTGCGGGCGCGCCTGGCCGCCCGGGGGGTCGAGACCGGCGTCCACTACCCCCGGGCCGTCCACCACCAGCCGGCCTTCGCCGCCGCCGGTGGCCGGGCGGGCCCCTGCCCCCGGGCCGAGGCGTGGGCCCGCTCCGCCATCAGCCTGCCCTGCCACCCGGAGCTGGCGGACGGGGAGCACGACCTCGTGATCGGGGCGGTCCTGGAGGGACTGGGTCCGGGGTCGCCGCCGTGAGTGGAGGGCCGGTCCCGCCGGGATGGGGAGGCAGGACGGCGCTGGTGGCCGGGGGGCTCGGCTTCATCGGGTCCCACCTGGTGCACCGGCTGGCGGCGGCAGGGGCGCGGGTGCGGGTGCTGGACGCGCTGGCCCCCGGCACCGGCGGCGATCCCGCCCGGATCGCCTCCTTCCCGCCGGGGGTGGCGACGGAGGTGGCCGACGTCGCCGACGCCCCCACGCTGGACGCGCTCCTGGACGGCTGCGACGCGGTCTTCGACCTGGTGGGTCGCCGGGACCACGCCGCCAGCATGGACTCCCCCCTGGACGACCTCGCCGCGAACTGCGCCGCCCAGCTCGCCCTGCTCGAGGGATGCCGGCGGGCCCGGCGGCGGCCCCGGGTGGTCTTTGCCAGCTCGCGCCAGGTCTACGGGCCGATGCGCGCCGCCCCCGTCGGCGAGGACCACCCCCTGCGCCCCGTGGACGTCAACGGGGTCCACAAGCGGACCGCCGAGGAGTACCACCGGCTCTACCGCGAGGCCCACGGCGTCCTCACCGCGTGCCTGCGCCTGCCCAACGTGTACGGCCCCGGCATGGACCTCCGCCCGGGCTCCGGCGGCTTCCTGGGGGCGTGGCTCGGCCGGCTGGAGGCGGGGGACGCGCTGCCGGTCTGGGGTGACGGCGCGGAGCGGAGGGACCTGCTCGACGTCGACGACGCCTGCGACGCCCTCCTCCTCGCCGCCTCCCTCCCGGCGGCCGTGGGCGCGGTCCTGAACGCCGCGGGGGTCCGCCCCTACTCCTTCCTGGAGATCGCGGCGGCCATGGTGGCGGTGGCGGGCCGGGGGAGCTGGCGGTACGCCCCGGCCCCCGAGGCGGAGCGCCGGATCGCCCTGGGGGACTTCGTCCTGGACGGGACGAGGGCCGCCACCGTGCTGGGGTGGCGGGCGCGGACCGACCTGCCCGAAGGGCTCCGGCGGGTGTGGCACTGGATGGAGTCCCGGCCCGCCGCCGCCCGCACCTCCTGAGCCCGCTCAGCCCGCGGGCTTGCGGGCCAGGGCGAGGACGGAGCTGCCGGCGGGGAGGTCGATCCGCCGCAGGACCCGGGCCTCCAGGGCCAGCAGCGCGGCCAGGGGCTCGTTGATCCAGGGGGGGGGTACGGCGATCTCGGCATCGTCGGACCCTCCCCCCGCCCGGCGGCGGAGGCGCCTCGCGGGCAGCAGGAAGGGCAGCAGGCTCGCGTGGGTGCAGGTGAGGCGGACCACCTCCAGCCCCGCCAACTCCAGCAGGGCCCGGAGTCCGCGGGGGGTGTAACGGCGCAGCTCCCGGGCCAGGTCCGAGTGGGGGCCCCGCAGGGACTCGAAGGCGGCGACGTTCACCAGCGCGTGGCCGCCGGGGCGCAGCACCCGGGCGATCTCCCGGACCGCCGCCGCCTCGTCGGGATCGGGCAGGCAGTAGAGCACGTCGAAGGAGGTGACGAGGTCGAAGCGGGCGTCATCGAAGGGCAGGCGGGCGACGTCCCCCGGGAACACCGCCCTCCCCCGCCGCCGGGCGTGGGCGAGTCCCACCGCGGAGCGCTCCACGCCCACGGCGCGCCCGTACTCCGCCAGCATCTCCAGGTTCCGCCCGGTCCCGGCTCCGCAGTCCAGGATCTCGGGATCGGGAACGCCCCGGGTGGCGGCCTCGACGAGGGGGCGGGAAAAAGCCCGGAGCCCACGGAACCAGAAGTGGCGGTCCTCGGCCCGCGCCGTCGCCTCCAGGAGGCGGTCCAGGCCGTCGTCGCCCCTCACCCGCGCCGCCGGTCCTTCCGGAGCGCCCACCAGAGCCCCCCAAGCTCCGCCAGGGTGCCGGCGATCCGCCCCGGCCGGAAGAAGGTGCTGCTCCCGTGGGTGCGGGGGTGGTGGGACACGGGGACCTCGCGGATCACCGCTCCGCGGTCCTGGAGCTTCCGTACCAGCTCGACGCCGAGCCCGCCCCCCTTCACCGTCAGGTCCACCTGGCGCAGCAGGTCCGCCCTCACCAGGCGGAAGTCGCAGTTGACGTCGCTGACGCGGAGGCCGAAGGCCCGGCGCATGGCTTCCCGGTACGCCAGCCCCACCACGACGCGCACCGCGGAGTCCCGCCGGGCGCGTTTGCGGCCGTTCACCAGCGAGATCCCCTCCTCCATGCGGGCGACCAGGGAGGGCAGCTCCGAGACGTCGTACTGCCCGTCCCCGTCGGTGTAGAAGACGAACTCCATCGCCGCGGCCCGGAGGCCGGCACGCACCGCGGCGCCGTAGCCCTGGTTGGTGGCGTGGCGGACGGTGCGGACGCGGCCGGGGTGACGCCGCTCCAGCTCGTCCAGCACGGCACCCGCCCCGTCAGGGCTCCCGTCGTCCACCACCACCACCTCGTAGTCGTCGCAGACGGTGGGAAGGACCTCCAGGGCCCGCTCCACCAGGCCGCCGATGGTGTGCTCGTCGCGGTAGCAGGGGAAGACGACGCTGATCGCCGAGATGTGCCCGGTGGGACCGGTCGCGGCCATGGAACCTCCGCCCGGCGCGAGGATCCCCGGAACGCCTCGCGGGCGCAAGGGAGGCCCCGGCTGCGACCACGCGGGAACCGTCAGCCCGAGTCTCGGCCCGAGGGGCACGGGCGAAATGTAAAGGGTGCGGCTCCTTTCAGTCGACGGGGGTGACGAGGCGGAGGTGGCGTCCCGGTCGGGTGGAGGTGA
>JAKLKC010000111.1 GCA_023150875.1 Myxococcota bacterium | reverse complement strand
CGCCCCCATCGTGGGCCGCCACCTGGCGGGGAGCGGCGGGTGACGCGCGGGCCCGCGGGCTCCCGGGGGCGCGCCGCCGGCCGCTTCGCGGTGCTGCTGGGAGCGGCGTGGCTGGCCGCGGGGTGCGTCACCGCCCAGAAGGCGGAGAAGGCCCGGGGCAGCCGCGACCTCGGCTACGCCTACCTCCAGGAGGGGAACCTGGGGGGCGCCGTGGAGGAGCTCCGCAAGTCCATCGCCCTCAACCCCCGGGACCCCGAGGCCCACCACCGCCTCGCCCTCGCCTACTTCGCCCGCCGCTTCTACGACGAGGCCGAGGGCTCGTTCCGCGCCGCCACGCGGCTCCGGGAGGACTTCCCGGAGGCGTGGCTGAACTGGGGCAGCATGAAGCTGGCCCAGGAGAGGTGGGCCGAGGCCATCCCCCTCCTGGAGAAGGCGGCCCTCGATCCGACCTACCGCGAGCCGGGGCGCGCCTGGCACAATATCGGTCACGCCAGGACCGAGATGGGCGACCTGGCCGGGGCCCGGGAGGCCTTCGAGCGGGTCCTCAAGGTCACCGCCCTCTTCTGCCCCAGCGTCGTCGGCCTCGGCCGCGTGCACGAGAAGCAGGGGGACCTGAGGGAGGCGGTGCGCCTCTACCGCCGCGCCCGGCAGTGCGACGAGGGGGACCTCCATGCCGTGCTGCGGCTGGGCGTCGCGCTGGCCCGCATGGGGGAGTGGGGCGAGGCGCTGCCCCTGTTGAACCTGGTGGCCGACCGCGCACCGGAGTCCGGCGCGGGCGCCGAGGCCCGGGACTTCCTGGAGCGGGCGCCCTAGCAACCCGTCGTCCCGGGACGGGCGGCGGCGTGGAGGTGCGGGTGGCGGTACGGGAGACGGCGGGCAACCTCAGACAGCTCCGCCTCCTGGACGCCATGCGCCGGCTGATCCGGCGCGAGGCGACCGAGAACCTGGAGCGCCTCCTGGTCAGGACCCGCGCCGAGGACGTGGCGGCGGTCGTCCCTTCCATGTCGGCCTTCGAGCGGCAGGTCCTGGTGCGGGCGCTGCTCCCCGAGCCGCCCCGGGCCGCGGAGGTGCTCGCCCAGATCGGTCCGTCGGTGGCCGCCCCCCTGGTGACGGACCTGGAGCGGGACCGGGCGGCCCGAGTCCTGGACGAGATGCGCGCGGACGACTCCGCGGACCTCCTCGCCGCCCTGGAGGAGGAGATCGCCCACGAGATCCTGAGGCTGATGCACCCTGCGGAGCAGAGGGACGTGCGGGAGCTGATGCAGTACCGCCCCACGACGGCGGGCGGCATCATGAGCACCGACTTCCTGGCGGTGGAGGAGTCCCAGACGGCCCAGGACACCATCGCCGCGCTCCAGCGCTCCCCCGACGCGGAGATGGTCTTCTACGTGTACGCGGTGAACGAGACCGGGAGGCTGGTGGGGGTGCTGAGCCTGCGGGACCTGCTGCGGGTCCCCCCCAGCACTCCCGTCGGCCAGATCATGAACCCGGACGTGATCTCCGTCCGGCCCGACGTGCACCAGGGGGAGGTCGCCCGGGTGGTGGAGCGCTACGACCTGCTGGCGGTCCCGGTGGTGGACGAGTACGGGCGCCTCGTGGGGATCGTCACCGTCGACGACGTCATCGACGTGCTTCGGGAAGAGGCGAACGAGGACATCATGAAGATGGCCGGCGCCCGGGCCGGGGACGACGACCCCGAGAGCGGCCCCACCTGGCGCTCGCTCCGGGCCCGCGCCCCCTGGCTGGGGATCAGCCTGGTGGGGGGGCTCCTGGCGGCGGTGGCCATCGCCGGCTACCGGACCCGCATCGAGCAGATCGCCCTCCTGGCCGCCTTCGTGCCGGTGGTGCTGGGGATCGGCGGCAGCGTGGGGACCCAGTCGGCGGCGGTGGTCATGCGGGGGATGGAGAGCTCCGCGGGGGACGTGCGGGGGACGTGGCGCCTCGTCCTGCGGGAGCTGCGGATCGCCCTGCCCCTGCTGGGGGCGGCGGGTGCCGTGGTGGGCCTCGCCGCCCACGGGATCTCGGGCCACGGGGAGCTGGGGATCGCGGTGGGGATCAGCCTCGCCGCCGTGATGCTGGTGTGCGTGGTGCTGGGCGCCGCCGCCCCGGTGGTCCTCCGGCGCTTCCACGTCGACCCCGCCCTCGCCAGCTCTCCGGCGATGGTGACGTTGCTCCACCTGGTCTCTGTGCTGATCTACCTGGCGGTGGGCGGCGTGGTCGTCCGGGAGGTGTGAGCTGCGGGCGGAGGCGCGGGCGACGGCCGTGGTGGTCTCCGCCGTGGACTACGGCGAGGCCGACCGGATCCTGACGCTCCTGACCCGGGAGATGGGGAGGATCTCCGCCCGGGCCCCCGGAGCGCGCCGGAGCCAGAAGCGCTTCGCGGGGCGCCTGGACCGCTTCGCCCTGGTCGCCGTCCGCCTCTCCGGCCCTCCCCACCGCCTCACCCTCCTGGAGGCGGAGCTGGAGGAGCCCTTCCTGGGCCTGCGGGACCGCCTGGAGTCGTCGGCGGCCGCCGCATACGTCGTGGAGGTCTCGGCGGCCCTCTCCCCCGAGGGAGAGGCCCAGCCGCGGATCTTCGGCCTGGTCCTGGAGGCCCTCGCCCACCTCGCCGAGGCCGACGGGCCGCCGTCCCCGGACCTCCTGCGGGCCTTCGAGCTGAAGGCCCTGGACGCGGCGGGGCTGATGCCCGCCCTGGACGCCTGCGCGGCGTGCGGAGGCCCCCTGGCGGGGGAGGGGATCGGCTTCTCGCCCGCGGGTGGAGGGGCGGTGTGCCCCGACCATGCCGCCGCCGATCCCGCGGCGTCCCCCCTGTCGCCGGCCGACGTCCACCACCTGCGCGCCCTCGCCCGGGCGCCCCTGGGGGAGCCCCGGGCCGACGTCGGCCGGGCGGCCCACCGGCGCCAGGCGTCGGCGCTCCGGACCTTCCTCGACGCCCAACTCGGCCGCCGCCCCCGCTCGGCGGCCTTCCTGGAACAGGTGATGGAGACGTGATCCCTTCCCCGGCCCCCGCCCCTCCCACGACCTGGCCCGTCCCCCTCGAACCCGACCTGGGGCGGGTGGACGGCGGGTTCGTCCACCGCTGGACGGCCACCGGCGCCGAACTGTGGAGCGGCCCCCACCTGGGGATCTACCCCGGGATCTGGTTCGCCGCCCGGGCCCTGGCCGCGGTGGCGACCCTCTCGGGAGGGGTCCCGGAGCGATGGTACGTCCCCCGGATCTGGTTCCGGGGCTCGGTGCGCTCCGGGGAGCGGCTGGAGATGACCCTGAGGCGGCGCGGCGGCGGGTGGTGGGTGGAGCACCTCGCCGAGGGGGGCCGGGGCCCCGCCCGGGCGGTGATCGAGGTGGCCGACCGCCCTCCGGAGGGGGGACTCCCGTCCCAGCCGCCGCCGGAGGATGCGGACCTCGCCACGTCCTTGCGCGCCGAGCCCCCGGAGGCGTACGAGCAGCGGGAGGTGGTGGTGGGATCGGCCGAGGTGCGCCTGCCGTGGATCCGCGGCGAGCTGGTGTCGCCCGGCGCCGCGGCGTGGATGCTCCGGGGCTTCCCGGCGGCGCCGGGGCTGTGGATGGTGGAGGGGCTGGGCCAGCTCAGCTTCCTGGCCCTCAACCGGGCGGCGGGGCGGAGGGCGGGAGGTCCGGAGGGACCCGCCCGGTACGTGGCCGGCCGCCTGGCCCCGGTCTGGCTGGACAACCGGACCGCCACCGGCGCGGGGGCGCGTTTCCCCGCCTGGGTCCACCTGGCGAGGGGAGGGGACGCCTCCGGCATCGGACGGGCCGCCGCGACCGAGGGGGGGAATGTGGTGGCGGCGATGGACTGCCTCTACGCGCGCGTCGACGCCTCCGGCGGAGGGCCGGGGCTGGCCCTTCTGGGGCGGTGAGGGGCGAGCCCCACGGGCTCAGTTCAGCTTGCGGTAGACCCCGACCACCACCCCGAGCACGTTCACGTCCCGGAAGGCGGTGGCGTCCACGTAGATGGGCGCCATGTGGTCGTTGGCGGGCTGGAGCCGGATGCGGCGGCCCTCGTGATAGAAGCGCTTGACGGTGGCCTCGCCGTCGACCATGACCACGGAGATCTCCCCGTCCCGGACCTGGAGCTGCTTCTGCACCAGGATGTAGTCCCCGTCGAGGATCCCGTCGTTGACCATGGAGTCCCCGGACACCCTCAGGGCGAAGACCTTCCGGGCGCTGGGCCCGATGAGGAAGCTGTCGACCCGGAGGTGCCCCAGAAGGTTCTGGTCCGCGAGGATGGGGGATCCGGCGGCCACCCGGCCGTAGATCGGCACCTCGACGACGTCCGAGTCGCCCCCGGGGGCGTTCGCCGCCACCGCGGGGCCGGCGGCGAGGCCGGTCAGTCCCGCGGCCCTCTCCGTCAGGCCCAGCGCCCGGGCCAGGGGGCCCCGCCCGCCGTCGAGCTTGCCAAGGTATCCCTTCCGGATCAAGGCCCGGACGTGATCGCTCACCCCGTTCGTGGAGCGGATGTCCAGGCCCTCGCCGATCTCCCTGTAGGTGGGGGACAGGCCGGTGCGGGCCACGTGGGCCCCGATGAACTCCAGGACCTGCCTCTGTCGCCGCGTCAGCCGATCCTTCCGCCCTCCGTCCATCGCTTCGAGCATGTGCCAGCGTCTCCCGGAAGAAGTCCTGGACCCTACTGAACACGCTTTCACGTCGCTCGTCAATCCCCGCGCGCATCGGAACGGAGCGAGCGGGCACGACGAGGCGCATTGACAGCGGCGGTCGGGCTCCCCAGAATCCGCCCGACGGGCCGGAGTGGCGGAACGGCAGACGCGGCGCGCTCAAAATGCGTTGTCCGAAAGGACGTGGGGGTTCGAGTCCCCCCTCCGGCACCACGTCCCGACCCGGCGAGTCGACGACGTCCTAGCGGGCGCCTCCAGGGGAGCGGGGCGTTCGGCAGCACCCGGCGCTCCCGGAGCCTCCCCGATGCGGCCCATCCGACGTCTCCCCCACGCGGTCCTCGTGCTTGCTGCGGCGATGGGTTGCTCGGAGCCCGCCGAGCCCGCCGATCCCGTGCCGGCGCGCATCGAGATCACTCCGAGTGGCGCCCTCCTCACACCCTCGACGCCCAGCCAGCGGCTGACGGCGAGGGTCCTGGACGCGTCGGGCGCGGTCGTCGAAGCCCCCATCACCTGGGAGTCGAGCGCGCCGTCGACCATCCGAGTCGAAGGCGACGGCACAGTCACCGCCGTCGAGCCCCTGGGCTCCGCCGTCGTCACCGCGCAGGCGGGCGACGCCCGTGTCGAAGTCCTGGTGGTGGCGGCGTCGCCGGTCCCCGGCGCCGTCGTGGTGGGGGACGACCAGGTCGTCGGACAGCCGGAGCCCCGGGACGAGACCGCGCCCGTGGAGGTCGGCTACCGATACGACGTGACGCTCTCGGGGGTCGAGGCGCCCGCGGTCGGGACCGTGCTGCTGGGCAACGGCGAGAAGGCCGTGGGCGGCAGGGTCGCCGAGGTGAGCGGCTCCGTCGTCACCCTCGAGATGGTGCCCCTCGACGAGGTCTTCGCCGCCATCGACATCGGCGCGAGCCTCGACCTCTCCCGCGCCCCCTACGTCACCCCGGACGCCGTCGAGTCCGCGTTCCACATCGAGCCGCAGGCCGACGGGTCCGTCACGATGACGATGGGCCCCGCCGCCTTCCCCACGAGCGCCCCCGAGGCGCGCGCGGAGTTCGAAGTCGGGCCGTTCGAGTGCGAGACGGAGCTCAGCGCGATCCAGATCGGCCTGGCCCAGTCCTCGCTGACCTTCACTCCCGCCCTCACCTACGACATCGAGTGGAACGACGCGACGCGCAGGATCGTCGTCGGCGGCGATCCGCAGGTCACCCTGGAGGTCACGCCGACCCTGTCCGCCGCCATCGACGGCAGCCTCACCTGCAAGATGACCTTCCGGGAGATCCACGTCCCCGTGCCCGGGGTCCTGGGTCTCGCCCTCGGCGCGGTGGTCCCCCTCGGCGCGGGATTCGAGGTCGCCGGGACGGTCCCCATCGGCGGGGTCGGCGCGACCTTCACAAGTACGGTGGGCGCCTCGGTCCGGATGGGGTTCGAGTGCGACCCCGACTGCGCGCCGGTCCAGACGGTGACGCCCATCGTGGAGGGGAGCGTGGAGCCCGTCTGGCCCACGGCGTTCGAGGGAATCCAGATCGAGGCCAGCTTCTACGCGTTCCTGTTCGCCGACCTGGAGGCCGGCGCACGCTTCACGGACCGGCTGCGCGTGGAGGCGATCGAGAGCAAGGCGGGCCTGGCGCTCGCGGCGGAGATCGCCAGCGAGCAGACCCAGGCCGACGACCGCGACTTCGCGGGCTCCTATGGGGCCTCCTTCGAGGCGTCCATCGGGGCGGGCGCCGACTTCGAGAGCTTCCTGGAGTTCGTCAGCGTCTCGGTGGCGGAGCTCGAGCTGCGGTACGAGGCGGAGCTCGCCAGCTCGCCGAGGGGGACGGCCAAGGCCGACCGCGACGCCTTCGCCGTCGGGGACGACGTCAGGTTCACGGTCACCCTCGAGCCCGACACCGTGGACTTCTTCGGCGTCGGGTACAACGTCCGGGCCGTCCGCATCTACCGCCGCACGGACGAGTCCCTGGTCCTCGCCAACGAGGTGGCCGCGACAGCAGGGCAGAGCGAGTTCGAGGTGCCCTGGGTGGCGACGGTCGACGGGACCATCGGGGACGACTTCATCGCCTTCGTGGAGACGGAGCTCCGCTCGGAGCCCCGCATCGAGGTCGGCGACGTGACCTCGTCCGACCTCCAGGGGGGGAGCCTGACGTTCCAGGAGCTGAGCAGGACCCACTGGGAGTGGAGCGAGGGGGAAGCGAGGCAGGAGTACACCGAGGAGAGGACGATGAGCGGCTCCCTCACGCTCCGGCTCGTAGCGGGCGTGGCCGGGGCGAGGGGAGGGTGGAAAGGGGGCGGCACCTACAAGGAATTCGAGATCGTCGGCGGGACGTTCGGCTTCGAGGAGACCTACGATTACTTCGAGTTCAGCCCCGACCAGGGCTGGGGTACGTGCACCTACGACGAGACCATCGAGGACCACTCGACCACGACCGGGTCCGCGCCCGCTTCCGGCGACGCCGCCCTCTACCTGGTCAACGACGGCACCTACGAGGTCGACGTGTCGGAGGCGCTGGTCTCGGTCGTCACCGAGGGCGTCTGGACCGCCCGCTACGACTTCCTGGGCGAGGACACGAGCTGCCGCACCGAAGTCACCGACGAGTACAACGACACCGACGATGCGTGGGTGGACTTCGAAGGGGAGGGCACGACGGACTCCGAGGAGCAGACCACCTTCTCGGGCAGCACGACGGAGACGTACGGCGACACGACGGTCACCACCACCTGGACGCTGACCCTGAACTGATCGCCACCAAGACCCTCGTCGCGCCACCCGACCCCAGAACGACCGAGGCCCGGCGAGCTGTCTGCCCGCCGGGCCTCGGTTTTCTAAGTGGTGGAGCTGATCGGGATCGAACCGACGACCTCATGACTGCCAGTCATGCGCTCTCCCAGCTGAGCTACAGCCCCACGATGAACTTGTTTTCAAGGCCGGCTCCCCGCGAGGGGCGGGAGGACCGGCGGCGGGCGGGACGCTAGGTGCGCCCCCGGCGCCCCCTCGGGGGGGCGTCGCCGCGTGTGCGCGAGCGGTTGGCGGCCTCGCCCGCGGAGCGGGATCGGCGCGGCGGAGGGCCCGCGGGCTCCGGGGATCCGGGGGGCGGGACCGGGGAGGCCGCCGCGACCGCGGGTTCCGCGGGGGCGGAGGTGGCAGGCTTCGGATCCGGGGTCCGCACCGCGTCCACCGGGGCCGCCACCACCTGGGCATCCGCCAGCGTGGCCAGCTCGGCCTCGCAGGCCGCGATCCGCTCGTCCGCACCCACAACCGCGGCGTAGGCGTCGGTCATCAGGCCCGGGATCTGCCCCTGCTGGATCAGCTCGTAGGCCTCCTCGCCCAGTCGGCGAAGGGCATGCTCGCGCTCGCGGCGGAGCTGGTAGACGTCCAGGCGGACTCGACTGACCCGGGCCCCCCGAACCACCTCCTCCTTGCTCTTTTCAAAGATCGCCTTCAGCGAGTCGAACAGGCCCTGGGCCGAGTCCATCACGTCCGGTCCGGAATCGGGCCCGATGGGGGCAGCCGACGGAGCGGGACGTGCGGATTCGGTGGCCATGGGGAGTTCCTGAGCGCCCGCCGCGCGGACGAGGCGGAAGGTAACGGCGGGCCGCTCCGGTGTCAAGACCACCGCTTCAGGTTCCGGTGGCGTTCCCTCCGTCCGGCCCCTGCTCCACCGCGTGGGGTCGCCCGGCGAGCAGCGGAGGGAGTAGAAGGGTGGAGTGCTGGACCGCCACGACCGCACCGCCGCCCTCCGCGTTGCCCGGGTCGCCCTGGCGAGCGCCGTCGTGGAGACCACCGCCCTCCGGCTCGGATCCGCGGCGCGGCTCCTCCTCGCCCCCCTGGGGTATTGGAGGGCTCCCGTGGCCGGGCCCCTGCTCCGCCACCTGCCCTCCCGCGGGCGGGTGCTGGACCTCGGATCCCCGAAGGTCCTGGCCTTCACCGTCGCCGCGTCCACCGATCTCGACGTGGTGGCGACGGACCTCGGGGACTCCCGGGGGTTGGAGAGGTGGCGGGGGCGGTACCGACGCGCCTACCCGCGCCGCGGGAACCTCGCCCTCGCCCCCGCGGACGGCCGCTGCCTTCCCTTCCCCGACGCCAGCTTCCACCTCGCCTTCAGCGTCTCCGTCCTGGAGCACGTGCCCGGCGACGGGGACACCCGGGCCCTCGCCGAGCTCCACCGGGTCCTGGTCCCGGGGGGAGTCGCGGTGATCGAGGTGCCCTTCGGCCCCCGGTACCAGGAGGTCCGGCGCCGTGGCCACCGGATGAACGAGCTCGGCCGGGACCGCCCCGAGGAGCCCACGTTCCAGGAGCGGCGCTACGACCCCGAGGCTCTGGGGGCGCGCCTCCTGGGGGCGGCCCCCTTCGAGGAGCTGGAGCGCCGGTACGTGGGGGAGGCGGTCCGGGGACTGCGCCCGTGGGAGGACTGGCCGCCGGCCCTGGCCGCGACGCCCCGGGCCCTGGACTTGCCCCTGGCAGTGGCGAACCTGGGCCCGGCGCCGCCGGAGCGCGCCCGGTCGGCGATCCTGGTGCTGCGGAAGAGGGGGCCCGCGGCCTAGTACGTCGTTCCAGAGCGAGTTCCCCAGTTTCTGAGTCCGCCTTCCAGCTCATCG
>JAKLKC010000110.1 GCA_023150875.1 Myxococcota bacterium | reverse complement strand
CGTCGGCGTCGAAGCCCTCGTCGGCGACGCCGTCGCAGTCGTCGTCCAGGGCGTTGCAGGACTCGGTGGCTCCGGGGTGGATCGCGGGGTTGCCGTCGGCGCAGTCGGGGCTCGCGCCGCAGGTGCCGTATCCGTCTCCGTCGGCGTCGAAGCCCTCGTCGGCGTCTCCGTCGCAGTCGTCGTCCTCCCCGTCGCAGGTCTCCGTCGCGCCGGGATGGACGGTGGGATCGCCGTCGTCGCAGTCGGGCTCGTCCCCGCAGGTCCCGTATCCGTCCCCATCGGCGTCGGCACCCCCCGCCCCGCCGCCCATGGCCCCCTCGTCGACCGTCCCGTCGCAGTCGTCGTCCCGCCCGTTGCAGGCCTCGTCGGCCCCGGGGTACGCGTCCGGGTCCAGGTCGTTGCAGTCGCCCGCGACCGCCACGTAGCCCGGCGGACGGTGGCAGTCCCCAAGCCAGGCGGTGGCATCGTCTCCGAAGCCGTCCCCGTCCCCGTCGGCGTACCAGGTGGCCTCGCCACAGCCGGTGACGACGTGGACCCCCAGGGGATCCCCCGACACGCCCCCGTAGACCCAGTGGGACCAGAGCTGGGGTCGTCCCTCGCTGGGGCGGTAGCGCAGGCGGGCGCGCCAGTGGTAGCCGGTGATGCCGTCCAGGGAGTCCAGGGTCTCCTGGAGCTCGACCCCCGCCAGGGTGGTGTCGGCCCACGTGGCGCCGGTGTGCAGGTCGAGGCCGTCGAAGGGGACGCCCGGGGGCTTGGCCTCGACCTGGAGCTTGACATCTCCCCGGCCGAAGGGGGTGCGGCCCCTCATGGCGACGTCGAAGGCGGACGTGTCGTCGGACCACCCGGCGGGCTGGATGGGGGTGGTGCTTCCCGGCTGGCGCGCCTGGGCGGCGAGGCCGAAGGCGGGGGTGGTGTTGTCCGCGGAGTTCCCGTGGAAGACGAAGGAGACCCCTTCGTCAGAGCTGCCGTTGTCGAAGTTGTAGGCGCCGATGACCAGGTCGCCGAACCCGTCGCCGTTGACGTCCCCCGCCGAGGCCAAGGAGGCCCCGAAGTAGGCAGACGACTGGAGGCCGGTCCAGCTCCAGGCCGCCGTCTCCGATGGGCCCGTCCCGGAGCCGAGGTAGAGCCACGCGCCCCCCTCGTTGGTGTAGCCTCCGTCCCAGTACAGGGCCCCGGCGATCACGTCGCCGTAACCGTCTCCGTCGACGTCCCCCGCGGACGACACCGCGCGCCCGTACTGGGCCGATGACTGATCCCCCTCCGCCGTCCAGGCCGGGCTGGCGGCGAGGCCGTCGGCCGAGCCCAGGTAGACATAGGCCCGGCCCTCGTCGGTGTGGCCGTTGTCGTAGCTCGGGGCACCGACGATGACATCGCCGTACCCGTCTCCGTTCACGTCGCCTGCCTCGGACACCGCGAAGCCGAAGGAGGCGCTCGCCTGGTTGGACTCCGCCGTCCACGCCGGACTCGCCCCGAGCCCGCTCTCGGAGCCGAGGAACACGAAGGCCCGGCCCTCTTCCGTCTGCCCGTTGTCGAAATAGGGTGCGCCCACGACGACGTCGCCGTAGCCGTCGCCGTCCACATCCCCGGCCCCGGAGACCGAGTACCCGAAGTAGGCGCCCGCCTGATCCCCTTCCGCGGTCCAGGCCGGCGCCGTGGCGAGGCCCCCGGCGGACCCCAGGTAGACATAGGCCCTGCCCTCGCCGCTCTCTCCGTTGTCGTAGTAATAAGCGCCGACGATCACGTCGGAATATCCGTCCCCGTTGACGTCGCCCGCTCCGGAGACGACGGCGCCGAAGTAGGCGTCCGCCTGGTTCGACTCCGCCGTCCAGGCGGGGCTGGCCCCGAGGCCCGAGGAGGAGCCGTGATACACGTAGGCCCGGCCCTCGTTGGTGTCGCCGTCGTCATAGGTGCGCGCGCCGACGAGGACGTCCGAGTATCCGTCTCCGTTGACGTCCCCGGCCCCCGCGACGGCGTACCCGAAGGCCGCGCCCGCCTGGTTCGACTCCGCCGTCCAGGATGGGCTCGTGGACAGGCCCGCCGCGGAGCCCAGGTAGAGGTATGCCCGCCCCTCGTCGGCGTCCCCCCCGTCGTAGGCATATGCCCCCACGACGATATCGGAGTACCCGTCCCCGTTGACGTCCCCGGCGCCCGACACCGAGCAGCCGAAGTAGGCGGAGCTCTGGCCGGAGTCCGCGTGCCAGTAGGACAAGGTGGAGGGGGCGCCTCCTGATCCGAGGAAGACGTAGGCTCGGCCCTCGTCGGTCTCCCCGTCGTCGAGGTACGGTGCACCCACGACGACGTCGGCGAGCCCGTCGCCGTCGACGTCACCGGCACTGGCGACGGCCCGGCCGAAGTTGGCGGAGGTCTGGTTCGACTCGCCGGTCCAAATAGCCGTCGACCTCAGGCCCGACGAGGAGCCGACGTATACGTGGGCCTGGCCCTCGTTGGTCTGGCCGTTGGAGCGGTTGTGGGCTCCGATCACGACGTCGGCATACCCGTCGCCGTTGACGTCCCCCGCGGCCGCCACGGAGTACCCGAAGTTGGCGCTGGAGGAGTCCGCCTCTTCGTACCACGCCGAGTTGGTGGCGAGGCCGCCGCTCCCCCCGTGGAAGGCGTAGACGCGCCCCTCGTCCGTGCTCCCCCCGTCGTACTGGGGGACGCCGACCACGACGTCGCCGTAGCCGTCGCCGTTGACGTCTCCGACCCCGGCCACCGACTGCCCGAGGGAGGCCGACGCCTGGTTCGACTCGGTCGCCCAGTTGGGGCTGGCGGCGAGCCCCGACACGGATCCGTGGTACGCAAAGGCCCCGCCCTCGCCACTCGACCCGTTGCTGTAGCCGTATGCGCCGACGATGACGTCGGAGTAGCCGTCGGCGTTCACGTCCCCGGCACCGGCGACGGAGCAGCCGAAGTAGGCGGTCGCGGCGTCGATCTGCCCGGTCCAGGCCGGGCTGGCGCCGAGGCCCGAGGCGGAGCCGTGGTAGACGAACGCGGCCCCCTCGTCGGTGTGCCCGTCGTCGTACTTCGAGGCGCCGACGATGACGTCGGAGTAGCCGTCACCGTTCACGTCGCCGGCGCTGGCGACGGAGATCCCGAACCAGGCGTCGGCCTGGTTCGACTCGGCGGTCCACGAGGGGACCGAGGCGAGTCCCGCGGCGGAGCCCAGGTAGAGGTAGGCGCGCCCCTCGCCGGTCTGGCCGCCGGAATAGCCCCAGGCACCCACGATCACGTCGGAGTACCCGTCGCCGTTGACGTCGCCGGCGCTGGCGACCGCGGCACCGAACCACGCGGTGGCCTGGTTCGATTCGGCGGTCCACGCGGGGGTCGTGGACAGGCCCGAGGCGGAGCCGAGGTACAGCAGGGCCCTCCCCTCGGAGGTCTGGCCGTTGGACCAGCCCGGGGCGCCCACGACCACGTCCGCGTACCCGTCGCCGTTGACGTCCCCCGCGGACGCGACGGCGCCGCCCATCTGGGCACCCGCCTGGTCGGACATCGCCGACCAGGCGTGGGTGGCGAGCACCGGGTCGATGGTGACGGGGAAGGCGGCCCCCGCGTCGTCGACGACGAGGCGCAGCCCGGCGCCCGCCGCCTCCATCCGCGCCGCCAGGGTCCGGCCCCGGGCGTCCCAGGCGGCCAGGCCGGAGTAGCGCAGCCCACCCCCGGCGGGGGCTTCGAAGGTCGCCGCGTCGCCGCTCCCCTCGACGCGCGGGGTCATGCCGTCCACCGCCAGGTCGACCACGAGGGGGCCATCACCCCGGGGGCGGGCGGCGACGGTGAAGCCCTGCCGGAGGCCCTCGGGCCGGTTCTCCCACCACTCGACGATGCCCGCCCGGACGTAGTCCAGGCGGCGGAGGCAGGCTCCCTCCTCGTCGACCTCGCCGGTGGCCAGGCAGGGGCCCTCGGCCGGCGTTGCCGTCGTCGGCGGGCGCAATGAGTCCTCCCGGCCCCAAGCGGCGACGCGGAGGTCGAGGCGGTAGCCCGCCTGGGCGGAGCGGGGGGTGAGGACGACGCCCGAGGCATCGAACCTGGCCCGGTAGTCCTGGGCGCGGTTCGTCGCCTCGAAGGATGTTCCGGCCGGCCGGAAGCGGTACTCCGAGGCCGCGATCCGCTCCTGGACCTCGTCCAGCCATCCGGCGGGCACGTCGGCCGCAGCGACCCGCGGGTCGCTCGGCGCCGGTCCTCCGCAACCCACGAGGAGGGTGGCGAGGAGGACCGTCCAGGGAGCCGCGAGCGCGAGGGAACGAGGGGACATGCCGTCTTCCGCGGGGACAGGGTGGGGAAGCGGAACGCCACCGCGGAGAGGGCGAGGGGATCGCCCGGGCCCGCGGAGCCGTCGCGCGGGGGAGTCTACACCCTGGCGCCGGTGGAGGCGGATGTCCCGGACGGGTTCCTGGATGGACCCATGCCTATCCGGATGCCACCCAGGGAAGTTCGTGATGACCGCCAGCGGTCACGAATGGCTCGCCGTCCTTGGCTCGCCCGCGGAGGCGCAGAGTGGCCCGTCCAGGGCCCGCAGAGAACGCAGAGGAAAGAGCGGGAAGGCCCGGAGCTTTGAGCGGCAAGCGCATGGGCAATGATGGACCTACGTCTCTCCGGGGGCGAACAGGTCATCGACCCGGTCCCCGGCCACCAGGCGCAGGCGGTCGACGAAGGACGGGGTCACGCCGCCACACACGAACGCCCCCACCGCGCGCCCCTCCTCGGAGATCCGGTCGAGGCGATACTGGTAGAGGTGCCGGAGCGAGACCTGCTCCCGGTCCACCGAGCCCACCTCGGAGACGTGGGTGATCCGGCGGACGCCGTCCGGGCCGATGGCGTGCTGGACGACCAGGTCGACGCTGGCGGCGATCTGCCTCTGGATCGCCCACAGGGGCAGCGGCAGTCCCCGGGAGATCAACATCAGCTCCAGGCGGGAGATGGCGTGGGAGGGGGAACTGGCGTGGAGGACGCACATCGACCCGTCGTGGCCGCTGGACATCGCGTGCAGCATCTCGAACGCCTCGTCTCCCCGGACCTCGCCCACCAGGATCCGCCGGGGGCGCATCCGCAGGGCGTTCTTGAGCAGGTCGGTGAGGGCGATGCCCCCTGCCCCCTCGTGGTTCGGCGGGCGGCATTCCAGGCGCACGCAGTGGGGCAGGGAGAGGTCGAGCTCGGCCGTATCCTCGATGACCACCACCCGCTCCTCGGGGGCGATGAACCGGGTCAGGAGGCCCAGGGTGGTGGTCTTTCCGCTGCCGGCGCCCCCCGAGAACACGATGTTCAGCCGGGCCTGCACCGCGTAGGCGAGGAAGGCCGCCACCCGCCCGGTCAGCGAGCCATGATCGGCGAGGTCGTCCAGGCTGCGGATCAGTCCCGTGTGCTTGCGGATGGTGATCACCGCGCCCCCAAGCGCGATGGGGGGGATCACGATGTTCACCCGGGTGCCGTCGTCGAGGCGGAAGTCCACCATCGGCGCCCGCCGGCTGAGGGTGCGCCCGGTGTGGGCCAGCAGGTTCTCGACCAGGACTTCCATCTGGAGCGGATCGGCGGCCTCGGCCGGCACCGCCTCGGTCATCCCCCTCCGCTCGACGAATACGCGCTCCGGGCCGTTGATCATGATCTCGGCGATCTCGGGATCGACGAGGAGGTGGCGGATGGGGCGGACGCCGGGTAGGTCGATGGTCCTCATGGCGGCAGGATGTTACGCCGTTCCGGTCCGGAGCGCACGGAGCGCATCGGCCCTCCGGACCGTGCCAGAGGCCGCCGGCCCCCGCCGACGGGATGAACCGGGAGGCGGCGGGAGGGCGCCCCCCAAGGACAGCGCCCGGGGTCCCGGGCCCGGGAGGGGCTCCCGCCGTGGCCTCCAGGCCCGGAGTCCTGGGCGCCAGGGCCCGGCGCGCCACGCTGCCCCTGTGGACCGCTAAGGGCCGCCCCGGGCTCTCCTGCCTCTGGGCCGCGCCGCCGCCGGAAGCCGCCGACGGTCCGCCCCGGGGTCATCCACCCCCGGGGCCCGGGCCCTGCCGCTACTTCGGCGTCGTGCCCCGCACCCGATGCCAGGCGTCGTGGACCTTGGTGCGGACCTCCGCCCACGGCGTCCGACCGCCCCGCGCCTCCCACTCCTGGCGGAGATCCGGCTCGGCCTCGGCGAAGGTCCTGGCCTGGTAGCGCCGGTCGTAGGCCGTGGCGTGGCCGAAGCGGTAGGCCGGCTCCACGTCGCTCCAGCGCCCGGGGACGCCGGTCTGCTCGTAGTGGGCGCGGAACTGGGGCTCGGCCTTCTCCCAGTGCCTCTCGTCGATCCGCTCGACCCGCACCTCCTCGTGCCTCACGGTGCCCTTGACCTCGCGCTGCTCCTCGACGACCTCCTTGGACACCACCACCTCGCCCACGACGTGGGCCCTCTTCTCGGCGGTCACCTCCTCCTCGACGATGGGAATGCGGATCGTCTCCTCCACGAACGCCTTCTCGCCGGGGCGCAGGGGGCGGTCGGTCTCGATCCGCTCCACGTGGACCTCCTCACGGCTCACCGGCACGCGGAAGGTCCTCTCCTCCTCGATCACGTCCTTGTGGACCTCGACCTCGCCCACCTCCTCGGAGTGCTTGCGAGCGACGAGCTCCTCCTCGCTGATGGGGACCCTCACCTCGTGGGCCGCCTCCCGCCTCTCCTCGGCGTGGCCGAAGCTCCGCGCCTCGGTGGCCGCGGTCTCCGCGGTCCCGGTGCGGGCCGCAGGGGGCTGCTCGGTGGCCAGCTCGCGGGCGCGGTCCTTGTCGACGGAGAGGCGCACCACCCCGTCGTTGACCTCGGCCACCAGGGTGGTGGGCAGGTACATGTCCTTGTGGAAGATGTAGCCCTTGACGACGTGGATGTAGTCCGGCATCGCATCGGCCACCTGCCCGATGCGGCTGCCGTCGGCGCCGTACACGTCGGCACCCCTCTCGATCTGCCAGCGGGTGGGCATCTCGCTCTCCTCCCTTTCTCGGGATCTCCTCGTCGGAGCGCCTTCGGGCGCGTCCTGGACGCTCCCCCTCCCTGCACGTCCCTGCACGTCCCACGCCGCCGGACTCGCCGCTCGAGTCACCGAGGGTGCCGGAGGCCCCCGGGGGGGGTGGCGCGCTTCGTGCTGCCCCGCTCCGCCGAGGAGGTGAGCCGATGAGAGCGTCCACGAGGGCCGGAGGGGACGGGACGTTGGGCTTCCCGCCCGGGGCCGGGGCCGGCGAGGGGCGATGGCTCTTCCTGAAGCGCTTCTGGGAACAGCGGTCGGCGGTGGCCTCGGTCTCCCCCAGCTCCCGCTGGCTGGCGCACTCCGCTGCGGAAGGGATCCGCCCCGAGGACGATCCCACCGTGGTCGAGCTCGGCGCCGGGACCGGGCCCATCACCGCCGAACTGGTCAGGGCGTTGGCCGGGCGCGGGCGGCTGGTGGTGGTCGAGCGGGACGCCGCCTTCTGCGCCCACCTCCGGCGTCGCTTCCCGGGCGTCGAGGTGGTCCGGGCCGACGCCACCGGTCTGGATGCGTTGCTGGACGACCTCGGGATCGGCCGCGTGGAGCACGTGGTCTCGGCCCTCCCCATGTGGTGGCTCCCCGACGCTCCTCGGCATCGACTCCTCCACGCCATCGGCGACCGCCTGGACGGGACCGGCTCCCTCCACCAGGTGACGACCGCGCCCTGGCTCCAGGGGCGCCTCTACCGCGGTCTCTTCCAGGAGGTCCGCTTCCGCTTCGTCCCCCTCAACCTGCCCCCCGGGGGCGTCTACCAGTGTCGCGGCTGGCGGGGCGGCGGCGTGACGGGCGGCGAGCGGCGGTAGGGAACGAGGCCGTTCCCGGACTCACCAGATCCCCGGCAGGAACAGCCAGCTCCGCCGCCGGTACTCGGCGAACTCCGGGTAGCGGGACAGGGACCGGTCCTTGCGGCGCATGTTGGGCACCCACACCGCCGCCACGAAGAGGGCCAGCACCAACACCGGCGCCCAGTGCATCGCCAGGAGGCCGAACCCCAGGTAGATCAGCAGCTCCCCAAGGTAATTGGGGTTGCGGCAGCGGGCGAACAGGCCGTCGGTGATCAGCCCCGGGCGCAGGGACAGGGCGACGTGCTTCTGCATGTCCGCCGCGAAGTGGAGGAAGATCCCGGCGGCGTACGTGGCCACGCAGGCGGCCAGCCAGGCGGGCGGGGCCTGTACCCCCCGCGCCGACAGGAGCCAGGGGGCGATCCAGTAGAGGCTAAGTCCCCCCCAGATCACGAGGCCGTACCCCACGCCCGTGGGCCGCTCCCACTGGCGGTCCGGGAAGACCCGGCTCTTCCACACCCACAGGATCCCGTAGGTCCCGTGGAGGGCCAGGTAGGTCCAGGCGGTGGGGTTGGACCACTGGTCGTGGAGGGCGATGGTCGCCAGCGCCCAGGCCGCCGTGGCCCCCTTGTGGGAGTCGATGAAGTGACGCTGCCGCAGCACGGGACCGCGCCTGGCCCCGGCGTCGGGCGGCGAGGGGGCGGGATCGGCGGTCATCGGGACTCCTCGGTCCCCGCTCCGGGGAGGCGAGCCCACGCAGGGCGACGCATCAGCAGCCGGGATCGGCGTCGATGTCTTCGGCGGTGCGGGGCACTAGGGCCAGGTCGAGGATCCGGGTCCCGTCGATCTGGCTGAGGGTCACGTCCACGCAGGTTTCGGTCAGGCCGTCGGGGCAGGGGCCGCAGTGAATCCCATCAGGTTCGAGGGCCGAGCAGATATTGCCGTAGATCGGGACGTTGCCCACGTCGGCCACGAAGCTCAGCACGCCGTCGGTGAACGAGTCGTGGTCGGCCGCGAACTCGCCGGAGAGCCAGGCATCCCACACCGGCATCTCCCCCCCGAAGGCCTGCCGCCCGAACTCGCCCGGGCCCCCCTCGAACCAGGGATCGGCGAAGACTCCCGGATCCAACTCGGCGGTGGGGTAGCAGAGGTCCTGGCGGGCCTCGACGCCGTGGCCCCGTCCGGGAGCCAAGCGCATCCAGATCTCGTCGTCCTCGACGTCCAGGACGCCCATCAGCATCGGCTTGCCGGCAAAGATGGGGTTCATGGCCCTGTCGAGCACGAGCGAGAACTCGACCTCGCCCCGAGAGAGTTCGTAGGTGAAGCCCTCGGGGTCGACCGGCGTGTCGTCGTCGTCGCCAGCGGTGTCGTCGTCTCCCGGCTCGGAGTCATCGTCCCCCGGCTCGGAGTCGTCGTCGCCCGCGACGTCGTCGTCTCCCGGCTCGGAGTCGTCGTCGCCTGCGGTGTCGTCGTCTCCCGGCTCGGAGTCGTCGTCGCCCGCGACGTCGTCGTCCCCGGGCTCGGAGTCGTCGTCCCCCGCGACGTCGTCGTCGCCGGGCTCGGAGTCGTCGTCCCCCGCGACGTCGTCGTCGCCGGGCTCGGAGTCGTCGTCGCCCGCGACGTCGTCGTCCCCGACCACGTCGTCGTCCCCGGGCTCGGAGTCGTCGTCCCCGACCACGTCGTCGTCCCCGGGCTCGGAGTCGTCGTCCCCGACGACGTCATCGTCTCCCGGCTCGGAGTCGTCGTCGCCCGCGACGTCGTCGTCC
>JAKLKC010000010.1 GCA_023150875.1 Myxococcota bacterium | reverse complement strand
TGATCGGACGCCCCAGCCGGGCACGGGCGCGGGCACCGGCCTTCGGCCTGGGCTCGGGCACGAGGAAACGCGGTACGAATCCGCTCCGAGGCCGGTCCCCTCCAGCTCATCGCCTGAAGAGGGTTAGAACCTCCTGCGCCGCCGACACCGTGTAGGACCGAGACCGACACTCCCCCGTGCTTTGTCGGACACGAGTTTCAGACGGTCGCGGATACCGGCCCTCCGTCGCGCTCCATAACCTGGAAGCGTGACACTCGATCGATCCCAACGCCCGGCCCGGCCCGACGCCGCGAGCGCCTACCGCGAGGTGCCGGTCCTGGACCACCTCAAGGCGCGGCTGGCCATCATGCACCCGGCGTACTTCGCGCTGGCCATGGCCACGGGGATCGTCGCGATCTCGTGCCACCTGCTGGGCCTCCGGGAGCTGGCCATCGTCCTCTCCTGGATCAACGTGGTGGCCTACCCCGCCTTGTGGGTCCTGTTCATCGCGCGGGCGTCGATGTTCCCCGGGCGCGTGCTGGCCGATCTGCGGGACCACGGGCGCGCCCCGGGCTACTTCACCGTCGTCGCCGCCACCGGCGTCCTGGGCTCCCAGGCCGTGCTGCTCCACGGCGAGGTCGCGCTGGCGAAGGCCCTGTGGTGGGTCTGCGTCGTGCTCTGGGCCGCGTGCACCTACACGGTGTTCGCGCTGCTCACGGTCGGCGACGACAAGCCGACCCTGGCCGAGGGGATCAACGGCGGCTGGCTGGTGGCGGCGGTCGCCACCCAGGCGGTGTGCGTCCTGGGCTGCACCGTGAACGGCGACATCCTCGGCGACCGGGACGCGGCCCTCTTCGTGCTCCTGTGCTTCTGGCTCGGTGGGGGGATGCTCTACCTGTGGATCATCGGCCTCATCTTCTACCGTTACATGTTCTTCCGTTTCTCCCCCAACGACCTCATGCCCCCGTACTGGATCAACATGGGGGCGGTGGCCATCTCGACCCTCGCGGGGGCGCTGATCGCGACCACCACCGCGAGCTCCCCGCTCCTTGCGCCGCTGCGCCCCTTCGTGCTCGGGCTGACGGTGATGTTCTGGGCCACGGCGACGTGGTGGATCCCCATGCTGCTGGTCCTCGGCATCTGGAGGCATCGCGTGCGGGGGGTCCGGCTCTCCTACGATCCCCTGTACTGGGGCCTGGTGTTCCCCCTGGGGATGTACTCGGTCTGCTCGTTCCGCCTGGCGGAGAGCCTGGGCGCGTCCTTCCTCCTTTGGATCGCCCGGGCCTTCGTCATCGCGGCGGCCGCGGCGTGGCTCTTGACCTTCCTCGGGCTGGGCCGGCGGATGCTGTACGCGGTCGTCCTCTGGGCACGGAGGCGGCCGGCACGGCGGCACGCGGAGTGGTCCGGCAACACTGCAACGATGGTCTCGCCAGAGACAGGAGGCGTCCCGCCATGAGGTCTTCCACCGACAAGCGCGCCGAGTCCAGACCCTCTCCGGGAGAGGTCCGCGGAGGGGACGGGGAGTCCGTGGTCCGTTCGCGGGTGACCCGGGTCCAGGCCTACGCCAAGGCGGAGCAGTCGATGCGACGCGGCAAGCGGCTCGTCATCGGCGGGTTCGCCGTGGCCGTCATCGGCATCGTCGGCTACTGCGTGGCCTGCATCGGCGCCGGCCTCAGCCAGGACGTGGGGGCGTACTTCCTGGGCAACCCGGCCCTGCTGGTGGGACCCGCGCTGGCGACCATCGGGCTGGGTACGCTGCTGTGGCTGGTGGGGTCGTTCTTCTACCTCACCGGCGCGATGGACAGCGACCCGGACGGGCCCGAGCTGTACTTCTGACCGGGATCGGCCCGACCTTCGGGCCACCGGGAATGGGGAGACGGGATCAGTTCCCTCGGCCGTTGCCCCGCCGCCCGGGGCCGCCCCGGGGTCCGCGGGTGGCGTCGCTGCTCCCTGGGGGAAGCGACCGCTGGGGAGGCTCGACCTCGTCCTCGTCGTCCATCCGCGCGAGGGCGGCGTCGATGGCGGAGCGGATGTCAGGGCCGCTGCCCGGGGGGCCGAAGAGGGCGTCCTCGATGCCCAGGCGCCTCGCCGTCTCGTCGTCCATCTCGTAGAAGCGGACGACCTCGTACATGAACGCCCGGGAGAGCTCCTGGGCGAGCTCGTCCCCGTCCCGGGCCACCTTTCCGAGGTTGCGCCGAAAGACGCGGATCGCCCCGGGCCTCGCACCGTCGGAGGTGTCGCCGCCCTCGAAGAGGCAGAGGATCAGGGGGCTCAGGGGGGGGGCGAAGGCGGCCAGCAGGTCCTGGGAGGGGAGGTCCTCGATCACCAGGTCCGCGTCCGCCGCGAACGGGCGGGCGGCCGCGGGGATCCGCTCCATCGCCGGGCCGATCGCCCGCCGGACGTCCGCCTCGCTCCACTCCACGGGCAGGGGGAACTGCTCGGGGTCGATGGCATGGGCCCGCCGGAAGTGCCCGTCGGCGACGTCGTGCCGGCCGTCCCTCTCCGCGAGCAGCCCGAGGTAGAAGGGGGCGCCCCCCACCTCGCCGTCCATGGCCACCGCGCGGTCCAGCTCCGCCCGCGCCTCGTCGAAGCGCCCCAGTTCGAAGAGGGTGACGCCGTGGCCGGCCACCAGGACCGGCGACTCCGGGGCCATCTCCACGGCGTCGCGGTAGACCTCCTCCGCCGCCTCGAACTCGTCGAGCTGCATCAGGGAGTCCCCCAGCAGGGCCAGGGCGTCGACGTCGGTGGGATCCTGCTCGATGAGGGCGTGGCAGATGTCGATGGCGAGCTCGAAGTCGCCCTCGTCGAAGGCCTCTTCGGCGTCCTCGAAGCTGAACTCCTCGGTGGGGGAGGGCATGGGGACCTCGGGGGGCGGTGGGGTTGACGTCGTCGGCTCGGGCGGGGGCGGGATTATAGGCACCTGCCCCGGGGCCGACAACGCGCGCCGCCATCCCCGATCCGGGGGAGGCTCCCCTTGCCACGAACGGCACCTTCGCTGCTATATTGCATCCCGCCCGGTCCCCCCACCCCCCTCTCCACCCGTCGCGGCCGGCGCCGCGTCGAAGGAGACGTCGATGGCTGCCGCCCGCTCCCCGCTCGTCCTCCTGATCTCGACCCTGTCCCTGCTGCTGGGAGGCGGGTGCGCCACCGGCACCCTGACCATCGACGGTGCGGGCGACGGGGCAGGGGCGGACGACGACGCGGCGGACGACGACGCGGCGGACGACGACGCGGCGGACGACGACGCCTCGGACGACGACGCCTCGGACGACGACGTCTCGGACGACGACGCGGCGGACGACGACGCGGCGGACGACGACACCGTGGACAACACCGTCTACGACGGAGCCTCCCTGGTGATCACCGCGCCGACCCCGGGCTACAGTGCGGTGGCGGGCGACCTCGCGGTCCGCGCCGAGGTCCGGTCCTCGGGCGGGGAGCTCCTCCCGTTCGACGCCATCGACTGGAACTCCGAGCCTGGCCCCGGCGCGATCGCCCACGGGGCCGTCGCGGTGCTGGACGACCTCCCCGTCGGCGAGCACAGCGTGGTGGCATCCGCCCTGCTGCCCAACGGCGAGGCGGTGGAGGCCCGGGTGGACGGGATCCGGATGCTGAGCCCCTACGCGGGCGTCTACGGGGGGGAGGTGTCGGCCAACATCGTCACGGACTGGTTCGAGCTCCCCTGCGCCGGGGAGTCCTCGGGAGAGGTCGACGACTTCGGCACCCTCCTGGTGGGTGAGGCGCAGTGCGCGTTCGGGGAGGACTCGACGTGGGGGGTGGTGCCGATGGCCTTCGAGGCGGAGCTCGCCGGCGGCGCGTTCGCCGGCGTGCTGGTCGCCACCATCGACTTCGGGATCGGCACGCCTCAGGAAGTGGACATGGCCCTGGAGGGCGCCATCGGCGCCACGGGGGCCCTCGAAGCCACTTTCCTGTACGACCTGTACGGCTACCTGACCGTGGACGGGGCCATCGAGATGGCGCGGTAGTTGGCGCCGGGGGCGAGGGCTTCCCCCGCAGTCAGTAGTCGAACCCCACCGTCGCCCCCACCGTCACCACCCGGCCCGACGAGGTGATCTCCCCCCCGAGGGGGTAGCCCGCAGGCACTCCGTCCTCCGTCACGGAGGGGTCCTTCACGTTCGTCCTGGGGACCAGGTGGTGGTACTGGAAGGAGAGGTCCAGGGAGACCGGCCCCTCCAGGACCTGGAAGGGGTCCCGGGTCCAGGCGCCGATCCCCGCGGTCACCGCGTGCACGTCGGAGTCGAGGAAGTTGGTCAGGCCCGTCTGCTCGGGGACGTAGGTGGGGTCGTAGCCGTAGCCGGCGCGGAACACGAGGCCGATCTCCTCCAGGCGCCCCTTCACGGGGAACGACTTCGGCCGGAGCTCGGCGCCCGCGCGGAACGAGAAGGTGTCTCGCCATCCCAGGGGATCGTAGTCCCGGGTGTTGGTGGCCTCCGGGTCCAGGTCCACCACCCCGATGTGCACCGTGGTGCCCTCCTCGTCGACGCGGGCCACCGAAGGGAGGGCCTTGGACCAGCGGTTCCACTGGACGTCGGCGTAGGCCCGGACCCGGGGGTGGACGTAGCCGACGCCGAAGCCCACCTGCATGGGGGTGTAGAAGTCCAGGATCTGGAAGAGCACCTGCGCTTCCAGGGGGATGGAGATCTCCCCCAGGTCCCCGATGTCGTGGACCCGGAAGTACAGGTCCAGGTCCAGCTCGGTCGGCGAGATTTCCAGGTCGATGGGACCCCGGAACACTCCGCCCACCGCCAGCCCCTTCAGGACCGGGGCGACCGTGCCCAGGTCCCACTGGAAGCCCAGGACCGGGGCGAGCACGGGGCGGACGTCCACCTCGATGTCGTTGGGGTTGACCACGAAGTCGAGGTCGATCCCCTCCGTGCGCCCCTCCTCGTCCAGCGCCGGGGTGAGGTCGGCGTCGATGACGAAGGCCAGCCTCAGGGCGGCCCGGGCCAGGACGGTCACGCCGCCGCCGAAGGAGAGGCCCTCGACGGGTACCACCGCCCCCGCGGCGGTGACGGAGAAGCGCTGGGGGCGGTTCTTCCAGCGGACGTAGTAGGGGTACTGGGGGTCCTCCTGGCTGAGCAGGACGATCCGCTCCATGGGGAGGCCCACGGCAATCCCGCCCCTGAGGTAGCGGAGGGCGGCCTTGGCCGCGCCGAAGTGGAGGCCCGAGGGTTGGGGGTAGTCCTCGGGCACCCAGCGGTCGTAGGGGCTGTCGGGGTTGACGTAGCCGTCGCGGTTCCCGTCCGACGCGATCTGGGGCAGGGCGCCGAAGCGTTCCCACCCCAGGTGCAGCCCCGCCTGGACCATGCCCCTGTGGACCCTCCCCAGCCCGGCGGGGTTCAGGTAGGCGGACATCGCGTCATCGCTGATGGCGATCCCGCCGCCCCCCCGGCCCATCGCCGGGGCTCCCAGGCCGAAGAGGTCCGGCGGGTTGGCCCTCGCCGTCCCCGAGGCCCCGGACAGGCCCGCGACGGCGACCAGCGCCAGGGGAGCGTTCCTCATCTTCTTCACCCTCGCGTTCACCGGAGACGATGTCCCGCGGGCAGGGGACCCGTCGCCCCCTCCCGCAGCCGGGTCACCAGCCCGGCGAACGACAGCCCGGGCTCCGCGTCCAGGCAGGCGGCGGCCGCCGCCGTCAGCGGGGCGCACGCCAGGGAGGCGCCGGCGAAGTTGCCCCGGGGATCCCGCCCCTCGGCGGGCCGGGGCCGGCCGTGGGCGGCGAAGCGGGCCAGGGGCGAGGTCCCTCCTCCGGGGAGGAGCAGGTCCTCGTCCAGGGAGAACCACGCTCCGGGAGGGCAGTCCTCGTCCCACCGCACCCCGATCACGCCGGGGAGGTCCGCGGGCCAGCTCGACCGGGGCAGGGGGGCGGCGGCGGCCACCGCCACGGCCCCCAGGGCGGCGGCCTGGGCGATGGCCCGGGCCAGGCGGGCGGCGCCATCCGGCGCCTCGCTCCCCAGGGAGAGGTTGAGCACCCTGGCTCCGCGCCGGGCCGCCTCGACGATGCCCGCCGCCAGGCACGGGCTCGACGCCCGGAGGTCCCGGTCCAGCACCCGCACCGGCATGAGCCGCGCCCCGGGCCGCCGGGCCAGGATGGCGGCGGCGACGGCGGTGCCGTGCCCCTGGACATCGTCCGTCGCGATTTCTTGATCCGTAAGGGATCCATCGCCCTCCACCGCGAAGCCCGGCACCGGGAGAGCCCCCCGCAGGTGGGGGTGGCCGAAGTGGACGCCGCTGTCCAGGACGGCGATGACCACTTGCCCGGCGTCTTGGGGAAGGGGCGGGGGCGACACGCGGACCTCGGGTGGGAACGGCGAAGCATAACGGCGGGGGGAGCGCCCCGCCAGCGCCCGGGCTCCTGCCCGGCAGGGGGGCCTTCAGCGGCCGGCCACCCCTGCGGGCGCGGCGGCGGTCTGGGCGCGCCAGAGGCGGCGGTACAGGCCGTCTTCGGCGGCGAGGGAGGCGTGGGGGCCCCGCTGCACGACCTTCCCGCCGTCCAGGACCACGACTTCGTCGGCGGCGGCGGCCAGGGAGAGGCGGTGGGTGACGATGAGGGTGGTGGCCCCCGCCCGGAGGCGATCCAGGGAGGCGGCGATCCGGGTGTCGGCCTCCCAGTCCAGGGAGGAAGTCACCTCGTCCAGCACCAGGATCGCGGGGCGCCGGAGCAGGGCCCGGGCGATGCCGATCCGCTGGCGCTGGCCCTCGGAGAGGCCCACGCCCCGCTCCCCCACCTCGGTGTCGAGGCCGTGGGGCAGGGAGGAGAGCAGGTCATCGAGCCCAACGGCGTCGCAGACCCGGGCGAGGTCGTCCTCGGAAGCGGACCCGTCCAGTCCGAGCACGAGGTTGGAGCGCAGGGACCCGGCGAAGAGCACCGGCTGCTGGGAGACCAGGGCCATGCGCCGCCGCAGGGGGCGGATGGCGAGGTCCCGCAGGTCGTGGCCGTCCACGGCGATCCGGCCCCGCTCGGGGTGATGGAACCGGTAGAGCAGGTCGACGAGGGTCGTCTTGCCGACCCCCGAGGGGCCGACGACGGCGGTGCAGGAGCCGGGGGCCAGGCGGAACGAGGCGCCGGCCAGGACCGGGCGGTCCGGGTCGTACGAGAACCAGACGTCGTCGAAGAGCACTTCCCCCCGGACCCCGGCCAGCTCCAGGGCGCCGGGCCGGTCCTCCACCTCGGGGACCTCGTCCAGGACGGCGAAGACCCTCGCCACCGCCGCCCGGGCCCGCTGGAGGCCGAGGTAGAGGCCGGCGAGACCCTGGGCGGGGCCGCTCAGGCGGGATTGGTAGAGGGCGAAGGCCACCAGGTCCCCGACGGTCATGGAACCCCGCTGCACCAGCCATCCGCCCACCACCAGCACCGCCGCCGAGCTGGCGGCGAGGAGCACCTGGGAGAGACCGGAAGAGACCGCGCCGATCCGCTGGTAGTCGAGCACCGAGGCCACGAGCCCGACGTTCCGCTCGCGGAAGCGGTCCAGCTCGGCCTCCTCCGCGGCGGACGCCTGGACGAAACGGACCTGCTGGAGGGTCTCGGCCATCGCCGAGGCGACGTCGGAGCCCCGGCGGCGGATCTCCATCGCCCCGGCCTGGATGCGGGGGCGGAACACCCGGAGCAGCCCGAGGAGGAGGGGCAGGAAGACGACGGAGCAGGCGAAGAGGAGGGGCTGGAGCCAGAGCAGGAGCCCGACGGCGATGAGCAGGGTCACCAGGGCGCCGAACACCGGCAGCACCGTGTTCGTGGCCACCTGCTGGACCTCGTTGAGGTCCGCCCCCATGCGGGTGAGCAGGTCCCCGAGGCGGTGGCGCCCGTGGAAGCGCAGCCCCAGGCGCTGGAGGTGGGCGAGGAGGGCCACCCGCAGGTCCACGAGGATCCGCGCCGTCACCCGGGTCTGGAGCCAGCCGGCGTAGCCGGACAGCACGGCACCGAGGGCGGCGGAACCGAAGAGGCCCGCGGCGACCACCGGGAGGAGCTCCGCGCGGCCGGCGACGAAGACCTGGTCGAAGAGGGCCCGGAGCAGGAGGGGCCACGCGAGGGAGAGGGCCGTGCCCACGAGCTGGAGGCAGGCCAGGGCGATCTGGGCGCGCCAGTAGGGACGCAGCCACGAGAGGATCCGGCGCAGGTCCGAGGAGGTCGCGGACCGGGGAGGGGCGACCGCCGGGGCGGGCCCCCCCTCCGTCACCCCGGGGGACTCACTGGCAGGAGGCATCCGGCGTGACGTAGCCCGGGGCCTCCAGGGTGTTGGACCAGTTGCAGCCGCGGTCGCGGATCCGGACCTCCACGTCGTAGGCGGTCGCGGGCTGGAGGTCGACCATGGACACCGTCAGGGTGAGCCGGGCGTCGGTGGTGTCGGCGACCTCGAAGATCCCCTCGAACTGGACGTCGCCGAAGCGGATCACGCTGCTGGCGGCGTTCAGGTCCCCGTCCTCGTCGTGCCAGGTCAGGCCCAGGTCGAGAACGCAGCCCTGTCCGTCGTCCCTCGGCACGATGTCCAGGTCGGACAGGGTGGCGGGGCTCCCCCAGATCCCCTCCTCGCACCCGAAGGACACGGTGTCGTCGTCGTCGTCCCCTCCGGGGGGCGTCTCGTCCACGCAGAGCTTGGCGACGTTGGTGCCGGTGCCGGCGGGGCTGAGGTCCACCTCCTGGCAGGCGAAGCCGCTGGGGCAGTCCCCGTCCTCGCCGCAGGCGGAGGTGCAGTAGGGGTCCGACCCCAGCAGCGAGATGCACACGTCGCCGTCGCAGGCGGGGCTGCCCTGCTCGTAGTGCACGTCGGCCTCGCCGATCCCCCCGTCGAGACCGCAGGGGTTCCCCACCAGGGATCCCTGGCAGCTCGGGGCCGCGGAGGCCGCTCCGGCCAGGAGGACCGCGGCGAGGACGCTGGTGGGCAGGGGGCGGAGCATGGGGCCTCCGGGTCGCGGACCCGGCCGGGGCCGGGGGCGCGGGGGATCCCCCGGTCGGGGATGGTCAACGGGTGGGAGGGGAGGGGCGGACGGCCACGGTGAAGGGGGAGATGTCCACCAGCTCCACGGAGCGGATCACCTTCCCGTCGGCGTCGGCCAGGGTCACGCCGCCGGACCCGATCTGGGGATCCAGGGTGGGGGCGATCAGCACGATCTCGCCGCTGTCGGGGACCACCTCGATGCCGCTGTACGCGAGGTCGAAGCGCTCGAAGGTGGGAGCGGCGCCCCGGGGCGGCACCCGGGCCACGGTGAACAGCGACGAGAGGTAGACCTGGCCGTCCCGGCCGAAGGCGAGGTCCCCGACGCGCCGGGCGTGCCCGAGGTCCTGGAACCGCACGCGGTCCGTCGCGTCCCGCGCCGCCAGGGGGTGCACCTCCACCAGCACGGTCCGGTCGGCGTCGGTGCGGGGCGCCACCAGGGTCGAGCCGTCCTCCGAGAGGCGCATGCGGGTGAACATGTACCGCTCGGCCTTCTGGGTGAGGTCGATGGAGTCCAGCTCCCGCCCGGTCCCGTCGAAGGCGATGACACGCCCGGACTGGATCTCCAGGACGTAGATCCGGCCCCGGGCCCCGTCCACGGCGATGTCCCGGGGGAGGCCCGCCACCGGCCAGGAGGCGCGGCGCTCGCCGCTGGCGGCGTCGAACACCGCCACCTCGCAGGGGGGTTCCGCGGTCCCGGCGCGGCGGGCCGCCAGGGCCTCCTCGCCCGGGGGGCTCAGGATGGCGAGCACGGCGCCATGGGCCTCGTCCACGGCGACCGCCACGGTGGGGCGGTCGCTGAGCGTGGCGGTGAAGGCGAGCCCCTCGGCGTCGGCGACCCGGAGCCCCCCCGCCGAGGCGACGAAGGCCCGATCCCCCGCGGTGGAGAACTCGATGTCGTGGACGAACTCCTGGAGGGGGATCTGCCCCACGACCTCGCCCCGTTGCAGGTCGACGACCCGGATCTGGTTGCTCGCGACCCAGGCGGTGGGGGCGGCGGCGGCGGCGGGCGCGGCGGCCAGCAGAGCGGCGAGGACGACCGAGGACGGCGGGCGGCGCATGGGTGTCATCCGTTGTCGGGGATGGCGCAGAGGTCGCGCCAGTCGTTGTTGATGTTGCCGCACTGGCTGTACCAGGTGGGGTAGGAGTGGGCGTCGGGCACCTGCCCCGTCCAGTAGCACGTCTGCCAGCAGAGGGAGAGGTCCGACTTCCACGGGCAGGGATCGGGATCGTCGCTGCGGCCGACCTCCCACCCCGGCGCGAACGACGGGCAGCAGTCGGTGAACGTGTAGCCGCGCACGTCCTTCTCCGTCCGGTCCTGGACCGCCCGGGCCTTGACGTTGATTCCCGTGATCCGACTCATGGGGCCTCCGCTCCGAGATCGCCGGCCGCCAGCCGGGACCGGCCGAATGTACCGCAATCCGCGGGCGCGCGCCTCATGTGAAGCGAGGGATCCGCGGGGATCGCTCTACTGCACCGCGCAGAGGTAGTCGGGGTCGATGAAGCGGGCGATGAACGCGGGGTTGTCGAGGGCGATGTCGGCGTAGACCTCGAGCCCCTTGCGGTACCAGGCGCGCAGGTAGTCGCAGTGGGCCACGTGGGTCTGGCGGACGTCGCCGCCGTGGAGGTGGTTGGCGTAGTGGCAGCCGCCGGAGCAGACGTAGCGTGCCCAGCAGGACCCGCAATCGGTCCGGTTCGCCAGGTGGACGCGGTCCAGCAGCTCCTCCCGCCGCTCGAGACCGCCGGAGAGGGTGCCGACCTGGAACTCGGGCTTGCCCACGAAGCGATGGCAGAGGCTGAGCTTGCCGTCGGGGGATCCCGCCACCATGGCCACCGCCGCCCCGCAGGCGTAGTCCTTGTTGTGCCCCTGGTGGAACGCCTTGAGCAGGGTCTCCACGTTGGCGAAGCCGTACCGCCGCCCCTCCAGCGCGTGGTCCCGGTAGCGGTCCGAGAGGACGGCCAGGCCCTCGAGCAGGGTGTCGTAGTCCCGGGGGGAGAGGTCGAAGCGGGGATCGCCGGCGTCGACGGGGGTGATCCCCACCTCGCGGAACCCGACCCCCAGGAGGTGCTCGACGATGGAGACGGCGTCCAGGTCCCTGCGCGTGAGGGTGACCCGGGCGACGGTGCGGCACCGTTCCAGCAGCGGGCCGATCCGCGCCACGACCCGGTCGTACGAGCCCTGACCGCCGTGGAAGGGCCGGAGGGCGTCGTTGGTCTCCCGGGATCCGTCGATGCTCACCGTCACCGCGCAGTCGATCTCCGCGAGGTAGTCGGCGACCTCGTCGGTGACCAGGGTGCCGTTGGTGGTCATCGCGAACAGGACCTTCCGCCCCTCCCGGGCGGCCCGCTCCCGGGCGAGGTCCGCGGCGAGGCGGACCACCTTGAAGTTCAGGAGGGGCTCGCCCCCGAAGAAG
Source organism: Myxococcota bacterium (assembly GCA_023150875.1). Taxonomy (GTDB): domain Bacteria; phylum Myxococcota_A; class UBA796; order UBA9615; family JAKLKC01; genus JAKLKC01. The sequence goes on along the minus strand of JAKLKC010000010.1, from coordinate 138,521 downwards.
GTCAGGCGCAGGCGAGGAGCCTCGGGATCGCTGTCGAAGAGGAAGTCCACGTATCGCCGCGCCGTCTCCTCGGTCATCAAGCTGTCGCGGCCGCCGTACCGGCCCTCGTCGGCGTAGCAGTAGTGGCACGCGAGGTTGCAGGTGTGGGCGACGTGCACCACGAGGGCGGAGATCCCCTTGCGACGCGGGGCGAGGTCCACGAGGCGGTGTCCCCCGCTCCCCGCCCCCCCGGACGTCAGGAGCAGGCCCAGGGCCAGGAGGTCCATGGCGGCGGCGCGGACCGCCTCGCCGGTGGCGCCCGTCTCGGACGCGATCTCCGTGGAGAGCCGCTCTGCGGGGACGGTGCCCTGCTCCTGGACCCGCTGGAGCAGCCGGAGCGACAGGGGGTCCAGCCCGTACAGCGCCGATGCGGGCACGTGCCAGGCGAGCTGCCGCCCGCGGCGATCGATGGCGACGAACTCTCCGGCCCTGAACTCCATCTCTCTCCGGACCATCCCGACCGGGCGGAGCGCCCGGGGCCGTGGCAGTATACTCGCCTCCCCCGGGAGGGCCGGACTCCCCGGCGGACGGGGGGCGGGGCAGCGGGGGGCGCCGATCCCGTCCCCCGGGAGGGGCGCGCGTTGCATCCTCGTCCGATCAAGCTCGCCGCAGCGGCGTTCCTCGGGGCGGTCCTCGCGGGGGCACCCGCCCGGGCCGGGACGGGCTCCCTGGCGGGCACCGTGGTCGCCTACCCCGGTGGGGAGCCCCTGGCGGGGATCCGCGTCTATGCCTTCGACCCCCGGTCCTCCTACGTCACCGCCGACACCGGCGACGACGGCGGTTGGAGCATGGAGGGGCTTGGGGAGGGGCCCTGGCGGGTGCGGGCCTGGCCGGACCCGGAAGTCGGCCAGAACCTCATCGGGGCCTGGTACGGCGACACCTACTACCTGTGCTCCACTCCTCCGGTCCCGGTCCCCGGGGACGGCGGCGCCGAGGGGATCGACATCGCCCTCCCCGAGGGGGGCAGGGTGGACGGGCGGATCGCCGCCCGGGACGACGGGGCACCCGTGGCGGGCGCGACGGTGCGGTTCCGGGGGGTCGACTTCTACAACAGCTACCAGGTGATCGAGGCGGTCACGTCCGAGGACGGGACCTTCACCGTCGTCGGGCTCGACTCCGCCCAGGACGCCCCCGGGGACTACCTGGTCTCGGTGACGGCGGAGGGGCGGCCGGAGTGGTGGTGGCCCGGGGCCTACACCGAGGCCGAGGCGACCACCTTCGGCGCGGTGCGGGGCGAGACCCTTCCCCTGGACCTGGAGATGCCGGCGGGGGGGCGGATCGAGGGGACGGTGAGCCTCCCGGGGGGGGAGCCGGCGGCGGGCGCCTCGGTGGAGGCCGTCGACGCCGCCACCGGCGCCAGCGGCGCCCGGGGGACCGCCGACGCGTCGGGCGCCTTCACCCTCGGGGGATTGCCGCCGGGGAGCTGGCGCCTCAGGGCCGCGGTCGCTGGAGCCGGTCGGACCTGGTGGCCGGGAGTCGCCGCCTCCGCCGAGGCGGGCGCCCTGGACGTGGGGGAGGACGAGACGTCCGGGGGACTGGACTGGGAGCTGCTGCCGGAGGCGGTCCTGGAGGTGGCGATCGGCTACCGGGGGGAGCCCATGGCGGGGGCGGTGGTGACCGCCTGGTACGGGGGGACCGAGCTGGCCGACACCGCGGCCGCGGACGCCGGGGGGATCGCCGTCCTGGACGGGCTGGCGGCGGGGCCCTACGGGCTCTACGTGAACGCCCCCTCGGGGTGGGCGGCGCTCTCGGGCTGGTGGGCGCTGGGGGAGCCGACGGGCTCGCCGTCGCCACCGTCGTCGGTGGAGGTCCAGGCGGGTGTGTCTTCCCGGGTCGACGCCGAGCTGGGGGCGGCGGCGGCCCTCTCGGGGACGGTGGTGGAGCGGGAGACGGGGGTGGGCCTGGGGTCGCTGCGGGTCTACGCCGTCGGGGCCGGCGAGGGGGCGGGGAGCTGGCTGGCGGTCTCCGGCGAGGGCGGGGCGTTCGCCTTCCCGGCCCTGCCGCCGGGGGAGTACGCGGTCCACGCCGAGACCGACTACCTCTGCGATGGCGACCCCGGATGGGCGCCTGCCTGGTGGGGAGGGGCGCGCTCCGAAGGCGACGCCGCCACCTTCACCGCCGAGGCGGGGCAGTCCCTCCCGTCCCTGGTGGTGGAGGCGCCCCGCGACGAGGACGGAGACGACATGGCGGACGTGTGGGAGCGGGCCTGGCAGCTCGACCCGACGTCCTACGAGGACCGGGACGAGGACCCCGACGGGGACGGGCTGTTCAACGTGGACGAGTACGTGCTCGCCACGGCGCCCGTGGCGAACTCGCCGGCCCCGCCTCCCGCGTGCGCCGCTTCCGGGGGAGGCGCGGCGGGTCCGGCTGCCCCCGTGGCCCTGGCGCTGGCCATCGCGGGTCGCCGGAGGCGGCTGGGGCCGGTCGCCAGCCGTTGACGCTCCCTCCGGCCGGTGGCTACATTGCCGTCGCGTGGGGCGGCCGGTCGGAAGGCCCCCCGGGGCACCTGCCGGACCCTCCGAGGGCCCCGGCTCCGGGCGATCCCACCCCCCGCGACCCCGTCCGGCCCACGCCGACGGGGCGAGGACCGACCGTGGACCATCGAACCCTCATGGACAACCGTCCCCGCCGCGCCGCCGCCGCCTTCCTGGCAGCGGTGGGGGCGGCCTGCCTCGCTGCGGCCTGTGGCGGCCCGCCGGTCCCCTCCTTCGTCTCCCCCGCCGAGGGCGAGGTGCCCCGGGCCCCCGACGTGCTGGTGGAGGTCGTCGCCGAGGGCGCGCCGGCGGGGAGCGACCTCTCGCTCTTCGTGGGAGCGGTGAAGGTGGACTCCCAGCCCGGCCAGGACCGGATCCAGTACGTCTGGGACACCACGTCCTTGAGTGGGGAGGTCACCCTGTGGGCCGAGGTGACCACGCCGTCGGGGCGTCGCGCCCAGGCGACCCGGGACGTGGTGATCGCCTCCAGCGGCGACGTGCCCCCCGCGGTGGCCTTCGTCTGGCCCCTGGACGGCCAGTCCGTCGCGGGGATGGGCCTGGTGGAGGTGGAGGCGACGGGGGACCGGGCCGCGGAGGTGGAGGCGGTGCGCCTCCAGCTCGATGGGGCGCTGCTCTACGAGGACGAGGCGCCGGAGTTCATCTACTCCTGGGACACCACCACCGTCGCCGACGGCCGATACGTGCTCCAGGCCATCGGGCGCTACGGCTCGTCCTACACCGCCACCGCGGAGGCCGTGGTCTACGTCGACAACACGGCCGGCTCGGGCGGGCCCATCACCGTGAACATCACCTCCCCCTCGGGAGACCTGGACGGCCTGCTGGGCGAGGTGACGGTGAAGGCGGCCATCGAGCACGAGAACGACCTGCAGGTGGTGGAGTTCTTCATCGACGACGTGCTGATGCACTCGACCAACGGCTCCAGCTACCAGTGGGTCTGGAACACCCTGGACACCGCCCCGGGGGCCCACACGATCACGGTGGGAGCCCAGGACATCGTCGGGAACTACGGCTCCGACAGCCTCGACGTCGTCGCGGGGGAGCCCGGGGACCTCTCCATCGCCATCACCCAGCCGGTGGAGGGCGAGGTCATCTCCGGGGACTACCAGGTCCTGTGCTCCCTGGTCTTCTCCGAGGACGTCCAGCAGGTGGACTTCTACCTCGACGACGTCCTGGCGCGGAGCACCACCAACCCGCCGTGGCAGTGGGCGTGGGGCGTCACCGCCGCGCTGGGTGCCGGGACCCTGCTCCCCGGGGAGCACACCATTCGCGCCGTCGTCCTGGACGCCGTGGGAGGGGAGGCGAGTGACGAGGTCACCATCACCATCGCCGATCCCGGCTGAGGCGGCGCTGCTCCTGGCGTTCCTTCTGGCGGGCCCGGGGGGATGCGCGGCGGCCGTGGAGGGGCTGCCCTGCGCCGAGAACTACCCGGACCGGGACTGCGATGGCGTCCCAGACGAGACGGACCGCTGTCCCGGGACCCCCGCGGGGGAGCTGCACGACGCCAAGGGGTGCACCGCCCTCCAGTCGGCCTCCTGCGTCGCCTCTCCCCGGTTCCCCGAGCCCTCCCAGGAGGTCGATCTGGACGGGCGCGACCTGGAGCTCCGCTGGGACGGAACCTGCGACGGATACGTGGTCTACGTCTCCCCGGACCCGGGCTTCGCTCCGGCGAGCACGGTGGTCCTTTCCCGCCTGACCACTCCCCGGGCGGTCCTCCCCTACGCGACCTGGAAGGAGCACCTGGCCGAGGTCGAGGGCCAGCCGGTCCACTGGCAGGTGCGGGGCGGGAAGGAGGGGCGCGAGTTCGTCTCCGAGGCCCGGACCATGGTCCTGCGCCGGGGGGAGGGGGCGCCGTGACCCGCCTCCTCTCCCCCCTCGCCGCCGCCGCGCTGTGTCTCGCCGGGGCTCCGGCCGCCCGCGCCGAGTTCGACACCGACGCCTTCCCCGCCCTCTACGACGCCTCCGACGAGACCGGCGCCACCGGTTACGGGGCCGCCCGGGGCGCCAACGTCAACGACTTCGACGGCGACGGCAGCCTCGACATCTACGTCAGCATGGTGACCGCCCAGGGGAGCGCCGACTTCTTCTACAACGGCGCCAACCTTCTCTTCCTGAACGACGGCACCGGCCACTTCGTGGAGTCCGCCTCGGCCTTCGGGGTCGGGAACCTCTGCGAGGGGAGGGCCCCCCTCTTCGCCGACTTCGACAACGACGGCCTGGGGGACCTCTACCTGAACATCAACGGCTACAACCAGCTCTTCCGTGGCCGCCCCGACGGGACCCTGCTGGAGGTGACGGACCAGGCGGGAGTGGGCAACCGCGGCTATGGCCACCAGTCCCTGTGGCTGGACTACGACCGCGACGGGTTCCTGGACCTGTTCCTGACCAACGGGCCCCGCCGCGGGTCCACCTTCAACGTGCTGTATCGCAACAACGGTGACGGGACCTTCAGCGACGTCACCGAGGCCGCGGGGGTGGCGGGGGACGTCCAGTGCAAGGGGGCGACGGTCCTGGACTACGACGGCGACGGTTGGTCCGACCTGTTCGTCACCAGCGGCCAGGACTACCCCAACTGGCTCTACCGGAACAACGGGGACGGGACCTTCACCAACGTCGCCGCCGCCGCCGGCGTCTCCGACGTCTTCCGGTCCTTCGGGATCTGGGCGGTGTCGGCGGACTACGACAACGACGGGTGGATGGACATCTTCGTGGGGAACCACGACATCTACTACGTGGGGCTCCAGGTCTTCCGAAACAACGGCGATGGGACCTTCACCGACCGTGCGGTGGAGGCGGGGATCGAGGACGCCTACAACGGCCACGGTTTCGCCTACGGCGACCTGAACAACGACGGCTGGCTGGACACCCTCTTCTGCTACGGCGACCGGGCCTGCCGGGTCTTCGCCGGGACGGGTGAGCCGGTGGTGGACGCGTCCGGGGAGCCCGTCCCCGGGGCGGGGACCACCTTCGTGGAGATCCCCTCCCGCACCTACGAGGACGTGGAGGACGAGTTCCAGGCCCTCCCGGGGGAGACGGTGATCAACGCCTGGGGGATCGCCCTCGGGGACGTCGACGAGGACGGCTACCTGGACGCCTACGTGTCGGCGGGGCAGGGGCAGCAGCCGGCCCACGACCTGCTGTTCGTCAACGAGGGGGGCGAGAACCGCTGGCTCCATGTGGACGTCGTCGGCCGAAGGGGCTCGGGATCGGGGATCGGGGCGAAGGTGGTCCTGGAGACCCCTGGCGGCTCGGAGGGGTGCGCGGCGATGCGGCAGACGCGCACCGTGGGCGAGTTCGGGGGCAACACGTCCCAGGGGAGCCTGCGGGTGGAGTTCGGCCTGGGGACCTGCTCCGGGGCGAGCGCCCTGTGGGTGGAGTTCCCTTCGGGGGAAGTGGCGACGGTGGACTCCCCCGGAGACCTCGCGGCGGACCAGGTGATCTCCGTGGTGGAGCCCGGACCGGACTGGATGGGGGACGGAGATGGGGACGGGGTGCCCGACGTCACCGATCGCTGTCCCGACACCCCGTACGCCCATCGGACCGACGCCGTGGGGTGCGGCGCCGAGGAGTCGCAGCCCGCCACCGCCTACCTGGGCCTCTCGGCGCCCGCGGACGGTGCCGTCGCCACGGATCCCCCCACCTTCCAGTGGCTGGCCAATCTCGACGGGTACCGCGTCCAGCTCAGTCCCCGCCCGGACTTCTCGCCGGAGCACCGCTTCGAGTGGGGACCGGTCACCGGCAATGCCTTCACCGTGCCCGAGGCGGACTGGGAGGCGCTGCGTGCCTCCAACACCGGCGACATCTGGTTCTGGAGGGTGGAGGGCAGCGGCGCCGCGGGCCAGTGGCGCAGCGACGCGCGCCGCCTGAACGTGCCGGTCTGGACCGACGTCGTGCGGATGCCGTCCGGGGTCAACCTGTTCTGGCCCGGACACATCGAGGTGGCCGCCGGCACCGAGGTGCTGTGGTTCAACGACGACGCGGCCCACGGCAACTACGACGAGCTGTCCCATGACATCGAGCTGGTGGACGAGGGGGGGCGGGTGGTCCGCAGCCACCAGCTCATCCTCGAGGGCTCCACCATGAGCTTCGCCTTCGACGACCCGGGGCTCTTCTACTACGTCTGCCGGACCCACTCCGGCCCTGGCCACGACACCCACGAGCAGTCCATGCCGAGCGGCGGCTACAGCAACCCCGGGCCGTACCAGTGCATGGCCGGAAGCGTCACCGTCCGGTCGCCGGGTGGGGCCCCGTGAGGGGGCGCCCGGCCGTCCTCGCCCTGGCGGCCCTCGCCCTGGCGGCGCCCCGGTCTCCGGCGTGGGCACGGGACGTCCTGTCGGCGGGGATCTCGCCGGCATCGGTCCTGGGGGACCAGCCCTCGGGCCGCCTGGGCAACGTCTTCGGGCCCGGAGACCTGGACGGTGACGGGGTGGACGAGCTGCTGGTGGGTGCCCCGTACTACGAGGACCTGGGCAACCTCAGGGGAAGGGCGTGGCTCTTCTATGGGGGCCGGGGGCGCATGCACCGCCACATGGCGCCGGGACAGGCGGACGCCTGGTTCCGGGGCGAGGGGACCTACGACTACGTCGGCTGGGCCGCGAGCCGCCCCTTCGACTTCGACGGAGACGGTCACCCGGACCTCCTCCTGGGCGCCTACCAGTACGGCGACGAGGACATCGACCAGGGGCGAATCTACGTGTTCCTGGGGGGGGGAGGCCGTCGCCTTGCGGGGGAGGTCCCCCTCACCGACGCGGACTACATCATCGAGGGCGGGGGCCGCTACCAGAGGATAGGGTTCCTGGTCCAGCCCGCGGGCGACCTGGACGGCGACGGCCTCACCGACATGGTGATCGGCGCCCCGTTCATGGGCCAGAACCCCTTCGAGAGCCAGGCGTGGCTCCTGCTGACGGGGCGGTGGGACCTCTCGTGGGACCCGTCGGTCCCGTCCCGAGCGGGTTGGCCGCCGGCCCCCGGCGTCATAGACACCACCGACCAGGCCTTCATGGTCCTGAACGGCGACCTCACCGACTCCGAGACCGGGTGGTCCGCCCACGGGGGGAGGGACGTGACGGGAGACGGCCTGGACGACCTCCTCATCGGCGCGCCCCGCTTCTCCGGCGATCCTACGCACACCTACATCACCGGCAAGGCGTACCTGGTCCCCGGCCGGCGGCTGGTGGGGAGCGAGGCGTCGCCCGGTTGGGACGCCGTGCAGTTCTCCGCCGGAGGGCAGGCGGTCCTGGAGCTGGCCTTCGTGGGCGGGTCCTTCCTGGGCGGGGCCTTGAACGACCGGCTGGGCCAGCAGGTCGCGGTGCTCCCCGACGTGGCCCCCACCGGGGGAGGCACGGGGACCGACGGGCTGGCCGAGGTGCTGTTGGCGGCTCCGACGGCGGAGCTGGTGGCGGGCTCGGGCGGCGACGCCTACTCCGCCGGGGGCGACACCGGGGTGGTGTTCTGCTTTCCCGGCGTCCTTGGGGGGTGGACCCGGAGCCAGACCGAGGCCGAGGCCGGCGGGACCATCGAGGGCGGGGTGGACGGGGAGATGCTGGGCACGGCGATGGAGATCGTGCCGGACCTGGACGGGGACGGGGTCGCCGAGCTGCTCCTCGGGGCCCCGGGGGGCTACTTCGGCGGCGGGGGGATCTCCGGAGTGCTGTACCAGGTGGGGGCGGAGTCCGCGTGCGCGGGGGCACGCAGCTCCCTGGACGCCGACGTCGCCTGGGTGGGGGTGGACGAGGGCGACCTCTTCGGCCGCTACGTCGCCGCGCTGGGGGACGTGGACGGGGACGGAAGCCCCGACTTCGCCGTGGGGGCGCCCAGCTCACGCCTCAGCGGCGAGGAGGCCGGGGCGGTGTGGATCGTGGGGCCGGGCCTGCTGGTGGACGACGACGGGGACGGCCTCGCCGAGGTGGACGGCGACTGCCGGGACTGGGACGCCGCCTCGACCCCGGACCGGGGGGAGGACCGGGACTGCGACGGTCTCTCCGAGGCGGCCGGCGACTGCGACGACGGGGATCCCCGGGTGAGGCCCGGCCTCGCCGAGACGTGCGACGGCCTGGACCAGGACTGTGACGGCGACGTGGACGAGGGGACCGACTGCCACGACCCCGACGGGGACGGCTACACGTTGCTGGACGGGGACTGCGACGAGGGGGCGCCGGAGTCCAACATCGGCGCCCCCGAGCTGTGCGACGGCCTCGACAACGACTGCGACGGGGTGGTGGACGACGACTGCGGGGGTGGCTGCGGTGGATGCGGCGCGGTCCCCGGGGGCGCTCCGGTGGGTCCGGCCGCGGGCCTGATCCTCCTAGCGGGCACCCTGGTGGCGAGGCGGGGTGGGACGCGGGCGGTCCGGCTGGCCCTGCTCGTGGTGGCGCTGGTCGCCCTCCCCTCGGGGGCGGCTTACGCCCAGGCGGAGTTCCGCATGCCCGCCGAGCTGTCCATGGACGCCGCCCGGGCGCGGTTCACCTCCTCGCAGCCCTACATGCGCCTCTACCAGGCCGCGGGCGCCGGAGACCTGGACGGCGACGGGCGGGGCGAGCTGCTGGTGGTGGACTGGCGGGCGTCCGTCGGCAGCATCGGCGACGGGATCGTGGGGATCTTCCCGGGCGGCACGGAGCCGTGGGGCGACGGCACCCTGCCGGTGGACTCCGACGTCGGGTTCTGGGGCAGCGCCCTCCTGGACAACCTCGGCCAGCGCCTCGGGACCCAGCCGGGGGTCGGCCGCGCCGCCTCCCCGGGCGATGGCGACATCGACGGCGACGGGTACGCCGACGTGCTCCTGGGCGCCCCCGGCAACAACGACGAAGGGGGCGACAACTACGGCCGCGCCTGGATCCTCTGGGGTGGGCCGGACCTCGCCGACTGGGGGTGGCGGGAGGCGTCGGAGCTGGAGACCCGATACGACGGGGTGGAGCACGCCGACCGCTTCGCCAAGGGGACCGCCCTGCTGGGGGACGTGAACGGCGACGGTTACGCCGACGCCGCCTTCGGCGCGCCGTTCACCAGCGAGGCGCTCTCCACCCTCGACACCGGGATCGTTTACCTCTTCCTTGGCGCGCCCCGGGACGACCCCAGGTGGGATCACGGCGACGCCGACGAGAGGGCGACGGCCCTCATCAAGGACAGCCTGGCCCAGGGTCAGTTCGGCCACGACGTCGCCCCGGCGGGGGACGTGGACGGGGACGGCCTCGCCGACTTCCTGGTGGGGCAGGAGGGGTGGAGCGACCCCACGGACGGCACGGAGGGGCCGGTGGCCGCGGGGACTCCGGGGCGGACCTTCCTGTTCCCGGGCTGGGAGATCCGCGCGGCCTATCCCCCCGAGGCCCCCGAGATCCAGGCGTCGCCCCCGGAGACGGTCTTCCTCTCCTCGGCGTGCGCGGCGTTCGTGGGGGAGAGGGAGACCGACCTGACCTCACAGGTGATCGGGACCCTGGGGGACGTGGACGGGGACGGCCTGGACGACCTCTTCTTCGGCGCCCCCTACGCCACCCGGCCCGTGGCCACCTCCGACTCCCCCTACGTGGGGAGGGGCTGGATCGTGTACGGGCGCTCGGTGGCGGAGGGCTGCGACGGCGACGGCCAGGGGGACGTGAACGCCGCGAACTCCTGGACGACCCTGGAGGACGGACGGATGGACGTCACCTTCGAGGGGGGAGCGGCGGGGGACCTCATGGGCTGGTCCTTCGCGGGGCTCGGGGACGTGGACGGCGACGGGCGCGAGGACTTCGTGGTGACGACCCCCGGGGACGACCGGGGGGGGCCGGGCACGGGGCTGGCCCTGCTGTACCTCGGGCGGGACTGGCCGACGGGGACGACCCTGACCGCCGACGACGCCGACGCCTGGATCCCGGTGCCGGGGCCCGACGACGCCTCGGGGATCGGCGTCGCGGCGCTGGGGGACCTGGACGGGGATGGCCGCATCGAGTTCAGTGTGGGCGGCCCGGTCCACGACGAGGACGGATACCAGCGGGGCAGCGTGTGGGTCTTCTCGGTGGCCCACTTCTGGGACGACGACGGCGACGGCGCGTCGGAGTTCGAGGGGGACTGCGACGACGCCGATCCCCAGGTCCACCCTTCCGCCAGCGATCCCGCGGTGGACGGGGACTGCGACGGCGTCACACCGGGCGACGGGGACTGCGACGACTCCGACGCCGACTCCTTCCCAGGGGCCATCGAGGCGGAGGACGGCGCGGACAACGACTGCGACGGCCGCGTGGACGAGGGCTTCCCCGGCGCAGACCTGGACGGGGACGGGGTGACGGTGGGGGAGGGGGACTGCAACGACGCCGACCCCGGGATCGCCCCCGGCCTCCCCGAGACCTGCGACGGCGTGGACGAGGACTGTGACGGAAAGGCCGACGACGCCCTCTGCCTCCCCGACACCTCTTGCGCCACCGCCTCCGGCAGCGAATGGCCGCCCCGGGGTGGCGTGGCCCTGGCCGTGGCCCTGGGACTGGCCCTGGTGGGGGTGCGGAGGAAGCGTGGCCCCGTGACCTGACGCGGCGCCGCCCCCTCCACCCAGAGCACCGCTCCACGCCGCGGGAGGGATCGGTCGTTCGGTGGCTCCAGGTCGACGAATCCCTACCGGACCGACCGGACTCGGAGACGGAGCGTCGGGCCTGGGGACTGGTGGCTCTCCCATCGTGTCGACGCCGTGAGGCCACTGGTGGGAAGGTTGTCGTAGAAGGCGTCGAAGGTGCCGCCGGCCCCCAGGAAGTCGGCGAGGATGGCGAGGTATCCCGGGTGGCCTTCCGCCCAGCCGTACGGCATGGCGGCAAGGCGGACGCGGTCGTCCTCGTACCTCACGTCGCCGGCCAGGTGCGTGTGGAGCCCGAAGGTCCCCATGCCGTAGAAGGTGTCGCGGCCATCCGGTCCGCCCAGCACGGCGAACTCGACGCCGGGTACGAGGAAGTCCGCCCCAGCCCCCCGGACCTGATCGTCCAGCCGCACCCAGCTCGATCCGGCGTCCTGGATCCCTGTCGGGCTGCCGCAGTCGAAGTATCCCCCGATGGGGGAGGAGGGGTGGATGTCGTCAGGCTCGCAGGCTCCCTCGACCATGGTGTCGCCGTAGAGGTGGCGGTTGTTCTCGGGCGTGGCGGTCGCCACCAACAGGTCGATGGCACGGGCCAGGCCGAAGCCCAACGGAGCAAGATCGGCCTCGAGGTCCAGGACGTCATCCAGTACCAGCCCGTCGGTCCACGGGTCCCCTTTGCCGGTGAAGAAGTAGCGGGAAATGCAGGCGTCCACGCCCGCCAGATCGAACTCGTGGGATGGAATGATGCTGTGCCCCTCCAGTACGTCGGGGTCGTATTCCCCGAGCACTGCGACGGGCTCCCGGCCGAGGGGGAACTCCACCAGCACCGATCCGTCCGCCTCGGAACGGAGCCACCAGCCGCACTCGTCCTCCCGCGCGTAGACGTGGAGGAAGTCGGGTGGGCAGGACCGCTCTGTCCAGTCCAAGCCGGCGTCCTGGGCTTCGGGCGCGCGTCGGTCGGGGTCGCACGGGTCGGGCACGGCCTCGGAGTACCCTGGCCCTTCCCCAAACCCGCCGCAGGCGGACGAGAGGGCGAGAGCCCACACCCAACAGGCGGGCCCCACGGCAACGCACGGGTCGCGGGACATCACGGATCTCCCCTTCGGACGAGGGTGCCTCGCCCATCCAGACCGCCACTCTACACGCGGATTGCGCGGTGTCGCGACCATGCCACGAACCCCTGTACGTTCGCGGACCCGCATGAACGCCTTACGTTGCCCCAGGGTCCATGCCCGCTCGCCTGCCTCCGGGAATCGAACGGAGCTGCCCGCCCCGAGCGCGGGCACGGGGCGAACGGCAAGCGGCGGTCAGGGAGTCGTGAAGATGAACGCCTCCGTCGAGACGGGCCCCTCGGCCGCCCCGGCGGTCACGCGCCAGTAGCCGCCGTCACGGTAGCGGGGGGCGACGGTGTCCCATAGGGTGGAGGAAGGCATGAAGCGCCCGGCGCTGGTGGACCCGAAGTAGAGGGTCGACTCCAGCGGGAAGTCGGGGGCGGTCGAGACCTCCACGTAGGCGCCGGTACAGGTGGTGGACCAGCGGAAGTTCGGGGCGGAGTCGATCTCCGAGCCGTCCGCCGGAGAGTCCAGCGAGACCGTGCAGCCGGGCTCGGGAGGCGGGGGCGGCGGCTTGGGCACGAGGGTGGTGAAGAAGCTGCGCGTCTCGGACGCCTGCGTCCGGCCGTCCATCCCGCCCACCACGCGCCACCACGCCCCCGAAGTCGCGATGCGGCCGACGGTGCTCCAGATGGTCGACGAGGGCGTGAACCGGTTCGTCCCCGCCGCGTCCGCGGCGCTTCCAAAGTAGTACGTGGAGTCGGCAGGGAACGTGTCCTCGGCGGAGATCTCCAGGCGATACGCCGCGCAGTCACCCTCGAAGCGGAACGAAGCCCCCGCGGTCAGGTCCGCTCCGTCCGCGGGTCCGGTGAGCTCGATCGTGCACTCGGCGTCGCACTCGGCGTCGGCGGTCCCGTCGCAGTCGTTGTCGACCCCGTCCCCGCACGCCTCCTCTTCGAGGGGCGACACCGAGGGATCCGTGTCGTCGCAGTCCCCCTCGCAGGACGGCCAGCCGTCGCCGTCGAGGTCGTCGCATCCGCCCGCGAGCGCCAGCCCCCCGCAGCCCAGCACTCCGGCCAGCAGCACCGCCCCCCCCCAGGAACCCTACGGACCAGCGCATCGGGACCTCCGCCACGGTGCCCCGGAGGGGCGTCGACGGGCGGGATGATGGAGTCTGGCCGCCCGCCACGGAAGCGAATTCTCGACCGTTCGAGTCGCCGACGCGGGGGAGGGGCAGATCCGGGGATGGATGGAAGGGGGGACCGCGGTGAAGGGGAGGGGGACGTGGAACTCGACCCCGTGGTGGAGGGGCCGAGTGGTGGGGGACCCAGTGGTGAAACTCCGCCTCCCTGAATGCAGGTCGCCTACCCCCTCGCCGCGTCCGCGATCTTCTCGGGCTCGTGCAGCCTCTCGTCCGCTTCGGGGGGAGGCAACATCGGGGAGAGGGGGCCCCCCGGCAGGAAGGGGTCGGAGACGGGGACCGGGGGGACGCGGCGGAGCCACTCCAGGAGCACCACCCCCAGGAGGGCGGCGAAGGCGGCGTAGGCCGAGACCTCGGGGAGGCCGAAGGGGAGGGGGGGGCGGGTGGCGGAGCCGGCCTCCGCCGGCCAGAGGTTCGGTGCCACCACCAGGAATCGGCTCAGCCACACCCCCACCAGGGGGAAGCAGGCCACCGCCACCAGGCGGGCGGGGTCCCGCTTGCGGGCGCGGCTCAGCAGGGCGACCCAGGGAATGGCGAAGTTCAGCAGCAGGACCAGCCACGCCAGGCCCGCCCAGGGGTGCACCTGGGTCCGCAGGATGGCGAAGGGGGTCTCCTCGGGCAGATGGCCGTACCATGTGGGCAGGTACTGGGCCCACATCAGGTAGGTCCACAGCATCGAGAAGGCGAAGAGCAGCTTGCCCAGGTCGTGGAAGGTGTCCGCCGTCCACAGACGGTCGAAGGGGGGCGACCGCCGCAGGAAGGCCGCGGCGACGATCACCGCCGCCAGCGCCGCGTACATCGACTCGATGAAGAAGAAGCCCCCGTACATGGTGCTGTACCACAGGGGCGACGTGTTCATCGCCAGGTCCCACCCCACGGTGGACAGGGCCAGGGCGTAGACCACGGCGAGGACCGGGGCGAGGTTGGAACGGAAGCGGGAGGCGGTGCGGACCTCGTGCTCCAATCGGGTCCAACCCCGGGGCAGCTCTCCGGCGCCGTGGCCGTGGGCGGTCCTGCCCCCCACGTCCACCCGCACCCCGCGCCGGATGAACGCCACCGCCAGCCCGAACAGGACCAGCAGCCCCGCCGCCACCCGGAGCCAGGCCCACGGGGGCTCCCACCATGGCGGCTTGTGGAGGGCGTGGACCAGGACCGGCGGGACGGGGGGGGACAGCATCGGCAGGATCCGCCCCGGATCCCGCTCCACCGTCCACGGGAACAGCACCGAGGAGCCGAAGGGCAGCACCAGGAGCAGTACCCACAGCGACACGCCCGCCAGCGCGTAGCCCTCGAAGACGCGGGTCAGGGCGCGGGACCAGCGCGCCCCCACGATCTGGAATGCGGCCAGCCACGCCACGCAGCCCGCCGCCACCCCGAGGGCCGTCAGCCAGGCCGCGGCGTAGGCCTGGAAGAAGCGCCTCGGGTCCAGCAGCAGGCCCGAGATCAGCAGCAGGGTCCCCGCGAGCACCGCCACCAGGAGGAGCCCGCGACGGGTGGGCCCGTGGTCGTGGGGACGCGCCGCCCAGAGGCGGGGATCCGGGGGCAGGTCGGCGAGACTCACGGCGCACCCCCCGGTGGAGGCGGCGGCGGCACCTCCCGCTGCCGGGCCCGGACCCAGTGCACGATGTCCCAGCGCCCCCCGGGCTCCACCGCCATGCCGTAGGAGGGCATGATGGCGCCGCCGTCCCGGATGGTGGCGTAGATCCACCCGTCGGGGCGCCCCACGTTGGGGCCCACCAGCAGGCTCGGGGGTGGCACGTAGACCTTCGCCACCGGCCCCGCGCCCGCCCCATCCGCGCCGTGACAGGGTGAGCAGTAGATCTGGAAGAGCTCGCCCCCCCGGGCGATGGACGTCTCGTCCGCGGGGGAGGGCGCCTCCAAGCCCTGGGCCTGTTCCCGCTCGACGGGGGGATCGGGATCGCCCCACGGGACCGCCGAGAGGGGAGGCCGCCACGCCGGAGAGCGGCCCGGCTTCAGCACCGGCTGGTACACCATGTCCACGCTCCACGGCCAGGCCACCGCCGTGCCCGCGGCGGCGAGGGCGGCCAGGGCGACCCCGGCACCGATCCGGCGGGCTCGCGGCGATTCAGGTCCCGGCATGGATCCGCACCTCCTCGGCGCCGAGGTCCCGCAGCCGCTCCCCGATCCCCTCGGCGTCGGCGTGGGTGGCGGGGACGAAGATCCCGAAGCGGTCGATGCTGAAGCGGGGATCGGTGGGGATCCGCTCCCCCCGGAGCCCCGGGACGACGGCGTAGAACGCCAGAGCCAGCGTGGTGGAGAGCACCCCCAGCAGCACCGTACACTCGAAGAAGATCACCGTGTACGGCGGGATCGAGGCGATGGGCTTGCCGTCGGTCACCAGCTCCGGCCACGTCAGGGATGTGACGACGGTGAGCAGGACCCCACCGAGCAGGCCAGCCACCCCTCCGGCGAGGGTGTATCGCCGGATGGGGCTTGGGGGGCGGCGCGTCACGTGGGCCAGCTCGTGGCGGGGCACCGGCGTGTAGACCGTCATGCCGTGGTGCCCCGAGGCCTCCAGGGCCTCCATCGCCCGGATCAGGTCGTCCAGGTAGGGGAACACCGCCAGGACTCCCACCGCCGTCTCGCGCGCCATGGGCGGCTCCTCCGGGTTCAGTCCGCGCCCCGGTGCCCCGGGCCCTCGGGGTGGGGGGCGCCGGGGCCGGGGACGCGGACCGGGGGTTGGAGGGTCTCCTTGACCTCGATGATGGACATCGAGGGCAGGGTCCGGGCGAAGAGGAGGAACCACATGAAGAACCAGCAGAAGCTCCCGGCGAGGATCGTCAGCTCCACCCAGCTCGGCCGGTACCCTCCGAAGGCCCAGGGCTCGTAACCCCGCATCAGCGACACGCTGACGATCACGTACCGCTCGAACCACATGCCGACGTTGACCACCAGCGAGATCCCGAAGAGCCAGCCGGGGTGGCGCCGGATCCGCCGGGACCACAGCAGCAGAGGCGTCAGGACGTTGCACACCACCATGATCCAGAAGCCCCAGGACGCCTCGCCGAAGAGGCGCCACTGGAACGCCTGGCGCTCCGCCACCGAGACCCCCGCCCAGGCGAAGTACACCTCCGTCAGGTAGGCGTAGCCGACGATGGTGGACGTCAGGAGGACCAGCATCGCCAGCCGCTCCAGGTGGCGGGTGGTCACGTACCGCTCCAGGTGGAACATGCGACGCATGGGGACGAGGATGGTGAGCACCATGGCGCACCCCGAGAAGATCGCGCCGGCGACGAAGTAGGGGGGGAAGAGCAGGGAGTGCCAGCCCGGCACGATCCCCATGGCGAAGTCCCAGCTCACCACGCTGTGCACGGAGATCACCAGCGGCGTCGCGAAGGCGGCCAGGAACAGGTACGCCGCCCCGTAGTGGTGCCATTGGCGCTCCGTGCCCGTCCAACCGAGGGAGAGGGCCTTGTAGAAGCGATGTCTCGTTCCCGTCGTCGAGTCCCGGGCGGCGGCCACGTCGGGGAGCAGTCCGACCAGGAAGAAGAGGGCGCTGGTGGCGAGGTACGTCGAGACCGCGAACACGTCCCAGATCAGGGGCGAGCGGAAGTTGGGCCAGAGGAGCCGCTGGTTCGGGTAGGGGATCAACCAGTAGAAGTACCAGACGCGCCCGAGGTGGATGAGGGGGAAGAGGCCGGCGGTGAGCACCGCGAACACCGTCATCGCCTCCGCCACGCGATACACGCTGGTGCGCCACTGGGACCGGAACAAGTACAGGATCGCCGAGATCAGGGTCCCGGAGTGGGCGATGCCGACCCAGAACACGAAGGTGACGATGTAGACGCCCCAGCCCACCGGGTGGCTGATCCCCGCGACCCCGAGGCCCGTGTACACCTGCCAGGCCCAGGCGATGGCCGCGGCGATCACGCCGAGCACCGAAGCGGCCATCCCCGCCGCCCAGAGGGGGCCCGGGGCCCGCAGGGTGCGGACCACCGCGTCGTTGACCGCCGCGTAGGCCTGCCCGCGGTCCGATGGAGGTGTCTCGGCGCTCACGGGCCGCCCCCACGCGCCGGGCCCGGTCCATCCACGCCGGTGCTCACGTCAGGGTCCCTCCCCGGACCACCTTCTTCAGGTAGGTGACCGCGGGACGGGTGGCCAGGTCCTCCAACGCGCCGTAGCCCCGGGGGTCCTGGAAGTGCCGCCGCACCGCCGACCCCTCGTCCACCACGTCGCCGAAGACCAGCGCCTCCGCCGGGCAGGTCTGGACGCAGGCCGGGACGATCTCGCCGTCCACCAGGGGGCGGTCCTGGGTCCGGGCCCGGAGCACCCCCCGCTGGATCCGCTGGATGCAGAATGTGCACTTCTCCATCACCCCCATGGTCCGGACCGTCACGTCGGGGTTGTACGCGAGGGGCAGGGGAGCCGCGGGCGTGTACTCGAACCAGTTGAAGCGTCTCACCTTGTACGGGCAGTTGTTGGCGCAGTACCGGGTGCCCACGCACCGGTTGTACACCTGGACGTTGAGCCCCTCGGGGTTGTGGTACGCGGCGAAGACCGGGCACACCGGCTCGCACGGCGCGTTGTCGCACTGCTGGCACAGCATGGGCAGCAGGCGCACGCCGTCCCGGGCGGGATCGGCCTCTGCCTCGTCGTCCGACTCGGGCCCCCCGACGTACCGCTCGATCCAGATCCACGACATCTCCCGACCGAGGGCCACCTGCTCCTTGCCGACGAAGGGGACGTTGTTCTCGGCCATGCAGGCCACCATGCACGCCTGGCACCCGGTACAGCGGTCCAGGTCGACGCTCATCGCCCACCGCCGCTCGTAGGGGTGGTGGGGGTTCCGGTACATCTCCGGCCAGGGGCTCGGCTCCAGCCCCGCGCGCCCCATGGGCGAGGAGGTCCGCCCGGCATCCCGCAACGCCTCGGCCAGGGGCACCGCCAGGGCGATCTCCCGCTCCCGCTGGACCGTGGACCCCGCGGTGCGGACCACCGGCTCCCGCTCGGGCTGGGGGACGACCTCGAGCGCCGGGACCACCCGCGCCAGCGCTCCCGTCACCGGATCGGGGACCGGTGGCAGCACCGCCGCCGCGCGGGTCCCGACGCCCGTCGCGTAGCGCCCGTACCGGGTGTGGCCCTGCCCCGCCGCCAGGGCCAGCACCCCCGGTGCCACCCCGCGGTGGATCCATGCCGGCGCCCGCACCTCCCCCCCGGCGTTGCGCAGGACCATCACCTGCTCCGGCGCCACCCCAAGGGAGGCCGCCGTCTCGGGGTGCAGCTCGATCCAGCTCCCCCACACCGCCTTGACCACGGGGTCCGGCAGCTCCTGGAGCCAGGGCAGGTTGGCTCCCTCCCCCGAGCCCAGGT
This sequence comes from Myxococcota bacterium, assembly GCA_023150875.1. GTDB lineage: Bacteria > Myxococcota_A > UBA796 > UBA9615 > JAKLKC01 > JAKLKC01. The sequence goes on along the minus strand of JAKLKC010000010.1, from coordinate 119,873 downwards.
ACGGGTGCTCGTGGACCACCAGGGCGGGGGAGGCAGCGTCGGGATCGACCCCGGCCGCCTCGAAGTCGACAGCCGCCACCGCCGCCGCATCGAAGGGGGGAGCCGGAGTCGGCGGCGGGAGATCTCCGAGGACGCCCCGTCCTTTGATGGCTTCCCAGGCGAGGCCGGATCCGGCGGCGAGCCCCGTCCAGCGATCCCGGAGCAGGGCCCCGAAGTCGGGGGCGGGGAACGCCGCCGCCGCCTCCCCTCCCGCGGAACGGGCCAGCGCAAGCAGTACGTCCCCGAAATGGCGGGTGTCGTACAGCGGCTCCACCAGGGGCTGGCCGAGGACGTGGACCCCCCGCACCGGCTCGGCGTCGGTCCAACCCTCGAAGGGGCCGGGGTGGGGGAGCACCAGGTGGGCGAGGGCGGAGGTCTCGTCGGGGTATGGCGAGGTGGCCACCACCAGGGGCACCCTCGCCAGGGCCTCGGCGAAGGCGAGCCCCCCCGGCAGCTCGTAGGCCGGGTTGGCGCCGTGGACCAGGAGCACGTCCACCTCCCCGCGCTCCATGGCCCCCACCAGGTCCACCACCGCGGAGTAGGGGTGGGCCGTGCCCGGCAGGGTGGGCAGGTCCGGGGACACCCGCTCCCCCGGCGCCCCGATCACCTGGTTCAGCAGGGAGGTCGCCAGGGCCGCGGCGGTGGCCGATGAGGAGCCGGTGTCCGGAGGCAGGGCGAGGCCGTCCCGGGCGAGGATCCCCGCGAGGCGGTCGGAGGTGCCCGGGGGCGTCCCCGAGACGCGGCTCACCCGGGCGTCGTCCCACCGCGCCAGGAGGGGGGCGAGGTCCGCCCCGCCGGGCACCGCCCCCGTCCCGCGCATCTCCAGGGCGGAGCGGGCGACCCCGAGGGCCAGGGCCGCCTCCCCGCCGGGCCGCACCGGGATCCACTGGTCCGCGTTCTGGCCGGTGAGGGACAGGCGGGGCTCCACCTGCGCGAACCGCCCCGGCTCCTCGCCCCGGAAGGCGTGCATCTCCGTGAACATCCGGGTGAACGCAACCGGGAGCAGCCAGGTCCCCAGGAAGTCCGCCCCGAAGGACACCAGCGCTCGGGCGCGGTCGATCCGCCACGTCGGCAGCGAGTCCAACCCGTAGGCGATCCGGTTGGCCGCCCGGAGGTCCGACCGGTCCGCGGGGTGCCACGCCACCCAGCGCGCCCCCGTCGCCGCCGCGAACCGCGCCAGCAGCGCGTCCATGGTGCCCGTGGTGGGGCGGGTCAGCAGGGCGATCCTGGCCCCACCCGCCGCCAGCAGGGGCAGGGCCGCGCGGGACAGGCGCGTGAGGGCGGCGTCCCACGGGATGGCGGCCTGTACCTCCCCCCGCCGCTCCAGGGGGCCCGGGACGCGATCGGGGTTGTAGAGGTCCTGGAGCTGGGCCTGTCCCCGGGCGCACAGGCGGGCCTCGCTCAAGGGGTCGGCGGGGTTGCCCTCGACCTTCACCGGCCGCCCCTCCCGGGTCCGGACCAGCACCCCGCAGCCCGCCCCGCAGCCGGTACACATCGAGGCGTAGTCCGTGGGCTCGCCGTAGCGGAGGCGAGGATCGTTGTACACGTAGGGGAAGAGGTGCTGGAGCAGGGGCCGGGCCGTACACGCCGACGCGGTGGCGGCGGCGGCGCCGGTGCCCAGGACCTTCAAGAAACCCCTGCGGTCGAGTCCGCCCATCGGGACCTTCACGGCGCACACCCGCGCCCGGTCAGTAGTGGCATGCCGCGCAGTCGTTGGAGGCGCCCCGCTGGTCGTGGCAGGCGACGCACCAGCCCATGGTCAGCGGCGCCACGCGTTCCACCACCCGCATCTCCTGGACCTCGCCGTGGCAGGTCTGGCAGGGGACGCCGGCGGCGACATGGCGGTCGTGTTTGAAGTGCACGAAGTCCGGCAGGTCGTGGAGGCGGATCCAGGGGATCGACTCCTTGCGTTCCCAGTACCCGGCGAGCTTCACGACCTCCGGCTTCCCCGCCGCCACGACCTTGTGACAGCCCATGCACATCTCCACCGGTGGGACGCCCGCGGACCAGGAAGAGCGGGCGGTGTAGTGGCAGTAGTGGCAGGACATCCCGTAGGTGCCGGAGTGGACGTCGTGGGGGAAGGCGATGGGCTGGGGGACCGGGCCCGAGGGGCCGACGGGGGAGCCGCCGCACCCGGACGACCCGAGGGCGAGGGCCGCTGCGAGGATCGCCCCCCGGATCGGCGTTTCGGCCTGGCACCGGCTGCCCATGCTCCCCCGTCGCGCGGCGAACGGGCCGCGGACGGGCAAGGGCTACGCGGTCCCCCAGGAGGGGCAAGACCGGCGGCGTCGGGGCGGAGTCCGGCCGGCCCGGGGCGTTACGGCGGTGGTGGCGGGGTCGTGGGGGCGGGATCGGGGACCAGCCACTCCAGCAGGGCCCGGTTCACCTCGTCGGCGGCCTCCCGCTGGACCCAGTGGCCGGCCCCGGGGACCCGGTGGACCCGCAGCCGCGGGACCCACCGCTCCAGGCCCCGGAGCAGGTCCACGCCCAGGGCGGGGTCCTTCTCGCCCCACAAGACGAGGGTGGGGGCCTCGATGGCGCGGTCGTAGGACAGGGCGCGGAGGGGGTGGCGCAGGGCGGCGCGGTAGTACGCGAGCCCCGACTCCAACACCCCGGGCTCCAGCATCCCCTCCACCGTCCGCCGCACGTCGGACTCCGGGAGGGCGTCGGGGCGGGCCGCCGCGGCGCGGACCATCCGGGCCAGCGCCGCCCCGTCCCCCGCCCTCAGGAGGGCCTCGGGGAGGAGCGGCACCTGGAACGCGAACATGTACCAGGAGCGCAGGAGCTGGCGGGTGGTGAAGACCCGCCGGGCGAAGAGGGCAGGGTGGGGAGCGTTGAGGATCGCCAGGCGGTCCACTACGTCGGGGTGGCGGGCCGCCAGGGCGAAGGCGATGGCGCCGCCCCAGTCGTGCCCCACCACCCGCGCCGCGCGGCCGGGCCACAGTGCCCGGATCAGCCCGTGGACGTCGTCCGCCAGGGTGTCCAGGTCGTAGCCCCCCGCGGGCTTGTCGCTGCCGCCGTAGCCCCGCAGGTCCGGGACCGCCAGGTGGAGGCGGGACGAGAGGGGGGGGATCTGGAGGTCGAAGGAGCGCCAGGACTCGGGGAAACCGTGGAGCAGCACCGTCGGTGGGCCGCTCCCGGCGAGGTGGCAGCTCAGCCGGACCCCACCGGCGACGGGGACGTCGCGCTCCTCGACGACGGGGACTCTCACCGGGACTCCTCCTTCCGCGGGGAACGAGGATAGCCCCGGGGTGCCCTCAAGAGGAGGGGAGGCCCGACGATGAGCATGCGGGGCCTCGGGAAGCTCGCATGACGCTCGACGCCTCGCTGGAGCCCTTCGGCCGGGTCCTGGTCGCCCTCGGCAAGCCCGAACCCCGCGAACGGATCGCCTCCGCGCTGCGCCGGGCGGGTTACCGCACCGAGACGGCCCCTGACGGCGTGAGGACCCTGGCCGCCCTCGCGGCCGGGCCGGTCCTGGCGTTGGTGGACCTGCACCTTCCCCAGATCGACGGCTTCGCGGTGCTGGGGGAGATGGGCAGGAGGCGAGAGGGGGCCGGACCGGTTGTGGTCCCGGTCTCGGACCGGCTGGCCGACTCCCGCGAACTGCGGGGACTGGTGCGGGACCTTGGCGGGGCCCCCTTGCTGCGCCTTCCGGCCACGGACGTCGAGGTGGCGACCCTGGTGCGGGTGATGGTGGGCGCCCCGGCGAGCCAGCCCGGCGGCGGCCGGGAGGCGTGGCGACGCTCGTTCCCGCGGATGCAGCACGAGGTGCGGATCCCGGCGCGGGCCCGGAGCGGGGATGACGAGGGGGAGGCCACCCTCGTCTCCCTCGGCGGGGACGGAGGATGCCTCCTCCTGCGGAGCGAGCCGCCGCCGGGAAGCCCCATCGCGGCGCGCTTCCCGGTCCCCGGCGCGGGGACCGAAGTGGCGCTGACCGGCCGCGTGGAGTGGAGCGCGACGCGGCAAAGGGGGACCGGCCCCCGGGTGGTGACGGGCTTCACCGCCACGCCCGCCGGCCCCGGCGCCGACGCCTACCGCCAGTGGCGCGACGCCCTGCTCCGCGCGGACCCCCCCGCCGACACCGCCCGGGAGGCCGGGCCCTGGGCCCACGACCCCGAGGCGGCCCGCCTGGACCGCCTCCGCGTCGCGTGACCGCACCCGCGATCGTGCCCGCGCCACCGTGCCGATGGTGGTGCCACCGTGCCCGTAGTCGAGCCCGTGCCGTCGTGATCGTGCCCGTGCCGCCGGGATCGTGTTCGTGCCGTCGTGATCGTGCCCGTGCCGTCGTGATCGTGTTGGTGCCGCCGTCACCGCACCCGCGCCGTCGCGCCCGTGATCGCCCCACCTCACTCGACACTCTCCACCCCAGCCCCCCACGCCCCTCTCCGTGCTACGATCCCCACCCCTCGTCCCACCCGGCCCCCCCCATGAGCCGCCTGCCCCGGATCCTCCTCGTCCACACCGGCGGCACCTTCGGCATGACCTGGGTGACCCGACCGGGTCCCCTCTCTCCGGGAGCCGGCCTGGCCGACGTGCTCCGCCACGTCCCCTGGCTGGACGCCGCCGCCGACGTCCGGCCCCACGTCCTGATGAACGAGGACTCCTCGGACCTCGCCCCCGCCCACTGGGAGCGGATAGGCGCCTTCCTGGCGGAGCGGCTGCCCGAGCACGACGGCGCCGTGGTGCTCCACGGCACGGACACCCTGGCCTTCACCGCCGCTGCGCTGTCGTTCGTCCTGGAGGGCCTGGACCGCCCCGTGGTGGTCACCGGCGCCCAGCGCCCCATCGCCGATGTCCGCACCGACGCCCGGGGGAACCTGGTCCACTCGGTGCTGCTGGCGGCCTCGGGCCTGCCCGAGGTGGGGGTGTGGTTCGGCAGCTGGCTGTTCCGGGGCAACCGGGCCACCAAGACCCGGATCCAGAGCTACGACGCCTTCGAGAGCCCGGGCTTCCCACCCCTGGCGGAGGCGGGCGTCGACCTGGTGGTCCACCGGGAGCGCGCCCTTCCCCCACGGCCCCCGCCGCTGCGCCTGGTCCCGGGGTTCGACCCGCGGGTCCTCCCCCTCCAGCTCTTCCCCGGCGCGCCCCCGTCCCTGCTCTCCCGGGCGGTGGAGTCGGGGGAGGTCCGGGGGGTGGTGCTGAGGGCCTTCGGCGCGGGCAACCTGCCCATCGCCGAGCCCGGCTGGGCCGCCGCCGTGAGGGACGCCACCGGTTGGGGGATCCCGGTGGTCCTGGCGAGCCAGTGCGGCGAGGGCCGGGTCGACCTGGACTCCTACCGGGGCGGCGTGGCCGCCCGGGAGGCCGGAGCCCTTCCCGCGGGCGAGATGACCTTCGAGGCGGCGACGGTGAAGCTGATGTGGCTCCTGGGCCGGTGCCTGCCGGCCGACGAGGTCCGCCGCCTGTTCCTGGCGGACCTCGCCGGCGAGGGGGCCCACGGGGCGGTCGCGCCGGTCTAGTCAGTCCCGCTCCGCCCTCGGTCCCCCCTGGGGTCCCAGGTCGTTGCGGGAGCCGTCGGGGTCGCGGTAGGCGGGGGAGGGGGAGCCGGCGTCGATGGCGGGGCTGCCCGGGGCGAGGTCGCCGTCTTCGTCCGCCAGCATGGGGTCGAAGTGGGCCCAGCCGGTGCCCGAGACCTCGCCCCAGGTGTCGGCGGCGACGTCGAAGAAGTCGGCCCAGTCGACCCGGACCTGGGCGTAGCGCCCGTCGGCCCCCACCTCGTGGCCGACGAACAGGTGGTTGTAGACCGCGGCGTCGGCTCCGGCGTAGGCGGCGACGCCCACCAGGCCACCCTCGGTGAGGTTGTTCTCCAGCACCGCGCTCCCGTAGTACAGGGCGATCCCCGCCGTCCCGCCCCGGAAACAGGAGTTGGCGACGGTCGCCTCGCCGCTCCCCAGGCGCAGGGCCGAGCCCGCTGCGCTGGCGAAGGTGGAGTGGAGGACCAGGATCTCCCCCTCGCCGGACGCCGTCAGGCCGGGGCCCTCGGCGGCGCTGGACCAGCGGGCGCGGGACACGAAGACCCGCCCGGCGTCGATGTCCCCGCCGGAGTCGGCTCGGCTCTCCACCTCGGACCCGGTCACCTCGGCCGATCCCGCGTCCGCCACCCGGACGGGAGGGGAGTCGCTGGACAGGCGGCTGCCCCTCACCACGACGGCGCCGGCCCCCTCGGCGTCCAGGGCGTAGCCGTCCCCCGCGCTCAGGCCGGAGCCGGAGACCACCACCCTCGCGCCGCCCCGGGCCTGGACCCCCGCGGAGGTCCCGGAGACGGTGGATCGCTCCACCACCAGGCTCCCGGCCGCGCCCAGGTCGGCGACGATCGCCACGTCGCCCGAGATCCGGGAGCGGTCCACCGCCGCGGCGCAGTCGTCCAGCACCAGGCCCTCGGCCCCGCCCCGGACGTCGAAGCGGCCCAGGGCGATCTCGCCGCCGGCGTCGCAGGAGATGGAGCCCACGAGCACGACGCAGGGCTCCCCCTGGGCGCACCGGCCGCCCACCGCGATCCGGCGGCCCGACACTCTCAGGTCCCCGGCGTAGGTGCCCGGCGCCACCAGGACGGAGTCGCCGTCGGCGGAGGCGTCGATGGCCGCCTGGATGGCGGTGACGTCCTCCCCCGCCAGGCGCACGACGGCGCCGGCCGGGGAGGGGAGGGTGGCCAGGGCGGCGGCCAGGGCGGCGCCGGCCCGGAGGGGCACGCGGGGGTCGCGCATGGGCGTGGGACTCCACGGCCCGTCTCCTTGCCTTCCCTCGGGCTGTTTCGGCGGTCCAGGGGGGAACTTGACGCGGCGGACCCGGCGAGCGCGGGGCGCCCGGGACCTCGTCGCGGTTTCCCACTTCCCGGCGCTTTGTGGCATGCTCCCGCGCGACTCGCGAGGCCGCGCGGGCGCGGCGGCGGGTGGGCGGTCCCGGAACCCCGGGGCCCGGGGAGCGTGACGGTGGCGACGAGGGTGGCGACGAGCGCGACGCGCAGGGTCTTCGTGCAGTGGGGCGCGGCGGCGCTGGTGGGACTCCTGGGCTGCGGCGGAGGCGGGACCGGCGGAGGCGAGGCCGGTGGCGGCGGGGCGGAGGCCGGTGGGGCCGCGACTGGACCGATCCTGGTGGGCGAGTTCGGCTCGATGACCGGCTCCGAGGCGACCTTCGGCCAGTCCACCCACAACGGCATCATGCTGGCCGTCGAGGAGGTCAACGCCGCGGGGGGGATCGGCGGCAGGATGGTCGAGGTGAAGTCCTACGACGACCAGGGGAAGACCGAGGAGGCGGGCACGGCCGTCACCCGGCTCATCACCCAGGACAAGGTGGTCGCCATCCTGGGGGAGGTCGCCTCGTCCCTCTCCATCGCCGGGGGCCGGGTCGCCCAGCAGTACGGCGTACCCATGGTGTCGCCCTCGTCCACCAACCCCCAGGTCACCCAGATCGGCGACAAGGTCTTCCGGGTCTGCTTCATCGACCCCTACCAGGGCTACGTGATGGCGAAGTTCTCCCGGGAGAACCTGAAGTACGACACGGTCGCCGTGCTCTACGACCAGGGGCAGGCATACTCCAAGGGCCTGAAGGACGACTTCATCAAGTCCTACACCGCCATGGGGGGGAAGATCGCCAGCGAGCAGGCGTACACCGGCGGGGACCAGGACTTCTCGGCCCAGCTCACCAACATCCGCGCTGCCCGCCCCCAGGCGGTCTTCGTGCCCGGCTACTACACCGACGTGGGCAACATCGCGCTGCAGGCCCGGAAGCTCGGGCTGGAGGTGCCCCTGCTGGGCGGCGACGGCTGGGACTCGTCGAAGCTCACCGAGATCGGCGGCCAGGCCATCGAGGGCAGCTACTACTCCAACCACTACTCCCACGAAGAGGAGCGCGCCGAGGTCAAGGAGTTCGTCGCCAAGTACCAGGCGAAGCACGGCCAGGTGCCCGACGGGCTCGCCGCCCTGGGCTACGACGCCGGACGCCTGCTCTTCGACGCCATGAAGCGGGCTCCGTCCCTCTCCGGGGAGGACCTCGCCAAGGCCCTGTCCGGCACCCGGGACTTCCCCGGGGTGACCGGGACGATCTCCATCGACGCCGACCGGAACGCCCGCAAGCCGGCGGTCATCCTCGAGGTCAAGGGCGGCAAGCCCACCTACGTCGCCACGATCCAGCCCACCTGACCGAGTCGTGACCGACCTCCTCCAGACCCTCCTCAACGGCCTCGCCGTCGGCAGCCTCTACGCGCTGATCGCGCTGGGCTACACGATGGTCTACGGGATCCTCCAGTTCATCAACTTCGCCCACGGCGACGTGTTCATGATCGGCGCGTGGAGCGCCTACGCCGTCGCCGCCGCCCTGGGCTTCACCCTGGCGGGGGGCGATCCCCCGGGCTGGGCCGCCGTGGCGGTCCTGCTGTCGTCCATGGGGATCTGCGCGGTCCTCGGCTTCTTCATCGAGAGGTTCGCCTACCGGCCCCTCCGGAGCGCCCCCCGCCTCAACGTCCTGATCACCGCCATCGGCGTCTCGCTGCTCCTCCAGAACACCGGCCAGCTCCGGCCGGTCTTCGGCACCCAGCCCCAGAGCATGCCCGCCCTCCTGCCGGACACCACCCTGTTCCAGGTGGCCGGCGTTCGGGTGGGGCTGGTGGACGTGACGGTGGTCCTGCTGGCCGTCGCCATGATGGTGGGCCTCCAGTGGCTCGTCTTCCGCACCCGCTTCGGCAGCGCCATGAGGGCGGTCTCCCACGACCACCGCATCGCGGCGCTGATGGGGATCCGGGTCGACACCGTGATCTCGTTCACCTTCGTGGTGGGCTCGGCGCTGGCGGCGGCGGCGGGGTTCCTGTTCGCCATGAAGTACTCCGGCCTGAAGCAGCCCGCCGACGCCACCTGGGTCCTGCTGGGCCTCAAGGCCTTCGTCGCCGCCGTGGTCGGGGGGATCGGCAACCTCCAGGGGGCCATGCTGGGGGGCCTGCTCATCGGCATGGTGGAGATGCTGGGGGCCGCCTACCTCTCCCCCCACCTGCGGGACCTCTACGTCTTCGTCCTGCTCATCGGGGTGCTGCTGTTCCGGCCGACGGGGATCATGGGCAGCACCAGCGTCGAGAAGGTGTGACGTGACCGCCTCCCCCTGGGCCGGAAAGGCCGGCGCGCTGAGGCCGGGCACCGCAGCGGCGGCGACCGCGGGGGTCACCCCCTTCGCCGTCGGGCTGCTGCTGGCGGCGGCCCTCCAGTACGCCGTCGGCCCGGCCGTGGGTCCCTTCTTCTCGGACCTGCTGATCAAGATCGGGATCAACGTGATCCTGGCGGTCTCCCTCAACGTGGTGAACGGCTACACGGGGCAGTTCTCCATCGGACACGCGGGGTTCATGGCGGTCGGGGGCTACGCGGCGGGGGCGCTGACCTACTACACGTCGATGCTCGCCTGGGGCGGGCCCCAGGTGCAGGGGGGCGTCTTCGGGGTCGGCAGCGCCCTGTTCGTGGGGGCCTGCCTGGTGGGGGGCCTGGTGGCCGCCGCGGCGGGGTGGGCGGTGGGCCTGCCCTCCCTGCGGCTCCGGGGGGACTACCTGGCCATCGTCACCCTGGGCTTCGGCGAGATCGTCCGGGTCCTGCTCCAGCAGACCCAGGACGTGCCCTTCACCGCCGACGAGGCCCGGGCCCTCTCCCCGGTGGAGATGGCGACCCACCTGGGCGGCTCCTTGGGATTCAGCGGGATCCCCTTCTACACCAACCTCTTCTGGGTCTGGTGCTTCGTCACCCTCACCCTGCTGGTCGCCTACCGCCTCAAGGAGTCCACCTTCGGGCGGGCCTTCCTGTCCATCCGCGAGAACGAGATCGCCGCCGAGGCGATGGGGGTGGACACCACCCGGTACAAGGTGCGGGCCTTCGTGATCGCCGCCTTCTTCGCGGGGGTCGCGGGCGCCCTCTTCGCACACAAGATCGGCACCACCCTGAACCCGCGGGAGCTCGGGTTCATGAAGTCCTTCGACATCGTGATCATGGTGGTGCTCGGGGGCATGGGCTCCATCTCCGGGGCCACCATCGCCGCCGTCCTGCTCACCGTGCTCCCCGAGGCGCTGCGGGGGGCGGCCGACTACCGGATGATCGTGTACGCCTTGATGCTGGTGCTGGTGATGATCGTCCGGCCCCAGGGGCTGTTCGGGATCCGGGAGATCTGGGAGCTGCCCCCCTTCGCCCGCAGGAGGGGGAGGTGACCGCCCTCCTGGAGGTGCAGGGGATCTCCCTGTCGTTCGGGGGGCTCAAGGCGGTCTCCGACTTCTCCATCGCCCTGCGGGCCGGGGACCTCCAGGGCCTGATCGGGCCCAACGGGGCGGGCAAGACCACGGTCTTCAACCTGCTCACCGGCGTGTACCGGGCGGACCGGGGCTCCATCCGCCTGGGGGGGCTGGACCTCGGGGGCGCGAAGCCCTCCCGGATCGCCGCCGCCGGGCTCGCCCGCACCTTCCAGAACATCCGCCTCTTCGGCGACCTCAGCGTCCTGGACAACGTCCGGGTCGCCTGCCACCTGCGGGCGGCGACCTCCATGGCCGGGGCCATCCTCAGGACTTCCGCCCACCGGGGCGAGGAGGCGGCGCTCCGGGCCTACGCCACCGAGCTGCTGGAGATCTTCGGCCTCGGGGACCGCACGGGGGAACAGGCCCGCAACCTGCCCTACGGGGACCAGCGCCGCCTGGAGATCGCCCGGGCCCTGGCGACGAGCCCGAAGGTCCTGCTGCTGGACGAGCCGGCGGCGGGGATGAACCCCCAGGAGAAGGCGGCGCTCTCGGCACTGATCCGCTTCGTGCGGGATCGCTTCGGGGTGGCCATCCTCCTCATCGAGCACGACATGGGACTGGTGATGAAGGTCTGCGAGGGCATCACCGTGCTCGACCACGGCGTGACCATCGCCCGGGGGACCCCCGAGCAGGTCCAGAACGACCCCGTCGTCATCGAGGCGTACCTGGGCGCGCCCGCCCAGGAGGGCGGCGGCGTCCCCGCGGAGCGCCGCTCGTGAGCCTGGTCGCCCCGGGTCATCCGCTCCTGGAGCTCCAGGACCTCCACGTCCACTACGGCGCCATCCACGCCATCAAGGGGATCTCGCTGTCGGTGCGGCAGGGCGAGATCCTCACCCTCATCGGCTCCAACGGCGCCGGGAAGTCCACGACGCTCCGGGCGATCAGCGCCCTCGTCCGGGCCTCCGGCGGGCGGATCCTCTACCGCGGCCACGCCATCCAGGGCTACCGCGCCGACCAGGTCGTGGGGATGGGGATCGCCCACTGCCCCGAGGGGCGGGGCGTCTTCCCCGCCTTCACCGTGCGGGAGAACCTCGAGGTGGGCGCCTTCCTCCGCAAGGACCGGGAGGGGATCGAGGCGGACATCGAGACCGCCTTCACCCGCTTCCCGGTGCTGCGCCAGCGGGCGAGGCAGCCGGCGGGGACCCTCTCGGGGGGGGAGCAGCAGATGCTGGCCATCAGCCGCGCCCTCATGTGCCGTCCGGCGCTCCTGCTGCTGGACGAGCCCTCCCTGGGCCTCGCCCCCCAGGTGGTGCAGACGATCTTCGCCATCATCCGGGAGATCAACCGGGCCGGGACCACCATCCTCCTGGTGGAGCAGAACGCCCACATGGCCCTCCAGGTGGCCCACCAGGCGTGCGTCCTGGACGTCGGGACCGTCGTCGCCTCCGGCCCCGCCGCCGACCTCGCCCGGAGCGACGAGGTGAAGAAGGCGTACCTCGGTGGGCACTGACCGCCTGGCCACCCTCGCCCCGGCCGTGGCGGTCGCCGCGCTCCTGTCCCGCGCGGCACCGGCCCTGGCCCGGGGCGGAGGGGGCGAGCACTGGGGCGGGGGGGGCGGGAGCGGGGGCGGCGGGGGCGACGTGGACATCGGCCCCATCGTCGAGCTCCTGGTGTGGCTGCTCCTGCGCCACCCCGAGGTGGGAGTGCCCCTGGTCGCCCTGGCCATCCTCGCCGCAGTGGCGTGGGCGTGGTGGGAGGGAACCCTGGGCACCCGGCGGGCGGTGCGGCGCCGATCCTGGGGTGGCATGGGGGGAGCGCCCTCCCCGGACCGGGAACGGGGCCTCGCCCGGCTGCGGGAGGCCGATCCCGCCTTCGACGAGGGCCGCTTCGCGGGGCGCGCCACCCGAGCCTTCCTGGAGGTCCAGGAGGGCTGGGCCGCGGAGCGTCTGGACGGGGCGCGGCGCCTCCTCTCCGACGGCCTGCACGCGCGCTTCCGGGTGCAGCTCGACCTGATCCGGCTCTCGGGGAAGAGGGACGCGGTGGCGGGCATGAGGGTGCTGGGCGCGCGGATCCTGGCGGTGGACGCGGGGGACCGCTTCGACGCCGTCCACCTGCGGATCGACGCCGTCGCCCGGGACACCGACGTGCCCGCGGGCACCCCCGAGGCCGAGGTGCGGCGCCGGGCCCTCGCGGCGCCCGAGGAGCGTTTCGCCGAGGTCTGGTCGTTCTTCCGGCGGAAGGGCGCCACCACCCGGCCGGGCCACGACGTGGTGGAGGGCAACTGCCCCAACTGCGGCGCGTCGGTGGAGTCCGGCGGGACCGTGCGCTGCGGCCACTGCCGGGCCCTGGTGAACTCGGGGGTCCACGACTGGGTGGTGGGGGAGATCACCCAGGTGGACGCCTGGCACCCCCACCCGTCCGCCCGGGTGCCGGGGGAGGCGGAGATCGCCGCCCGGGACCCCGCCTACGGGCGCCAGGCGGTGGAGGACCGGGCGGCCCTGCTCTTCTGGAAGTGGATGGAGGCCCGGGTGACCGGCAGGGCCGGGGCGGTGGCGAAGGTGGCGCTGCCCGAGGTGCGGGCGGCGGCGGAGGGCGAGGCGGTGGAGCTGCGGGGGCGGGGCGAGGCGTTCCTGGCCCGGGACCTGGTGGTGGGGGCCGTGGAGCTCGCCGCCGCCCACCCGGATCCGGGGGGAAGGGATCGCCTACACGTCCGGGTGAGGTGGAGCGGGCGGACGGCCACCGCGTCCCCCGGCACCGACCTGTCCCGGGTGGCGCCCTGGCCCCGGACCTCGTACCTGGTCCTGGGACGGGAGGCCGGAGTCGTCACCGAGCCCGAGGCGGGCCTGTCGTCGGCCCACTGCCGGGGCTGCGGCGCGCCGCTGGGGGACGGCGACCAGCCGAGCTGCGAGTATTGCGGGGCGGAGCTGGCCGCGGGGGACCAGGACTGGGTGCTGGAGGCGGTGCTGAGCCCGGAGCAGGCGGCCGCGGCGGGGCGCTCCCAGGAACCTCGGGGGCGCGAGCGCGGCGCCGAGGACGACGACGGCCCCCTCCCGGAGTGGCTGCGCCCGGACCTGGGCCACCCCGACGACCGCCTGGCGCTGCTGGCGGCGGCCTGCCGCCTCGCCCGCTCCGACGGGCTGGTGGATGGCGGCGAGAGGCGCCTCCTGCGCTCCATGGCCCGGCGGTGGGGGATCCCCCGCCGCCAGGTGGACGCCTGGATCCGGGGGCCGATCCCCGACGCCACCTTCCGGGCGGCCCCGGGCTCCGAGGAGGCGCGGGCCTCCCTGCGGGCCCTCCACGAGGCGGCCCTGGTGGACGGGCGCGTGGACCACCGCGAGGCGGCCTTTCTGGACTTCTCCGCCCGGAGGCTGGGCCTGCCCGAGGGGGCGTGGCGTGGCTCGGCGGGGTCGAGGGGGTAGGGGGAGCCCCAGGACGCTCAAGTCCCCCGCTCCCGCGCCGATGACGCCCCCGGCCTGGATGGCCGGAGGTGGACCGTGCGGCGATCGACCCCGTGGTTCCTGATCCTGGCGGCCCTGACGGTCGCTCCCCTCGCCCGCGCCACAGGGGGTGGCGGCCGGGGGGCGGTCCCGGCGTCGGCCGAGGCCGCCGCCTTCGGAGACGACCTGCCCGACGCCGACGGGGACGGCGACGGCTGGACCGGCGGCGACGGCGACTGCGACGACGCCAACCCCGGGGTCCACCCGGATGCGGAAGAGGCGTGCGAGGGGGGCGTCGACGAGGACTGCAACGGCGTCGCCGACTTCGACGACCCGCTCTGCCTTCCCCCCCTCGGGGCCGGCTGCGCCCAGGCCCCCGGGGTCGGGGGCGGCGGAACAGCCCTGCTGGCGCTCCTCGGTCTCGCCGCGGGGAACTGGCGCCGGCGCGGCTGAGGCGCCTTCAGCCGGGGAGCACCCGCACCCGCTCCGCCACCCCCCGCTCCAGTGCCAGCAGGGTCTCGTCGCACTCCAGCACGTAGGCGGGCCTCTTCTGCCTCAGGAACACCCGGCAGCCCGGCACGACGCCGAGGCCCGAGAGGCGGGCCAGGCGCTCCGGGCCTCCGCCGATCTCCACCACCGTCAGGGGGCGGTTGAGGGGGGCGTCCACCAGGTCCAAGGCTGCCTCCGTGCCGTCCCTCGGCAGCGCGTCCTCAGGCATCGACCACCGGGAGCCGCGGGGCGCGGCGGGGCTCGTGGCCCTTGAGGACGCGCGCCAGCAGGCGGGACAGGGCCGTCTCCGGCACCGAGCGGTAGCCGCACCGGGGGCACGAGGCTCCTCCGCAGGATCGCCGGGAGTCGCAGGACCCGCAGCCGGGCTTCTCGATCCCGTAGGTGTATCCGCAGTCGATACAGGTCACGGTCCGCTCCGCCCGCCTAGCCCATCGCCCGGAGGGCGAGGTCCAGGGCGGCCCCCACGCCGAAGGCGATGAGCACCACGAGGGCCCCCATGGCCAGGGCCGTCCGGATCCCCTGCTCCTTCACGATCATGAAGAAGTTGGCGATGCAGGGCATGAAGAGGGTGATGGCGACCAGGCTCACCACGGTCTGGACGGTGTCGAGGTCGCCGCTCCGGTGCATCTCGAAGAACATCGTGGCGCCGTAGTCCCGGCGCAGGAACCCCACCAGGAAGGCCTCGGACGCCTGGGCGGGCAGGGACAGCAGCCCCTGCACGGCGGGGGCGCTCGCCTCCTGGACCCGGACCAGCAGGTCCAGGCGGTCCAGGGCGAAGAGGATCAGGGTGCCCACCACGAACAGGGGCAGGGCCTCCCTCAGGTACCACTCGATCCGGGCCGCCGTCTTGATGAGGATGTTGGAGAGCTGGGGGCGCCTCAGGGGGGGAACCTCCAGCACGAAGTCGGAGCGCCGCCCCGGGAGCACCCGGCTCGCCAGGAAGCCCACCGCCAGCATCGTCCCCACCACGACCCCCGCCCAGGTCAACCCGGCCCACGCGGGCAGGGTCGCCAGCACCCCCAGGATCACCCCGAGCTGGGCGGAGCAGGGCACCCCCAGGGCCAGCAGGAGGGTGACGATCACCCTCTCCTTCCGGGACTCCAGGATCCGGGTGGTGAGGGTCGCCATGGTGTCGCAGCCCAGCCCCAGCACCATGGGCAGGACCGCCTTGCCGTTGAGGCCCATGGCCCGGAAGGCCCGGTCCACCATCACCGCCAGGCGGGGCAGGTAGCCCGAGTCCTCCATCACCGAGAAGGCGACGAAGAAGGTCCCGACGATGGGCAGCACGATGGCGATCCCGTAGGTCAGGGCCATGGTGACGACGCCGTACTCCCCCACCAGCAGGTCGTGGGCGAAGGCGAAGGGGAGGGCGGCGTCCACGAGGCGGGTGGCCAGCGGGTTCAGCCACTCGCCGAAGACGGTGCTCTCCAGCAGGTCCACGAGGGTGCCGGCGCCGAACACCCCCACGAACTCGTACATCCCCCACAGCACCACCGCGAGGATGGGCCAGCCCCACACCGGGTGCATCGCCCACAGGCCCAGGCGGTCCAGCCAGGCGCTCCCCCTCCTTCCGGGCCGCCGGACCACCTGGCCCACCAGGCGGTCGCACGCCCCCAGGCGGGCCACGTTCACGGCGTAGGCCGCGCCGCCGGGGAAGCGCGCCGCCTGCTCCGCGGCCACCGCCCGCAGCCGGGCCAGGGCCTCGGGCCCCATGCGCCCCTCCAGGAAGGGGTCCAGGGTCCGGTCTCCGGCGAGCAGCATGAGGGCCAGCCCCCGGGGGCGCACCGGCAGGCCGGCGGGCAGTTGGGCCTCGATGGCCGCCACCGCCTCCTCGATGGGGGCGCCCAGGGCCGGGGCCCAGTGGGGCGGACCGGGAGTCCGGGAGGTCCGCCGCACCTCGTCCAGGCCCACCCCCCGCACCGCCACCGCCTCGACGACCGCCACCCCCAGGGCGCGGGAGAGGGCCGGCACGTCGATGCCGATCCCCCGGGACCTCGCCTCGTCCATCATGTTCAGGACGAGGGAGAAGGGCAGGCCCAGCTCGCAGAGCTGCGCCGAGAGCAGGAGCACCCGGCGCAGGCTCTTGGCGTCCCCCACCTGGAGGACCGCCGCCGACCCCTCCAGCAGGAGGTCCCGGGTGACCCTCTCGTCCTCGCTCACCGGAGTGAGGTTGTTGGTGCCCGGGGTGTCGACGACCTCGACCTCGTCCCCCTCCAGGCGGGCGGTGCCGCGGGTGACCTCGACCGTCGTGCCGGGGTAGTTCGAGACGGTGACGTAGGTGCCCGTCAGGCGGCCGAAGACGACGCTCTTGCCGACGTTGGGGTTGCCCACCAGCAGCACCCGGCGCTGGGGCTCGGAGACGGGGAGGGGAGCGGCGGCCGAAAGGGTCATCGCCTCACGGGGCGGCGCGACGGCGCGCGGGGGCTGAAGCCGAAGATGAAATTCACTTTCAACGCCTGGACAGTCAGCAATATGCGGCACGCCCCGGACGAAGTCAACGGACTTTCAGCGTGGAGTACGCCGACGGCAGGGTCGAGTACCACGAGCTCGGCCGGGGAGACATCATCGCCACCGGGTACCTGGACGGCGACGCATGGCCCGACCTCATCTTCGGCGCGCCGGACGCCAACCCGTACGGCCCGGTGATCGGAGGGATGGGCGTGATCTCCGGTCCCGTCCACGGACTCTTCGACCTCGACACCCCTCACAGCTCCTCGTGGGGTGTCGCCTCCGACGGGGACTACGGGATCTCGCTGGCCGTGGCGGACCTCGACGGCGACGGGCGCGACGACGTCGCGGTGAGCGCCCCCGGGGTGCTGGTCTACCCGCCCGCGGACCCGTTCTACGGCGGGGCGATCTACGTGCTGCCCGGCGACTTCCCGCCCGAGACCAGTCCGGAGGACGCCTTCGCCCGGATCCTCGACGACACCTTCCACGGCGTCGGCGAGAGGGTCGCGGCGGGGGACTTCGACTGCGACGGGCAGGCGGACATCGCCGCGGTGTCCCCGTACGCGGACCTGAACGGGAGTAGCAGCGGCGGCCTCTACGTCCACCACGGCCCGTTCGCGGGGGAAATCCTCCTCTCCGAGGTCGACGCGACCATCGTGGGGGACGGCGTCCTGGACTACCTCGGGAGCTCCCTCGCCACCGCCGGGGACGTGGACGGCGACGGGTGCGACGAGCTGCTCGTCGGCGAGAGCGGGTACGGCGACTCGGGCGCGGTCTACCTCCTGCGGGGGGGCACCTTCGTCGACGGCGTGGTGGGGGAGCTGGCCTGGGTCCGCTTCACCGGGTCTTCCTCCACCCGCCCCGTCGGCGGCGCGGTCGGTCGAGCGGGGGACGTGGACGGCGACGGACGGGAGGACGTCCTGTTGGGGTCGTCGTCCTACCAGCAGTTCCCGGGGAATTACACCGGGGCCGCGTTCCTCTTCCTCTCCTCCAGCCTGTAGCTCGGGTCCCGTCGCCAGGGTGGGGGGAGGCCCCGCCGGCCGGGGGGGCCGGTCGACGCCTCGGCACGTCGCGGTGGGTCGGACGCGCGCACGGGCTCAGGCACGGGCTCGGGCAGGAGGGAGCGGAAATGACGGTGCCTCCTGGGGGCGCGCGGGCGCTCACCCCGGGGATCTGCTAGATTCGACTCGGCGGGCCCGGTGGGCGGGCCGGCCGGGGCAGGGGACGATCAGGGCGATGACGGACGGAGAACGGCACCGCTGGGTGGGGATGGTCGCGCTGTCCGCGGTCCTCGGGGCGGGCTGCGCCAACATCGGCTTCGCGCCGGAGGCGCTGGACGACGACGACGGCGACGACGACGGGCCGGGGGACGACGACAGCCAGGTGGGGGACGACGACAGCCAGGTGGGGGACGACGACACCGGACCCGGCCCCGACGACGACGTCGCCGACGACGACACCGGCGTCCCCGGGGCGGTGGAGGTCGACTCGGTGTCCCCGGCCCAAGGCGCCGCGGCCGGCCTGACCCAGGTGACCATCCGCGGGAGCGGGTTCACCGAGGTGACCGACACCGCTCTCCGCTTCGGGGACGGAGTCGCCGTCGTCGAGAGCGTCAACCCCACCGAGATCGTCGCCTGGACCCCAGCGGGCGCCCCGGGGACGGTGGTGGACGTCCGGGTCGACAACTCCGACGGGACGGGGACCCTGCCCGGCGCCTACACCTACGTCTCCGACTACTCGGGCCTGGTGGGGGGCTACCTGTCCGTCGGCCGGGTCGACTACCTCGACCCCAGCATCTACGTCACTCCCCCCTCGGACTTCTCCTTCGGCATCGCGTACTTCTGGTTCCCAGACGACGTCCCGGTGTGGCCCGAGATCGACTACGGCGCGGCCCTCCCCGCGTTCGGTTCCTGCGGCCCCTACGATCCCACGGCGCCGGGCACCGGGGTCACCGTCAGCCCCCGGGACGCCGGGAGCCTGGTGAACCTGATCGGACCGAGCACGGTGAACCTGCCCCCCGGGGACACGCCGGACACGTCCTGGTTCTACATCGCCGATCCCCTCCCGCTCACGGCCATCGCCACGGCGACCTCCTACGCCGTGCAGCTCGCGGGGGGCGCGGACATCCCGGCCCAGACGATCTCGCCGGCCTTCACCACGCCGCCCTCCCTGAACGTCAGCCCCAGCCTCGCCAACTACGGAGCCAACTCGTTCAACCGGAGCGCCGGCCTGACCCTGTCCCTGGGCGCCCCCGGCGCCGACGGCGTGATCGTCGACATCGGCATGTTCGAGGCCCCGTCGTACGCCTACACGGGGTCGATCCTCTGCCGCTTCGCCGACGCCGCCTCGGTGACTGTACCGTCCAGCGCCTTCAATCCCTATGGCCGGGGGGTCGCCACCGTGCAGGTCACCCGCTACTCCCTCGACGTCTTCGCCCTGGAGGACACCGCCGAGATCACCGCCGTGTCCCGGGTGGTGGTGGACGGGGCCCTCACCGCGAACTGACCCCGCCTCGCCCGCCGCGCCACCGGGTGCTACCATGGGCGGGCATGGAGGTTCGCGACGGCGTGGCAGGACGAAGGACGCGCCCGGCGCTCCGGGCCGGGGTCGCGGTGCTGGTACTCCCGGCGCTGGCGACCGTCGCGGGCTGCGAGGGTTGGCCCCGCTACCTGTATTCCGCGGACGATGCCCCGGGCGATCTGCCCCCCCGCTACGTCTTCGAGGACGAGCAGCTCGGCGCCACCCGCCTGGACCTCCAGGACGTGGGGACCATCGAGCCGGGCGGGACCACCATCGTCTCGGGCTACGCCTTCAACTGCGGATACGAGGAGGAGCCCGGCACGCCACCCTGGCCCGAGTGGCCCGAGCACGAGCTGGACGTCGACGGCGACGGCGAGCCCGACACCCGGGAGCCCGTCCACTCCGGCTGGTTCACCGGCGACGTGGACTTCTACGTGGTCGGGGCCGCGGGCACGGGCTCCCTCTCCGTGACCCTGGAGTGGACCCATCGGCCCGAGGGGGACAACGCCCCCTATCGGCCCTCGGACCCCACGGGGGCCTGGAGCGGCGAGTCGGACCTGGACTTCGTCGTCTTCGCCCTGGACGGCGACGGCGGCGCCGGCGAGGTCACCCACGAGGACGGCTTCGACAGCGCCTACCCCGCCGCGGCCGACCCGCCCCTCTTCATGGAGTCGGGGCAGGTCCGGATCGTCTCCGTCGCCTGCCACCACAACGTGCCGTCGGACTACACCCTGACCCTGGCGTTGGAGGACGGCTAGCCCCCGCAGACCCCGAGGACGTTGTAGGCCACGTCGACCTGGTCGCCGTTGTCGGGGATGTAATCGGGGTCGAAGATCACCGCGTTGAGGGACCCGTCGTACTGCCAGCCGACGTAGATCGGCACCCCGTTGACGTAGACCTCGATGCTCTCCACCACCGGCTGCGCGGTGAGCTGGAAGGTGTCCTGGTAGGAGAGGGACGCCCAGGCGAGGTCGGTGAGGGTGGCGATCCAGTCCGAGTCGCAGATGGAGCTGCTGATCCCGCCGGTGGAGGACACCGCCGACTCGTAGCGGGGGGCGGGATCGGCGCTTCCCGCGGCGCTGCTGCACCCGGTGTTCTGGCCCGAGATCGCCGAGAGCACCACGTGCTCCGGGTTGATCTTCAGCGACTGCAGGAACGAGACGTAGCTGGTGACGGTGTTCGGGGACTGGTCCTCCTCGTCCGAGACGAAGACCACCCGGAGCCCCGCCTCGTCCCGGAGGAAGTTCTCGTTGGTGTGGCCGGGATCGGTGATGGGCGGGGTCAGGGCCTCGCTGCCGTACTTGAGCCCCATCTCGCTGCCCGAGCCCGAGGTTCCCACCTGCACCATCGCGGCGAACGCGGTCTCGGGGTCGCTGGTGAGCGGGTCGATCACCCGTACGCCGTTGCCCACCCGGAACGTGTAGCTGTCGGTGGTGACCACCGCGATGTGGTAGTCGACGTCCGCCGCCTGCACGATCCCCAGGAACGCCGAGAAGTTCGCCGCCATCGACGCCTGCTCCAGGTCCATGGAGCACGAGTTGTCGACCACCCAGAGGATGTCGGTCCAGTTGTTGCCCTCCTGGACGTAGGAGTCGATCAGCCGGGCTCCCAGGTGGCCGCGGCCGGTCTGGGTCGCCATCGCCCGGGGGTTGGCGGGGTCGTTGCTGTCGATGTAGAGGTAGCCGGCGTCGTCCAGGGTGTCGGTCGGTGCGAAGCGCACGAAGAGGGAGCGCTGGTCGCCCGGCACCATCACCGTCCCCGCCAGGGCGTGGGGCGTGAGGCTCATGTCGGGGCTCGTGGGCTCGAAGGAGACGTCGTCCACCACCAGGTCCGCGGAGCCCACGTTGCGGACCCGGAGCTCCACCTCGGTCTCGCAGCCGATCTCCCAGTCCCCCATGTCCCAGGTGTTGGGGGTGATCTCGATGCGGGGCGCCAGGCCGGTGGCCTGCAGGGCGACGGGGAAGCGCTCGTCCTCGGGGTCGTTCGACTCGATGAAGAGGGTGCCCGTGGCGGTCTCGCTGGTGACCGGCGCGTAGGTGACGGACAGCTCCACCTCCTCCTCGGGGGCGAGGAGCCGGTCCAGGCCATCGTCGGCGATGACGAAGGAGTCGGGTCCGTCCAGGACGAACGCGTGGATCTGGAGGGTGGCGTTCCCCACGTTGCGGATGGCGGTGGTCAGGGTGTGGGTCTGGCCGGCCTCGACGCTCCCGAAGTCCAGGGCGCCCGGCACCACCTCGATGTCCGGCGCGCCGCGGCCGGCGCCGCCGGTGCCGTCGTCGTTGGTGACCTCGTAGTCGCTCTCGCAACCGACGAGCCCCGCCACGGCGATGGCGGCCGAGAGGGCGAGCAGGGGACGGGGGCGCGGGGGATGGAGCATGTCGGGTTCCTCGGGGTCCGCGGCGGCGCCACCCGCGTCCGGGGGGTGAGCGTTGGGCCCTGAGCATCATAGGCCGGAAACCGGACAGAGGGAACCACCGCGCGCGAGGGACGTGGCGCCGCGCGTCGCTCCGCCACGCCGGCGGACCGGTTTGACAGCCGTTCGGAGCCGGTGATACCGTCCTCGGCTGCGCTCCGAGAGCAGGCGTCGTCCGATGCCCCAACTCGGGCTCGGCAGGCCCGGAGGGCACGGATGCGTCACGGCTGGTCAGGCGTCCTCGCGCTGGCGGTCTCGTGGCAGGCGGTGAGCGCCTGCGGCGGCGTCGAGGAGAAGCAGGACATCTTCGTCGCCGCGGAGCTGGTGGACTTCGGGCAGGTCTCCGTGGGCGAGGTCCTGACCCTGGACGTGGAGGTCTACAACGCCGGCGAGCTCCCCCTCGTCCTGGAGGCTGCGCTGCCGCCGGGGGCGGACGCGGCGTTCTCGGTGGGGGAGCATCCCACCGAGGTACCCCCGTTCCGTTGGGTCTCGGTGCCCGTCACCTACGCCCCCACCGCCGCCACCGCGGCGTTCGCCACCCTGGAGCTGGTGTCCGACGACCCCGAGGAGGACATCCTGCCGGTGGTGCTCCTGGGCTCGGCGGTGCCGCTCGGGGCGGACGTGCGCCTGTCGCCCGGGCTCGTGGACTTCGGGCACGTCTACGTCGGCGAGACGGAGGCCCAGCCCATCCTGATCGCGGTGCAGGGGCACGACGACCTGGAGATCCTGGGGGAAGTCGCCATGGCCCAGGGGAGCGCCCCCGGGTTCTCGGTCACGTTCTCCGGGGCCGGCGCGGTGGTGCCGTCGGGCACCGTCGCCCTGGTGGAGGTCCGCTACACCGCTCCCGACCTGCTCGAAGCGAACGGGGAGGTGGAGATCCAGACCGGGGACCCCTACCAGCCGCTGCTCCGGGTGCCGGTCTTCGCCAACGGGGCGGGGTCGTCGGACAACACGCCTCCCCGGGTGCTGGTGCTGGAGCCGACGGGCCTGAAGACCTCCTACACCTTCCAGACGCTGGTGGTGGAGGCTCGGGTGGGCGACGCGGAGCAGCCCGTGGACAGCCTGTACGTACGCCTCGAGAGCCTCCTGGACGGGGTGATCGAGGACGAGTTCCCCGACGAGTCGGGGCTGGTACGGTTCGAAGTGGACCTCCGCTACGTCCACCTGAGCCCCGGCACCCACACCTTCGTGCTCACCGCCATCGACGCCTTCGACGGGAGGGCGCAGGCGTCTTTCACCGCCCTGATCGACCAGTCCGCGCCGGTGGGGGACGGCGATGCCGACGGGTACACCTGGTCCACGGGCGACTGCGACGACGGCGATCCCTTCATCTACCCGGGGGCGGTGGAGGTCGCCGACGGCGTCGACCAGGACTGCGACGACCTGGTGGACGAGGGGACGGCCCGCTTCGACGACGACGGGGACGGGTTCAGCGAGGACGAGGGGGACTGCCTGGACGACGATCCCGGCGTCGCCCCGGGGATCGCCGAGGTCACCGACAGCCTGGACAACGACTGCAACGGGCTGGTGGACGATGGCACCACCCGCTACGACGACGACGGCGACACCGTCACCGAGGCCCAGGGGGACTGCGACGACGCCCAGTTCGCCGTCCACCCCGGGGCCCCCGAGCGCTGCGACGGCCTGGACAACGACTGCAACGGGCTGGTGGACGACGCCTGCCTCGACGAGTCCATCCCGGTGACGGTGGTGGGGGACAGGGTGCTCAGCGACAAGAGCTCCGTCTCCACCGAGACCGAGCTGGAGGTCTCGGTCTTCGTGGTCGCCGACGACGTGACGGCGCTGGAGTATTACTGGGGGGCCGACGGCGGCGACTTCGCGGAGACCGAGGGGGGTACGGCCACGTGGGTGGCGCCCGCGGTCGCCGGCTACTACACGACCTGGTGCCAGGTGGTGGACCCCGCCACCGGCGAGGACGCCTGGGGCTTCGGCGAGATCCGGGTGGTGCAGCCCGTCTCCACCGGCGGCGGGGGGGGCGGCTCCGGCGAGGGGGGATGCTCCACCGGCGGGACCGCGGTGCCCGGGAGCGCGGCGGCGATCGGGCTCGCCGCGGGCGCGCTGCTGGCGGGACGGAGGCGGCGCGGCGCCGGGGCTTGAGCCGCGGCAGCAAGTCCGCGCCGGGGGGGCGCCGAGGGGCGCGTCAGAACACGACGCCGTTGCCCTCGAAGACCTGGAGGACCTCCTCGCAGGTCTCTGCCCCGGACCAGGCGGAGCTGAAGGCGCCGCACTGGTCCTCCCGGGTGGCGCGTTCCTCGGCGGACAGGCCGGCGCGGGCCTCCTCCTCGCGATCGCGGCACTGGTCCGCGTAGGCGTCGGGCCCGTCGGGGGCGCCGACCATCGCCCAGGTCAGGCCCCACTCCCCGAGGCACCGATCATAGGCCGCGGCGACGTCGTCGCACCAGGCGTCGCAGGGGGCGCAGCCGGCGGCCAGGGGGAGCCCCAGGAGCAGGAACCCGAAGGCGAGGGCCGAGGGGGAGGCGAGGGCGCGGAGCCGGGGGAGGGGGCGGTCAGTCAAAGTACTTCTCTCGGACGATCGCCCTGCGGTCCACCCCCCGGGCGAGGAGCAGCTCGGTCGCGTCGTCGATCATGGAACCGTTCCCGCAGAGGTAGGCCTGCACGTCGGTGGCGGGGAAGGGGAGGCTGGCCAGGTGCTCGGTGACCCGGCCCCGGGCCCCGGTCCACCCCGCTTCGGGACGGGTCAGCGTGGGCACGAAGCGGGTGCCGGGGACCTGACCCGCCAGGGAGCGGAACTCTTCCAGGTGGAAGAGATCCGCCTCGCGGCGGGCGCCGAAGTACAAGTGGACGGCCCGGCCCGCCCCCCCCCGGACCTGGAGCTCCCGGAGCATCGCCCGCAGGGGCACCACCCCGGTCCCGGTCCCCACCAGGAGCAGGTGCCCCGGGAGGGGATCCCGCAGGAAGAAGGCCCCCAGGGGAGCGACGAAGCGGATGGGGGCGCCCACCTCGATCCGGCTCAGGTAGGTGGAGGCGCGCCCCCCCGGCACCACCCGCACCACCGTGGTGGCGACGCCGGTGCCGTCGGCGGGGTGGCTCCAGAGGGAGTAGGGGCGCAGCTCGCGCCGGGGCTCCCCCTCCAGCACCACCGAGACGTACTGCCCCGGGTGGTGCTCGAACATCGCCTCCCCCTCCACCGCCAGGGAGATCTCCAGCAGGTCCGGCGCGTGCCAGGTCTTGGCGGCGACGCGGCCCTGGTACTCCCTGGGCCTGAAGGTCCTCGGCCGCGGGGCGACGGCGGGGGGTGCCGGCTGGTCCATGCCTTTCTCCGGGGAGGGAAGGCGGATGATAGGGACCCGACCCGCCCCCCGCAACGCCACTCGCGGGTCGCGAGGCGCTGCCGGCACCCTTCTAGCCGGCGGGCGCCGGGGACGGCGGGCGACGGCCCGAGGCGTCCCGGGCGCGGTGGGCGGCCCAGGTCCGCAGGGCGGCGATGGGCTCGGCCATGGTGCGGGACAGGGGGACGGTCTCGGCGAGGGCGGCGAGGACGTCGGCGGTGGTGGGTTCGCGGCGGCCTTCCGGGAAGGCCCGGTAGAGGGCATCGACGACGGCCTGCTCGATCTCGGCCCCGCTGAAGCCCTCGCTGCGGGAGGCCAGCAGCGGCAGGTCGAAGGTCGCGGGGTCCCGCCGACGCCTTCGCAGGTGGATCCCGAGGATCTCGCGCCTCTCCTCCTCGGCGGGGAGGTCCACGAAGAAGATCTCGTCGAACCGGCCCTTCCGCAGCAGTTCGGCGGGCAGGGCCCTCACGTCGTTGGCGGTGGCGACCACGAAGACCGGCTGCCTCTTCTCCTGGAGCCAGGTCAGGAACGAGGCGAAGACCCGCGCCGTGGTGCCCGAGTCCGCGGACGCTGCCCCCGCCGCCCCGGCGAAGCCCTTCTCGATCTCGTCCAGCCAGAGCACCGCCGGGGCCATGGACTCGGCGATCCGGACGGCGCGGCGCAGGTTGCCCTCGGACTGTCCGACGTAGGACCCGAACACGGCGCCCACGTCCAGGCGCAGCAAGGGCATGTTCCACTGGGCGGCGATGGCCTTGGCGGTCAGGGACTTGCCGCAGCCCTGCACCCCCAGGAGCAGCAGGCCCCGGGGCTGGGGCAGCCCGTAGGCCCGGGCGTCCTCGGAGAAGGCCACCGCCCGGCTGCGGAGCCAGCCCTTCAGGGCGTCGAGTCCCCCCAAAGCGCCCAGGTCGTCGCCCAGCTCGACGTACTCCAGCAGGTCGCCGCGGCGGATGAGCTGCTTCTTCTCGGCGACGATGAGGGGGAGGTCTCCTTCGCCGAAGTTGGAGTTGTGGACGATGGCCTTCTTGTAGACGTTCTCGGCCTCCGCGGCGGTGAGCCCGCAGGTGGCCCGCACCACCCGCTCCCGGAGCGCGGGGTCCGCGTCCACCCGCACGCGGCCGGTGCGCTGGAGGCTCTGGAGGAGCCGCGTGAGGATCCCGTCCAGCTCCTCGGGGGAGGGGAGGGGGAGGTCCAGGACGGTGACGTCCTTCTCGACCTCCCGGGGCAGGTCCAGGACCGGAGAGACCAGCACCAGCGTCTTGTAGCTCCGCACCAGGTCCCGGGCGAGGTCCCGGAGCTGCCGCGCGACGGCCGGCTCGCCGAAGAAGGGGTGGAAGTCCAGCAGCGCGAAGACGGACCGGCCGTCGCTCCGCGCGACCCACTCCAGGGCCTGGCGGGGGGTGGAGGCGTCCCCGGGGGGGCGGGCCCCATCCCCCCGGAACCCCTCGGTGCAGCTCCAGGCCAGGACCTCGCGGCCCAGGGGCGCGGCGGCCTCCCGAAGCAGGCGCAGGGCCCTCTCCTCCTCGAAGGTGGACAGGGCGAGGATGGGGTACCGCGCCCGGAGCAGCAGCTCCACCTCGGCGCGGAGGTCGTCGAAGGGCGTGCTCATGGGCCGATCCTACTCCGCGCCGGGGATCTCCAGCCACGCGGTGGGGTCTTCCGGCGGGTCCGCGCCCGGGACTTCGCCCGGGCGGAGGAGGGTGAGGGTCGCGCCGTGGAGGACCGCCACCAGGCCGCCCGCCGGGGAGGCGGCGGCCGTCCGCACGGGCGCCGGGGCCTGCCAGGTCCACCGCGTCGCGCCTCCGGCGACGAGGCTCACCTGGTCCTCGTGCCACGCCAGCACCGCCGGTCCCCAGGGGCCGGCCACCGCCCTCCGCCCCGGCCCGGCGAGCCCCAGGACGCCGAGGGGCGCGAGGTCCGCGTCCAGCACCCGGCCCTCGCCGGAGGGGGTGAGCGCCACCGCGCGGTCGCCGTGGATCGCGAGCCCCGAGATCCGCGCGTCCAGGGTGGCGGCGGCGACGGTCCGGCCCCGGGGGTCCAGCCGCTCGAGGCGGCCCCCCGCGTGGGCGGCGAGCCAGCCGTCCTCCCACGGGGCGAGGTGCCACATCCTCCGCAGGGTCCCGACCACCAGGGGGTCGGTCGCCAGAGGCCCCAGGGCGGCCCGGGTCCTGGCCTCCTCCTCTCCTCCCCCCGGCGCCTCCCGGTCCCACTGGAGCCTCCCGTCCGCAGCGTGGGCGCGGATCCGGCCCCCTTCCAGGAGGACCGCGAGGTCGCCCCCCGTCCCCATGGCGAGGGCCGTGGCCGCCGACGGCAGGGCGATCCGGGCGGTCCGGTCTCCGGTGGGGTCGATCCGCACCAGGGAGCGGCCGCCGGAGGACCCCACGGCGAAGCTCCCGTCGGGGGCGATGGCGCAGAGGTGCAGCGCCTCGGGCACGCAGGCCGCGTCGCCGCCTCCGGGGCCGCAGACGAATGCGCGCAGGTTGTTCGATGCCACGGCCAGCGCGCCTCGCTCGGCGACCCACCACCTCGCCACCGCCCCGGGGAACCGCACCCTCTCCCGGGGGCGCCCCAGGTCGTCCACGCGCTCCAGGTCCCGGCCGCCCACGAGGGCCCAGGCCCCGTCCTCGGTCGCCCGGACCTCGACGTCGGCGGCGGCGGCGGGGGTCCGGAGGGGGACGTGGCGCGGGAGGGGGGACGGGGGCGTCGAGGGGCGGGGAGCCCCGGGCGGGGCGACGTCCACCCAGCCCAGGGGGCAGGGGTCCTCGTCCTCGAAGCACAGGCGCGACAGGGTCCCCGGCGCCTCCAACACGAAGGCCCCGGGAGCGCCCGGGGTGAGGGAGGCGTGGCGGATCCGCGCCGGGCGGGTCCCGCGCCAGAGGACCTGCCCCGCGGGACCCAGGAGGTAGAGCCCCTGGGCCTCGGTGGCGGCCAGCAGGAGGGAGCCTCCGGGGGCGGCATCCGCGGCGGTGATCCGCTCCCCGACGACCTCCAGGACCCGGGCTCCCTCCAGGTCGCATCCTATCAGGATCAAGCCATTCTGCCCCGAGGCGAGGGTGATGGGCCCGTCGGGCGCCCCCCCTAGGGAGTGGACGTCCACCCCGAGGTCCACCCGCGAACGGGGCTCCCCCGCGGCGTCGAAGAGGGTGAGCAGCCCCCGGGGCCCCAGGCCGACGAAGGCTCCGGACGCGCTGACCCAGCGAAGGTCCAGCAGCCGATGGGGGCCGGAGCGGTCGAAGAGCCGCGTCCCGCCGGAGTCCAGGGTGACCATCCGGTGGTAGGCGCCGTTCACCACGGCACGCCCGTCCCCCGGGAGGGCGTCCAGGGCGGTGACGTCCCCCCCGATCCACTGGCGCCACGCGACGCTCCCGTCTCGCCGCACTCGGACCAGGGTCCCGTCCGACAGCAGGGCGAGGGCGGATCGGCCCCCCTCCTGGACCCGGACCCGGCGGATCGGGGCGCCCAGGGCGGCGGCCGCCACCCGCCGGCCGTCGCCGTCCAGCAGGGTCAGGCCGCCGTCCGCGCCTCCCACGGCCAGGGCGGTCCCGCACGAGTCGGCGTGGAACGCGGTGACGGGGCCGCCACCCCGCCACTCCCACGCCACCCGGGCCGCCAGGCGGGAGGGACGGAGGGTCACGGGGGCTCGCCCCCCAGGTCCCCGAAGAGGTACTGGAGCACCGCCGCCGCCGCCGCTCCCGCGTGCTCGGTCCGGAGCACCCTGGGGCCGAGCCCGACCTCCACCAGGCCTCCCCGCCGGGCGGCGTCCCGCTCTTCGGCGGTGATCCCCCCCTCGGGCCCGACGACGAGGAGCGCCGTGCGGGGAGGGGTCCCGCCGGAGGGCAGGGCGGACCCCAGGGGCGGGGCCCCGGGCACGAGCAGGAGGCGCAGGTCGGCCCCCGGGGGGTGGGCGAGCAGGTCGCGGGCGGGGCGGGGGACCGAGACCGTCGGGGCGACGGCGCGGCCGCACTGGCGGGCGGCCTCCCGCGTCACCGCCTCCCACCGGGACGCGCGGAGGGACCCGGCCCCGGGGTCCACCGCGGACCTCTCGAAGGCGACGGGGTGGAAGGCGGCCACCCCCAGCTCCGTCCCGGCCTGGAGGGCCTCCTCGAAGCGCCCTCCCCGGGCGAGACCCTGGGCGATCTCCAGGCGGAGGGGCGACTCCCGGGTGGGGCCCGGCTCGGCCCGGGAGAGGACCCGCACGGAGAGGGAGTCCCGGTCCCACGCCAGCAGCTCGGCCTCCCACTCACCGCCCCGGCCGTCGAAGAGCACCAGGCGCTCCCCCCGGCCCAGCCTCAGGACCCGACCGTGGCGCCGGGCCTCGGGGCCGAGGCGGAGGGTGGCGCCGACCTCGGGGGTGGCGTCGACGTGGAGCCTTCGCGTCACGGCGGAACCTCAGACCGTGCCCATCCGGTTGCCACCCATCTCCCCGCGATTCGTGCCCGAGCCCGAGCCCGAGCCCGTGCAAGGGCCGAAGGCCCGTGCCCGATCATTCGGGACGGGAGCGCCGGGCTCGGGCACGGGCTCGGGCATGGGTCCACACGACAGAGACTTGGGGCCCGAGCGGAAAGGCATGCTTCAGACGAGGTGGAGTCGCATCTCACGGAGGCGGGCGTTGAGGGCGGCGGTATTGGCGTCGCGGTAGCGCTCGGGGAGGAGCCTTCGGCTGCTGCACTCGAAGACCGCCAGCAGCTCCATGTACTCGATGGTGTGGGTGTCGCGGCTCGGGATGTAGTCCGCCAGGGCGGCCTCCAGGTCCGCACCGGTGATCTCGGGGCGGCCCTGCTCCTCGGCGAAGTCGGCGGACCGCAAGAGCATCGCCTCGATCTCGGCGCCGCTCATGCCCCCCAGGCGCTCGGCCGGCCCCGAGAGGTCGCCGAAGGAGTGGCGGATCCGGTTCTTCCGGATCAGGGCCGCCAGGATCGCCTTGCGCTCGGCGCTGGTCTCGGGGAAGAACACCGGCAGCTTCAGGTCGAAGCGGCCCGGCCTCTTCATGTCCGCGTCCAGCTTGTCCGGCCGGTTGGTCAGCATCACGAACACGATGGACCCCCGGTGGCTGGTGTCCGCCATGAACTCCTTCAGGCGGGCGATCACCCGGCTGCTGGTCCCGCCGTCGGTCTCCCCCGAGGCGCCTCCCCCGATGCTCCGGTCCCCCTCGTCGATCATCACCAGCACGTACCCCATGGCCCGGATGATCGAGAGGATCTTCTCCAGGTTCCCCTCGGTGGACCCCACCCACTTGTCCCGGAAGTTCTTCAGCTTGAGGGCGGTCATGCCGCACTCGTTGGCGAAGGCCTCGGCGAGGAAGGACTTGCCGGTGCCCATGGGGCCGACCACGAGGATGCCCATGGGCACCCTCTCCTTGCGCCCCTCCCGCATCGCCCCCACCACCCGCATCAGGATCTGCTTGTGGGCCTCCATGCCGCCCACCTTCGAGAAGTCGTGCCCCGAGCGCACGAACTCGACGAGGCCGTAGCACTCCCTCTCGATGATCTCCCGCTTCGCCTCGGAGATCGCCGGGAAGTCCACCTTCCCTCCGCCGGCCTGGGCGGCGCGGAAGATCCCGTCGATCTGCAGGCGCGAGAGGCCCGACGTGGCCTGGGCGAGCCGCTCCGCGCCGATCCCAGGACTCGGGAAGGCGCCGGCCCTCCCCCGGCGCGTGAGGTGCCGGACGAAGGCCAGCCTCTCGCCCTCGTCGGGCAGGGGCACCTCGATGGGGACCACCCGGGCCGAGCCTCGGACCTTCCGGTTGAGGTCGGCGAGGTTCTCGGTGACGAGGATCACGAGGTTGTCCGACTCCTGGATCCCGGGATCGGCGGCCCACCTCTGGAGGGTGACCAGCGACGACCGGTCCTCCGACCCCGCGAACGACAGGTCCCCGTCGGGGCACAGGGCCTCGGCGTAGTCCACTACCAGGGCGCCCCGCTGGGAGCGGTCGGTCAGGAACTCCTCCAGGAGGGGCAGGAGGCGGTGGGGCTCCCGGGGGAGGATCTCGGGGTCGATCTCCGGCAGCCCCTTCAGCAGGCGCCGGGCGTTCACCGCCAGACCGAACGCCTGCCGCATCCGGGTGTCGGGGAAGCGGGCTCCCCGGGAGTAGTCGTAGTGGACGACCACCTCCTTCGAGCGGCCCAGCAGGCGCCCCAGGAACCCCTCCAGGGACACGAAGTCGCTCCCGTGGGGCTGGAGGTCCCGGACGTTGCCGTGCAGCACGAACAGGCACGCCTCCCCCGAGACGTAACGGGCGCGCAGCTCGCCGGCCCAGGCGGGCAGGGAGGAGCCCGGGTCCTCGGAGGCGGGCGAGGCGGGGGAGGCGGGGCGCTTGCGTGGGGCCATGGGTCGGGCTCGTCCGAGAGGGGCGTCAGGTTCCCCGATCCGCGGGCCCGCCGCAACGGGGAAGGAGGGCCCCGTCCTGGCCGCCGCTCCTCCTCGGGAGGCGGGGGAGGGCCGGACGCGCGCTCCGGGCACGCCCCTTGCTGCCCGTCCGGTGGGCCGGGCGGAGGAGCCGCGCCATGGAGACGACGGACCGGGTCCGCTCGACGCCCCGCGGCGGAGGGAGCGTCCCGCCCCTCCACCCCATCCTGAACCACATCCCCCTCGTGCTGCTCCCCGCCAGCTTCGTGTGCGACGTCGTGAACCTGGCGGGCCGGCCCTCCTTACGGCCCGTGGCCGACGGCCTGCTCGTGGCGGGCTTGATCTCGGTGATCCCCGCCGGCCTGGCGGGGTTCTGGGACCTGTTCCGGCAGGGGGCGCTCCGGGCCCCGCGGCGCGCCAACGCCCTCTCCCACGTCGGCACCCAGCTCGTGTCGTCGGGGATCTTCTTGATCGCCTGGCTGCTCCGGGTGGGGGACTGGGAAGGGATCGGGGACGCCTACGGCCTGTCGGTGGCCCTGTCGGGGATCGCCTCCCTGGCCCTCGTCGTGGGGGGGTGGATGGGCGGGCGCCTCGTCTACCGGCACGGCGTGGGTGTGGCCCGGGAGGCCCGCTTCGAGATCGGCGTCATCGAGATCCCTCCCCGGGGGGGCGAGGCGGACCGCGAACCGCCCCGCCCCCTTCACCCTCCGCCCGAGCGGCCTCCCCCCGAGGTGTGAACCGGGCGGAGGCGCGGGGAGCGGCGAGGGCGCCCAGCAGGACGAGGGCGAAGAGGCCGGCCGGCACCCAGAGTGCGGCGGCGATCCCGGCGGCCGCCGCGACGCCGGAAGCCAACAGCGGACCGAGGGCACCCCCCAGCATCGCCACGGACTGGAGGGTGCCCAGGGAGGCGGTGCGGCCCCGGGGGGGGATCCGCGCGGCCACGGCCGCGTATGCGAAGGTGGCGAGGCCACCGGCGGCGATCCCCAGCAGCCCCCGCGTCAAGAGGAAGGCGGGGACCGTGGTCGAGAGGGCCAGGGCGATCCCCAGGACGGTGGCCAGGGCCATCGAGGTGCGGACCGGCCGGAGCAGCCCCCCCGCCCGCCCGGCGCGGCCCGAGTGCGCCGCCCCCAGGGACTCCCCCACCGCTCCGGCGGTGACCGCGGCGCCGGCGCTCGCCCCCACGTCGTCGGGGGAGGCGGCCAGGGTGGCGGCCCAGCGGGGAGTCAGGAACGCGAGGGAGCGGACCGCCAGCGTGGAGACGACCAGGAAGAGCCCCCAACCCAGGAGGGAGCGGCGCAGGCCCGGGACGCCGCCGTCCCCCGTTCGCCGGGGCGCGTCCGACGAGGAGGAGAGCTCGACGTACGCGACCGTGACCAGCACGAGTCCCCCCAGGGCGGTGGCCGCGGGGAAGAGGCACATTGCCCGGAAACCCAGTCGGTCGTAGAGGATCCCCCCCAGCGCCGGCGCGGCGGCGGCCGAGACGATCTGGGCGGTCTGGAGCTGGCCCACGATGGGCTGGATGCGGTCGTCGGGGGCCCCGGAGGTGATCAGCGCGACGCTCATCGCGTTGAATCCGGACAGGAGGCCGAGCACCGCCCGCAGCCCCAGGACCGCGCCGGGATCGCTCGCCAGCGAGAGCAGGATCCAGTGGAGGGCGATGGCCGCCAGGGCCCGCTGGGCGCTGCGCCGGAGCCCGTGGCGTTGCGCCAGCCGGGCCCACACGGGGCCCATGGCCGAGGCGAGCAGGGGGGTGACGGAGAGGGCGATCCCGGCGTAGAGGTCCCCCCGCCGGCCCCCGCCCGAGATGTCGTGCATCCACAGGGGCAGGAAGGGTGTCGCCAGGGTCCCGCCGAAGAACAGCAGGGCGGCGGTGGCGGTCACCGCCCGCTGGTTGCGCCGCCACGCGGGGGCGGCACCGACGGTCCCCGGGCGGAGCCTCAAGTCGACGGGGGGCCCGCCAGGCGGGGAGGGCCCGGGACGACGGGCACTTCCGAGTCCTCGTCCACGGGGCGCAATCGGACCACGACGTCCGGGCGATGGGGGTCCTCCGGTGGGCCGCCGGGCCAGAAGGGGGCGCCCTCCAGGAGGTAGAGGTCCACGAGGAAGCGCCCCGCGGGGATCCGCACCGCCTCGTCCCCCGGGGGCCCGCCGGGGAGGGACGCGGGCTCGGCGATCCGGAGGCGGCCCCGGGGGAGGCGCAGCGGCAGGGGACCCACCCGGGAGGCGACGGGGGGATCCCCTTCGGGATCGGGCTCGTCGTCGCTCACCCGCAGCAGCCAGGCGCCGGGGGAGGGGAGGTGGACCAGCAGGAGATCCTCGCCTTCCAGCCCGGCCCGGAGGGCGGCACCGGGCCCGGCGTCCCGGAAGACGCGGGCCGCGGCGGCTCCATCGGACCAGAGGGCGAGGCCCGGGGCGGCGCACTCGTGGAGGAGCCACTCCTCGGTCTCCCAAGCCGAGGGTTCGTACCACGGCTCGATCCCGCGGAAGGCGACGAAGTCCAGCCCGCGCCGGGCGAGCAGGGCGCGGACCTCGGCCACTTCCCGGCGGACGTCCTCGGCCACCTCGGGGAACACCCCGTCCCCCCCGGCGTCCACCACCGCCAGCAGCGCGTCCAGGGCGGCCTCGAAGCGGCGCCGGGGCCAGATCTCGGGGACGATGTCCGCGGGAAGCGCCGCCCGGGCGGGCTCCAGGGCGAGGAGGCCCCCCAAAGCCCTCGCCTCGACGGAGTCGATCCCGTCGGCGTCTTCCTCGTTGGCGCTCGCGGCGATGCGGATCCGGGTGTACACCTTGCTCTCCCCCCCGGGGCGTCCGCCTCGGGTCGCCCGGCCCGCGGGTGGCGGCGCCAGTCTAGGCGGCGTGCGGGCCGCCGGCAACGCGCCCCCGCTCCGGACGGTGCGGGGCGATGGAGGTACCGGCGATGCGCGCGATATCGATCGAGGCCGACGGTGCGGCGCGGCTCGGCGAGGTGCCCGATCCGGGGTCCCCCGGGCCCGACGAGATCCTCCTGGGGGTGCGGGCGACGGCGGTGAACCGCGCGGACCTGCTCCAGCGGCGGGGCCTCTACCCGCCGCCTCCGGGGGCGTCGCCCATCCTCGGTCTCGAGGCCGCGGGGGAGGTGCTGGAGGCGGGGGAGGGGGTCACGCGCTTCCGGCCCGGGGACCGGGTGATGGCCCTGCTCGCCGGGGGCGGCTACGCCGAGCGGGTGCTCGTCCCGGAGGGACAGGTCCTGCCGGTGCCCCCGGGATGGTCCATGGAGGAGGCCGCGGCCTTCCCCGAGGTCTTCGCGACCGCCTGGCTCAACCTCTTCGTCCTGGGGGAGGCCGCCGCCGGGGACGTGGTGCTGGTCCACGCGGGAGCGGGCGGGGTGGGCACGGCGGCCATCCAGCTCTGCGCCCGCGCGGGGGTGCGGTGCGTGGTGACCGTCGGCAGCCCCGAGAAGGCGCGGCGCTGCCTGGAGCTGGGGGCGGCCCGCGCCGTCGTGCGGGGGGAGGAGGAGTTCGAGGTGGCCGTTCGGGATGCCAGCGGGGGAAGGGGCGCGGACGTCGTCCTGGACCCGGTGGGGGGCCCCTGGCTCGACAGGAACCTCAGGGTCCTGGCCCCCGGCGGTCGCCTCGTGGTGATCGGGCTCTTGGGGGGCCGGACCGGAACCCTCGACGTCGGGCGCCTGCTGGTGAAGAGGTTGCGGGTGATCGGGTCCACCCTGAGGAGCCTCCCGGAGCACGAGAAGTCGGACGTCCTGGACGGCCTGTGGCGCCGCTTCGGGGAGGACGCCAAGGCGCGCCGGATCGGACCGGTCATCCACCGGTTCCTCCCCCTGGCCGACGTCGACCACGCCCACGGGATCCTCGAGCGGAACGAGAACGTGGGGAAGGTGGTGCTGCGGGTGGGGTGAGCGGCGAGGAGCGTCGCCACCGGACCTCGGGCGTGGCGAGGGAGTGTGGTGGGAACGCGGCACCCGGGGCGTATACTGGGGCGTTCCCCGTCGTCGGGAAACGCTGGCGAGGTCGTCGAATGGCATCCCCGCCAGCGGCGTCCGCTCGGCGTTCGCCGGGGACGATCGACCCCCCCGGGGCCTGGAGTGTCCATGAACGGCCGTACCCCCTTCCTGCTCCTCGCATGCACCCTCGCGGCGGGGGCGTGCCGCGGCGCCGACGACGCCGAGCTCACCCTCGTGGAGGATCCGCCCGCCCCCGAGGGGGAAGCCACCGTGGCGTCCGGCTCCGGGTCCACCAGCGGCGGCGCGTCCCGGGGAGGCGGCGCCGTGGTCCACGCCTACGACGGCTGGCACCCCGAGCCCGCGGGGAGCTGGTGCCGGATCGAGGGGCGACACCGCCACCCCTACGCGCTCGCCGCTTCGGACTACGCGGTGTCGGTGATCGACGACGTCTACTACTTCGTGGGCGACGCCCTCGCGTGGGGCTGGACGGGGCCGGTGTGGTGGTACTACGGCCACCACCGCATCTCGTCCCGGGTCTGGTGCGTGCTGGACGGCCCCCACTCCCACGCCTGGAAGCCGACGTTCGAGGTGGCCCGCTTCCGCCTGGACGGCGGGTACTACACCTGGACGGGGGACTGGGACGACGACTACCGGGTGGCGGTCAAGCGCTACGGCCGGCCCTACAACGACCTCCTCCGGGTCCGGCTGGTGGGCGCGCCGAGCCACCCCTGGGTGTCCTGGGGCGTCGACGCCAAGGCGCGGGTGGACCACGGCCGGCATCGCGGCGAGGTCCGCCTCGCGCCGCCCCCCGCCCACGTCAGGGTCGACTTCACGCCGCCGCGACCCCCCGTCCCGGGCCACCCCGGGCGCGGGATCGACGTGGACGTGAGGGTCGGTGCCGGCGGCGCCTCCCATTCCTACACCGGCTCCGATCACCGCCGGGAGGGCGCGGAGCGGGACGGTCGGGACGTGGACCGCGACCACCGGTACACCGGCGCCGACCACCGCCGTGACGACGGCGACCGGGACCGCGGGCGCGATCAGCGGTCCACGGGATCGGATCACCGCAAGGACCGGGACGACCGGGACTCCGACCGGGACCGCCGGTCCACGGGCAGCGAGCGCGGTGGGGACCGGGGCGGCAGGGACGGCGACTCGGAGCGGCACGAGCGGAAGGTCGGGGCCGATTCCCGGCCCGAGGGGAAGCGTGGGGAAGCGGCGGGTTCGGGCGGGACCCGGTCCGGCGGCGAGAAGTCCCGGGATGGCGGTCGCGCCGGGGTCTCCGAGTCCCGGTCCGGCAAGTCCTCGGGCAAGGGAGGCGACGGGCGGTCGTCGGACAAGGGAGAGCGCGGCAGGTCCTCGGGCAAGTCCCGGGGCGGCGACAGGGACGACAAGGATGACAAGGACAAGAAGGACCGCGGCCGCTGAGCATCGGGCCGGCGGGGCCCTGGCCCGGCGCGTCCGGCGAGCGTAGGATCCGGAGCACCGCCCCGCCGCGGAGCAGGGTCGGGGGGCGACGGGGACGGCCCCGCACCCCCCGGTCCCGAGGAGTCCGATGGAAGGCAAGCCCCGCCGCGCCCGGACGCGGACCGTGTCCACGTTCCTGGCCGGCGCGATCTTCGGCGCCGCCAGCGCCGGCGCGGTCTCCGCCGCGGTCGCCCTGCCCGCCGATCCGTACCTGCCCCTCCAGGTGATGACCGAGGTGCTGGGGTGGGTCCAGACCCGGTACGTGGACGATGTGGGCGTGGACGACCTGCTCTACGACGCCATCCAGGGGATGGTGTCGAAGCTGGACGAGCACTCCCGGTTCCTGACGCCCGAGCAGTACCGCTCCCTCCAGGAGGACACGGCGGGACGTTACTACGGGGTGGGGATCAGCATCCGCACGGAGGGAGGGGAGGTGACGATCTCCCGTCCCCTGCCCGGCTCCCCCGCGGAGAAGGCGGGGATCCAGGCCGGGGACGTGATCGTCTCCGTGGACGGGCTGCCGGCCTCCGGCGAGACCATGGACCGCGCCGTGGCCTCGATCAAGGGGCCCAGGGGGACGGAGGTGGTCCTGGCGCTCCGGCGGACCGGGTGGGCGGAGCCCCGGGAGTTCCGCCTGGCGCGCGCCCAGATCCACACGCCCAGCGTGGAGTCCGCGGGCCTGCCCGGGGGGTTCGGGTGGGTCCGGATCTCCCACTTCCAGGAGAGGACCGGGGAGGAGGTGAAGAGGGCCCTGGCGGAGCTGGATCGGGCGGGGAGCCTGGCGGGGCTGGTCCTCGACCTGCGGGACGACCCCGGTGGGCTCGTGGACGAGGCGGTGGTGGTGGCGGACGAGTTCCTGGAGGGGGGCACCATCGTCTCCACCCGGGGAAGGGCCGTGATCGAGGAGACCGAGCGGGCCCACCGCCTCGGCACCCGGAGCCAGCTCCCAATGGTGGTCCTGGTCAACGGCAACTCCGCCAGCGCCGCGGAGATCGTGGCCGGCGCCCTCCAGGACCAGGGCCGGGCCCCCATCATGGGGACCACCACCTACGGCAAGGGATCCGTTCAGACGGTCTACGAGATGACCGACGGCTCGGCGCTCAAGCTCACCATCGCCCGCTACTTCACCCCGAAGGGCAGGTCCATCCACGGCATCGGGATCGCCCCCGATCACTGGGTGGATGCCTCTCCCGCCGGCGGGCCGGAGCCGGCTTCCTCCACCGCGGACCCCGGCTCGCCGAGCTGGGTGGCCATGGACCGCCAGGTCTCCGAGGCGATCCGCTACCTCTCGGCCCCCGGGGCCTACGTGGCTCCCGCGGCCAGCGCCGGTCCCCCGGGCACGTCCCCGAGTCCTGGGGAGGAGGGCGCGGCCGGGCCCCTCCCGCCACCATCGCGGTGAAGCTCCTCGTCCGCGCCGTCCGTGGGCTCGTGGGGCTAGCCGCGTTGGGGGGCCTGCTGGCCGTCCTCCTGCCCCACGCGTGGGACCGGGTCTTCCCCGCCGGCGGGCGGGGGGCGGAGCGAGAGGACCCCGCGACGCTGGCCGCCCGGGTCGCCGAGGTCGACCGCGCCCTCGCCCGTGCGCTGGCCCCGCTGGGGGTCGATCCCCGGGGTATCGTCGAGACGCCGCTGCCTCCGGAGGAGCGGGAGGGGGTCAGCTTCCGCCCCTCCTCGGTCCGGATCCCCCTGCCCGAGGGCGCGGACCGCGGCCGGATCGAGGGGGCCATCCGCGCCGAGACGGGACGCCTGGGCTTCCCCGCCCAGGTCTACTTCACCGACCCCGACGAGGTGACATGGGGGGTGCGGATCTCCCTGGGCAAGTTCCCCACCCACCGCGTCACCCTCCACCCTCCGCTCCCCGCGGACCCGGTCGTGGATCCCCGCCATCCCCCGGTGGTGGCCCTGTTGCTGACCGGCGTCGGGGCGGCCTCGCCGGATGTGGAGGCGGCCATCGCGTGGGACCGCCCCCTGACCCTGTCCATCCGCCCCTGGGAGCCCCACTCCATCCGGTACGCCGGCGAGGCGTCCCGGGCGGCCAAGGAAGTCCTCGTCGAGCTTCCCCGGGGGGGCGCGGCCCCCGGGGGGGGCCTGGACGAGGCCCTGGCGTCCGTGCCCTTCGTCGCCGGCGTGGCGATCTCCGAGCCCGACGAAGCACTCCCGGACGCCTCCGCGGCCACGGTGCTGGTGAAGCGGCTCGAAGCCCTGTCCCTACCCCTGATCCTCCTCGATCCCCCCGCCACCAGCCCCATCCGGGCCCAGGCCCGCGCCGGGAGAGTGCCGCTGGAGGAACCCGCGGCGCGGCTCGACCCGGCGGTCGGCGACGAGGCGCTGGAGTCGGCGGCGCTCCGGGCCTTGAACATCGCCGTCCGGCGGGGGAGGGCGCTGGTGACGGCATCCGCGGATCCGAGAGGGATCAAGGCGTTGCTGGACCTGGCGGAGGGGATGCGGAAGAAGGGCTACCGGTTCGTCTTCGCCTCGGAGGTGGCGCGGCTGGGCGCGGCCTCGGGTCCTGGCAGTCCCCCGGGATCCCCGTAGGGACTCGTCACATCGAGGGCAGGCAGCGCGACCCGCGGGCGCCACCCCGACGCCATCCCCCACCCACGGGCGGAGAGGGAGGGGGGGCCTACTGGGGAGCCGCCGGACCCCGGCCGCCGGGGCGGCCGCCGGCGCGGTTCCTACGGATCTGGCTCACCCGCGCTTCGAGCAGGGCCTGGGCCTTCTCGGCCCCCAGCAGCTTCTCGAGCTGCGCCTTGCCCGACTGCTCCTCGGCGCTGGTGGCGGGCGGTCCGGCCCCGGCCTGGCCGGACTGGCGGGCCTGCCGCATGGCCTTCATCCGGGCGTCGGCCATCCGCTGCAGGATCTCCGTGGCCTCCCGCGCCTGGTCGTCGGTCAGCCCGTGGGTCCGGGCGAACTCGGCCACGAGGGAGGCGAGGTCGGCGTGGCGGTCGCCACCGGCGCCGCCGCGGCCCATCCCGCCGTCCGGCCCGGCCCCATCCCGGTCCTGGGGACGGAAGTCCCCCTGGCGGCCTCGCCGGCCGGCGTCTCCCGGGCCTCTCCGCCGCTCGCCGTCCCCGCCCCGCGGTGGACCTCCGAAGCCCGGACCCGGCCGGTCCCCGTCGCCTCCCGCCCAGACCCCGTCCTCGGGGACGGCGGGAGCGTCGGATCCCTCGTCCCCCATCGGTGCGGGCCGCTCCCGGGACGCGGCCACCTCGCCGGCGAGGGTGGCGACCTGCGCCTCGGTCGCGGCGAGGCGCTCCTCCAGGCCACGGGAGGCCATGAGCGTGTAACCCGACAGCCCCACGACGGACCCGAGCACCAGGGCGAGGACGACGTGCGCGATCTTCATGGGCGAGCCTCCGAAGGGGCCGTTCGCGCCAGCGTCCGGCGGCCTCCCGCTTCAAACCCCGGCGGGTGGGATGTTCGTCCCGGGAGCGGGAGATCTCCCGGCGAAGGGAGTCGGACCCGGGGGGGGGCATCCCCGGAGGGGATGGCACGGGTGGGACCGGCTCGGCCCCCGAGGCGGGATCAGCCGGGCAGGCGCTTCACCACGAGCTGGATCTGCTGGAACTGCTGGGTGACGGTGTTCGAGATGCGGAGCCCCTTCTTCTGGTGGTACTTGAGCAGGTCCCGCCAGGTGCTGTTGAGCTGGAGCTTGAGGTCGTCCCAGCCGCCTTCGGAGACCAGGGTCTCCAGGAAGTCGATGGGCGGGGGCACGTCGTCCCGGGCGTAGCACTCGACGATCCGGCGCATCGCCTCCCGGATCTGGGGG
The DNA here is from genome assembly GCA_023150875.1 of Myxococcota bacterium. GTDB lineage: Bacteria > Myxococcota_A > UBA796 > UBA9615 > JAKLKC01 > JAKLKC01. The sequence continues at coordinate 79,494 of JAKLKC010000010.1, read as the reverse complement.
CCGGGATCGCCGGAGGCCGAGGCCTCGGAGGACGCCCCGGAGCCGGCGGGGTCTCCCTCCTCGTCCTCGTCCGCGTCGTCGGCGGCGGGGGAGGACGAGCGGGCCTCGGGCTGGCCCCCGTCCGCGGCGGCCGTCACGGGCTCGTCCACGGGAATGCCGTAGGCGTCCAGGGTCGCCCGGCCGTGGGGGACCAGGTCGACGTACTCCGCCAGGCTGAAGCAACCCCGGACCTTGTGGGCCCCCAGGTCGTGGGCGGCGCCGACCGCGGTGGCCCGGCCCGAGGTGGCCTCCCCGAAGGCCACCCGGGGGGCGGAGACCACCTCCGCCTCGAGCTTCTCGCCCAGCAGCGCCGCCTCGTCGGTCGCCTGGATCACCCGCGCGCGCAGGGCGCCGGAGGTGAACCGCACGGTCCGCGCGCGCACGTGCTGGACCTGGAGCGATCCCGAGAGCTCCGCCGTGCCACCGGCCGCCTCGATGGAACCCACGTCCAGCTCGGCCACCGCGATCCGGACCGAGCCCGTCTCCGAGAAGAGGCGCTTGATGGGGCCGAGGGACGCGGAGAGGTCCACCTCGACCACCAGGTCGCCCCGGTTGCCGATCACCGCTCCGTCGGACTCGATGCGGATGGTCATCCCGGAAGGGAGGAAGGCGCTGCCGGCGCTGGACGTCGGGTGAGGCATTCGGCGGAGCTCCCGGAGGGGCCGGCGAGGCGCTGGGGGAGGGCCCCACCGCCAGCGCGGACCGGTTCAACCCGATGCTAGGGCATGGGGATCGGGGGTGTCAACGCCGCGCAGCAGGGCCAGGAGGGCGGCGGCGGCCAGGGGGGCGGGCTCCGGCGGACGCCCCCGGGCTCCGAGCCGGCCCGCGAGGCCGAGGTCGACGGCGAGGCGCTCCAGGGCCGCCGCCAGGGCGACGGGGTCGCCGGGGGGCACCAGCAGCCCATCCACTCCGTCCCGGACCACCTCGGGGAGTCCCCCGATCTCCGTAGCCACCACCGCCGCCCCCGAGCGCCGGGCCTCGCCCACCACCAGGGGCGCGTTCTCCTCCCAGGTCGAGGGGACCACGACGGCGTCGACGGAGGCCAGCAGGGCGGGCGCGCGGGAGGGAGGGTAGGGACCGGCGAGGGCGACGCCGGCGCGGGTGGCCCGGCGCCTCACCCTGATCTCGAACCCCGGATCGGCGGGGAAGGGGACGAAGGGGCCGTGGATCGAGAGGCTCGCCTGGCCCTCGGGAAGGCGGGAGTAGGCGTCGATCAGGACTTCGATCCCCTTGGTCGGCAGGATCTGACCGAAGTATCCGAGGCGGAGCCGTGGGGAGGGGACGCGGGGGGGCGGGTCCTCGGTGGCCCCGGAGTCCACCGGGTTCGGCAGCACGGCGATCCGCTCCGCGGGCACACCCCACGCCGAATACCGGGCGCGGGCGTGGCGCGAGGGGGCGAGCAGCAGGTCCGCCTCCGACAGGGCCCGCAGGAAGGCGCGCTCGCGGTACACGACGTCCGGGTGGGCACCCCAGCCGGCGGCACCCAGGGAGGAGGCGCCCCGGCGCCAGGCGGCCGCGGCGACCCTGGCGACGCCGGGCACCGCCCGCACCGCCCTGAGCAGGCTCGCGGGCACCGGGGACTCCGCGGGCACCAGGGACTCGGCGACGCACGCGGAGCACGCGGTGGCCTCGGGTCCGGGGCAGCGGCGCCCGTCGGCGTCCACGAGCTGGCCCCGGGGGCACAGGAACCAGTAGTCGTGCAGGGCGATGGCCACCCTCGCCCCCGCCGCCCGGGCCATCGCCGGGAGGTCCACCGAGAGCCCCAGCAGGTGGGCGAAGACCACCCAATCCGGAGGGTCCTCGGCCAGGAAGGCTCCGAACGCCCGCTCGGCGTCGGGGTCCGCGAAGCTCCGGACGAACCCCGCGGGATCCCGCGGGAGCTCCACCGTCCACAGGCGGAACCCCTGGGAGTCGTCCCTCCGGACGCGCCCGGGGACGGAGGCCGGGGACGCCTCCCGGGTCAGGACCGAGACCTGCTCGCTCCGGGAGAGCCACCGCGCCAGCGCGGCGGTGGCGACCTCGACCCCACCGATGGAGGCCGGTGGCCAGGCGTGGGAGACCAGGGCGACGTGCACGGGATGGCGGGGCCTAGCCCTCTCCCTCGTCCTCCTCGAGGACGTCCTGGACCCGCTTGCCGCCGGCGAGGCGCTGGAGGGTCTCGTCGTAGCGATCGCCGACGGCGGCGACGTAGGTGAGGGCGTCGTCGAACTCCTCGCGGTCGAGGTGCTCCCCGAGGAGGGTGGCGGCGAAGCACAGCTTGTGGTCGTCGAAGAGGATGAACGCCCCGAGGTGCACCTGGCCGTTCAGGTGGTTGATCGCCCGGAGCACCTCGAAGGAGGGTTCGACGGTGTCCGTGAGCATCGTGGCGACGATCCGGACATAGACCCGTCCCTCGTCCTCCACCAGGCTGACGGTGACCGCGGTCGTGCCCCGCCGGAACATGGAGATCCCGTCCCCGCCCGGCTCGAGCCCCATCCCGCGGAGGTACTCCGCGACCCGCCGTTGCACCTCGCTCGCCGTGCTCATCGCCTCGCCTCCTGGGTCCCGCGGCCCCCCCGGGGGCGGCGGGGGCGTGGGGAGCGGGACATGCTACCCGAAACGGCCCGGTCCGGCGCGGGCGTCGCGGGCGCCCTCCCACTGGCCGATAAGGGTACCGAGGTCGTGCCAGCTCCGCCGGACCCACAGGCGGGCGGCCGCGGCCGGGGCCCCGGGGCGGGCGCGGGCGGCGAGTGCGGCGGACGGGGCCAGGCCCGAGAGCCACGCGGGGGGGATGGAGGCCAGGCCGGGCACGGCAACCAGCCCGAAGCGCTCCGCCAGGAGTCGATGTCCGGCGCGGTTCCGCGCCCTGAGGGCCCGGAAGCCGGGTTCGTGGGAGTGCTCGACGACGGCGGCCGGGGCGTAGGCAATGGCGCGTCCGGCCGCCAACACCTCCGCCGCCCAGGCGACGTCCTCGCCGAAGGGGACGTCGGGTAGCGGCACCCGCTCCCAGTCGGCGCGGCGGACGCACGAGGCAACGTCGTCGAAGCGACAGAGGGCGTAGCGCTCGGCGGGGGAGAGGGCCCCCAGGGCCCCCGGGGACGGGGCGACGCGGACCTCCGGGGGCCCATCGGGGGTCCAACGCGCGATCTCCGCCTGGGAGTAAGGGTCGGCGCCGGGGCGGGGCACCTGGCGGCCGTAGGAGCCGGCGACCCGATCGTCCCGGAGCACCGCCGCGGCGAGGTCCGCGAGGAAGGTCTCACCCCGGGGCACGGCGTCCTGGGTCAGCATCGCCACCAGCGGCGCCCGGGAGCGGGCGATGGCGGCGTTCCGCACCCGGGCGTGGTGGAAGGGCTCGCCATCCAGGGCGAAGACCCGGGCCCCCGCGCCACGGGCGGCGGCGACGGAGCCGTCCCGGGACCCCGAGTCCACCACCAGGACCTCCACCGGACCGATCCCCCGCTGGCGTCCGAGGGCGGCCAGGAGGCCCCGCAGCCGCTCCCCGCCGTCCCGTACCGGGACCACCACGCCGATGGCCGGGGAGGGATCGGCCTCCGGAGGCTCGTGGACGAGGGACAGCCGCGCCGCTACGGCCGCCGCCCCCGGGCTCATCCCAGCACCTCGTGGTACACCCCGAGGACCTCCCGGGCATGCTCCGCCGCGCTCCTGGGAGGCCGGACCGTGGCGGCGAGGGCGCCGAGGGCCCTCCGATGGGACGAGAGGCCCCCGAGGGCCCGGGCCCACGCCCCGGCGTCCCCCGGGGGGAGGAGCATCCCGTCCACACCGTCCAGGACGGACTCGGGAACGCCACCCACCCCGCTGGCGAGGGTGGGCCGCCCCCGGGCCCGGGCCTCCAGCAGCGACATCGGGGCGTTCTCCCACCACAGGGAGGGCAGGCACAGGACGTCGGCCTCGTCCAGGACGGCCGCGACTTCGTCCCGGGCCGCCGGGCCGGCGTAGTGGATCCGGTCGGGGGCGAGGCCCACGCAGCGGGCGAGGTGGTCGGGGAAGGGGCTCTGGCCCCGCACCACCAGCTCCGTGGCGCCGGCAGGGAGTGAGGCCACCGCGCGCGCCAGCACCTCCAGCCCCTTGTGGGGCGCGGGCGTGCCCAGGAAGAGGGCCCGGAGGGGCCGGGAGGGGGAGGCGGCCCCCGGGGGCGGAGACCGGGACGGCGGCAGGGCCGTGCCGTTCCCGACGACGCGGATTCGACCCGCCGCCAGCCCCGCCTCGGCGGTGCGGTCCGCCAGGGAACGGGAGGGGGAGATCACGGCCGAGGCCGCCCCCAAGGCCCGCCGCATCGCCGCCCAGCGGGCGCGGATCCGCTCCGGTCCCCCGGGCGACCCGGTTCCGGCCCGCGCGCCGCCCCCCCGCGCGCCGGCCCGGCCCCCCACCCTCTCGTTCAGCCGGCGCAGCGCCTCCCGGGCGGGCGCAGGCAGGGCCAGGAACGCACGGTGGGGCAGGTCCGGGGGGATGCGGGAGGGGAGGGCGCGCTGGAGGGCGAGGGCCGCGCCCTCCAGGGGGCCCTCCCGGTGGCGATGGCGCGCGAAGCAGGCGGCGCAGCGGACGGCGTCGAGGGTGGCGCAGACGGTGCCGTCCGGATGCCAGCGCTGGCCTCCCGAGGCGCAGGCGGCGAAGTGGTCGTGGAGCGTGAGGACCGCCGGAGTCCCCACGTCCCGCGCGGCGGCGACGGCGCCAGCCGAGAGGCCCGCGAGGTGGTGGAAGTGCACGACGTCGGGGCGGAAGGCACGGATCGCCTCCCGGAGACGGGCCTCCGCCACGGGGTCCACCGCCGCGGCGGGCAGGTCGCGGTACGGGTAGTTCTGGACGAAGCGGAAGGTGGGGATCCCGTCCACGACGCCGGGGCGCAGGGCCCCCTGGGGCAGGGCGCGGTCCCGATCGCCGTGGAACACGGCGACGTCGTGGCCCCCGCGGGCGAGGGCGGCCGCCAGCTCGGCGACGTGGACCTCGACCCCGGCGAGGGAACGGGGCAGGAAGGCGTGGGCGACCAGGAGGACCCGCATGCTGGCCCGGCATCATAGCCGCCCGCCCCGGCGCCCGCCGGGGTGGGAGCGCGTCCCTCCGGTTGCGCGGCGTGGCGGGATGCGTAAGATCCCGCTTCCGCCGCGGCCCTCCGCCCCGAGCGGTCCTTCCCGGGGGATCCCCACCGATGCGACGTGGCGCGCAGCTTTACGAGGGCAAGGCGAAGGTGGTCTTCGCCACTCCCGACCCCGGCCTCTACGTCCAGCTCTTCAAGGACGACGCGACGGCGTTCAACGGGCTCAAGAAGGGCACCATCGCCGGCAAGGGATCGGTCAACTGCAGGATGTCCGCGGCCCTCTTCGGTCTCCTGGAGGGGGCGGGCGTCCGGACGCACTTCGTGGAGCTGCTCTCCGACCGCGAGATGCTGATCCGGGCCGTGCGGATCGTGCCCCTGGAGGTGGTGATCCGGAACCGGGTCGCGGGCTCCCTGGCGAAGCGGGTGGGGCGTCCCGAGGGCGAGGCCATCCCCCGGGGACCCGTCATCGAGCTGTACTACAAGGACGACGCCCTGGGCGACCCGCTGCTCAACCGCTCCCACATCGAGGCCTTCGGCATCGCCGACACCCCCACGGTGGACGAGATCGAGGGGAAGGCCCGGGCCGTCAACGGTGTCCTCGTGCCCTTCTTCCGTTCCGTGGGCCTGGATCTGGTGGACTACAAGCTGGAGTTCGGACGGGCCCTGGAGGGGGGCGAGCTGCTGCTGGCGGACGAGATCTCCCCCGACACGTGCCGGCTCTGGGACGCCGCCAGCGGCGAGAGGATGGACAAGGACCGCTTCCGGCGGGACCTCGGCGGGGTCGAGGAGGCCTACCAGGAAGTCATCGGCCGCGTGCTGGGCGCGGCGGGGAGCGTCGCGTCGTGAAGGCCCGCGTCTACGTCACCCTCAGGCAGGGCGTGCTCGATCCCCAGGGTCGGGCCGTGCTGCACGCGCTGTCCTCCCTCGGCTTCGACCAGGTCCGGGACGCCCGGATCGGAAAGTACGTGGAGCTGGAGATCGCCGACGGCCCCCGGGACGAGGCCGAGAAGGCCGTCCGCGAGATGGCCCGGCGACTGCTCGCCAACCCGGTGATCGAGGACTTCCGGGTCGAGATCCCGGGCGAAGGGGAGGCGCGCTGAGCCCGTGAGAGTCGGCATCGTCGTCTTCCCCGGCAGCAACTGCGATCGGGACTGCGCCCGCGCCGTGGCGGAGGTCTCCGGCCGCCCCGCCGCCTGGATCTGGCACAAGGACCGGGACCTCGGGGGCGCCGACCTGGTGATCGTCCCCGGCGGCTTCAGCTACGGGGACTACCTCCGCTGCGGCGCCATCGCCCGGTTCTCGCCGGTGATGGAGGAGGTCGTCGCCTTCGCCCGCCGGGGCGGGCCGGTGATCGGGATCTGCAACGGGTTCCAGATCCTCACCGAGGCGGGGCTGCTCCCGGGGGCGCTGATGCGCAACGTCGGCCTGAAGTTCATCTGCCAGGACGTGCACCTGTCGGTGGGTGACACCGGCTCGCCCCTGCTCGGGGGCTACCGGCCGGGCCAGGTGGTCCGGATGCCCGTGGCCCACGCCGACGGGCGCTTCCACGCCGACGCCGAGACCCTGTCGCGGATCGAGGGGGAGGGCCGGGTGGCCTTCCGCTACTGCGACGCCGAAGGCCGGGTCGGCGGCCCCTCCAACCCCAACGGTTCACTCGCCGCCATCGCGGGGATCGTCTCCCCGGGGGGCAACGTCCTGGGCATGATGCCCCACCCCGAGCGCGCCGCCGAGGCGATCCTCGGGGGCACCGACGGCCGCGCCCTGTTCGTCGCCGCACTGTCCCGGGCGGCCTGAGCGGGCGGGCCTCCGTCTCGGCCGCCTCCGCCGCCCTCCCCGCCCCCCGGCGGGTCCCCCGCCCCGGAGCCCACGTGACCACCGCCACCGAACCCGCCGTCACCCCCGAGCTGGTCGCCTCCCATGGGCTCGCCGAGGCGGAGTACCGTCGCATCGTCGAGCTGCTGGGGCGCCCGCCCACGTACACCGAGCTGGGCGTCTTCAGCGTGATGTGGTCGGAGCACTGCTCCTACAAGAGCAGCCGGATCTGGCTCCGCACCCTGCCCACCCAGGGACCCCGGGTCCTCCAGGGGCCGGGAGAGAACGCCGGAGCCATCGACATCGGCGACGGGCTCGCGGTGGTGTTCAAGATGGAGAGCCACAACCACCCCTCGTTCATCGAGCCCTACCAGGGGGCGGCGACGGGGGTGGGCGGGATCATGCGGGACGTCTTCACAATGGGCGCCCGCCCGGTGGCGAACCTGAACTCCCTGCGCTTCGGCGACCCCCGGTCTCCCCGCATGCGATGGCTGGTGGAGGGGGTGGTCGCGGGGATCGGCGGCTACGGAAACTGCGTCGGCGTGCCCACCGTGGGCGGCGAGGTCTCCTTCCACCCCTCCTACGACGGCAACATCCTCGTCAACGCCATGACCGTGGGGATCTGCCGCGCCGACCGGATCTTCCGGGGGATCGCCGCCGGGCCGGGCAACCCCGTGATGTACGTCGGTTCCCGCACCGGGCGCGACGGGATCCACGGGGCCACCATGGCCTCCGAGGAGTTCAGCGCCGAGAGCGAGTCCAAGCGACCCACCGTGCAGGTGGGCGACCCCTTCACCGAGAAGCTCCTCATCGAGGCGTGCCTGGAGCTGATGGAGGAGGACGCCATCGTCGCCATCCAGGACATGGGGGCGGCGGGGTTGACGTCCTCGTCGGTGGAGATGGCGGGGCGCGGAGGCACGGGGCTGGACCTGGACGTCGCGCGGGTGCCGCGCCGCGAGGCGGGCATGAGCCCCTACGAGGTGCTGCTCTCCGAGAGCCAGGAGCGCATGCTCATCGTCGCCGCGAGGGGGAAGGAGGACGTCGTCACCCAGGTCTTCCGCAAGTGGGACCTGGAGGTGGAGACCGTGGGGGTCGTCACCGACACCGGCCGCTGGAGGATCTTCGACGGCGACCGGGTGATGGCGGACATCCCCGTCCCGGCGCTGACCGACGCCGCGCCGGTCTACGAGCGCCCGTGCGCGGAGCCCGCCGACCGGGAGGCGACGCGGCTCGTGCCCGAGGTCCCCGATCCCGGCGACTTCGGCGAGGCCCTGCTCGCCGTCGTGGGGGATCCCTCCGTCGCCAGCAAGCGGTGGGTGTGGCGCCAGTACGACCACCAGGTCCAGACCGGGACGGTGGTGGGACCCGGGGGGGACGCAGCGGTGATCCGGGTCGATGGCACCCAGCGCAGGATCGCCCTCACCAGCGACTGCAACCCCCTCTGGGTGCAGCTCGACCCCTTCCACGGCGCCGCGGGGGCGGTGGCCGAGGCGGCCCGGAACCTCGCCTGCGTCGGCGCCGAGCCGCTGGGGATCACCGACTGCCTGAACTTCGGCAACCCCGAGCGGCCCGAGATCATGTGGCAGTTCCGGGAGGCCGTGAGGGGGATGTCCTACGGGCTCGACCAGCTCTCGATCCCCGTGGTCAGCGGCAACGTCAGCCTCTACAACGAGACCGAGGGGCGCGCCATCCTCCCCACGCCCACCGTCGGCATGGTGGGGCTCGTGGAGGCCGGTGTCGAGCCCGTCGGGTCGGCCTTCAGGGGCCCGGGGCGCATCGTCGCCCTGCTCGGGGACGTGGGGGGGCAGCTCGGCGCCTCCCACTACCTGAGGGTGGCCGTGGGGGTGGAGCTGGGCCGGCCGCCGGTGGTGGACTGGGAGCGGGAGAGGGCCGTACACGCCGCGTGCCGCGAGGCGATCCGCGCGGGGCTGCTGGAGTCGGCCCACGACCTCTCCGAGGGGGGCCTCGCCGTCGCGCTCGCCGAGAGCTGCGTGGGGCGCCACGACGCTCCCCCGGTGGGCGCGGACGTGTACGCCCCCGCCCCGCCGGAGCTCCGGGACCTGGAGCTCCTCTTCGGCGAAGGCCACGGCCGGGTCCTGGTGTCGTTGCCCCGGGAGGCCTGGGACGCGGTCCAGGCGATCTGCGCTCGCGCCGGGTGCCCGCTGAACTGGCTCGGCGAGACCTCGGCCGACGCCCTCCGCATCGCCCGCAAGCTCCCGACGGACCCCTACGCCACCACCGAGACCCTGCTCCACGTCTCCCTCCACTCCCTCGCCGCCCGCTACCACGGCGGCTTCGTCGAGGCCCTGGGCTTCGAGGGAGGGCTCGCTTGAGCCCGCCGGGAGGGACCGGACCGGCCCGATGAACGAGCGCCTGGACGCATTCCATGAAGAGTGCGGCGTCTTCGCCGTGTGGGGCCACGCCGACGCGGCGCGCCTCGCCTACCTCGGCCTCCACGCCCTCCAGCACCGGGGCCAGGAGGGGGCCGGGATCGTCGCCAGCGACGGGGAGCGGCTGAGCGGCCACCGGGGGGTGGGACTCGTCACCGACGTGTTCGACGAGCAGGCCCTCGCCCGGCTCCCGGGGCAGGCCGCCATCGGTCACAACCGGTATTCCACGGCGGGCGGCGCCGATCCCCGGAACGTCCAGCCCTTCCTCGCGCAGTCCTCCCGGGGCGGGCTGGCGGTCGCCCACAACGGAAACCTGGTCAACGCCGGTGCGCTGCGGGAGCACCTCGAGTCCCAGGGAGCGATCTTCCAGGCGACCAGCGACACCGAGATCGTGCTCCACCTGGTGGCCCGATCGACCCAGAGGACGCTGGTCAACCGCCTCGTGGACGCCCTCGGGCAGGTGAGGGGTGCGTACAGCCTGCTGGTCCTCGCCCCGGATCGGCTGATCGCGGTGCGCGACCCCCATGGGTTCCGGCCCATGGTGCTGGGCCGCCTGGGGTCCGCCCACGTCATCGCGTCGGAGACCTGCGCGTTCGACCTCATCGAGGCGGAGCCGGTGCGGGAGGTCCAGCCGGGGGAGATGCTCATCGTCGACGCCGACGGCCTGGTGAGCTTCCGCCCCCTGCCCCGGGAGCGCACGCCGCGCCCCTGCGTGTTCGAGCACGTCTACTTCAGCCGCCCCGACAGCGTGGTCTTCGGGCACGAGGTCTACGCCGCCCGCAGGGCCATGGGGGCGCGCCTCGCGGACGAGCAGCCCGCGGACTGTGACGTGGTGGTGCCGGTGCCCGACTCCGGCGTTCCCGCCGCCATGGGCTACGCGGAGCGCCTGGGCCGGCCGTTCCACCTCGGGCTGATCCGCAGCCACTACGTCGGCCGGACGTTCATCCAGCCCTCCCAGGCCCACCGGGACCTGGGCGTGCGCCTGAAGCTCAACCCGGTCCGGGGGGTCATCGAGGGGCGCCGGGTGGCGGTGATCGACGACTCCCTGGTGAGGGGGACCACCTGCCGGAAGATCGTGCGCCTGCTGAGGCGGGCCGGTGCCGCCGAGGTCCACGTCCGCATCGCCGCGCCGCCCACCACCGGGCCCTGCTACTACGGCGTCGACACCCCCTCGCGGGAGGAGCTCCTGGCCGCGACCCGGGACCACACGGAGATCGCCATGTTCCTGGAGGCCGATTCCGTCGGATACCTGTCGCTGGCCGGCATGCACGACGCCCTCCACGGTGGGAGGGAGTCCTTCTGCGACGCCTGCTTCAGCGGCGAGTACCCCGTGCGGCCCACGGACGCCCGCCGGCCGCCTCAGCTCCCGCTGTTCCGCGACCGATAGGCCGGGGGCCGGCGCCGACCACCGCGCCGTGTCCATCGCCACAAGGCGGGGTCAGGCGTGTTATAAACCCACCCGACGAGTGGGTCAGCGGGCGTGGGCCCGTGGTCCCCGCGCGGACGGACGCCCATGGGAACGATCGTCGGCATCGACCTCGGCACGACCAATAGCTGCGTGGCGATCGTGAAGGACGGTCGCCCGCGGGTCATCGAGGACGAGCGCGGCTACAACATCCTGCCCTCGTGCATCGCGTTCAAGAGCCGGGGCCGGTTCGTGGTGGGTCACGGCGCCAAGGCGCTCATCCTCACCAACCCGTCCCAGACGGTCTACGCGGTCAAGCGCCTCCTGGGGCGCCGCTTCAGCTCCCCCGAGGTCCAGGAGGCCCGCCGCCACCTTTCCTACGACATCGTCCAGGGCGAGAACGACGAGGTCCTGCTCCGCATGGACGACGTCGTGATCACGCCGGTCGAGGCGTCGTCGATCGTGCTGAAGGCGATCCGGGAGGTCGCCGAGCGCCACCTGGGGGAAGACGTCCGGGACGCCATCGTCACCGTCCCCGCCCACTTCAACAACGCCCAGCGGAAGGCGGCGATGGAGGCGGGGGAGCTCGCCGGGCTGAACGTCCTGCGGCTCCTCAACGAGCCCACCGCCGCTGCCCTCGCCTACGGCTTCAAGAAGGACATCCAGAAGAAGCTGGCGATCTACGACCTCGGCGGTGGCACGTTCGACGTTACGGTCCTGGAGGTCGGAGACGGCGTGTACGAGATCCTCGCCACCGGGGGCGACAGCTTCCTCGGGGGGGAGGACTTCGACTACCGCATCGTCAACCAGCTGGCCGACCGCTTCCGGGAGAAGCACGGGATCGACCTGCGCCAGGACAAGCTGGCGCTCCAGCGGCTGAAGGACGCCAGCGAACGGGCGAAGTGCGAGCTCTCCTTCGTCGACAAGACCCCCATCCTGATCCCCCGGATCCACGGCGCGCTGAACCTCGAGGCGACCCTGACCCGGGACCAGCTCGAGGAGATGGTCGCCGACCTCATCAACAAGACGCTGAAGCTCACCGCCCGCACCATGCAGGACGCGGGGATGGGGGTGGAGGACCTGGACGACATCGTGATCGTGGGCGGCCAGACGCGCATGCCCAAGATCCAGGAGGCGCTCCGGATCTTCTTCGGCAAGTCGCCGAGCAAGGGGGTTCATCCCGAGGAGGTCGTCGCCATCGGAGCCGCGGTGCACGGCTACTCCCTGGAGGACGAGTCCCAGTCGACCCTCCTCCTGGACGTGACCCCCTTCAGCCTGGGGATCGACACCGCGGGCGAGTACTTCGGGAAGATCATCGAGAGGAACGCCACGATCCCCCTGACCGCGGCCCGCACCTTCACCACCGTCCACGATGACCAGGAGGCGGTGAAGATCATCGTCCGCCAGGGGGAGAGCCGGAACGCGCGGGAGAACGAGCTGCTGGGGGAGTTCTCCCTCTCCGGGATCCGGCGGGCGCCGAAGATGGACCCGCGGATCGACGTGACCTTCAAGATCGACGCGAGCGGGATCCTGCACGTCTCCGCCTGCGACCGGGACACCGGCCAGCAGCAGGCGATCTCCATCCGGAACTTCGTCGACTCGGGCCGGGGGAGCGAAAGCAACCAGGTCCAGCTCGCCAAGGAGATCTCCGACGTCCAGGCGGTGGCCGATCCCGTCCCCGACGGGGCAGTACCCGGCGCCGCGGCGGCCCAGGGACCTGGAATGCTGGGCCGCCTCAAGGGGCTCTTCGGCGGCGGCCGAGGGAAGGGCAAGGGGAAGGCAGGCGCCCCGCCCGCGGCGGCGGCGGACGACGCCGCCCACCCCCCGAGCCTCACGGGGCCAGGCGTCTCGGACGACTCCCTCCACGCGGTGCGTGAGCGGGAACCGGTGCCGGGGGTGGACGAGGAGATCGCCGCGGGGCTGCGGGAGTCCCTCGAGCCCTACTTCTCGGGCGCGGGCGACCGGGAAGGGGACCGTACCACCCGCTCCGACTACGCCTTGACGGACGGGAACGCGGGGCTCGCCGCGACCGACGACCGCTTCGCCATCTCGCCGCGATCGAGCGGTGCGGCACCTACCGCCGCCGCTCCGGCGCCCGTCCGCCAGGATCCCTTCGGGGTGGTGGCGCGGGGCGAAGGGAGCGCCGCCCCGGCCGCTCGGCTGGGGGATCCCTTCGGCGTGGTCGCGCGCGGAGAGGCCGCCCCGCCGCCGCTGGCCGGGCACGACGACCCCTTCGCCGTGTCGCCCCGGGGGAGTGGGGGCGGGATCGACATGGACATCCTCCCTCTGGACCCTCCGCCCGGGGGGCCTCCGAGGGCCCGCAGCCCAGAACTCCGACCCGGTGTTCACACATCGGTCCCGTCGTACCGGGCCGACCCCTTCGGCGTCGCCCCCCGCACCGCCGGCCCGTCCGGCTCGGGCCTCGGGACCTCCCTCTCCGCGGACCTGGACGGCGGCGGCGTCGAGGACGGGTCGATCTGGGCGAGCACCGACGCCGGGACCGACCGGCACTCCGCGTTCCTGGGTCTCAGCCTGCCCGCGGAGCCCCGGGATGCCTGGGGCGCGGGGTCCGGGGCGGAGGGGTTCGCGGCGCCCTCGGCGCCCCCTGGAGCCAGCGCTGCGGCGGGAGAGACCGCCTCCCGGGCCGCACCCCGCAAGCCCGCCCGCCTCAAGGTGCGCTACAAGCGTGCCCGGACCTTCGTGGAAGAGATCGGCGACAACCTCGCCCGGGGGGGCACCTTCGTGAAGACCGACAAGCCCCTCGAAGTGGGCAGGGAGTGCGTGTTCGAGGTGCAGGTGCCCGGCGAGGAGGAGGTGATCGAGGTCCGCGGCCGGGTGGTGTGGTCGAGTCGCGGGGTCCCGAAGCTCAGTGCGGGACAAGAGCAGGGCATGGGGATCCAGTACGACCGCGCCGACTCCTCGGGGCTCGCCCTGCTGCGCTCCGCGGCGGACCGCCTGAAGGTCGTCGCGAGCGAGTAGGGGGCCACTGCGCGAGGGGTGACGGGGGGGCGCGGCCTCGGGGCTCGCGCCCGGCGCCCGTTCGCTCAGGGCCTCAGGCGATCTCCAGGGCGATGGCCGCGCCCAGGCCGCATCCGTCCACCAGGGCCACGGATCGGGAAGGTCCGCCCCGCCGCTCCAGCCAGCCCACCGCCACCAGGACCGCCAGGGCGGCGTCGGCCCCCAGGGCCTCCCCGAGACCCATCCCGGCTTCCAGGTGTTCCCGTGCCGGGCCGCAGCCCTCCAGGGCGGCGGCGGCGTCGGGCCCCAGGGCGACGGCGAGGTCGACCGGGGTGGTCCCCCAGCCGGCCCGTCGCCGGGCCCAGGCGGCGGCCCTCGCCGACGCCCCAGGCCCCCCCCGGGGCGAGCAGGCCGTACCCACCGCGGCGATCCGGATGCGGGGACCGGGGGCAGGGGAGGGCGTGGCGGACAGGACCAGGCCCACCACCGCCTCGGCGAGGGGAGGGCCGTCGGCCCGCGCCAACCCGGCGGCCTCCGCCCCGGCGATCGCCGCGTCCTCGAGCCCGTCGAATCCCCCGGTCACGGCGTGGTCCAGGCGGCCCGATTCCACGGCGTCCAGGGCATAGGCGAGGGCGTCCGCCGCGGCGGTGACGCCGGTGGAGAAGGTGGCGGTGGGACCCACCAGGCCGTGGCGTATCATCGCCCTGCCCAGGGGGGCATTCAGCACGGTCCCCTGGAACTGGCCGGGGTTCGAGGCGAGGGGATCCGGGGACACCGCGTCCCGGGCGAAGCCGACGATGCTCCCGAGCCCCCCCGCCGCCGTGCCGAAGACGAGGCCGATCCGGTCCCGGGGGACCCCGGCGAGCAGGGGAGGGACGAGCCCCTCCAGGGCCACCAGGAGGAGGGCGGTGGCGCGATCGATGTGGCGCAGGCCCCGCTCGCCGAGAACGGAGAGATCGGGGGCGGGGAGCCGGAGGGGGCCGCCACCCGCGGGGATGGGCGCCCGCGCCGCGTCCAGCAGGGCCTCGGCGGTGAGGGCGCGGGGGTGCGCCACCGCGCGCCCCGCGATCCACGCCCGTCGCGGCGCTGGACCGCTCACGCCACCGCGCCCAGGAGCAGGGCCGAGTCGTGGCCACCGAAGGCGAAGGCGTTGGATAGGACCCGCCGGTAGAGGCCGGGGCGGGGTTCCCCGCACACGACGTCCAGGGGGCAGTCGGGGTCCGGCACCTCGTACCCCACCGTGGGGGGGACCAGGCCGTCGGCGACGGTCAGGCAGGCGGCGATGGCCTCCAGCGCGGAGGCGGCGCCCATGGTGTGGCCGAGGGCTCCCTTCAGGGAGGTGACCGGCACCCGCGGGCCTCGCTCGCCGAAGACGGAGAGGATCGCCGCCGACTCGGCGCGGTCGTTGGCGGGGGTCCCCGTGCCGTGGGCGCTCACGTGGTCCACCGCGCCGGGATCGCACGCGGCCAGGTCCAGCGCCTGGCGCATCGCCGCCGCGGCCCCCGCGCCCTCGGGATGGGGCTGGGTCATGTGGTGGGCGTCGCAGGCGAGGCCCAGCGCCAGCACCTCGGCATACGGGGTCGCGCCCCGGGCAAGGGCGGCCTCCAGGGGCTCCAGGACCACCACGCCGGCCCCCTCGGCGACCATCATGCCCCGCCGTTCCCGGTCGAAGGGCCGCACCCGCTCGCTCGCCATGGAGCGCAGCCCCAGGAAGCCCGCGAACGCCAGCAGGCTCATGGGATCGACGCCCCCGGCCAGCACCCGGACGGCCCGCCCGCCCCGGATCCAGTCGGCGCCGATCCCGATGGCGTAGTTCCCCGCCGCGCACGCCGTGGGGACGACGGAGACGGGGCCGGCGCACCCGAACCGAGCGGCGATCCCGCGGCCGATGGTGCCGGAGGGGTAGCGGCGGAAGTCCTCGGGCCGGACCGCGGCGAGCCCCCCCTCGTTCCAACGCCTCGCGGCCTCCTCCATCACCTGGATCTCCCCCATCGTCGTCCCGATGCAGACGCCGGTGTCCGAGTCCTCCGCGCCCGGGCCGCTGGGGAGTCCCGCGTCGGCCAGGGCGAGGCCCGCCGCGGCGACGGCGAGCTGACCTCCCCGGCCCATGGAGGCCGCCTCGGCCTCCGACAGCCACGGGAGGGGGGAGAACCCCCGGATCTCGCCGCCGCGGTGGGTCCGGAAGGCCGAGGTGTCGAACGCCGCGACCTCGGAGATCCCCGAGCGTCCCTGGAGGAGGGCCCGCCAGAACGGCTCGCGCCCGGACCCGATGGAGGACACGGGCCCGAGACCTGTGACGACGACGCGGCGAGGGGATCGGGGCATCCTGGTGGAACGGGACGGGAGGGGGGCGGTCCTCGGAGGGCGTGGCCCCCTACATCGTGAGGCCGCCGTCCACGACGATCATCTGCCCGGTGATGTACCGGGCGTCCGGCGACGCGAGGAAGGCGACGGCCTTGGCCACCTCCCAGGACTGGCCGATCCGGCCCATGGGGATGAAGTCGGTCACCCCCTTCAGGTACTCGGGAGCCAGGGTTTTGGTCATGTCGGTGTCGATGAAGCCGGGGGCCACCGCGTTGACGGTGATGTTCCGGGACGCGAGCTCCTTGGCCATGGCCTTGGTGAAGCCGATGATCCCGGCCTTGGCCGCGGAGTAGTTCGCCTGGCCCTTCATGCCCACCCGGCCCGAGACCGAGGTGATGTTGACGATCGCTCCCTTGCGGTTGCGGACGAGGCTCCGCATCGCCTGCTGGGTCACGTTGAAGCACCCGGTCAGGTTGGTGCGGATGACGTCGTCCCAGTCCTCGGGGCGCATGCCGAGGAGGAGCTTGTCCCGGGTGATCCCGGCGTTGTTGACCAGGATGTCGAGGCCGCCCAGTTGCCGCGTGGCCTCGGAGACCAGGTTCCCCGCCTGCACGAAGTCTCCCACGTCGGTCTGCACGGCGAGGGCCCTGCGGCCAAGTCCCTCGATCTCGGCGACGACCTCGGCCGCGGCCTCGGCGCTGCCCTTGTAGGCGATGGCGACGTCGGAGCCCTGCCGGGCCAGCTCCACGGCGATGGCGCGACCGATCCCGCGGGATCCGCCTGTGACGATGGCCTTGAGGCCCTGGAGGGGAAGGGACATCAGCGGACTCCGGATGGGGACGGCGGGGGAGACGGACGCCTTCCGGAGCGCCCCCCGGGCCCAGAAGGGCCGAGAGACTATCCGCGAGCGGGCGCGGGGTCAAGGGCGGTCAGGCGGGGCGCCCTCCCTCCGGGCATCATTCCTCGTCCAGGTCGTCGCTGGCGACGTCGGGGAGCTCGCGGTCCTCCTCCCCGCGGGAGGGCGGCCGGAGGGGGCCGCTGGGGCGGGGACCGGGGCGATAGCTGGGGGAGGAGGGGGGACGTCCTTCGGGGTCGAGGATCGACTCCGGGCGCAAGCCGCGGGACTCGGCGCCCCCCCGGTAGAGGCTGCGGAGGGCCAGGAGAAGGTCCCTCATGTCTTCGGGAGGGTCCGCCTCCCACACCATGTACTCGCCGGCGCGGGGGTGGTCGATGCCCAGGTGGAAGGCGTGGAGCATCTGCCGGTGGATGGGCTTCAGGAGCGCCTCGAGGCGGGGATCGGCCACCGGGCGCTTCGAGAGGCGGCCGCCGTAGACGGGATCGCCCACCACGGGATGCCCCGCGTCGGACAGATGGACCCTGATCTGGTGGGTCCTCCCGGTCTCCAGCGTCAGCTCGACGTGGGAGATCGGACCCAGCACCTCGAGGGTGCGGTGGTGGGTCACGGCGTCCTTGCCCTGAACGACCCGCGAGGACATCTTCCGACGATCCACCGGGTGGCGCCCGACGGGGCGGTCGATGGTGCCCTCCGACGGCACGAGGGATCCCCAGATCAGCGCCTGGTAACGGCGGGTGAGGGTGTGCTCCCTGAACTGCTCCTGGAGGGCGGAGTGGGCGAAGTCGTTCTTCGCCACCACCAGGAGCCCCGAGGTGTCCTTGTCCAGCCGGTGGACGATGCCGGGCCTCTCCACCCCGGAGATCCCCGAGAGGTCGTCCACGTGGTAGAGGAGGGCGTTGACCAGGGTGCCCTCGGTGTCGTTGGCGGTGGGATGCACCACCAGGCCCGGGGGCTTGTTCACCACGAGGATGTCGTGGTCCTGGTACACGATCTCGAGGGGGATGTCCTCGGGGACGAGCCCGAGGGGGACGGGATCCGGCACCACCACCGAGATCTCCTCCTCCCCCCGGAGCTTGTGGGAACGGCGCACCGCCCCGCCGTCGACCCGGACCCGCCCCGAGTCGATCAGCTTCTGGAGCCTCGCTCGGGAGATGTCCGGCAGCGCCCCCGCCAGGAACTGATCGAGGCGAGCGCCGGCGTCCCGGCGGGGCACGGTGAGGTGGCGCTCCTCGGGCAACCCGTCGTCACCCCCTCGCATCTCGGTAACGCGCCATGAACCCGTCCACGGTGCGCTGCTCCGGGAGGTCGAGGAGGCGGGCGAGCTGTTGCAGGAAGCCCCGGAGGTAGATGGGCGCCGGCAGGTCGGAGAAGTTCTCGTCCTCGATGAACTTCAGGTAGAGCAGGCTGATCTTGGTGCGCTCGGCGATGACCTGCAGGTCCACCCCCCGCAACTCCCTGACCCGTCGCAGGAATCCCCCCCCGAGTCCGAGGTCGGCCTCCAGGGCACGCAGCGTGTCCGGAGAGATCGGTCGCAGGACCAGGGGCTCGGTCGGGGCCCCGGCGAGTCCCCTCAGCCTCTTCACGGACTCCCGGGTCCACCCCGCGAGGCCCCCCGAGGTGGTGCGCCGCGGGTCGCCGCTGCCCTCCTCCTCGGCTCCCGGCGCGACGCCCCGGGGCTCGTCGTCCGACGGCTCCCCGGGGAGGGACCAGGAGTCGGGGAGGTCGTGGGAGCGGGGCGGATCGGGCACGACTTCGCGAGCACCCCCTCGCCGGGAGTCACCGGCGTCGGGGATGACGGACTCGGGCCAGGTGAAGGCGGAGGCGCCCCGGGCGGCGAAGCCGGCGAAGGCCCCGGCGATCCCCCGCTCCGGCGGGGCGAGGGGCTCCCCCGCCGCCTCGTGGAAGGCGATGGGGTCCCGGGGGACCTCGGCCTCGCGGCCGCGGTGGCCGAGGTAGCGGTCGTACCGACGGCGCCGCTCCCGGTCCGTGAGGATCTGGAACGCCTCGTCGATCTTCGCGGCGATGGCCTCGCTCTCCTCGGGGGCATAGAGGCTGTAGATCGCCATGGAGTCGGGCTGGAAGGTCCGCCTCGACTGGCGGTAGGCCCGCCGGATCTGGTCGTCGCCCGCGTCGGGGGGGACGTCCAGGATCTCGTAGTAGCTCTGGGTGACGAACTTCATCCC
The DNA here is from genome assembly GCA_023150875.1 of Myxococcota bacterium. GTDB lineage: Bacteria > Myxococcota_A > UBA796 > UBA9615 > JAKLKC01 > JAKLKC01. Next base: position 60,515 of record JAKLKC010000010.1, on the reverse strand, counting down.
GCCCGCTCCTTCGACTCACGGCGGAGCCGCGTTGCCGCCCCGCCCCCGCCGTGAAGGCCGCGCCCCGCCCCCGCCGTCACGGCCCCTCCTTCCCGCCCGGAGCGGAGCCCCGGGCGTCCTGGACCGCCGGCGCGGGAGATCCCGCCGTTCCCACCGTTCCGTCGGTCCCGGCCGGGCCCACGTCCCGCCCGGTCAGCAGGCGGTCGGCGAGGTCCCGGATGTCGTCGTCCCAGGTGGTGCCCCAGCCGGAGGCCGTCACCGGCAGCCGCTTGCGGACGGCGATCCACATGCGTTCGTCGTGGCCCACGGCCCCCCGGAGCCTGGGCGCCAGTCCGAACCTCTCCATGGCGACCTGCGCGAACTGACCGGCAGCACCCACGTCGTCGGCCCGCCGGACCTGGTTCACCACGAGGTCGATGGGGCGCCGCCCCAGCTCCAGCAGCAGATCGTGTGCCGGGACTCCCAGCGCCGCCGCCAGCCGTCCAGGCGGGGGAAGCCAGCCGTCCGCGCCCCTCAGGGCGTCGAGCCGGGCGCGGCCCAGGAGATCGCCGTCGCGGTCCCGGCGCCGACGGGCGTCCAGCCACCGGGCGGTGCGCAGGAGCGCCACTTCGGCCAGCACCCGGCTCGCGCCCTCGACCGCCGCGGGCTCGGGCGTGAGCACGAGGATGGGCCGGTCCGCCGCCTCGAGCTCCGCCGCGGTCCGACCCGGGTGCCGTGTCCCCGGGTCGACGAGGACGAGGCCGGGGACCGGGACGAGCGCCGCCGCCCCCCGCCGCAGCGCTCCGGTCCCCACGGGGACGCCCGCCGCCAGGCTCACCCCCGGCAGCGGGGGAGCCGCGGCGGGACGCAGGCCGCCCTTCCCGAGGTAGGTGCCCAGGTCGCCGCCGCGCCGGGCGTCGTGGTCGGCGACCCGTACCTCGAGTCCCCGGCGGGCCATCTCGGCGGCGAGGGACGCCACCAGGACGGACACGCCCACCCCTCCCTTGCCGGAGGCGATGGTCCAGATGGGGATCCCGCCGCGGATCTTGGCCAACTCACTTCCACCCGCTCCCCGAACGCCGTGGGGACGCACCCCCCCCCGACGATCCGAGCGCGGCCGCAGGCATCGCGCACCGTGTGGGGAATGCGCGGGAGAGGGCCGCTCGGGAGCCGGCGCTATTCAACGACACGCATCCCGAGAATGTCAACCCCGAAGAGGTCCTGCACAGACGATTTCCCGCCGGACCGCGGGCCCCGGCGGTGGTAGTTCGCGCCGTCACGCGGCGCCGCGGGAACGACATGGGAAGAACACCAGTGATTACCGTACGTTGTGCTTGGCTCCCAGGACGGAGATCGCCCGGGAGAGGGCCCGGACGAGGGACTCCTCCTCGGCGACGCGCACCCCACGCGGATCCACCCACACCGCGCCGTCATCGGCGCGCGCTACCACGGGCGGGTCCCCGCCCCTCAGGTGTTCCAGCAGGTCGTGGGGCCCGAAGCCGTCCCCGGCGATCCGGATGGCGTGGCCCGGCAGGTCGATCTCCGGGGCGGCGCCTCCGCCGACCCTCCCGGCCGCGGGGACGACGTCGAGGCGGACGTCCACCCCCACCCCCAGCCTCCTCTTCAAGGCCCGGGCGATCCGCGAGGCGCGGCGGCGGAGCTCCCCGGGGGGGGCCAGGACCGCGGCGTTCACCGGGAGCTCGTTCCCGCGACCGGCCTCGTGGAGAGCGACGGTGGCGAGGAGGGCGGCCGCCGTCAGCTTGTCCAGCCGGAGCATCCGGTAGACCGGGTCCCGGGCCAGCGCCTCGATCAGGGCGGCCTTCCCCACGGTGATCCCCGCCTGGGGCCCCCCGAACAGCTTGTCGCCCGAGAAGCACACGAGGTCCGCCCCGCCCGCCAGCGCCGACGCCACGTCCGGCTCGTCCCAGCCCGGAGGAGGGGAGGGCAGGGGCCGGAGCAGGCCGCCCCCGAGGTCGTAGACCAGGGACACCCCCGCTCCCCGAGCGAGGCGGGCCAGTTCGGGGATCCCAGCCTCGGCGGTGTATCCCACCTGCCGGAAGTTCCCCCGGTGCACCTTCAGGAGCAGCGCGACGTCCCCCGAACCCAGGGCGGCCGCGTAGTCCTCGGCCCGGGTGCGGTTGGTGGTCCCCACCTCCCGCATGCGCGCGCCGCTGGCGGCGAAGATCTCGGGCAGGCGGAACGACCCGCCGATCTCCACCAGCTCCCCCCGCGAGACCAGCACCTCCCGCCCCCTGGCCAGGGACCCCAGTGCGAGCCAGACCGCCGCGGCGTTGTTGTTCACGGCGAGGCCGGCTTCGGCGCCCACGAGGGTGGCGAGGCGTTCGTGGAGGGCCGCGCCGCGCCTCCCCCTCCTCCCGGTCCGGAGGTCCAGCTCCAGGTCGCAATAGCCCCCGGCAACCCCCAGCACCGCCTCGACCGCCTCCGAGTGCAGGGGCGCCCGCCCGAGGTTCGTGTGCACCACCACCCCCGTGGCGTTGATCACCGGCGTCAGGCCGGATCGCCGGCGGGCCCGGGCCCTCTCCACGCAGCGCGCGACGGCCGCGGCGACGCCTTCGGGCAACCCCTCGCCCCGGAGCAGGCGCTCCCTCATGGCCGCCACCTCCTCCCGCGCCGCCCGCGTGGCGACGGCCGCGGGAAGATCGGGGTCGACCTCGGCCATCGCCTGGACCAGCCGCCCGACGGCGGGCAGCGCCCTGAGGGCGGCGGCGCGCCCGGTGTCGGCGGGGGATTGCCCGGGGCGGTCGGTGGTCATGCGTCTCTCCTCGGCGCCAGGCTCCGCGGCGGTTGTCCGCGGGCACACCGGCGGCGTAACGTTCACCCGTGCACACCCTGGCCCCCCTGCTGACCGCCCTGCTCAGCCTCGCGATGGCCATCGCGGTCCTGGCGCGCAACCGGCGCGACAGGGTCCACCAGGAGTACGCCTACCTCGCCTCGGTGATCGCCATTGCCTTCCTGTGCCTCTTCTTCCTCGGGCTGGCCGAGAACGCCGTCCTGGGCGCCGAGAGGACCTGGATCTGGCAGTACGGGGTGATGTTCGCCGGGCTGCTGGTCGCTCCGGCCTCGGCGCAGGTCTACCACCGGGTCCTGAAGCGCTACAACCCCCGGACCGGCGGGGTGGTCCCCGGACTCTACTTCGTCGCGGCCGTGCAGGCCCTGCTGTGTGTCCTGACCCCGCCGTCCTCGGTCATGTTCGCCTGGGCGGCGGTCCTCACGGGGGCCGTCATCTTCCTCGGGCTGGTGGTGGGCGTGGTCCTCCTGGTCCGGATCAGCCGCGCGATCCCCGAGCCCGAGGAGAGGGCGAGGCTGCGCTACCTCACCTGGTCCAGCGGGATCGCCGTCGCCGCCAACGCCGCGGAGATGTTCGGGCACGTCTACAACTCCTTCAACTCCGACGTGCCGGACCTCGCCTTCCCGCCGGTCGGCAGCCTGACCGCGTCGGTCTACGTGTACTTCCTGGGCCAGGTGATCCTCGCCTATCGCCTCCTGGACCTCCACGAGATCATCGTGGAGCTCGGGGTGTTCCTGCTGGCCGCGGGCTCCCTCGCGGGGATCTACGGGGTGCTCCTGGTGGGCGTCGGAGCGGTGGGAGGTGGGCACACGTCGGCGACGCTGGTCAACACCTTCCTCGCCTCGGTCGTTCTGCTCATCCTCTACGACCCCGTCCGCACCCTCTTCGAGAGGCAGCTCCGCGACCGGTTCTTCGTCGACCGCTTCGAGGTCCGACGGGCGGTGGAGCGGCTCCAGCGGCGGATGACGGGCCTGATCGAGCTCGGTCCCCTGGTGCGGGCGATCCTCGGGGCGCTGGGGGACTGCCGGCGCACCGACCTCGCCTCCATCTATCTATGGGACGACGCCCAGAGGGGGTATGTGCCGACGGTCGCCTCGCCCCGCCTGGACGTACCCCCCCTGGCGGCCGTCCCCCAGCTCCCGTTCTCCGAGGTGCTGGTGGAGGGCAGGGAGGGCTGCTCCCTCGACGCCGCCCGGCGCCTCTCCGCCCTGGGACCCGCCGACCAGCGGGGCCGCTGGGAGGTGGTGGCGCGCACCATGGAGGGGATGCAGTCCGACCTCACGCTGCCCTTCGTGGTGGGCCACAACGTGCTGGGGTGGCTCAACGTGCGGGACTCCCGGGCCCCTCCCGGAAGCGGCTACTCCCGGGACGAGGTCGAAGCCCTCCGGGGGGTGGTGGCCCAGGCGGGCGTGCTGGTCGACAACACCCGCCAGTTCGAGCGGATGAAGGAGAGGGAGCGCCTCGCCGCCCTCGGCGAGATGAGCGCGGGCCTGGCCCACGAGATCCGCAACCCCCTCGGCGCCATCAAGGGAGCCGCCCAGTATCTCCAGGCCGGCCCGGTGCCCGAGGACGAGCGGGAGTTCCTCGGGATCATCGTCGAGGAGGCCGACCGGCTGAACCGCGTCGTCACCCAGTTCCTCGACTACGCCCGCCCCCTGGCGGTGGAGGTCACGCCCGCGGCCCTGGCCGACGTGGTGCGGGGCGTGATCCAGCTCGTCCAGACCCACGGCCTCCCCCAAGGGGTCGAGATCGGCCTGGCGGTGGAACAGGACCTGCCGCCCATCCCCGTGGACGTCGAGAAGGTCAAGCAGGTGGCACTCAACCTGGTGCAGAACGCCGTGGAGGCGATGCCGTCCGGAGGGACGGTCCGGATCGCCGTCCGCCGCGCCGGGGGCCCCGTCGACGCCGAGGACGGCGGGGGTCCGTGGATGAGGCGGCGCACCGGAGCGATCACGGGGGATCGGTCCGCCCAGGAGATGGTGGTGGGCGACGACGGACCGGGGATCTCGGCGGAGGACCTGGACCGGCTGTTCATCCCGTTCTTCACCACCAAGGTGCGGGGGACCGGCCTGGGCCTCCCCCTGTGCGAGCGCGTGGTCCGCTCCCACGGCGGGGAGATCGAGGTCCGGACGCGCCCGGGGCGGGGGGCCCGCTTCGTCGTGCGATTCCCCGCCGCGGCCTGAGACCGGGCGATGCCCTTGAGGGGGTAGGGGCCTTCGCGCTATCTTCCTCGCCACCCACCCCGCCGGAAGCCCCGATGAAGACCGACGCCCTCTTCCTCTCCTCGATCCCCGTCGCCGCCCTGATCGCCGCCCTGGGCGGCTCCGCACCGGGGTGCGCCGGCGGCTTCTCGGGGGACGATCCGGCGGGGGACGACGACTCGGCGGGGGGCGACGACGACGCCGCGGACGACGACGCCGCGGACGACGACGCCGCGGACGACGACACCGGCCCCGTCGACGTGACCCCCCCGGGCTACGGCGGCACCAACGGGTTCGCGGTCCTGTTCGACGACGGCACCCTCCTGGAGAAGGACGGGAACCTGGTGAACTGGGTCAACGGCTACGGGCAGCTCGACCTGCGGCTGGGGGTGGCGTCCGACGTGGAGCTCCACGTGAAGGGGGCCGCGGCCACCATGTCCGGCGAGGTGTCGTGGTCGTCCAACCAGAACGACGGCACCCAGGTCACCCTGGTCGTCGGCGCGTCGTCGGGCATGGGGGAGGGGTACGTCACGACGTACATCCACCCCACCGGATCCGCGGACACCGGCGGCACCGTCGACTGGACCGATCCCCCCGAGGCCTCGGGCCACACCCAGGGCACCGTCGAGGGGGTGATCCGCAGCGTGGACGGCCTCCACTACGCCGCGGTCTCGGCGCGCTTCGACACGGACCTCGACGCGACCTGATCCCGCGCCCCATCCCCCTCCGGTCCCCTGCGCCGGCCACCGTCCCGCCGAGGTGGACCCTCGTTCGGCAGTCGTCCCACAATCCCTTGACAGCCTGGGGGGGGGTGGCTAGAACGGCGCATCTTTCACAGGCGTCCCGACGGAAGCGGCCTGGACCGCGGCCGACCGGGACGCCCCAGCCCCTGGGTGTCCCGCGCCAGGGCCAGCACGAGATTCGAGCGATCCCTTCATGAACTCCGAGACCACCGAGACCGATCCCGTCCGCTCCTTCGACATCGACGTCGACCTCGCCAGCCTGTCCGCCGAGGACTTCCGCGCGATGTTCGAGCAGGAGCTCCAGACCCAGCCCATCCGGGAGGGCAGCGTCGTCCGCGGCCGGGTCATCGACATCCGCGACGAGCACGTCGTCGTGGACATCCGCTACAAGTCCGAGGGCGTCATCGACATCGCCGAGTTCCGCGGCCCGGACGGGCAGGTCTCGGTGGAGGTCGGGCAGGAGTTCGACGTCTACCTCGACAGCCTCGAGGATGACGAGGGCGTGCTGGTCCTCTCCAAGGAGAGGGCCGACATGATGAAGGCCTGGGACGAGATCAGCAAGGCCTGCGAGCAGGACGAGGTCGTCGAGGGCGTGATCATCGCCCGGGTCAAGGGCGGCCTGGCGGTCGACATCGGCGTCAAGGCATTCCTGCCGGGCTCCCAGGTCGACCTGCGCCCGGTCAAGAACCTCGACAAGCTGATCGGCACGACCGCCAAGTTCAAGGTGATCAAGTTCAACAAGAAGCGGGGCAACATCGTGCTGTCCCGTCGCGTGCTGCTGGAGAAGGAGCGGGAGGAGCGCCGCAAGGACACCCTCAAGCGGATCCGCGTCGGCGCGGTGGTGGACGGCACCGTCAAGAACATCACCGACTACGGCGCGTTCATCGACCTCGGCGGCATCGACGGCCTGCTCCACATCACCGACATGAGCTGGGGCCGGATCAACCACCCCAGCGAGATGTTCAACGTCGGCGACGAGGTGCAGGTCCGCATCCTCAAGTTCGACCCGGACACCCAGCGGGTCAGCCTCGGGTTCAAGCAGATCTCCGAGGACCCCTGGATGCGCGCCTCGGAGAAGTACCCGATCCTCTCGGTGGTCCAGGGCCGGGTCGTCTCGATCCCGGACTACGGCGCCTTCATCGAGCTCGAGGACGGCATCGAGGGCCTGGTCCACATCTCCGAGATGACGTGGAACAAGCGGATCAAGCACCCCAGCAAGATCGTCAACATCGGCGACGTGGTGCAGGCGGTGGTGCTGGACGTCGACGTCGAGAACAAGCGGATCTCCCTCGGCATGAAGCAGCTCGAGGAGAACCCCTGGGACGTCGTCGAGAGTCGCTACCCCGTCGCGTCCATCGTGACCGGCAAGGTCCGCAACGTCACCGACTTCGGGATCTTCGTCGGGATCGAGGACGGGATCGACGGCCTGGTCCACATCTCGGACATCTCCTGGGGCCAGCGCGTCCGGCACCCGAGCGAGCGCTTCAAGAAGGGGGACGAGGTCACCGCGAAGGTGATCAACATCGACAAGGCCAACGAGCGCTTCAGCCTCTCGATCAAGCACCTGACCGAGGATCCCTGGACCACCATCACCGGGCGGTACTTCCTGGGCCAGAAGGTCCAGGGGACCGTGGTGCACATGGCCGACTTCGGGGTGTTCGTCGAGGTGGAGGATGGGGTCGAGGGCCTGATCCACGTCAGCGAACTGGCCAACGAGGGCGCGAACCTCGCCGAGACCTACCCCGAGGGTTCGACGGTCAAGGCCGAGGTCATCTCCATCGACCCCCATGACCGGCGCATCGGCCTCTCCGAGAAGGGGATCGGCGGGCGCTCCACCAGCGAGTTGAGCCGCAGCAGCTCCGCCCGGCTGAGCGACGTGAAGGGCGGCGAGCTCCTCCAGGAGTTCGCGCGGCGCCGCCGCGAGGAGGGGGAGGAGGAGGCCTGAGCCCCCCGCCCCGCCCGTCCTCCTCCGGCGGTGCGCCGAGGCCACACGCCGGGGGAAGGGCTGCGGGGGCACCGTGACCTTCGGTCCGTCTCCTCCGACGCTCCCCCCATGCCGGGCCGTCCAGGGCGGAGATGGCGCGGCGCCCATTCGATCTCCGAACCCAGCAGAGGCAGACGCGGCAGCGCGCAGGGGATCCGGCAGTGACCAAGAGCGACCTCGTGGCGTCCATCGCCATCAAGAACCCCGAGATCACCAAGAAGACGGCCGAGGGCATCGTGCGCCTGATCTTCGAGCGCATGCGGGACACCCTGGCGCGGGGCGAGCGGATCGAGATCCGTGGCTTCGGCTCCTTCTATGTGAAGTCGAGGGGGCCGCGGGCGGGGCGGAACCCCAAGACGGGGGCGTCCGTGACCGTGGAGGGGAAGCGGGTCCCCTACTTCAAGGTCGGGAAGGACCTGCGGGAGCGGGTGAACGGCGAGGACGCCTGATCTTCGCCTCGACGTCCGGGGTCGCGGGGCCAGGTCCGGCGGCGGGTGCCGGGCCGGAGAAGTGGCGATGAGGATCCTTCGCGCCTTGCTGACCGCGTCGCTGGTGGTCGCTGCGGTCGCGGTCCTGGCCCTCTTCTACGTACAGAACGAGCAGACGCGGGTGACCCTCTTCCTGAACGTGGGGGCGTGGGCGGGCCGCACGGCGGCGCCCGTGCCCGTGCCCCTCCTGGTCCTCGGCTCCGCGGGGGCGGGGGCGCTGCTGGTGGGGGCGTTCACGGTGTACGAGGTGGTGGTCCTGGAGGTCCGGCACCGGAGGACCCACCGCCTGCTCCGGCGGGCCCAGGCCGAGCTCGACGCGGCGAGGGGCCGAGGCGGCGCGGTGCGGGGCGGGAGCGATCTCCACTCCGGTGGGCGCGCCCTGGGCCTGGGAGACGAGGAATGAGCCCGCGCGGCAGGATCGCCGCCCTCCTGCTCGGTGCCGTCGTCGTTGCCGGCGCCGCGTTCGGCGGTGGCTGGTGGCTCGGCCAGGAGCGGGGGCTGGCCCAGGGAGTGGCCGAGGGCCGGCGCGCCGAGAGACGCGCCCGGGGCGAGAAGGTCTGCGTCACCCCCAGCGCGTGGGACGCGGCCCTCCTCAAGGAGCGGGCCGGGGGGGGTCCCGACCTCTCCCCCGAGCACGAGGCGGTGTGGGTGGCGGCGGTGAACACGGCCGAGAGCCCGTGTCCCGACGAGAGGTCGGCGGGGATCTCGCTGGGGGAGTGCCTGGTGGCCGGGGGGACCTGCGGGTCCTGCGTCCTCCAGGCGGAGGCGGCGGCGCGCCTCGCCGGACGGGGCCTGAGCCTCGTCGAGGTCAAGAAGCGCCTCTCCCAGGAGGTCTGGCAGGAGTTGGACCTCGCGGGGGCCCCTGCCGACGGGCCCGATGACGCGCCGGTGGTCCTGACGGAGTGGTCGGACTTCCAGTGTCCGTACTGTCGCGAGGCCTCGGAGGTGCTGAAGGAGCTGCGCCGCCGTTTCCCGGACGACCTGCAGGTCGTGTGGATGGACCGCCCCCTCACCCGGATCCATCCCCAGGCGGATCCGGCGGCGGAGGCGGCGCGGGCGGCGTCCCTCCAGGGGCGCTTCTGGCCCTTCCATGACCTGCTCTTCGCCCGCCAGAAGGAGCTGCGGGACCTCGCGGGGGAGGAGGTCCCCTTCCAGTCCCTCGCGCGGGAGGCGGGCTTGGACCTGGACCGCTACCGGCGGGACCTCGCCGATCCCGCCACCGAGGCGGCAGTAAGAGCGGCGACGGCCCAGGCCCAGGCGCTCGCGGTCTCCGGGACCCCGACGTTCTACCTGGGCAACCTCCGCTGGCGGGGCCCCCGGACCGTCGAGGCCCTCGCCCAGGGCATCGAGACCGCCAAGGCGGAAGGCACGGGGGTGCCCCGGAAGGTGGGACCCCGCGAACCTCCCCCCGCGGCGGCGCCGGCCCCCTCGCCGTCCGCGGAGGCCCTCCCGCCCTCCCCGGGGGGCTGAGGCCGTGGCGGCGACCCCCGGGCGCCTGGCGGCGGTCCGCGTCCTGCTGGAGCTGCTCACCCGGGGCGGGCACGCCGACGCCCTCCTGGACGCGGAGTGCGGGGGCATGCCCCATCGGGAGAGGGCCCTGGCGGTCGCCCTCGTCCAGGGGGTCGAACGGCGGAGGGCCCGGTACGACCACGTCCTCTCGCCCCACTCCCGCCGTGCCCCCGAGGCCCTGGACCCCGCGGTGCGGGTGGTGCTGTGGGTCTCGGTGCACCAGATCGTGGAGCTGTCCCGGATCCCGGAGCGGGCAGTGCTCCACCAGGCGGGGGAGCTCTGCCGGGCCGCCTCCGCGACTCGGGCGGTGGGCTTCGTCACCGGCGCCCTGCGCTCCTGGCTGCGGGAGCCGGGGCGGGCTCCCCTGCCCGAGGTGGGCCGGGAGGCCATCGTCGTCACCGAGTCCTTCCCCCCATGGCTGGCGGACGCCTGGATCGACCTGCTGGGGGTGGACGAGGCCCTGGAGGCGGCCCGTGCCTTCAACCAGGCGCCTCCGCTCACGCTCCGGGTGCAGGTCGCGAGGGCGTCCCGGGAGCGGGTGCTCTCGCGCCTGGAGGAGGCGGGGATCCCCTCCCTGCCGGGCCGGTGGTCGCCGGAGGCGGTCCGGGCGGGAGCGGGTGATCCCGTCCGGCTCCCCGGGTGGGAGGACGGCTGGTTCACCGTCCAGGACGAGGGGGCCCAGGTGGTCGGTGCCCTGCTGGAGGCGGGGAGGGGGGAGCGGGTGCTGGACCTGTGCGCCGCCCCGGGGGGCAAGGCGCTCCAGGCGGCGGCCGCCGTCGGCCCCGGAGGGGAGGTCGTGGCCGCCGACGTGGACGGAGGCCGACTCGAGAGGATCGCCGAGGCCGCCCGTCGCCTGGGGGTGGCGCAGGTGCGGACGGTGGTCCACGACGCCCTGCGGGTCTTCCCCGAGCCCCCCTTCCCCCGGGTGCTCCTGGACGCCCCCTGCACCGGCCTGGGGGTGCTGCGGCGCCACCCGGAGGCGAGGTGGCAGAGGACCCCCGGGGACCTGGCGCGGCACTCGGCCGAACAGGCGAAGATGCTGGAGGCTGCGGCGGGCGCGGTGGCCCCCGGCGGCCGCCTGGTATACGCCGTCTGCTCCCCCATGCCTGCGGAGGGGGAGGCGGTGGTCCAGCGGTTCCTCGCCGCCCACGCGGGTTGGGTCCGGGTGGCGGCGGGCCCCCCGGAGATGCGGACCGCGGCGGGGGACCTCCGTACCTGGCCCCACCGCCACGACACCGACGCCTTCTTCGCCTCGGTCCTGGAGCGCCGCGGCGAGGACCGATCCCCCTGGCACGCATCCTGCTGAGCGTGGGCGCATGCAGCGCATGCTCATCGGGTTGGACCTTCGGCCGGGATCCGCGGAGTTCCTCGGCCGCGCCCTCGCCCTCGCCCGCGCCCTGAAGCTGGACGTCGTGCTGGTGCACGTCGACACGGCGTTCACGCGGCTGCTCCAGCGCCTGGACATGGAGGAGGGGCGGGGCATGGAGGAGATGCAGGGGGTCCGCCGCGCCGTGCTGGAGGCCAACGTCGAGGCGATGGCCCGGGTCCTCCGCGAGGCGGGGGAGGACCCGTCCCGCCTCGACCTTCGGGTGGACCTCGGCGTGCCCTGGCAGCGCCTCATCGAAGCCTCCGAAGGGGCGGGTGCCCCGCTGCTGGCCATGGGGACCCACCGCGCCGCGCGGGCCCCCGCCGTGCCCCTGGGCCGGGAGACCCGGGAGGCCGCCCGCCGCGTCCCCTTCCCCCTGGTGGCGTGGTCCAGCAACGCCCTGGCTCGGCCGCGGGGTCTCGGGCAAAGCCCGCGGATCGGCGTCGGCGTGGGGGGAATGGCACAGGTGGAGCGGGGGGGAGTGCTGGATTGCGCGGTCCGGATGGCCCGCCGCCTGGGGGGGAGCCTGGAGTTGCTGCTGTGCGACGAACTCCCCGAGAGGGCGGGGGAGGGGACGCCGGGGGTGACGGCGACCTGGGTGGTGACCGAGGTGGCTCGATCCCGGGCCCGGGCCCGGGCGGAGCTCCAGGAGATCGCCGCGTCTCCACTGCTGCTGGGAATCGACTCCCGCACCCGGCTCTCGGCCGGGGAGCCCGACGAGGCGCTCCTGGAGGCCGCCGTCGACGGCGACTGGGATCTGCTGGTGCTGGGAACGGGGAGGAGGCGGGAGGGCAGGGGGCTCGGGGCCGTCGCCGAGACCGTGCTGGAGGCCGCTCCCTGCCCGGTGGTCCTGGTGCCGCCGCTGGCGGGATGGCCCGGAGACGCCCGCGACGGCGGGCAGGAGGGTCCGCCCCCTTGACGCGGCGGCCCTCGGCTCCAGAACCCATGGGCGCGCCCCCCAGGCCGTGGGGCGCGGGCGGAGGGGAACGGGGATGATCGAGGAGGGGCGGGGACGGGAGCCGACGGAAGCCGCCGGCTCCGCGGTGAGGGTGAAGGGCGTGGAGCCGGTGGCGTGCGTCGTGTACCGCGGCGGCCGACCGGACCTCCAGGACCGGTGGGAGCGGCTCTACCGCTGGCTCGCCGGGCGGGACGTGCGACTCGGTGGGGCGCCGACGGTCCTGCGGTTCGAGCCCCCACCCGCCGTCGGTCCGTGGCGGCCGGCGCCCCTCCCGTTCCGGGCCGTCTGCCAACCCATCCTCGACGCCGTGAAGGGAGATCCGGACTTCACGGTGGAGGTCCTCCCCGGGGCCCTGGTGGCGTTCACCCTCCATCGGGGGCCCGTGGAGAGGATCGGGCCGGCATACGCTCGCATCCAGCGGTGGTTCTCCGCCGTCTCCCGAACGCCCGGCACCCCGTCCCGGGAGATCTGGCTGGGGTGCGCGCACCCCCCCCACCTCTGCAGCGCCGCCGACCTGGTCATCGAGGTGCAGGTGCCCATCCTGGCGGAGGCCCCCGTCGCGCAGGGCTGATCACGGCATTCCCTTACCGCCTCCCACGCCTCCGGACGGTGTCTCCGGCCAGGACCCGGTCCAGGAAGTCCACCAAGGTGGCATCGTATCGGGCCCCCCCGCGGGCATAGACCTCGCCGTGCCCCGCTCCGGGCACCACCAGGATCTCGCCGCCCCCCGGCGCGGCCGCCAGGAGGCGTCGTCCCGCGCCCGGGGGGGCGAGGCGGTCCTCCTCCCCCGCGATGACCAGCACGGGGACGCGGGTCCTGGCGATGTCCTCCGCGGGGACCGGACGGTTCAGAGGAGTCCCGGTCTGGAGCGCCCGGTGGAGGTCCACCAGGGCGGCCAGGGGCACGGGAGGGAACCCTGCGCCGGCCAGGCGCGCCGCCGCCGCCTGGCGGGGCGAAGCGTAGATCGCCTCCACCACCAGGGCCTCGGCGCGGGCTCCGTCCGCCAGGGCCGCGACCGCGGCGGCGGCGCCCATGGACCGCCCGAAGACGGCGGCGCGGCCGTCCCCAAGAGCACGGGCGGCGGCGAGGGCGGCGGAGACGTCCTCGCGCTCGGTGAAGCCCAGGGACGTGGTGGCGCCGCCGCTGGCGCCGAAGCCCCGGAAGTCGAAGAGCAGGACCCCGTAGCCCGCGCGGTGCAGCGCCCTGGCCCGGGAGAGGAGGGGGCGGTCGCGGCGCTCGCCGTAGCCGTGGGCCAGGACGACCACGGGAGACCGAGCCCCGGGCGGCGGCACCCACCACGCGGCCAGGATCGGGCCGCCCGGGGGGCGCAGGATCCGCTCCACGTAGGGGAGTCCGAGTTCCGAGGGCCGGGTGTCGGGGGTGAGACGCGGGGGCCTGCGGCCGGCGATGACGGTGCGCGCCCACTCCCGGGCGCCCCGTGGCGCGGCGTCCTCCATGGCCACCGCGGCCGGGTGGGTCAGGGCCCACGCGTGGACCGCAGCGCAAGCATGGGGCCCCACCCCCAGGGCCGCGAAGAGCAGCGCCGCCGCCCTCCGCCCGCGACGTCGTCCCATGCGGATCCCCCAGTGCGACTGCCCTGCGCCTCGGACCCCTCGGCCGCAAGCCCCCCAGCGCCCCGCCCGGCCCTTCGGACGGCCGGCGGATCCGCCCCCCGCCTGCCAAACGGCGCCGCGAGGCACTACACTAGGGGTTCCGTGACCGAGAACGCCCTCCCGCAGGCCCGCCCCCGGCCGCCACTCCCCCCGCGGGTGGCGTCTCGCTGCGCCGTGGTGGCCCTCGCGCTCGTGGGGCTCGTCGTGGTGGGTGGGGGGTGCGGCGGGACGCTGCGGGGCGCCCCCTCGGTGGCCTCATGGGCGGATCCGGAGCGCCCCGGCGGAGTGGCGCCCGAGGTCCCTCCCCGGGCGGCCTACCACTTCGCCTACGCCCACATGGCCTGGAACGCGGGGCAGCGGAAGGTGGCCGAGGACCACCTCCGCAAGGCCCTGCTCCACGATCCCGACTCGGCCTTCCTAGCCATGGACCTCGGCAGGGTCTACGATGCCCTCGGGGACCCCCAGGCGGCCCACGGCATGGCCCGGCGGGCCACCGCTCTGGACCCGGAGTTTGCGGGCGGGTGGCGGCTGCTGGGGGAGCTGGAGCTCGGCGAGGGGCGCTTGCCGGAGGCGGAGGTGGCGCTCCGGAGGGCGACGGACCTCGAACCCCTGGAGGAGACCGCCCACTTCTACCTGTTCCGCACCCTCGCCAAGGCGGGGCGGCCGGACGACGCCCTCGCCGCCCTGGACGACTACCGTCGCAGCGCCGGGCGCGAGGACAGGGCCCTCCTGCTGCGGGCGGAGTTCCTGGACGAGATCGGCCGCCCCGACGACGCCCTCGCCGCCTTCCGGGGGATCTTCGAGGTCGATCCCTACAGTCGCGCCGGCCTGGCGGGGATCGTGGAGCTCTACCGGAAGCTGGGAAGGCCCGCCGACGCCATCGTCGACCTGGAGCGGCTCGCCGCCGCCGTGCCCGACAACCCCTCCGTCCGGCTGGAGCTGGTGGGCCTGTACAACGGCCTCGGGCGGCACGAAGACGCGGTGCGGCTCCTGCGGGGGGTCTACGAGGAGGATCCCTCCGGCCGGGCCGAGTACGCCATCCCCCTGGCGCGGCTGCTCATCCAGCTCCTCCGGCTGGACGAGGCCGCGGAGGTCCTGCGGGGAGGGCTCGAGGCGGCGCCGGGGGAGGGAGAGCTGACCGTCCTCCGGGGGGAGCTGCTGCGGCTGCGGGGTGAGGAGGAGGCGGCCCTGGCGGAGTGGAGCGCCGTGCCCGCGTCGAGCCGAGCGGCCCAGGAGGCCCTCTACCGCGCGGTGCTGCTGCGGCGAGCCCGGGGCGAGGTGGAGGAGGCGGAACGGCTGCTGGCGGAGGCGTGGCGGGCGGACCCCGCCGACTCGGGGCTGCTGCGGTGGAGGATCTCCCTGCTCCGGGAGGCGGGACGCCACGCCGAGGCCGGGGCCCTGGTGGAGGAGCTGCGGGCCCTCGATCCCGACGCCGCCGAGGTGGAGGAGGCGTGGCTGCGGGGGGCCCGGGGCGACGTCGCGGGGGGCGTGGAGATCCTGGAGAGGCGGATCGCCGCCGACGGGGCGACGCTGTCCGACTCCCTGGCCCTGGCGGAGCTGCTGCGGGACGGAGGGCGGATCGGCGAGGCCATCGAGGCGCTGCTGCGCGCCCTCCGGCGCGTCGAGGGCCCCGACGAGGAGAAGCGCCGCATCGAGGCGGGGATCTCCCCGGAAGAGGTCCGCGGCTCCATCGACGCCGACCGCGTCACCCTCCTGGTCCAGATCGGCTTCCTGCACGGCGTGGAGGGCCGGGTGGACGAGAGCATCGCGTGGACCCGGAAGGTGCTGGAGATCGACCCCGCGGACCCCACCGCGCTGAACAACATCGGGTACACCCTGGTGGAGGCGGGCCGGGACCTGGAGGAGGCCGAGCGGATGATCCTGAAGGCCCTGGAGGTCGAGCCGCTGAACGCCTCCTACCTGGACAGCCTCGGGTGGGCCCGCTACCGCCAGGGCCGCTTCGCCGACGCCGTGGGGCCGCTGGAGCAAGCGGCCCTGAGGGAACCGCGGGAGGCGGTGATCCTGGAGCACCTGGGGGACGCCTACCTCGGGGCGGGGCGCGCCGGCGACGCCATCGACGCCTGGAGGCGGGCCCTCCGGGCGGCGGACACGGGGGGCCCCGAGGCGCGGGACGTCGCGGCGCGGGTGCCCGGGAAGATCCGCGCCGCCGGTGGGGATCCGTGACCGGGGTGGAGGGGGCCGTGCGGGAGACCGCGCCGGGGCCGAGGGACGCCCGGCGGACCCGCCGGGGGGGATCGGCGATGACCCCCGCGATCCTCCTGGCGACCCTGGCCCTGGCGGGTTGCGCGGCCCGCCGGGTGCCCGGGCCCGACGTCGGTCCCCGTCCCCTGCTCCAGGCCCTGGACCGCCCTGTGCCGGTGGCGGTGGCCCTGGACGGCACCGCGTCGGGGGATGTCCCGTGGCTGGGCCTCCGGGGGACCGCAGACGCCGCCCTCCGCCTCGCCGCGGACGGGGCGGGGCGCCTGGAGATCCGCACCCCCTTCGGGTCCGCCGCCTTCGTGGCCGTCGCCACCGCCGAGGGGCTGACCGCCGTGGACGCCGGCTCGGGAGTGGTGGCCTGGGAAGAGGACCCCCAAGCCGTCCTGCGGGAACGGTCCGGAGGCTGGCTGGACCTCGCCGGCGTCGCCTCCCTCTTCTCGGGCCGGATCCCGGAGCCCCTGCGCCCGGATCCCGCGGCCCTCCCCCCGGCCGCGCCCGGGGGGAAGGGAGGGGCGGCGCGGTACTCCTGGACCGCCCCGGGGGGCGCCGCCGTGGAGCTGGAGGTCGCCCCCGGCTCGGGGCTGCCCGGCCGGCTCCGGGTGGAGGGCGTCGGGGTGACCTGGAGCGGGTGGGTGTCCCGGGAAGGTTGCCTCCTCCCCACCGCCATCGGCCTGGACCTCGGGGAGCGGTGGGGACGGCTGGAGGTCCGGGCGCCGTCGCCGAGCTGCCCGCCCTCGGCACCCCCCGCCTGGTTCGAGGTCCACCCCCCGGACACCCTGCGCCGGATCCCCCTGAGCGAGTGGCTGCCATGACGAGCGCGCCCGTACCCGTCGCCCAGGGCCACCCCATCCTGGAGGTGCGGGGGCTGCGCCGATGGTACCGGGCGCCGCTGGGGGTGACCGGCCGCCGGGAGCGGGTGGTGCGGGCGGTGGACGGCGTCTCCTTCGCCCTGCGACCCCGGGAGACCCTCGGGCTGGTGGGGGAGAGCGGCTGCGGCAAGTCGACCCTGGGGCGGACCGTGCTCCGCCTGGAGCGCCCCGACGCCGGGGAGATCCGCTTCGACGGCCGGGACATCGCGGGGGCTTGCGAGGCGGACCTCCGGCCCCTCCGGCGGCGGATGCAGCTCGTCTTCCAGGACCCCTGGTCGAGCCTGAACCCGAGGATGAGGGTGGGCGCCATCGTCCGGGAGCCCCTGGACGTCCACCGCGTGGGGAGCGCCGCCGAGCGCTCCGAGGCGGTGTGCAGGATCCTCGGGGCGGTGGGGCTGGGACCGGAGGCGGCGGGGCGGTTCCCCCACGAGTTCAGCGGCGGCCAACGCCAGCGGATCGGGATCGCCCGCGCCCTCGTCCTGGGGCCGGAGCTGCTGGTCTGCGACGAGCCCGTGAGCGCCCTGGACGTCTCGGTGCGGGCGCAGGTGCTGAACCTCCTCCGGGACCTCCAGGGGGAGTCGGGGCTGGCGATGCTCTTCGTGGCCCACGACATCGCCGCCGTCGCCCACATGAGCGACCGGGTGGCGGTGATGTACCTCGGGCGCCTCGTGGAGGTCGCTCCGTCGGAGCGGCTGGTGGCGGCTCCCCTCCATCCTTACTCCCGGGCCCTGATCGAGGCGGTCCCCGTACCCGACCCCGCGCGGCGGGGGCGGCCGGCACCCCTCCACGGCGATCCTCCCACCCCGGTGGCCGTCGTCCCCCGGGGCTCGTTGGAACGCCCCGCGGGGTGCGGGTTCGCGGGCCGTTGCCCCGAGGTGATGGACCGCTGCCGCGTCCGCACCCCCTCCCTGGAGCCCCCCGGGGGAGGGAGCGCCGCCGACGTCCGGGTCGCGTGCTTCCTGCACCACGACGTCGGCGAGGCGGAGGGTGCGTAGCGCTCGGGCCCGTCCACCGGTACACTCCCGCGCCATGCCCCCGCTCTCCACCGCCCCCGGCGGCGTCAAGCCGTTCCTCAAGTGGGCCGGCGGCAAGGCCAGCCTGGCCGACGCCTACCGCCGGTTCTTCCCCCTGGAGGAGCTCCGGGAGGGGGGAGGGACCTGGCACGAACCCTTCGTCGGTGGCGGCGCCCTCTTCTTCCTGTGGCAGCCCCCCCGGGCCCGCCTCTCCGACGCGAACCCCCTGCTCATCGACACCTGGCTCGCCGTCAGGGACCAGGTCCGGCCCCTGGTCCTGAGGCTCCGGGAGTTCCAGGCGACCCACGGCGCCGAGCAGTACTACCGGCTTCGGGACCGCTTCAACGCCGAGAAGGACTCCCTGCCCGCCTTGGAGAGGGCGGCGCTGATGCTGTACTTCAACCGCACCGGGTTCAACGGCCTGTGGCGGATGAACCGGAAGGGGGAGTTCAACGTCCCGTTCGGGCGCTACGCGAACCCCGACGTGGTGCGGCAGGACCGCCTGGCCGAGTGCTCGCGGGTCCTGCGGAGGGAGGGGGTGAAGGTCGAGGTCCGGCCCTTCGAGCGGGTGCTGGAGCGGGCCCGGCCGGGGGACATCGTGTACCTCGATCCGCCCTACGCGCCCCTCTCCACGTCGTCGAAGTTCGTGGACTACGCCTCCGAGGGTTTCGACGAGGCGGACCAGCGCCGCCTCCGGGACATGGCCGTGGGGCTCCACCGCCTGGGGGCGCGGGTGCGGGTGAGCAACTCCTCGGCGCCCCTGGTCCGCGCTCTCTACGGCGAGGCGCCCTTCCGGATCCACGAGGTCCTCGCCCGGCGCAGCGTGAACCGCGACACGGCGAGCCGGGGGCCCATCACGGAGCTCCTCATCGTGGCGGATCCCGAGCCTCGCCATCGCCGAGGGGGGACGGCGGCCTCGCCCACCGGTCGATGACGCCCCCGTCCAGGTCCACCGCCACGAAGGCCGCGCCGTCCTCCCCGTAGTCCGCCACCACGAAGTGGCGCGAGAGGCTGCCCGCGCGGCGCCACCACGCCCCCTCCCACTCCCACCCCATCATCCATGCCAGGGCCGGCCACCCGGGATAGGCCTCCAGGAGGTCGCCGGAGAGGAGGTGGGAGGGCGGCCCCGGTGCGCGCCGCCGCAGGCGCCGGGGCAGCCAGTCACCCGGCCCCGAGGGTGCGCCGCCGCCGCCGCTCACCACGTAGGTGACCCCGGCGACCTCCCCCCTCTCGTAGTGGTGGTCGTGGCCGGTGAAGACCTCGGAGACCCCCGCGGACTCGAACAGCGGCACCAGGAGGCGCCTCGGTGGCTCCCAGTCCCGGCGGTGGGCGACGCCGTGCCACCCGCTGGTGAAGGGGGAGTGGTGGCCGACCGCCAAGAGGTGGCGTGCCCCGGCCGGCCGGGCGGCCAGCGCCTCCTCGAGCCAGGCCCTCTGGGGGGACCCGGGGCCGTAGGGGGCCGTGGTGTCCACCAGGGCGAGCCTCGCCCCCCCATGGTCCAGGGCCCACCAGGTGCCTCCGGGGGGCGCTCCCGGGGGGACGAGCCAGTCCCGGAACTGTCCGGGGCGGCCCGGATCGTCGTGGTTCCCAGGGGCGACCGCCAGGGGCACCCGGGCGAGGAGGTCCCCCTCCAGGGCGAAGAAGCGGTCCCACTGCTCTGCCGAGGCCCCGTCGTCCACCAGGTCCCCGGTGTTCACCACGAGGCTCGGTGGCGGGTCCAGGCTCAGGATCCCCTCCACCAGGCGCCGGTGGGCCCGATCCCCGTCCCGGGTGTCTCCCAGCACGGCGATCCGCACGGGTCCGCCCGCGTCGGGGACGTGGAAGGACGACGCCGGAGACCGGTCCTCCCCCGCCTCGACGACGTAGGAGATCCGCCCCGGAGGCAGCCCCTCCAGCAGGACCCGGTGGCGGGTGCCCACGCCGGCCGACGCCGCCTCCCGGTCCAGGGCTCCGTCCACGCCCCACCGAACGAGGCCCGGCGTCGGGGCGGCGGCCTCCCACGCCACCGCCGTCCCCCGGGGATCGGCGAGCAGGAAGGGGCCCCGCCGGAACGCCCGGGGCGGAGGGGCCGGCTCCCCGGCGCAGCCGACGGCGGTCCAGGCCGCCGCCAGCAGCGCCCAACCCCGCCGCGCCGCCCCGGGCCCGCGCCGCGATCTCCCGCCGCCCTTCCCGCGCCTTCCCGAGAGCTCGACCACGGGGTCCACGCCCCCCGCTCAGCCGGTGAGGTCGTCGGGCTCGGGCACGAGGAAGTCCGCCGAGAGGGAGCCGGTGTCGGAGTCCAGCGTCAGCTCGCCCTCGTCGGCGGCCGCCGCCTCCGGCGTGGCCCGGGAAGGCGGCGTCCGGGTGGGCGCGCACTCGAAGAGGTGGTTGATGCACCCCTTGTTGAGGGCGACATGGGCGTGGGGCCCGCTCTCCGCGCCCGAAGCGCGGTCGACCACCCACGCCTCCGTGAGGTTCAGGAAGGGCTTGGGATCGTTCAGGACCTCCTGGATGCGGCGCGTCTCCGCCAGGAGGTGGATGAAGCCCTCGTACTCGAACTCGTTGGAGAGGACGCGCACCCGAACGCGGGCGACCCGCGCCTGGTAGTTCCCGTCGTGGTCCACCTGCATCCGCACCGACTCGAGCCCGCGGACACCGGAGCGGCCGCCCCACGGGGAAGGCCGCTCCCCCCGGGGCTGCTCATGGGGAAGGGAGTGCACCGCAGGATAGCGGCGGCCCCCGGCCGCCGCAACGCCCGGGCGACACGGCGCTTGCTGGCCCGATCCCCGGCTCCTATACTGCGCCCGCCCGGACGTCGGGCGGGAGAACGCATGAAGATCCTCCACGGCCGCGGGGTGCAGGGGCGCGTCGGCGGCATCGAGAACGACCTCTTCGCCCTCGCCGCCAGCGAAGCGGGCGCGTCCCACCAGCCGGTCTTCGCCCTGGCCCGGCGCGGCGCGGTCCCCTGCGCCATCCCCGACCACGCCCGGGGCCTGGGCTTCGAGACCCACGCCTTCGACATGACGTCGGTGTGGAATCCCCTGGCCTACGCGGCGTGGACCCGGATCTCCGTGGCGGCGAAGGCGGACGTGGTCCACCTGCACGACCCCCGCAGCCTGCTCCTCCGGGGGACCACCGCGGCGCTCCAGCGGCGTCCCGCCCTGATGACCGCCTACGGGTGGGATCCCGCCGCCGACCCCAAGGCGTCGGAGTTGAACCGCCGGTTCCTGTCCGGCCTCCGCCGCGTCGTGGTGGGATCGGGGGCCGAGGCCGACGCCCTGTCCTCCTTCCTCGGAGGGCGGGTGGGTGTCGAGGTCATCGCCCCCGGCGTGGACGCCACCCGGTTCCGCCCCGATGCCCCCACGGGCGCGCTGCGGAAGGACATGCGGATCCCCCAGGGTGTCCCGGTGGTGGGCTTCGTCGCCCGCCTCAACGGCGATCGCCAGCCCGGCGACTTCTTGAGGGCGGCGGTGCGCGTCCAGGCGAAGCACCCCGACGCGTTCTACTGCCTCGTGGGCGACGGGCGGCTCAGGGCCTACCTGGACGCCATGGAGCCCGCCCGAGCCCTGGGCCCGAAGATCCGCTTCGCCGGCCACCGGGACGACATGGAGCAGGTCTATCCCGAGATGGCGGCGCTGCTCGTCACCTGGTCCCCCCGGGCAACGCCCCGGGTCGTCCTGGAGGCGATGGCGGCCGGTGTCCCGGTGGTCGGCCCCCGCGTGCCCGCCATGGTCCAGGCCATCGAGGACGGGGTCAGCGGGGTCCTCGTGAAGGAGGGGAACTTCCAGCTCATGGCGCTGCGCGCCGCCGAGCTCCTGTCCGATCCCGCTCGGGCGCGGGAGATGGGAGCGGCCGCCCGGCGGCGGGTGGAGGCGTCCTTCGGCTCCGCCGCCCGGGGCCGCGCCTACCTGGACCTCTACGGGGCCCTGTGACCCACCGCCCCGCCCGGTGATCCGGGCCCGCCCTCGCCCCCGCTGGTAGACCGGGAGGCCCCGGCCGCCGATAATGTCCGCGGTCCTTCCGAACGGCCTCGCCCGTCCGGAGAGGGCCGCGCGGGGCCGAACCCACCGACGCGCCGGAAACGCCGAGGAGATCCATGTCGAGCGACAGCAGCCGTCTGGGCGAACTGCTCGTCCGCGAGAAGCTGATCACCCCCCTTCAGCTCCAGAAGGCCATCGAGGAGCAGAAGACCCACGGGGGGCGGCTCGGCTACCAGCTCACCCGCCTCGGCTTCCTCGAAGAGAACGAGCTCACCGCCTTCCTGAGCAAGCAGTACGGGGTCCCGTCGATCAACCTCTCCGAGTTCGACATCGAGCCGGACATCATCAAGCTGCTGCCCAAGGAGGTCGTCCAGAAGCACCAGGTCATCCCGGTGAATCGCACGGGGTCGACGCTGATCGTGGCGATGACCGACCCCTCGAACATCTTCGCCATCGACGACATCAAGTTCCTCACCGGCTACAACGTCGAGGTCGTCGTCGCCTCGGAGCAGGCCGTCCAGGAGGCGGTCGAGAAGTACTACACCGCCAACGTCACCTTCGACGACGTGATGGGCGGCTTCGACGACGAGGACATCGAGGTCAACGACGCCGACGAGGACATCGACATCCTCGACCTCGAGAAGTCCGCGGGGGACGCCCCCGTGGTCAAGCTGGTGAACCTGATCCTGATGGACGCCATCCGGAAGGGGGCGTCGGACATCCACGTCGAGCCCTACGAGAAGCAGCTCCGGATCCGCTACCGCATCGACGGCATGCTCTACGAGGTGATGAAGCCCCCAGTCAAGCTGAAGCACGCCATCACCTCCCGCCTGAAGATCATGTCCAGCCTCGACATCGCCGAGCGCCGCCTGCCCCAGGACGGCCGCATCAAGCTCAAGCTCGGCAAGAACAAGGAGATGGACTTCCGGGTCAACGTGCTGCCGACCATCTGGGGCGAGAAGGTCTGCCTGCGGCTGCTGGACAAGTCGAACCTGCAGCTCGACATGACCAAGCTCGGCTTCGAGGAGAAGACCCTCGAGACCTTCAAGAAGGCCGTCCACCAGCCCTACGGGATGATCCTCATCACCGGTCCGACGGGCTCAGGAAAGACCACCACCCTCTACTCCGTGCTCTCGGAGCTGAACAAGTCGACCCACAACATCTCCACCGCCGAGGACCCCGTCGAGTACAACCTCTTCGGGATCAACCAGGTGCAGATGCACGACGACATCGGGCTGAACTTCGCCTCCGCCCTCCGCGCCTTCCTCCGCCAGGACCCCGACATCATCCTCGTGGGCGAGATCCGGGACTTCGAGACCGCGGAGATCGGCATCAAGGCGGCCCTCACGGGCCACCTGGTGCTCTCCACCCTGCACACCAACGACGCGCCCAGCTCCGTCAGCCGCCTGCTGAACATGGGCATCGAGCCCTTCCTGGTGGCCAGCTCGGTGCTCCTCATCGGCGCCCAGCGCCTGATGCGCCGGGTCTGCGCCGACTGCAAGGCGCCCATCGAGGTCCCGCCCCAGGCCCTCATCGACCTCGGCGTCCACCCCGACGAGGTCGACACCTACGTCGTGCAGCAGGGGTCCGGGTGCCGGACCTGCAACAACACCGGGTACAAGGGCCGCGTCGCGGTGTACGAGATCATGGTGATGAGCGAGGAGCTCCGGGAGTACGTCCTGAACGGGGCGTCCACCCTGGAGCTCAAGAGGGAGGCGGCCCGCCAGGGCATGAAGACCCTCCGCATGTCGGCGCTCACCAAGCTCAAGGAGGGCATGACCACCATCGAGGAGGTGGTCCGCTGCACCGCGGGGGACTGACCGCCCCATGCTGAGCCTGCCCCTCCTGCTCAGGGCGATGATCGACCGGTCCGCCTCGGACCTCCACATCACCGTCGACGCGCCCCCCCGCCTGCGGATCGACGGGCGGCTGGTCCCCGTCCGGGGCGAGCCCCTGTCGCCCTCCGAGACCAAGGATCTCTGCTACTCCATCCTGACCGACGCCCAGAAGCAGCGGTTCGACGAGCAGAAGGAGCTGGACCTCTCCTTCGACATCCGGGGCATGGCGCGCTTCCGCGCCAACGTCTTCGTCCAGAAGCGCGCCGTGGCGGGAGTCTTCCGGCGGATCCCCTACGAGATCCCCTCCATCGACTCCCTGGGGCTGCCCCCGGTGGTGCGGGACCTGGCGGGCCGGCCCAGGGGGCTGGTGCTGGTCACGGGTCCCACGGGGTCGGGGAAGTCCACGACCCTCGCCTCCATGGTGGACCTCGTGAACCAGGGCCGGAATGCCCACATCATCACGGTCGAGGACCCCATCGAGTACGTGCACGTCCACAAGAAGTCGCTGGTGAACCAGCGGGAGATCGGCGCCGACACCGAGAGCTTCGCCGGAGCCCTCAAGTTCGTGCTGCGCCAGGACCCCGACGTGGTCCTCATCGGCGAGCTGCGGGACCTGGAGACCATCGAGGCGGCGCTCAGGGTCAGCGAGACCGGACACCTCGTCCTGGCCTCCCTCCACACCAACAGCGCCATCCAGACCATCAACCGCATCGTCGACGTCTTCCCCGCCTACCACCAGCCCCGGGTGCGGGTGCAGCTCTCGTTCGTCCTGGAGGGGGTGGTGTGCCAGCAGCTCCTTCCCCGGGCGGGGGGAGCGGGTCGGGTGCTCGCCTGCGAGGTGTTGATCCTGAGCCCCGCCATCCGGGCCCAGATCCGGGACGACAAGCTCCACCAGGTCTACTCCCAGATGCAGATGGGCCAAGCGAGGTCTGGGATGATGACCATGAACCAGAGCCTCGCCCAGCTCATCCAGAAGGGGGAGGTTACCCTGGAGAGCGCCCTGGCCTGCTCCTCGGATCCC
Organism: Myxococcota bacterium; assembly: GCA_023150875.1. Taxonomy (GTDB): domain Bacteria; phylum Myxococcota_A; class UBA796; order UBA9615; family JAKLKC01; genus JAKLKC01. Next base: position 35,945 of record JAKLKC010000010.1, on the reverse strand, counting down.
GAGGAGCTGCGGTCCCTGGCGCGGAAGTCCTGAAGGAACCCCGCTCCCGCGGACCGCTGGCGCTGGCCCGGCACGGGAATCGCACCCGGGCCATGGCGTCCGGGGGGACGGGGGCCGTCGGGAAGGACTCCATGGGCCTCATCAATCGCAGCTTCGCGGTCGCGCTGACCGCTCTCGTGCTGGGTGCGTCCGGGGGGGCCGGCTGCGCGGGCACCCAGGGCTCCGGGCCGCTGGGCTGGCTCGGCTTCGGCCGGGACAACCTCCAGGACTGGAAGGTCGACGTCAACACGGCGACCGCCGAGGAACTGGCCCAGCTTCCGGGGGTCACGCCCCAGATGGCCGCGAACATCATCTCCTACCGCGAGAGGCAGGGCCTCATCGAGGACGAGGACGAGCTGGGAAGGGTCCGGGGGATGACGCCCGAGGTCCGGCGCGCCATCAAGGACCAGGTGGTCCTCGGCAAGGTGGACATCAACCAGGCCACCGCCGACCAGCTCGTGATGCTCCCCCAGGTGACCCCCCGCCTCGCCGACAACCTCCTGGCGCACCGACAGAAGTACGGTCGCTTCGAGAACTGGGGCGAGGTGGAGAAGGTCCAGGGCTTCAACCGGGACTTGGTCAGGAAGGTCGACGACGTGGGCTTCCTCGGTCGCCTGAACGTCAATGCCGCGAGCGCGGAACAGCTCCGGGAGATCCGCGGCATCGATGCCGACCTCGCGTCGAACATCGTCCAGTATCGGGACCGCGCCGGCCGCTTCTCCAGTGCTGACGAGCTGTTGCAGGTCCTGGGCATGGATCCCGCCCGCCTGGACACCATCCGGGGCCAGATCGTGCTCGGGCCCGCGACCCACGCCGAGGCGGGGCCTCGGATCCCTGACGGCGTGCCGGGGGACCAGGAGCCCGGAGGCGGCATCCCGGAGGAGGGCGAGTGACGGCAGGGTCGCCCGCGTCCGCGCCGGGGATCAGCGCCGGGTGGGGGCGTTCGCGGAGACCTCCGGCTGGACCGGCGCGGCGCCCCTGCCCTGGGCGGGGGCGCCGCGCCGGGTCCACAGCACGGCCAAGCCCACCAGGACCAGCAGCGCCGACAGGTACTGGGCCGGGGTGAGACCCAGGTACCGCGCGTCCACCGCCCGCAGGAAGTCGAGCCCGAAGCGGATGAGGCCGTAGGCGACCGCCAGCCAGCCGAGGAAGAAGCCCACGAAGCGGGGACGACGACCGAGCACCGCAAAGACGGCGGCGATCCCTGCCGAGATGAGCGCGTCGTAGAGGCCGAGGTCGTGACACGCCTGGGTGGGGGAGCCACCCGGGCAGATCCCGTGTACGCCCAGCCAGAACTCGGTCGGCGTCCCGGGGTGGTCGTGGACGACGAAGCAGCCGAGGCGGCCGATGGCCCAGCCCGTGGCGAGGCCATACGCGAGGCAGTCGGCGTAGGGCCAGAACGGCAGGCCACGGCGCCTGAAGTACCACCACGTCACCGGCACCGCGGCCAGGAATCCGCCGAAGGAGGAGAGACCGTTCCAGACGTAGAGGAACTCGATGGGCCGGGCGAAGTAGTGGGCGGGGTCGTAGAACAGGGCGTGGCCCAGGTGCCCTCCCACCGCGGCCGCCACCACCAGCCACGTGACGATGGGAGAGATCGCGTCCCCGTCCAGCCCGGCGTCCCGGGCCCGCCGGCTGGCGATGTGGGCCCCCACCAGGAAGCCCGTGGCCACCAGGAGCCCCCAGGGCTGCAAGGGGATGGGGCCGATGTGGAGGGGAGGGGCCTTGAAGTAGGGGATCAGCGCTTCCACGCCATCGGCTCCTGCGGGTGACGGGGGGAGGGGCTCGGAGCCCGCGCTCCGCGGATGGGGCGCGAGAGGATAACACCGCCTCGAGACGTCGGCACGCCGCCGCGCCTCCCGGAGCTTGCCCGGGCCACGAGGCGGCGGGTATCCTCGCGCCCTGGGGCTTCCCCTCCGACCCGCCACCCGCACCGCGGGAGCCGCCCGCCCCGATGGCCCGGTCCCGCCAGGTCCTCAAGAACCTCGCCTTCACCTCGGTGACGCTCCTCCTGGTGGGGTTGCTCGTGGAGGGGGCCCTCGCGGTCTGGGCCTACGGGTGGGCCCGGGCGCACCGGGGGCCTGACGTCCGCGCCTCGGTGACGCTGCTGTCCATCGGGGACTCGGTCACCGCCGGCTTCGGGCTCCGGCCCGGGGAGTCCTACCCCGACCAGATGCTCCAACTGCTGATGCGGCGCGGGCAGAGCGGCGTCGGGGTGGTCGCCCGGGCCGAGCTGGGGGCGCGCCTGGAGGACGTCGAGGGCTGGGTCCGGGGCGTACCCCCCACCGTGACGCCCGGGGAGCGGAGGGTGGTCATCCTCCTCATGGGCCACAACAACGTGGTGAAGTGGCCCGCGGGCGTGCGGAACCCGTTCGTAGCCCTGGGCCCCGGGTGGGGCGGGGCGATCCAGGAGCCCCGATGGGAGCCCCGGATCGTCCGCGCCGCCCGGTGGATGGGGCTGGCCCTCCGGCGAGACCCGCCCCTGGACCGCGTCCCCCCGGGGGTCGCCGACCGGTACCGCGACACCACCCGGCGGCTCCTCGCCACCTTCGGAGCGGGCAACGTCTTCCTGGCGACCTACGCCGTGCCGGGGGATCCCCCTCCTGGGATGGACGCGACCCTCGCCGGGATCATCCAGGTCGAGAGGGACCTCCAGGTCCAGGGAAACGAGGTCATACGCCAGACGGCCCGGGAGCTGGGCGCGGGCCTCATCGACCTGGAGCGCGACCTGGGGACGCCGTCCACCTGGACGCGGGACTGGTTCCAGGACGGCATCCACCTGACCGCGCCGGCCAACCGCCGCGTGGCCGAGGTGATCCTGTCGCGCCTGGTGGACGAGGGGGTCCTGCCGGAGGAAGCCCGACCGTAAGGGATGGTCGGGACCGAGCCGGGACGGCCGCCGCGCCCGCCCCTTGCGCCGTGGGGACGGGGGCGCCATGCTGGGTCCCGCGCCCCGTGCCGACTCCGCTTCCCCCCCCATCGGCGTCTTCGTCGTTCTCCGCCCCCTATGACCTCGTCCACGAGGCGGCCCGGGCGGCCCTCGCTCGGATCTCGAGGGTGACGGTGATCGGGCAGGATCCCCGGACCGGCGACGTCGCCGCCGTCCGACGCGGGCTGCTGCCCTGGATCGTCGACGACCTGGTGGTCCGGGTCGCCGCCCGGGGCGGCCGCGTGCGGGTGGACATCCACTCGGCGTCCCGACGGCCCGGGAGGGGCGAAGAGCGGCTCCGGCGCACCTCGGAAGCCGTGCTCGCCGCCCTCGAGGAGGAGGTGCTCCACCGCACCCGCCAGGTCGCCCGGTTCGAGGGGTGAGGGCGCCGTTCCTCAGACTCGGGTCTCGGTGCGCCAGGCGAGCCTGGGCACCGAAACCCGAGTCAGAGGGCGCCGGCCCGGGCGAGGGCGGCGAGGAGCGACGCCAGCACGCGGTCGCCGCGGTCCACCAGGCGGCCGGGCAGCAGGTCCAGGTCCGCTTCCCGGGGTGAGGGTCGGTCGGGCGGGCCGTCGTTGCAGCGCCAGGTGGGGGAGGGGCCCCGGGCGGCCGCCTGCAGCATGCGGAGCGCCGCCCCGTGGTACCGGCGGTGGACGTGGTCCTCCTCCGCCTGGATCCGCAGGTAGGGGGTCCGCACCCGCGCCATCCGGGGAAGGGGCTCCAGCTCCTCCCAGGCACCCGCATCCAGGAGGCTCCGGCCGAACTCCTGGAGGGCGCAGGCCTCGCCGGTGGGGTGGCCCCGTCCGAGCCAGGCACCCGTCCCGGGGATGGCCAGGCAGAGGTCGAACCGGTCGGCGGGTCCCTCGGCGTCGGCCCAGAAGGAGACGGGAGGGGTATCGTCCTCGGCGAGCACCGCCGATGCCGCCACCGCGGCCCCCGAGAAGGTCAGGAGGCCCACAGGCGCCCCCCCGGCGACGCGGAAGCCGGCCCGCAGGGCGGCCCGGATGTCGTCCTCGTGCTCGGGCCGCCCGGGGCGCAGCGGCCCCGGCAACGGGTGCAGGGCCGTGCCCGCCCTGTCATAGAGCAGGACGGCGATCCCCGCGTCCACGAGGGGCGAGGGTCCCCCCAGCCCGAAGGGGGCCAGCCCGACCTCGGTGCCCCCCCTCCGCCCCGCGACGGAGACCACCAGCACGGCCCGAGGCGAGGTGCGGGGCGCGTGCAGGCGCGCGGGCATCTTCCGGAAGCCAGAGTCCAGGGTGAGGGCCCGGGGGCGGGAGGGCCCGCCGGGACGGCGGCGGGGAGGGTGGGGCCGCGGCGCGGCGCTCCCCCCCTCGGCCGGTGGTGGTTCCGCCGGCGCGCTCCGCTCCCACGCCTCGAACAGGCCCGCGCTGGTCACGGGCCGGATCCGGCCCGCCCGCGCCAGGTCCTGGGCCCGGGCCAGGAACCGCTCCCAGGCGTCCAGGGCCCCGGGCGCCGGTGCCAGCGGATCCTGGTCCCCGCACAGGTTGTGCTCGTGGAACGCGAAGGAGAAGTAGGCCACCGGACCGGGCCTTGGCCGGTGGAGCTGGGCGTGGAGGGCGGCCAGTAGCCGGTCCCACTCCCCGTCGGTGAGGGGGGAGGCGTGGAGCACCCGGCCCCGGTGCCCGGCTCCCCACGGCGGCGTGCCCTCGGCCTCTCCCTCCACCGACAGCACCCCCCACTCCCACGGCTCCAGGGAGGGATCGGCGCAGGCCACCGGCCCGCCCGGGGTGGGCCGCAAGCCCAGCGGGCTCGGGCGGAAGGGGACGAAGCCCCGGTGGGTGTAGTCGGGTCGCTCCAGGCGGTCGGTCACGTAGCGGAACCCGAGACCCCGAGCCTTCCACAAGCCAAGCGCCGTGCCAAGGGATCCCTTCCGGATCAAGCCCGGGACCGCGACGTCGTTGCGTTCTACCCCGCAGCGGTCGATCCAGAAGCGGGCCGCGAGCAGGCGGCGCCCGTGGGCGTGGGTGCCGACCTCGTGCCCCCCGGCCTCCAGGTCCCGGAGCAGGTTCGCGCCGGCTCCCCGGTAGAGGGCCGTCGCCCGGGCGAAGTGCTCGCGGAACCGCACGCTCAGGGGAACCCCACGGGCCCGGGCCCGCTCGGCGATCTCCCGCACCAGGTCCTCGGTGGCGCGGTAGCGGCGGGGCCACGGCCGCCGGGCGAGGCGCAGGTCGTCGACGTGCAGCTCGGCGACGAAATGGAGGGGAGGTCCCGGGTGTTCCGCGCTCACGCTCGGTCCTCCTCCGCCCATGGTCTAGACTGGCGTCCGATGTCCCCCACGAGCCCCCCTCCTGGTCCCCCCACCGCGCGGGCCCCGGTCCGTGACCGCTACGATCCCGAGGCCGTCTCGGCGGCGTGGCGCGCCATCCGCTGGCTCCACCGCAGGCGGCTCCACAACGTGGTGTTCTACCTGCTCAGCCCCCCGCTGTGGCTGGTGCACGCCCTCTTCCTGTCCCTCGCCAACCGCCTCGCCGTCCACGGCCGCGAGCACCTGCCCCGGGGGCGCCAGGGCTGGTTCCTGCTGAGCAACCACGCTTCCTTCATCGACGGACAGGCCCTCCAGGTGGTCCTCTACCCCCGGCCCTTCTGGTACCCGTCCAAGGCGGAGTTCTACGGGTCCCGGTGGAAGGCACTGCTGTACTCGCTGGTCACCGCGGGCAAGTCCTTCCCCGTGCGAAGGGGGGAACGGGACGCCGAGGCCATCGGCTTCATGGACACCCTCCTCAGGAGCGGCGAGAGCGTCCTGCTCTTCCCCGAGGGGACCCGCAGCGCCGACGGGCGCCTGGGTCCCGGCAAGGTGGGGGTGGGCCGCATCATCCACGAGACCCGCCCGGTGGTCGTGCCCGCCTACCTCCACGGCTTCTGGGACCTGTGGCCCCGGCACCGGCCCTGGCCCCGGACGGGTCGGGCCCTGTCCATCCGCTTCGGTCCCCCCGTGCCCCTGGACGACCTGCTGTCCCGCCCCGGGGACCGGGAGACCTGGCAGGCCTGCACCGACCGCGTGATGGCCGCCATCGCCGACCTGCGGGAAGAGGAGTTGCGCCAGGCTAGTCGATGACCTCGACCTCGTCCCGGCTCACCTTCCGCATGATGGCCGTCAGCCGCTCCGCCATGAAGGGGTCGTTGTGCTCGTACACCTTCCGGAGCTGGCTGCACAGGTCCTTGGCCCGGCGGAAGGCGCTCACCAGGTCCCCCGACACGTCGGTCCGGGACTCCACCATCAGCATCAACGCCATCAGGCTCTCTCCGTTGTACCAGCCGATCCCGAAGGGCATCATCTCCGCGCCGAACGTGGGCCGGAGCCCGGACACCCGCTCCGCGAGGCGCACCGAGTCTCCGAAGCGGATGGAGCGCAGGCCACGCACCAGCTTCGCCGCCTCTCCCCTCACACGATCGGCGATCCGAACCGTGGGCGAGAACTCGTTGCACAGGCAGCACAGGGCGCCGAAGAGCAGGTCGTCCTCGATCCCGTCGAGCAGGCCCGACAGCACCACCTCCGTGACGAAGATCTCCTCGATCTGGACGTGCATCAGCACCCGGGCGCCGGCGTTGAACTCCAGGTCCGCGCCGAGGTAGCCCATCTTCTTGAGGGCGTCGACCTTCTCCATGAAGGAGTCGTAGACCTTCGACTGCGCCTTCTCGCTGCGGTTGACCAGGTGACGGACCTTCTTGAGGCGCCCGCGGAAGGGCTTCTGGCTGGCGTGGGAGTCCGGGTCCCAGCCCTCCTCCCGGAGCTTCTCCTCCAGCTTCTCGGCGCGTCGCAGGTCCCGCTGGCCCTCCTCCATGTGGTGGAAGGAGAGGAAGCTCTTGTCGATGATCAGCCGGATCTTCTCCAGCGGGTGGCGATGGAGCAGGTTCACCACCGAGTTGAAGGCGAGGTTGAAGCTGGACTCCACCGGCTCGTACTCGCCCTCCTCGTAGAGCTGGACCGCCGCCCGGTCCTCGCTCCAGTCGGCAAAGTCCTCCCGCACCACCACGAAGCCCACGGCGTCGAGGCCGCGCCGACCCGCGCGCCCGGCCTTCTGCATGTACTGGCGCACCGTCAGCGGCGCCACCGTGTGGCCGTTGAACTTCTTGAGGGCGTGGAACACGACGGTCTTCGCGGGCATGTTGATGCCCAGGGCGAAGGTGGAGGTGCAGTACAGCACGTGCACCAGGCGCTGCTCGTAGAGCTCCTCCACCAGCGCCTTGAGGCCGACGTGGAGGCCGGCGTGGTGGAAGGCGATGCCCTTCAGGTACATGTCCTCCTGGTCCGAGGTCAGCACCTTCGGGAAGTCCTCGTCGAAGCGCGCGATCCGCTCCCGCACCACGTCCTGCTCCGCGGGACCCAGGTACGACGCCTCCTTCCGCTTGGCCAGGTCGTGGGCGAACTGCTCGCACATCTTCCGGGAGAAGGCGAAGTAGAGGCAGGGCAGGTACTCGCCGGACTCCAGCTTCCGAACGATGTCGGTGTGGCGGGTCTCGTCACCGCCTCCCCACCCGGCCCCGCGTCCGCCGCGCCCGCCGCGCCCCCGCCCGCCGGCCCGCCGGGCCGCGGCCGCTTGCTCCTCGGCCTTCTTCAGGGCGGGCGCCACGTCCCGGCTCCACCGCGCGAACGCTTTCTCGTAGTCGGCGCGGGGGAGCATGCCCTGGATGTCCTTGTTGGTGATGAACATCCGCAGGGGGACGTGCCGGTGGGTCTCCTGCACCACCCGCACGTCCTCGTCCCGGACGAACGAGAGCCAGTGGGCGAACTGCCTGAGGTTCCGCAGCGTCGCCGACAGGCCCAGCACCTTCACCCGGCTGGGCAGGTAGATCAGGACCTCCTCCCACACGGTCCCCCTCTCCGCGTCGTCGAGGAAGTGGATCTCGTCGATGATCACGTGGGAGAGGTTCGGGAGCTGCTCGTCCATCAGGAGCATGTTCCTGAGGATCTCGGTGGTCATGATCCGCAGGTTGGCGTCCCGGTTGATCACCAGGTCGCCGGTCAGCAGCCCGACCCGCTCCTTCCCGAAGAGCCGGGTGTAGTCCCGGTACTTCTGGTTGCTCAGCGCCTTGATGGGGGCCGTGTAGATCACGTCCGTCCCGGCGGCCAGGGCCTGCTCGACGATGTAGTCGGCGATGATGGTCTTGCCCGTCCCGGTGGGGGCGCTGACCAGCACGGACTGCCCGTTCTTGATGTGGCGGATCGCCTCGGCCTGGAACGGGTCCAGCAGGAGGTCGCGGTAGTAGACCTCGCCGCCGGACTCGGCGGAGGGCGGGGTCGGAGGATCGAAGGAGAGGGCGGTAGGATCTGGATGGGTCGTCACGTCGTCACGGTTCGGCAATCGGGCTAGGGGAGGATCTCCAGGCTCATCACCACCTCGTCCCCGAGGCGGTCGCGCAGGAAGTCCCGCAGGCGGTGGCGCATGCGTTCTTCGAGCTGGCGGGCGCGCTCGCGGCTGAAACCGAAGCGCTCGCCGACCTGGGCGAGGGTGAGCGGGGACTCGCTCATGACCCTCTCGTTCCACAGAGCGATCTCTCGCTCGTCGGTGAGGGCGGCGCCGAAGCTCTTGAGCGCGGCGTCGATGCGGTCGCGCATCTCGGCTTCGCCGACGACGTCCTCGGGGCTGGGGGCGCGGGCGGCGAGGGTCTGTCCGACCGTCCGGGACTCGTCCTCGCCCCCGATGGGCTGATCGAAGCTCGTCTCGGACCGTCCGAGGCGCTCGGTCATCCGCATGACCTCGTCCTCCCCCACGTTCAGCCGCTCGGCGAGCAGCTTGGGGGTGGGGTCGAAGCCGAGGTCCCGCAGGCGCTTCGACTCCTTGGCGAGGTTGTAGAAGAGCTTCCGCTGGGCCTGGGTGGTGCCGACCTTGACCATGCGGTGGTTGGCCAGCAGGAAGTACATGATGTACGCCTGGATCCAGTAGCGGGCGTAAGAGCTGAGGCGGACCCCCCGGTAGGGATCGTACTTCTTGACGGCCTGCATGAGGCCGATGTTGCCCTCTTGGATCAGGTCGAGGACGTTCTGGTAGAACCGCTGGTACTTGAAGGCGATCTTCGCCACCAGGCGGAGGTTGCTGGTGATCAGCCGGTAGGCGGCGGCGGGGTCCCCGGTCTCCTTGTGGAGGACCGCCAGGTCCTTCTCCTCTTCCGGGGTGAGCAGGGGGTAGCGCTGCACGTCGGCCATGTAGGCCCGCAGGGGGTCCCACCTCGCCGGGGCGGTCCCGGGCATCCGCGCCGGTAGGAAGGAGCGGACGGGGGCGTCGCCCGTGTCGCCCTCCCTCTCCTCGCCGTAGTCTTCCGGCTCCTGGGTCGACATCATCCCTCGCCCCGGTCGTCCACGGGGGTGACCCACAGGGTGAGGGCCTCGTCCTGGACGACCGCGTCCAGCCGCCTCCCCCTCCCCGCGTCCACCGCGCGATCCCCCTCGGGCGTGCCGATCTCCCCGAAGGAAGCTGCAAGGACCTCGCCGGCGATCCAGGCGCGGTGCTCCGCGAGGGCGGCGACCATCCCGCCGCCCCCAGAGTACCCGACCCGTACCCGCCGCGTGTACTCCAGCTCCAGGTCCTTCCGAAGCCCCGCGATCCGGTTGACCGCCTCCCGGGCGAACCACTTGAGGTCCAGCCGGCGCCGCACCTCCTCGGATTCGCCGAGGGGGAGGGCCACCAGCACGCCCCCCTCCGATGCCGTGACCGCTCCCTCCCTATCGGCGATCTGCACCTCGATCTCGGTCGCCGCGATCTCCACGTCCCCCCCGGGCAGGCGCAGGACCACCGGTCGCCCCGCCTCCACCTCCGCCACGATCTCCCCGGGGGCGAGCCGGGAGATGGCTTCCGCGACCTCGGGCATGCGCCGGCCGAGCCTCTTGCCCAGCACCCGGAAGTTGGGCTTGACCCGCAGGTCCACCCACAGGTTCCGGTCCCGCGCGAACTCCAGCCCCTCCACGTTGAGCTCGTCCAGCACCAGGTGGATGTAGGGGGCGAGGCGGCTCTCCAGCCCCTCGTCCAGGCTCACCACCACCGCACGGTCCAGGGGCCTCCGGGTGGGGAAGGGCGTGCGGGCGCGGGCGGCGTGGCCGAGGGACACCACGCGCAGGACGTCCGCCATCGCCCGGGCGAGAGCGGGATCGGCCACCCGGGGATCGGGCTCGGGCCAGTCGCACAGGTGGACCGAGACCGGCCCGTCCGCCCCACCGAAGGGGCGCACCAGGCCCTGGTGCAGGCGCTCGGAGGCGAAGGGGATGAAGGGGGCCAGCAGGCGAGACAGCGTGCCCAGCACCTCCCAGAGGGTGCGGAAGGCGGCCCTCTTCTCCGCCGAGTCCTCGGCCGCCCAGAAGCGGGCGCGGGAGCGCCGGATGTACCACTGGGTGAGCTGGTCCACGAAGGCCTGGATCGGCCGCGCCGCCTCGCCGACCCGGAAGTCCTCCAGGGCGGCGGTGACCTCCTGGACGGTCTCCGACAGGCGCCCGAGGATCCAGCGGTCCAGGGCCGGCCGGCGGCGCGGGTCCAGGACCTCCGGGAACGGGGAGGAGGCGTCGGAGTCGGGGCGCCAGCCGTCGACGTTCGCGTAGATCGTGAAGAAGCTCGCGGCGTTCCAGAGGGGGAGCAGGAACTCCTTCACGCTCTCCCGCAGCAGGTTCCTGCCGAACCGCGAGGGCTGGGTGGGGTTCGTGGTGTAGAAGTACCAGCGGACGGCGTCGGCGCCGTACTCGGGGACGATCTCCCGGGGATCGATGACGTTGCCGAGGCGCTTGGACATCTTGCGCCCCTGCTCGTCCAGGACGTGCCCCAGGACGATGCAGGCGCGGTAGGCGGGCCGGCCGGTGACGATCGTCGAGATCACATGGAGGGTGTAGAACCAGCCTCGGGTCTGGTCCACCGCCTCGCTGATGAAGTCCGCGGGGAAGCGGGTGCCCTCGTCGATGGCCTCGCGGTTCTCGAAGGGGTAGTGGACCTGGGCGAAGGGCATGGCCCCGGCGTCGAACCAGCAGTCGATGACCTCGACGGCGCGGCGCATGGTCCCGGAGCACTCGGTACATGCGAATGTGAACTCGTCGATCCACGGCCGGTGGGGGTTGAAGACCTCGGGGTCGTAGGGGTCCTCGGGCATCGGCCGGCCGGCCCGGGCGAAGAGCTGGGCGTAGCTGCCCACCACCTCGATCCGCTCGCAGGAGCCGCAGATCCAGGCGGGGAGCGGCGTCCCCCAGTACCGCTTGCGGGACAGGGCCCAGTCGACCACCCCGTCGAGCCACTTCCCGAACCTGCCCTCCCCGATGTGCTCGGGGCGCCAGCGGATGGTCCGGTTCCCGGCGATCAGATCGTCCTTCACCGCCGTGGTGCGGACGAACCAGGAGTCGGACGCGGAGTAGTACAGGGGGGTGTCGTGGCGCCAGCAGTGGGGGTAGGGGTGATCGAGCTTCTGGCTGCGCAGCAGCAGGCCCCGGCGCTTGAGGTCGGTGACGATGTCGGGATCCGCGTCCTTGAACCACCTGCCCGCCCAGGGCTCCACCTCCGGGCGGAAGCGCCCGTCGGCGCCGAGGGCCGCGAAGAAGGGCAGGCCCCGGGAGGTGCAGACGCGGTAGTCGTCCTCGCCGAAGGCGGGGGCGTTGTGGACGATGCCGGTGCCGTCGTCCAGGCTGACGTACCCGTCCGCGGCGATGACCCACCCCGGCGAGGGGGACTCGACGCCGGCGAAGAAGTCGTAGAGGGGCTCGTAGCGCACGCCCTCCAGGTCGGCGCCGGCGAAGCGGGCGACCTCGGGCTCGCCGCGGAGGTCCACGTCGACGCGCTTCCCGCCCCGCTCCACCGGCTGGAGCACGGGCTGGCTGAGCCCGTCCGCGACGAGGAGCAGGTCGTCTCCGCCGTCGGCGGAGCGCACGAGGCGGTAGGCGGCGCCGGGGTGGACGGCCAGAGCGACGTTGGAAGGCAGGGTCCAGGGGGTGGTGGTCCAGGCGACGGCGAAGGTGGCGGCCGTCGTCTCGAAGGTGCCCCCCCCCCGGACGGGGAGGCGCTGGCCGGGGCGAAGGCGGAACTTCACCCACACCGACGGGTCCTGCACGTCCCGGTAGTTCTGGGCCACCTCGTGGGACGAGTGTGTGGTGGCGCACAGCGGGCAGTACGGCAGGACCTTGTACCCGCGGTACATCAGGTCCCGGTCCCACATCTGCTTCAGCAGCCACCACACCGACTCGACGTAGCGGTTGGTGAAGGTGAAGTAGGCGCCGGGGTAGTCCAGCCAGAAGCCGATGCGGTTGCTGACCTTGACCCACTCCTGCTCGTACCGGCGCACGGACTCGAAGCAGCGGGCGTTGAAGCGCTCGACGCCGTACTCTTCGATGTCCGCCTTGCCGGTGAAGCCCAGCTCCTTCTCGATGGCGAGCTCGACGGGCAGGCCGTGGGTGTCCCAGCCCGCCTGCCGCAGGACCCGGTGCCCCCGCATGGTGCGGTAGCGGGGGAACAGGTCCTTCACCACCCGGGTCAACACGTGGCCGACGTGGGGCACGTTGTTGGCGGTGGGCGGGCCCTCGTAGAAGACGAAGGGCCCCCGGGGCGCGGGGCGCTCCAGGGAGGCCTCGAAGACCCGCTCCCGTGCCCAGAGATCGAGGATCGCCTCCTCGGCGGGGGCGAAGGGCTCCGAGGGGTCGAGGCGCGGGAAGTTGGGCTGTCTGTGCATCGGGGGATCCGGCCGCCGGTGAGGAGCGCACCCCGCGGACCCGAGGGTCGGCGGGCGGGGGCGTCCACCCGCGGCCGCCGCACCTTGGGACGTCGGCCGCCGTGCCCGTCCGGACTCCCGTCGGCCCGGCTCCTCGGGGCGTGGGCGAAGCGGGCAATCTAGGGGCGCCGGGGGTCCGTGTCAATGCGGCGGATGGGGGCTGAGGGGCGCCGCCGCCACGCCGTCGGGCCCCGGGAGGGGGGGATGCCCCGGCCGCCGCAGGTGCGCCTCGATCTGGCCGCCGGAGTCCACGAGGGCCCGGAGGCGCCCCTCCACCTGGTGGACGGCCTTCTGCCTCTGGAACCAACGGAAGGGGCCGGGGGCGGCGGGGGTCTCCATGCGGTAGACGACGACGGTCCGGCCGGAGGAGGGCACCACCATCCATCCGCCCCGGTAGTGGGGCATCGGTTCGGCGCGGGCGAGGGCGTCGGCGTCCACCTCCCGGGCGGCGCCGCTCCGGGCCAGGTCCCGCAGGGTGGCACCCTGGTCGGGGGCGAGCTCCCAGCGCATCTCCCAGGCGCGGCAGCCGACGGACCGGGCGAGGCGCGCCCTCACCCGCACGTCCACCACCGCCGCGAAGTCCGACGCCAGGGGGACCCGAAGCACCTGGAGGAACCGCTGCATCCCCCCGGATCCCGACAGGCGCTCCGAGGCGGCGACCTGGGAGACCGCCTCGTCGATGTGCTCCCAGTCCACGGCGACTCCCCAGGCCAGCTCCGGCGCCACCCGCAGCGCCGCGACGGCGGTGATGGTGAACACGCCGCCCCGGAACCTCGAGACGCTGGCCACCCCGCCTTCCTCGACCTCCCGGCGGAGGTGGGCCGAGAGGGGAGGGGGCGCGATCGCGCCCCCCCGGATGAGGGCGGCCGCCAGGTCGTCGGGGATCAGGCCCATCCAGGGCGTGGCCGGCGCCTCCCGGGCCTCCTCGTCGCCCCCGGGCTCCCGCGCCGCCGACGAGGCCGCGCCGAGGGCGACCAGCAGCGCGCAACCGACGATGACGCGGACGGGACTCCCCATGGAGACAACGTGCTCCGACCGTCCGGGACGGCCAGGGGCGCGCCGGCCACGGGGAGGCGGGGCGGATCACCTCGACGTCAGGAAGTCCTCCACCGCCCGGGCCAGCTCGGCGGGCATCTCGTGGTGGACCATGTGGCCGCAGGGAAGACGGGTCTCGACGCGGTCGGCGACGGCCTCGATCCGGCTCTCGATGTCGGGGAAGCCCGCCATCGACGACTCGGTGGCGCGGACCAGCAGGGTGGGGCAGGCGATGGCCCGCATGAAGGCGAGGTAGTGGTCCCGGTAGGCGGGGATGGGGGAGCGGGTGGCGTGCAGCGGGTCGTGCTTCCACTCCCGGCGGCCGTCGGGGCGGACTCGGGTGCCCTTCTCGGCCAGGAGCAGCGCGAGATCCTGAGGGATCCTGGGGTTGACCGTCCGGAGGCGCTGGGCGGCCTCGTCCAGGTCCCCGAAGGTCCGGGGCGCCCGCCGCAACACCTGCTCGACACCGGCGAGCCAGCGGGAGATCCGCGCAGGAGCGTCCTCGAAGGCGGCGGGGGGGACCCCGAAGCCGTCCACGACCACCAGGCGGGAGATCCGGTCGGGGAAGCTCCCGGCGTACATCGAGGCGACGGTCCCCCCCATGGAGTGTCCCAGGAGGGTGGCCGGCAAGGGGGAGAGGCGGGGGAGGAGGGCGTGGAGGTCCCTGAGGTAGTCGGGGAAGTGGTAGTAGCCTCCTTCGGCGACGCGGTCGGTGTCGCCGTGGCCGCGGAAGTCGAAGGCCACCAGCCGGAACCGCCCCGCCAGGCGCTCGGCGAGGGGCTGCCAGCTCCAGGCCAGGTCGAGCCACCCGTGCAGGAGCACGATGGTGCGCTCCGCGGGGCCGTCCCACGCGAGAACGTGGTGGCGCACGCCGTGGACGACCTCGAAGGACTCATCGGGGAGGGCGGAGGACATCGCTGCGGGGGGCGGCGCCGCCCGTCGCGGGCGGACGCGGGCCGCGCGGATGGTACGGCCCGGCGCGCCCGGAGCGCAAAGGCCACGGGAGCGCGGGCGTCAGCGGGGGCGGAGCGAGCAGCGGGGAGGCCGGCCCGATCCCGTCGGGGCGGCGTTCCGCCCGGCCGCCGGGGGCGGAGCCGGTGAGGGCACCAGGCGCACCAGGGGATGGCGGAGCATCACCCACGCCTGGTCGGGGCTGAGCTTCGAGGAGCCGGTCAGGGTCGGGTACATCAGGTTGTCGGACTCGGATGCGGAGCAACCGTCGGACCCGCACTCCGGGGTGTCGTCCAGGGGATCGGGGCGCTCGCCGTCGGCGTCGCTGGTGTGGAAGAGCCCCAGGAAGTGGCCGATCTCGTGGGCGCCGGCGATGGCGAGGTCGTCCCAGGACCAGGAGGGGTCCAGGGCCACCACCACACCGCTGTAGCGGGTCCCGTGGAGGAGCGGCGGTCCCGGCAGGCCCCCCGTCACCCCCGCCACGCCCTCCAGGTCCCCGTCGAAGCGGTCGACGAAGACCAGGTTCAGCACCCGCCCCCGGTCGGTGGTCCGGGCCAGCAGCCGGTCCACCTCGCCATAGTCGGACACCACCAGGCCCTCGGGATCCTCCATGGAGAGCGCCGTCCGCTCCCCGAGCGCGATCCCCGCCTGCCCCAGGATCTCTCCCATCGCTTCCAGGTAGCCCAGGAAGTCGGAGTCGGTGGCCGCGGAAGCGACGCCGATCCTCCCCCCCTCGACGAAGTACAGGGCCAGGTCCAGCTCGCCGGCCTCGGGCTCCTCCCACGCCCTCTTCACGACCGCCCGAAGGGTGGCCTCGCCCTCGGCGCCGTCGTTGGCGGGCCAGACCGTCCACCGACCCTCGGCGAGGGAGATCCTCGGGGTGTTGGGGAGCATGGCGGTGGAGGGGGAGTGGGCCGGGAGGGCGGGGTTGGGGTCGTCCCAGGGGTTGCCGTCCGCGGTCACCAGGTCCACGCCCTCGGGGTCCCGGACCACCGGGAGGTAGTAGGCGGTGTCGCTGGACCCGATCACGCTGAAGGTCAGGGAGAGCAGTCCGCCCTGGAAGGGGGCGACCAGCGCGGGAGTGCCCGTCGGGCCGTTCTCCACCGTGCCGACGTCGTAGGAGACCAGGTCCCCGTTCTCCACGAGGACGGCGACCTCGTCCGGCGCGGCGCCCGGCGACTCGGCCTTCAGGCTCGCCTCCCCGTCCGGCACCATCCCCGAGTCCCAGGCGAGGTACGCCTCCCCCGCCTCCACCGCAACCTCCCCCAGGTCGAAGCCGGAGACCGACAGGCGCACGGAGTCGATCCCCTCGGGCACCGCCACCCGCACGTCCACCCGCCCGGTGACGGTGTCCCCGTCGGCGGGCGCGCCGAATCCGACCTCGCCGCCGTCCCCGCCACCGGCGGTGGGCGAGGTGTCGTCGTCCGCGGGAGGGGCGTCGTCGTCCCCGGCCCCGTCCCCCGAAGCCGGTGGGTCCTGGCTCGCGTCGGCTTCATCCCCGGGCGCGCCTCCCGGGGGCGGCGGATCGCCGCAGGAGAGGAGCCCGGCGAGGAGCGCCGCGGGGGCCAGGAGAGGACGGGGGAGGGGAGCGTCGCGGTGGGCCATGCCTTCTCCCGAGCGGCCCCTTGGAGCCGGGGCGCCCGGGTGGCCGACTTCACCGGGCGTGCCACCGTCTCCCCGGGGGAGGGACGGCCGCCGCGCGATCCGCCCGCCACCCCGTCCTGGACGCCCCGGGATCCTGCCGTGCACCGGTGCCCGAATCCCGAAACGGCGGGCAGGAGCGGGAGCGGATCGCGTTCCCGACGGTGTCGGCCAGGCGACACCTCCGTTCACACCGGACCGGCGCCACCTCCCTCCCAGCGTCGGCCACCGCCCATCTCGGCTCGATCCTCGGGCTCCTTCCGCCCCCCATCGGCCGCGCGTAGTATCGGGACATGGCCCTCCCCGACGTCGACGTGCCGAACCTCGATGCCCTGGTGCGCTACCTCGACGCCCAGCCGGACGTCGCGGCGGCGTGGGTGTTCGGGAGCCGGGCCCGCGGCGACCACCGCTCCGGGTCGGACGTGGACCTCGCCTTGCTCGGCGGGAGGGGCTGGGAAGCCCGCCCGGACAGCCTCGAGAGGGCCCTGGACTGGTCTCGGGAGATCCCCGAGGTCCTCGGCCTTCCCCCGGACGGGGTCGACGTGGTCGTCGCCCAGGACCTGAAGCCCCTGGCCGCCCTGGCGGTGGTGAGGGAGGGGATCCTGGTCTTCGACCGGGACTGGAGGCTCCGCACGGAGTGGCAGCTCCGCGCCCTCCACAGGGGCCTCGACTCCGAACGCCTCCGACGCCTCTCCTGGGAGGCGAGGGCCCGGCGCCTGGGGGGTGGACCGCCGTGAGGCTCGACCTCTCCCGCTTCGACCAGCGCCTGGAGCGGATCGAGGACCTCTGCGGCCGCCTCGACGAGCTCGCGGCCCGGCCGTGGGACGCGATCGCGGCCGACGCGGTCCTCACCGCCGCCATGGAGCACTTCGTCCAGGTCGCCATCCAGTCCGCCATCGACGCCGCGGCCCAGGTGGTCGTGGCCGAGGGGTGGCCCGTCGGCGGGACTTACGGCGACGTGTTCCGCACCCTCGCCGACCGGGGGGTGCTGGACCGCGACCTCGCCTCCCGTCTCTCCCGGGCGGCGGGCCTGCGGAACGTCATCGTCCACGATTACCTGGACCTCGACGACCGGCGCGTGCACTCCGGGCTCGCCCGGGGAACCGCCGACCTCCGGGCCCTCGCCCGGGCGCTCGCCCGCCACGCGCGACGCACGCCGCCCCCGTGCTGACCCATACCCTTCCATCGTCCGGGACGAGGGCCCTATAGTGGCGTCATGGGAAGGACCCTCCGCCTGGCGCTGCTCCCCCTGTTCGCCCTGTTGGGGGTGGTCCTCGTGACCCCGCCTACCCTCGCCGGTGGTCTCCCCTCCACCCCGGTGGAGGACTTCCGGGGGCAACCGGTCCCGGAGTCGTTCTTCCGGGGGAAGGTGGTGGTCTTCTTCGTCTGCGGGCGGCGCAGCAGCAAGCAGATGGACGGGCTCTCCCGGAGGTTCGGCCAGGCGTGGGGCGAGGACCCCGACGTGAGCTACCTCACGGTGATCGACCTTCGGTCGGTGCCGGGGGTGTTCCGCCCCCTGGTCCTCGGGATCCTGCGGGCGGTGCACCGGGACACGGTGAAGAAGGTGGGGAAGCTCAGGGCCGAGGAGGGGCACCCCCCCGATCCGGACCTGGACCGGCGGATCCTCCTCGTCCCGGACTGGGACGGGGCCGTCCAGGAGGCCCTGGGCGTCGACCACGCGGACCGGCAGGTGGACATGGCCCTCGTCGGTCGGGACGGCCGCGCCATCGGCGTGTACGGCGGGGAGTCGGGGCTGGAGCGGCTGTTGGAGGCGGTGGGGCGGGCGGTCGGGCGAGAGGCGCGCCGCTGAGGGGCCTGCGGCGGAAGGCCCGGATCAGACCACCATCCGCAGGGGGCGCTCCAGGTAGCCGCGGAAGGCCTGGAGCCAGCGGGCACCCACTGCGCCGTCGACGACGCGGTGGTCGCAGGAGAGGGAGACCACCATCCGCAGGCCCACCCCCAAGGCGCCCCCCCGGACGACCGGCTGCTCGGCGATGGCGCCCACCGCGAGGATCGCCGCCTCGCCGGGCTGGATCACGGCGGTGAACCGCTCGATCCCCATCATGCCCAGGTTGCTCACCGAGAAGGTGCTCCCCTGGTACTCCTCGGGCTTCAGCTTCTTGTCCCGGGCGCGCTGGGAGAGGTCCCGGGACCGCGCCGCGATCTCGGTCAGGCGCAGGCGGTCGGCGTCACGGATCACGGGGGTGATCAGGCCGTCGGCCAGGGCCACCGCCAGCCCCACGTGGACCCCGGCGTAGCGGACGATGTGGTCCCCCCGCCACGCGGCGTTCACCTCGGGCACCTCCCGGAGCGCCAGGGCGGCGGCCTTGAGCACGAGGTCGTTGTAGGAGGGGCGGATCCCCTCGCCGAGCTGATCTCCGAGCTGCGAGCGGAAGGCCGCGGCGGGGTCCATGTCGACCACGGCCTGGAGGTAGTAGTGGGGCGCCGAGAACTTGGACTCCGAGAGCCGCTGGGCGATGACCCGGCGCATCCCGCTCAGCTCGATCCGCTCCCCCTCGAGGGCCGCGGCTGGGGACACCTGCGGCGCGGCGGCCTCTGCTCCCCCGGCCGTCGCCCGGGCGATGTCGGCGCGGACGACGCGCCCCCCCGGGCCAGACCCCTTGATCCGACTGAGATCCAAGCCCGCCTCCCGGGCGAGGGACCGCGCCAGGGGGGAGGCGACGACTCGCCGGGGCTCGGCGGGAGCGGGGGGTGGGGAAGGCTCCGCGGCGGGGGGTGGGGGAGCTGCCTTCTCCGGGGGAGAGGGCGGGGTCGCCTCCGCGGGAGGGCGTGGGGCCGCCTGGCCAGCGGCCCCGAGCCTCGACAGCAGGTCCGAGATGTCCTCCCCCTCCTGGCCGATCACCAGCAGCGGGTGGCCGGGGACGACGTCGGTGCCCTCGCCGGCCATGCGCTTCAGCACCACCCCCGCGTAGAACGCCTCCGCTTCCATGGTCGCCTTGTCGGTCTCCACCTCGGCGACGGGGTCCCCGGGCTTGACCGCGTCCCCCTCGGAGACGAGCCACTTGACGAGGTGTCCCTTCTCCATGGTGTCGGAGAGCTTGGGCATCTCCTGGACGTGGGCCATTCGTACCTCCTTGGGGATCGACCCGGCCGGGCCTAGCGATAGCTTGCCCGGCGCACCGCGTCGACGACGCGCTCGACGGAGGGCAGGACCAGCTCCTCGAGTTCCCGGGCGTAGGGCTGGGGGACGTCGACGTTGCACACCCGCTCCACCGGCGCGTCCAGCCAGTCGAAGCAAGAGGACTGGACCCGGTCGACGACCTCGGCGCCCACGCCTCCGTACCGCCAGCCCTCGTGGACCACGACGCAGCGGTTGGTCTTCCGGACCGAGGCGAAGATCGCCTGCTCGTCCAGGGGTCTCAGGGTGCGCGGGTCCACGACCTCGCACTCGATCCCGTGCTCCTTGGCCAGCACCTCGGCCGCCTCCAGGGCGGTGTGCAGGATCCGTCCCCAGGAGACGACGGTGCAGTCGGTCCCTGGCCTCTTGACGTCGGCGACGCCCAGGGGGATGACGTACTCGCCGTCCGGCACCTCCCCCTTCGCGCCGTACATCAACTCGCTCTCGATGAAGACCACCGGGTTGTCGTCCCGGATCGAGGCCTTGAGGAGGCCCTTGTACTCCGCGGGCGTCGACGGCACGACCACCTTCAGGCCGGGGACGTGGGCGTAGTAGGGCTCGGTGGCCTGGGAGTGCTGGGCGGCGAGCATCCGGGCGGCCCCACCTCCCCCGCGGAACACGATGGGGACCGACAGGCGCCCCGCCGACATCTGCCGGATCTTCGCGGCGTTGTTCACGATCTGGTCGAAGGCGACCAGCGAGAAGTTGAACGTCATGAACTCGATGACGGGTCGGAGGCCCACCATGGCCGCGCCGATCCCGATCCCGGCGAACCCCCCCTCGTTGATGGGGGTGTCCCAGACCCGCCGGGGACCGAAGCGCTCCAGGAGGCCCCGGGTCACCTTGTAGGCCCCTTGGTAGTGGCCGACCTCCTCCCCCATGACGAACACGCGCTCGTCGCGCTCCATCTCCTCGGCCAGCGCCTCGTTCAGCGCCTCGCGGACCTGCAGCGTTCGGGGCATGGGCACTCCGGTCGGGGCGCGCCGCGGGCGGGCCCGGAAGGGCGGCGGGATGGGGCCGGCGCCGGATCAGGCGTAGACGAAGCGGGTCGCGACCTCGGGATCGGGGGGAGGGCTGTTCTCGGCGAACTCCAGGGCGTCCTCGACCTCGGCGGCCACTGACTCCTCGATGGCGGCGAGATCCCCTCCCGCCCCGGCGTCCTTGATCCGCTGCTCCAGGAAGAGGAGGGGATCCCGGAGCCGGCGCTCCTCCACCTCCTCCTTGGTGCGGTACCGGGCGGGATCGCTCATGGAGTGGCCGCGGTAACGGTAGGTGAGGACCTCCAGGAAGGTCGGCCGCCCCTCCTCCCGCGCCCGGTCCACGGCCCGGCCCACCCGGCGCCGGACCTCGAACACGTCCCGGTCCTCGAACCGGTCCCGGTCCATGCCGAAGGGCACCGCCTTGAGGGAGATGTCCTCCACGGGGGTCTGCATCGAGAGGGGGGTGCCCATGGCATAGAGGTTGTTCTCGACGATGAACACCACCGGCAGGCTCCACAGGGAGGCGAGCTGCATCGCCTCGAAGAACACCCCCTGGTTCACCGCGCCGTCGCCCATGAAGCAGAGGGTGACCCGTCCGTCGCCCCGGTACTTGCTGGCGAACGCGACGCCTGCGGCGAGGGGCACGTGGCCGCCGACGATGCCGTAGCCCCCCAGCAGCCCCCTGTCGACGTCGAACAGGTGCATCGATCCGCCGAGGCCCTGGCTGGTCCCGGTGGAGCGTCCGAAGAGCTCCGCCATCACCGCCCGGGAGCTGGAGCCCTTGGACAGGGCGTGCCCGTGGTCCCGGTAGGCCGTCACCACGTAGTCGTCCGGGCGAAGGGCGCGGATGGCGCCGGTGCCCACCGCCTCCTGGCCGATGTACAGGTGGCAGAACCCGCCGATCTTCCCCTGGGTGTAGACCCGGGCCGCCGCCTCCTCGAAGCGGCGCTGGAGCAGCATCTCGCGGTAGAACGACCGCATCTCGTCCAGGGTCGGGGCGGTCGCCTCGGCGTCGCTCATCCGCGCTCCGTCGCCCGGGCCGCCTCGCCCTCCGGCGGATGGGCCGGGGGCGGGCGCGGGGCGGGGATTCTTACGCGATCCCCCGCGGGGCCGCAAGGCCGCACCGCCTCGCCCGCGGAAGTGGCCGAGCGGGGGGTCGCCGGTGACACGGCCCCGGGCCCCGTGCGACACTGCCCTTGGGGGCGCGACGCCCGGAAGGCCGCGCCGATGGGGGCCGGGAGGAGCGAGTTGCTGCGGAACGAGCGGTTCGCGGGCGATCCCACCCTGGCGGCGGTCGCGCGGGGCGACAGGGTGCTCAGGCACGGAGACCGGGGGCCGGCCGTGGCCGCCGTCCAGCAGGCCCTGGTGGACGGGGGCTTCGGTCTCCGGCGCTGGCCCGGGGTCCACGGCCGGGAGGTGGGGGGCGTGGACGGGATCCTCGGCACCCAGACCTCTCGGGCGGTCCGCCGCTTCCAGCTCAGCCGGGGCCTGCCCCCCGACGGGGACGTGGACGCCCCGACCCTGAACGAGCTCGACGCCGCCTCCCCCTCCCCGGGGCACACCGCCTGGGCGGAGGGCCCCCGGTTCCCGAGCCCCACCCCGGTCCTGACCGTCGGCAAGGACACCCAAGTCCTTCGGGTGGCGGTCGCCCTGGAGGAGGGCCGGACCTGGCTCTTCCATCCGGACGGGCGCCTCCAGGGCATCTTCGCCCACGCCGCGGCCAACGGTCCCACGCCGGTCCACGTCGGCCTGAAGGTGGTGACGGGCCTCTACGACCAGTCCGTCGCCGAGTCCGAGGGGCTGCGCTTGTGGGACGATCCCGGTGTCTTCGGCAGCCGGATCGTGGACCTGGCCTGGTGGGACCCCGAGTCGCGCCGGAGCTGGCCCGGGGGCGAGATGCTCCACGGCACCTCGGACCGGCGGAGCGTGGGCGGGACCCCCCACGTCGGATCGGTGCGGCACTACGACGAGGACATCGAGGCGATCTGGGCCTCCCTCGCCGTGGGGGACCTGGTGGCGGTGACGGCGCGGGTCTCCGACGCGCCCTGGCCCCCGGCGCACCACGCGGGGGCGGTCACCCGGACGTGGGACGACTTCCGGGCCTGAGCGCCCGGGACCAGCCCTACTCGCCGTCGGCGCCCTCCCGCCCCAGGGCCCGTCCCTTGTCCGGGGTGGGGTCGGTGACCAGCCCGTAGGCCTGCCTCCCCTCGTGGTCCTCGGGGAGGTACTCGGTGATGGGGAGCCCGTCCTCACGCACGAAGAGCAGGCAGTGGCAGTACTTGTAGCGCTGCATCTCGTCGCACGCGCACACCCAGCGCCGACCGCCCTCCTCCAGCTCCTGCTTCTTGTCCGGGTAGAAGTTGCAGGGGCAGAGGGGCCGGCCGACCTCTTCGATGTTGATGGCGAGGCCCTGGACCACCGCCTCGGTGACCTCGGGCTCGGGGTGGAAGTGGGTGCCGGTCTTCTCGGCGAACTTCCGAGCGTACTTCCACATCTTCTCGACGTTGCGATCGGAGGGGCCGGGCTTGGTCGGGTCGCTCATGGGGCCTCGGGCGGGGAGAGGGGGCGCTGGGCCGGGCCGCGGGCGGAGGGACGGACCGCCGGCCGGGCGCGGCGCCACAGGATACGGCGCGAGGCCGGCGCGCGCCAGACTCCGTGGCCCCGGCCCCGAACCGAAGGCGTGGCCGGAGGGCCCATGGGCACCCCGGGAGCGGCGGGGTAGAATCCCCGCCCGGGAAGGAGCGCGGAGTGCCGAGGATCGCCAGGATCGTCCCCCTCGCCGCCCTGCTGGCGGTCGCCGCGGCGCTGGCGGACCCCCGGGTCCCCGGGGCGAGGGCCGCCGAGGACCGGGCCGAGGCAGGCACCGTGGTGGTCTGCCCCGACTTCCCCTTGTCCGCGCGAGTCTTCCGCGGAGGACCCTCGGGGGGCCTCGCGGGGGCCCTGGAGAGGGCGGGCCACCGGGTGGTCGAGGTGGACCCCTGGGCGGAGGGCCACCGGGACGCGCTGGACCTCGAGGGCGTCCTGGATGGTCCGGTGGCGACGGCCTTGGAGGAGGCCCGCACCCACCGGCGGCCCGTCGCGTGGATCGGCCATGGGGTGTGCGGGCTGCTCCCGGCCTACGCCGCCGCCCGCCGCAGCCCGGCTCCGGACCTGCTGGTGGCCCTGGGCACTCCCTTCGACTTCTCCCTCCCCTCCCCGGCCCTGCGCCGGTTCCTCGCCGACCCCGGCGACACCGGCGCCCGGGACGTGCTGTGGCGGAACGGGATCGGCGCCCGGGAGCGGATCCCCTTCCCGGACGTCCCTCCGGCGCCCTGGGTCCTCAGGGACCTGCGGGAGGGCTGGGAGTCGGGCCGGGGCCCCCGGGTGGCCGGCGTGACGTTCGACGACGCCATCGGGGCGTGGAACCGGCCGCTGCTGGTGGTGGCGGGATCCGTGGACGGGATCGCGCCCCCCGAGGACGCCCTCCGGGGGCACCGCCTCGCGCCCTCGACGGACCGGACCTTCCGGGTCGTGGGTTGGGCGGACCATGCCCGCGGAGACTACGGCCACCTGGGACTTCTGCTGGGCGACCGCGCCCACCGGGACGTGTGGCGGCACCTGGTCGCGTGGCTGGGGGAGCGCCTCGGGGACCGCGGTGGGAGGGGCCGCCGGTGAGTCGGGTGGGGGGCGTCCCCGGCGTCCTGCTGGCCGCCCTCGCCCTGGTGGGCCTGCTGGCGGGGGCGGCGGCGGCGGCGGGCCTGCCCCAGGCCCCCGAGGAGGAGAGGGTCCGCACGGCGGACGGCTGGGAGCTCCCCCTGCTGCGCTACCCCGCATCCCCGGGCGCGCCGCGGCACCACGCCATCCCCGTGGTGCTGGTGCACGGCACCGGCGTCAACCGGATGAACTGGATGGCGACGCCCCGGCACGACCTCGCCGCGTACCTGTCGCGCCGGGGCTTCGAGGTCTACGTCCCCGAGCTCCGGGGGAGCCGCGCCTCGGTCCCGCCGGAGCGGAGTGGGTTGCGCGCCGGCGACTGGGACTTCGACACCCACCTGCGCCGCGACCTGCCGGCCCTCCTCGCGCGGGTGGGCCGGCGCACCGGGTCCCGGAGCGTCTACTACGTCGGCCACTCCCTGGGGGGGATCCTCGGGTACGTCTACGCCGCGGAGGAGGACCCGGAAGGGATCGCGGGGATCGTGGCCCTCGGTTCCCCCACCCGCATCGACCCCCTGGGGGGAGCACAGGCCGGGGCCGAGAAGAGGCGGGGGATGGCGCCCCGGCGCGGACGGCTCGACGCCCCCGGCCTCGTCCGGTTCGTGCTCCCGTTCCTGACGAACCCGGGGGTCCGCCTCGCCCACCTCCTGAGCAACCCCGAGAACGTCGACGGGGAGGTGGTGCGGGCGGTGCTCCGGGACGGGCTGGAGCCGGTGGCGTCGGGCCTGCTTCGCCAGTACATCCGTTGGGTGGGGGCGGCGGAGATCACCGACCGGCACGGCCGCGGGTACCGGGAGCGCCTGGAGCGGATCGCCTGTCCCGCGCTCCTGGTCGCCGGCAGGGCCGACGCGGTCGTACCCGCCTGGCAGGTCCGGTCCGCCTACGAGGACCTGTCCGCCGCGGACAGGACCTGGCTGGTCCTGGGGAGGGCCTGGGGCTTCTCCGCCGACTACGGCCACGCCGACATGGTCATCGGTCGCGCCGCCCCCGACGAGGTCTTCCCGCGGATCGGCGACTGGCTGGAGGACCGGGAGCGGGAGCGCTGCCGGGAGCGCGCCCCTTGGGCCGGGAACGGGGAGTGAAGCTGCGGCCCCGGGCCGCCCCGCCGCGGGCGCGTCAGCCGGGCAACGGGATCGGGTCGGGCAGATCCAGGTCGGGGTGCCGCCCCCGGGTCGCCTCGATCCAGGCCCTGGCCCGCTCGGCGCCGACGTCGGCCATGCGCTCGTAGGGCCCCAGCGCCCACCGCAGGCCGACGCGGGCGGCAAGGTCCACGTCCCCGGGGGCGGCGATCCCCTCCGCGGCGATCTGCGCGCAGGCGGCGAAGACCGCGCCCAGGAGGCGCGCGGCCACCCCGTCGAGGCGACCCTCGTCCACCTCGCCCGCGAGGTCCCAGGGCTCCCCGGAGGCGGCCACCCTCCGCAGCAGGTCCGCCGGCTCGTAGAAGGGCCCCAGCTCGATCCCGAGGGTCGATGCCGCCGCCAGGGCGACGTCGACGCCGCTGGCGTTCATCCCCGCGAACGGCCCGAAGGGGGCGCCCAGGGCCCTCCTCGCCGCTTCGTCCACGGTGGGGACGGAGGCGACGCCCTCCTCGACGATCCGCACCGCCTCGTTGGCGAGGGGAAGGACGAAGCGGTTGACGGCGAAGCCCGGGCCGTCCCTGGCCACCACCGGCGTGCGGCCGTGGGCGCGGGCGAACCGGACCATCGAGGCGACGACGTCGTCCCGGGTCAAGGCCCCGGGCACCACCTCCACGAGGGGGTTCCGGGGGACGGGGTGGAAGTAGTGCAGGCCGATGGTCTGGCCGGGCCTCTCGGTGACCGAGGCCAGCTCGGTGACGTAGAACGACGAGGTGTTGGTGGCCAGCACCGCGTCGGGGGCGAGTATCGTGTCCAGAGCGCGGAGCAACGACTTCTTGGCGAGGAGGTCCTCGGCTACCGCCTCGATGGCGACGCGGACGGCGGCCATGGCGCCGAGGTCTTCGGCGACTCCGATCCGACCCAGGGCGGCCTCGGCCTCGCCGGCGGCCAGGGCCCCCCGGGGCATGCGGTCCGCCATGGCCTCGATCCGCTCGCGTCCGGCCCGGGCAAGGGCGGCCTCGCGGTCCGCGAGGAGCACCGGGAAGCCGTGGGCGGCGAGGGTCCAGGCGATCCCGGTGCCCATCCTGCCGGCGCCGACGATGCCGACGGTGAATCGTGGATCCATGGGGGTCCTCTCGGGTGCCGGTGCCGTGTCCACGGCCCCGGGCCGGGGATTCTAGCGGATCCGGCCCGGCGCCCGCGGGCGGGCGGGGAGGTCGTCACCGAAGCCGATCCCGGGCGGGGCAGCGGGGCCGGGCGAGGACGGGGACCGGGCGCGCACGGAGCGGCGAGAATGACGGCGTACTGCCGCAATGGGCCTTGCAATCGCCGCGGGAAGCCGTATGATGCTGCGTCGTGCGGCGCGTCGAGCGCCCTCGAGTCAGTTTTTCGGGCGGGCGTAGCTCAGCTGGTAGAGTACGAGCTTCCCAAGCTCGGTGTCGCGGGTTCGATTCCCGTCGCCCGCTCCAGACGAACCGACGCCCCGGCGGGCCCCCATGGGCTCCCGGGGCGTCGCCGTTTCTGGTCGCCGGTCCCTCATCCCCGCCCCGGGGGAAGGCCGGCGCCGACTTCGACCCGGCTCTCGCGCCCCTGGCCCGACGTGGCCGGTCCCGGGGGAGCCGGGTCCGAGAGCGCCCCTTGCCCCAGGCGACCCGCCGGCCGCGACGTCGAGCCCGTTGGCTGGTCCTCCCCCTCCTCGCGGGGGTCGCCGGCCTGGGCGTGCTCTACGCCGTTGTGGAAAGCGCGTGGTTCGCGGACTACGCGCGGCAGGAGGCGATGCGGCGCCTCAGCCTCCTGATCGGGGACGACGTCCACATCGGGTCCCTCTCCATCGACCCCGGCGAGGGGCTCGTGGTGATGGGGGGGCTCGAGATCCACTCCCGGGACGCCGCCCGGGTCGGCCAGAGGATCGTCGCCGCGGGGCGGGTCACCCTGGACCTCTCCCGCCCCGGCCTCGCCGGGCTCCGCCCGCGTCTGGTGGTGGAGGAGATCGTGGTGGCGGAGCCCCGGGTGCGCCTGAGGGTCGAGGACGGGCGGGTGATCGACCTCGCCGGGCTCCAGGAGTACCTCTCCCGTCCCCGGGGGGCCTCGTGGGTGAAGGTGGAGGTCCGCAGGGTGAGGGTGATGGACGGCGCCATCGGCGCCCGGATCTTCCCCGCCGGTCTCGTCGTGGACGCTTCGGGCCTGGACGTCGACCTCGACCTGGGAGCCCGTGACCGTGGCACGGGCGCGGTCCTGGTCCGCCAGGTGGAAGTGGAGGGGGAGGGCTTCCACGAGCGCCTCTCGGTGACGTCGGGGAGGGTGGAGTTCACTCCCGAGGGGATCCGCCTGGACGGCTACCGGGTCGGCACCTCCCTCGGGGAGATCGCCGTGGACGCCGACATCGGGCTCAAGGGCAGGCCCGGCCCCGATGGGCGGCGGGTGGGACCGACGGTTCGGGCCTCTGCCCGGGCCCTCCTCGACCTGTCGAAGCTCCGCGAGGTGCTGCCCAGGGACCCCCGAGCCCGGGGGACCGTGGAGGTGGCGGTGGAGGCGGAGGGGGCGGGGACCCTCCCGGAGATCTCGGCCCGCCTCGCCCTGCGCGGACTGGGCTTCGGGGGGATCGAGGTGGGGGATGCCGACCTCCGCGCCCGCCTCGCCGACGGCGCCGTGGAGGTCACCGAGCTCGACGCGGCCTACGGCGGTGGCCGGGTGACGGGCAGTGCCCGGATCGGCCTCGCCGGGGAGGTCCCCGTCGACGTCGCCCTGGCCCTGGACCGAGTGCGGCTGGAGCGGGTGCTGAACGCCAACGGGGTGAAGAGGGTGTGGGTGATGATGGGCGTCGGCGGGTCGGTCCGCGGCAAGGGGCGCCTCTCGGGGGGCCCTCGCCTCGACCTGAAGGCGGACCTCGACGTCCGGGACTTCCGGGTGCTCTCCGGCGAGTGGCGGGATCCGCGGCGGCGGGGGGAGAGGCCCGTCCTCGCCCTCTCCACCGCGAACGTACGCTCGACGGTGCTGGTGCTGTCCGACCGGGTCACGCTGCCCGACGCGCGCATCCGCACGTCGCGTTCGGACTTGGGGGCGAAGGTGGACTTCCTGTTCGGGAAGCCGCTGCGCCTCGACATCCAGGTGGACGGACAGCGGTTCTCCTGGGCCGACCTCGGGGGAGTGGCGGGCCTCCGATTCGCCGGCGACGGCGGGGTCAGGGCCAGCATCGTCGGCCCCACGCCGAACCTCGCCATCCAGGGCCAGGTGGAGTTCGAGCGCCTCGGCTTCCTGGACTACGACCTCGGGGCGGTCGCGGGGCGGGCGGCCTGGCGCACGGGGGACAGCCTCAGGCTCACCGGCATCGAGGCGCGGCGGGGGGCGAGCCGATACGATGGGGATCTGGAGGTGAGGTTCGGTCGGAAGGGGGCGCCGACGGAGCTGGTGGCCCGGGCCCGCTTCGACGGCCGGGCCGAGGACATCGCGGGGATCGTGTTCCCGGGCCTGGAGATCCGGGGGCGGACGTCGGGGGAGCTGAGCTTCGTGGGGCCCGTCCGCACCTTCGACGGCTCGGGGCGGATCGACGTGCGAGACGCCGAGTTCGCCGGCGAGAAGTGGACGTCCATCGAGCTCCGGGCCGAGGCGAGGGGGGGAGTCGTCACCCTCCAGGAGGGCTGGCTGAAGAAGGAGGGCGCGGGCGCGCTGGTGCGGGGCCGGATCGACACCCGCGGGAAGGTCGATTTCCACGGCTTCACCTACGACCTCGGCCTCGGGGACCTCGACGCGGTGGCGCGTTCGGGGCTCCCCCTCTCGGGGGCGGTGAGCGCCCGCGCCCGGCTGGCTGGCACGGTGTCGGAGCCCCGGGCGACGGTGGAGGTCGTGCTGCCGGATCCCCGCTTCCGCGGCCAGGATGTGGGCGACAGCCGCGCTCGCCTGGAGCTCCGGGGCGGCACGCTCCGGGCCGTGGGGAGCCTGGCGGGGGGCCGGATCACCCTGGATGAGCTGGCCGTGGAGACGGGGGAGGGCCTGCCCTACACCCTCGCCGCCCGCTGGGACCGCTTCGCCCTGGACACCTTCCTGCCCGCTGCGGTGCGGGAGGGGCAGAGGGTGGCGTGGCTCGTGGGGGGAGGCGTGACGGGCCGCGGCCGCCTGGCGGTGGCGGGGAGCCACGACCTCTCCATCGAGATCGACGACATGCGGGTGATCCGGGATGAGACGGCATTCGCAAATGATGACTTGATCCGTTTGAGATACCGCGGCGGTGCCCTCGAGGTGCTCCAGGCCCGCCTCGTCGGGACCCGAACCGATCTCGCGGTGGCCGGGACCCTGGGTCCGGCGGGGACTCTGGACCTGGGGGCGACGGGGACGGTGGACCTCGGTCTGCTCCGGCTCGCGGCGCCGGTCTTCGATCGCCTGGACGCCGACCCCGTCGCCGTCGATCTGCACGTCGGGGGCACCACGGACTCCCCCGACGCGAGCGGCTCGGCGCGCCTGCGGAACGCCGCGATCCGGACGGTGTTCTTCCCGGCGGTGCTCGACGTCGAGAGGGCGACCGTCACCCTCGAGGACGGCCGGGTGCGGTTCGACGCCGCGGACGGATCCGGGCCGAAAGCGGAGGCCCCCGTGGACTTCGTCGGGAGGCTCGGCGGGGGCGACCTCGCGGTACATCGCGCCGAGATCGAGCTCCGGGGGTACCGGCCCCATCGCTACGACCTCGAGGTGGCGTGCCGGGAGTGCACGGTGCGGTACCCCTCGTTCCTGCCCCCCGCCACGGGGACGGCGCGGCTGACCCTCACGGGCACGGTGCCGGACCTGGTCCTGGGGGGGACCGTGGACGTGCGTGACATGACGCTGCGGGACCCCATCGACTGGCAGTCCTCCGCCCTCCGCTTCCAGCGCCAGCGCCTGGACTACCTGTCTCCGCGCTCGGGCCGGCCGCTGTTCCGGTTCGACCTCCGGCTCCGGACCCAGGACGGGCTCCGCCTGAACAACAACTTCGGGACGGCGAGGGCCAGCGCCGATCTCAGGGTGATCGGCGACACGCAGCGGGTAGGGATCGAGGGTGGCGGCGCCGCGGTGGAGGGGCAGATCCGCTTCAAGGGCCACGACTTCTCGCTGTACGAGGGCACCTATCGCTTCGACGACCCCTTCGAGCTCAACCCCTCGTTCGACCTCACCCTGGAGACGCGGGTGGAGACGCCGGACCAGGACTACGACGTCTCCTACCTCATGCGGGGCACCCTGGACGACTACCAGTTCACGGCCCTCTCGGAGCCGTCCCTCAGCGAGGCGGACATCAACTCCCTGCTCCTGTTCGGGGTGACGGGCGCGGGGGTCCTGGCGAGCGACACCGGCGTCGGCGACACCCTGGGGACCCTCGCCAACCAGGCGGTGGGGCTGATCGGCGGGGCCTTCGGCGAGCTGCTGACCCGAACCTACCGGGGACAGGTGGACCCGCGACTGGAGAGCGTCCTCCCCGACCAGATCGAGGTCGTCCCGGTCTACTCCACCAGCGGGCAGGCCGCGGCCACCCGCCTCGTCCTCTCCAAGGAGATCGTGCGGGACCGGCTGCAGGGGCAGCTCGGGGTGAACGTCGTCGGCCAGGACGCCCTGAGCACCGTGAACCTCCGGGCCGACCTGCGGATCTTCCGGGGGTTCTACCTCGTGGGGACCTGGACCTTCGGCGAGGAGTCCCAGCTCTTCCAGGACCTGCCGGTCCAGCCGGGCAACGGGAGCCTGGACTTCCGGGTCCGGGTGGAAGGAGGGTAGGGGTGGCGCTCCGGCTCCTGGGGGGGAGGTACCGCGCGGCGCTCGTGGCGGCAGGCCTCGCGTGGTGCTGGGGCTCGGCCTCCTTCGCCGCCGAGGCCCCGGCGATCCCCGAGGCCGGAGACCGTGGCCATCGGCTGACGGCCTTCACGGGCGCCGCGGTGGGCGAGGTGTCCCTCCGGGCCCCCCGGGGCGTCGAGACCCGGGACCTGAGGAGCCTGGTCTCCGTCGCCGGCCCAGCGGGCACCTACGATCCCCAGGCGGTCCGCCGATCCGTCAAGCTGCTCTACCGACTGGGGATCTTCGAGTCCGTGAGCGTCGAGGCCACGTTGGACGGAGCGCGGGTGGACGTGGTCTTCCACCTCAGCCCGGCGCCGGTGATCTCCGGGATCTCCATCCTCGGCGAGCCCCGCGCCCCCGGAGCGGGGGGCGGCGCCCTGGCGTCCAGCCTCCCCAAGGGCCGGGGGGATCGCTACGCCCGGGGGGACGAGGCGATGATGGCGCGGGACCTGGAGATCGCCTTGGACCGCGTCGGCTACCACGAGGCGAAGGTGCGGCCCGAGGTGGTCCCCTCGCCCCGGGGCGACAGGGTCCGACTCCTTTTCCACGTCGATCCGGGCCCGCCGTGGGCGGTGAGCGAGGTCCGCCTGAACGTCCTGCCGGAGTCGGCCCGCGGCGATCCGCGGGTGGCGAAGGTCCTGGAGAGGCGCGGGGGGATGCGGTCCCTCGTGGGCAAGCGTTACTCCAAGACCCGGGTCGAGGCCGAGGCGCGGGAGCTGCTGGCCTCCCTCAGGGATGCGGGGTTCCGGGAGGCGGCCGTCATCAACCTCGCCACGACCCCCGCTCCCGGCGGGGCGGGCATGGCGATCTCCGCCGACGTGCTCCCCCGGGAACACGTGGAACTCTCCTTCGTCGGCACGGACTTCCGCCCCGATCCCCTCCGCCTGAAGAGGGTTATCGGGTACGAGGCGGAGACCAGCCTGACCGCCGGGTTCGTCGAGGACGCGGAGCGGCGGCTCGTCGACCACCTGCGCCGGCGGGGCTACGTCGACGCCACCGTCCGGGGCGAGCGCGAGTCCGCGGCCGACGGAAAGGGAGTCCGCCTCGTCTTCACCCTCAAGAGGGGGAGACCCGCGGTCCTGCTGGGGCGAGACATCCACTTCGACGGCAACCGCTTCCTGTCCCGGAGGGAGCTCCGGGAGGTGGTGCGCGGCGCCTCTCCGGACGTGCTGGGGCGCCGCCGATACACCGCCGGCGAGGCGGTGGGGGCGGCGCAAGTCGCCACGGAGCACTACCAGGCCCGGGGGTTCCTGTCCGCGCGGGTGAGGCCCTGCCCTCCCAATCCTGCGGGCG
The DNA here is from genome assembly GCA_023150875.1 of Myxococcota bacterium. Taxonomy (GTDB): domain Bacteria; phylum Myxococcota_A; class UBA796; order UBA9615; family JAKLKC01; genus JAKLKC01. The sequence goes on along the minus strand of JAKLKC010000010.1, from coordinate 3,689 downwards.
AGGGGGAGCCGTCGGGGACCGGGGAGGGGTCCGATCCGTCGCCGGAGGTCCACCCCGGCGTGGTCCAGAGGCTCGGCCGGGACCGCGGCGCGCCGTCGCGGGATCGCCTCGCCCTCCGCTTCTGCGTCGAGGAGGGTCCCAGGGCGAAGGTCGTGGCGGTGGACCTGGAGCCACCCCCGGAGGACACCCTCTCGGACGTGGGGGAGGAGGCCATCCGCGACGTGCTCCGGCCCCTCCAGCGCCAGAGCTACGCGCCCCAGCGGATCCTGGAGGCGGTCGCGGCCCTGCGCCGGCTCTACCACTCCCGGGGCTACCCCGACGCCGACGCCAGCGTCCTCCCCGCGCTGGACGAGGGGGGGAGCACGGTCCGGCTCAAGGTCGCGGTGAGGCCCGGCGAGCCGGCTCTCATCGGGCAGGTGGTGGTCCAGGGAAACCGACACACGCGCCTGGGGCTGATTCGGTCCGTCCTGGACCTGGCACCGGGGGACCCGCTGGACCCCGCGCGCCTCCAGGAAGGGCAGCGGCGCCTGCTGGCCACGGGCCTGTTCAGCCTGGCCAGGGTCGGCACCCTCGACGCTCGGGAACGGGTCCGGGACCTGGTGGTGGAGGTGCGGGAGCGGCCCGTCTACCGGCTGGAGATCGGCGGGGGCGCGAGCACTGAGGAGGGCCTGCGCATCGTCGGGGAGCAGAGGGTCTCCAACATCGGCGGGATCGGGCAGCGCTGGACCCTCCTCGGGCAGTGGGGCGTCTCGTGGGAGGACCTGGCGCTGCTGGTCCAGGACACCGACACCGGCCTGCCCCGCCCGGAGTGGAAGCTGGCCACCGCCTACGAGTTCCCCTGGGTGCCCGGCGTGCCCCTGCGGATCAGCCTCAAGGGCCTCCTGAACGAGAGGGACAAGCAGGCCACCTTCGCGCTGCGGCGCTGGGGCCTGGGCGCGGGCCTCACGGCGCAGTTCACCCCCAAGCTCAGCCTGCTCGGGCAGTTCGACCTGATCTGGCGCTATCCCGACTACTCCGATCCCGCCGCGGTCCTGGCCCCGGATCCCCCCGGGGAGGAGCGGATCTCCCCCGACGCCGTCGATCCCGACTTCGAGCCCGGGGTCCTGGGGATCATCGGCGCCGAAGGCCCTCCCCGCAGCCAGGTCCGCCTCGGGGTCTTCACCCTCCAGGCCATCGCCGACCTCCGGGACGACCGCTTCAATCCCACCCGCGGCCTGCTGGCCTCCCTCCAGCTCGACGCCACCGACCCCTCGACGCTCTCACAGGAACACTGGTTCGGCGTGCAGGCGAAGCTCGCCGCCTGGCTGCCGCTCTACGATCCCGCGAGGGGAGTGCCGTTCAACGTCCAGCTCGCGGCCCAGTTCGGCTGGGTGACCCCCTACGGCGGATCGGAGCAGGTGCTCCTGGAGCGCCGGTTCCGCCTCGGGGGAAGCTCCACGATCCGGGGCTTCGCCAGCGGCACCGTCGGGCCGACGGTGACCCGGGACCGCCTGCTGGTCCCCCTGGGGGTGGACGACGGCCGGGTGAAGGTCGCCGTGGGGGGGAACCTCTTCTACAGCCTCGGGGTCGAGCTCCACTTCCCCCTGGAGCGGAGCCGGAAGCTCGAGGCCGTGTTCTTCGGGGACGCGGGGACCGCCTGGTGGACCACCCCCGATCCCGTCCTCGCCGAGGGGATGGTCTTCGACGCCGCCAGCGCCGTTCCCCAGTGGTCCCTCGGGATCGGCCTTCGATACCGCACGCCCATCGGCCCCCTGGCCATCGACCTGGGCGCCTCCCCGGCCCGCTTCGTGGACTGGCTCGCCGGCGACCTCCCCGAGGGAGAGACCTTCGGATCCTTGCACTTCAGCGTCGGGACGTTCTAGGAGCCTCTCATGGTGGGGATCTCCGGGGGTGCGATCCGGGCTGCGCGCGTGCTATCCTGCTTCGTCACCGCCCCCCGCGAGGCGTCGTTCTCCATGGTCCCGAGCATCCCCTGGCGCGTGTCTCCTGCCCTCACCTTCGGCCCTGCCGTCCTCCTGGCGGCGCTCCTGTTCGCGCCCGCGTGCTCGAACATCGGGTTCGACGGCACCCCAGCGGACGACGACACCGTCCCCGACGACGACGCCGCGGACGACGATGCCGCGGACGACGACGGCGCCGACGACGACGGCACCGACGACGACACCGGGGGGGACGACGACACCGGGGGGGACGACGACACCGGGGGGGACGACGACACCGGCTCGTCGAACGCCGGAGACGTCACCGCCAGCCCCGATCCCCTGGAGTTCTTCGGCGTGGACGTCGGGGACACCGAGTCCCAGCAACTCAAGGTCAGCAACGAAGGGAGCGCCTCGCTGACGATCTCCTCGATCCTGGTGGACGGGGGGGCGGAGTTCAACTTCTCGGGGCCGTCGCTCCCCCTCACCCTCTACTCCGGCACCTACGTCAACCTGTCGGTCTCCTACCACCCCACCAGCACTGGCCCCCACGACGCGGACCTGGTCATCGCCTCGGACGATCCCGACGAGCCCACGTACCGTGCGGCCCTCAGCGGGGACACCAGCGGCGGCCCCGCCGACGACGACGTCGCCGACGACGACGTCGCCGACGACGACACTTCAGGGCCCTACGGGAACATCGACGTGACGCCGACTTCCATCGACTTCGGCAACCTCGTCGTCGGTCCGGCGTCTCGCTCCTTCACCATCCGCAACACGGGATCTGGCACCCTGCACGTCAGCGGGGTCAGCTTCGTCGGCTCGGTCACTGCGGCGGGTTCGGTGAGCCTGACCGGCGCGCCCAGCTCCCTGAGCCCGGGGGGCGCCGCGACGGTGACCGCCCAGTGGAACCCGGGCAACCTCACCGGCGGCCTGATCGGGCCCGGCTCGTGCCTGGACCTCCTCGGCGGCAGTTACGTCCAGATCACCAACGACACCCCCGGCGAGGCCCTGGTGCTGGTGGACGTGGGCGGATGCTGCGACGGGACCGGGGAGGGGCTGTGCACCGTCGCCGACTTCTTCAGCATCTTCACGTGCCTGGCCACCGCCACCGACTTCCTCGACCTCCTCGGCTGCCTCCTCTTCTGACTCCCCGTCCCTGGCCGGACCATCTCCACTCGCGGCACGCGCCTTGCTCCCGTGGGTGAGGGGGATCCCGCCCGGCGGTGGGCCGGGGAGGGGGCGCGAAGGGAGAGCCGATGCTGGTCCAGGTCCACGCCCCGGGACCCGGGGCGGACGACGCCGTCCGCGCCCGGGTTTACGAGTGCATCGTGGAGCCCCTCGGCCGGAAGCTGCTGGACGCCGAGGGCACCCGCCTGGTGGTCTACATCGAGGACGTCAACGGCACGAAGGGGGGCGAGGACAAGCTCTGCCGCGCCGTGCTCCACGTCCCCCACGGTCCCAGCCTGACGGTGTCCGGGATCGCCGTCGACGTGATGGGGGCGGTGGACGACGTCGGGCGGCGCCTGGAGAGGAGCTACGACCGGGCCGTCGGCCGGCGCGTGGACAGCGCGCGCCACCCCAAGAAGTACTACGTCGCCCGGCTGGAGGAGGAGCGAGGCAGGGCGGACGCCCACGCCCCGGGTGAGCCCGCCGAGCCCGCCGAGGAGCAGCCGCTGCTGGGGGACGAGGACTAGTACCACGTTCCGAAGGTTCCTCCCCAGTTCCTCCGTTCCCAGGCCCACCCGATCCGGAACGTAGGGCGGGGGC
>JAKLKC010000109.1 GCA_023150875.1 Myxococcota bacterium | reverse complement strand
ACCGAACGCGAGAAGCAGCGCGCTGCTGGTCAGGACCATCCAGCGCCCACCGGGGATCGATTGCATACGCCTCATCGTTCGAACACTCCTCAGGTGCCGGGGGAAGCAGGCCACCCGTGGCCCCCACGCATCGCCGCGGCGTCTACCACGTTCATCGCGCCACTGGCAAGGGCCCGAAAGTGCCCGGGCGGTGGCGGCCTTCACGACCCCCCGGCGAAGGACTCGTTAAAGATACCCCCAGAATCGTCGATGAGCGTGGGTTTCCGCCGTCCCTCACGCGGCCGTGCGGGGCCCGGCTCCCTGGGGACTCATCCCCTCTTGGCGAGGCGAGGCTGCGTCGGCTCCAGTCGAGCCTCCAGGGCGACGCGCAGGTCGTCGGGGAACACGCGCGCGGCGAACCGATCCATGTCGATGCACGCGGCCTGGATCCATGCGCGGCAGTCGGGTCTCTCGTCCCCCGCGTGGCGCCCCGTGAACTCGTAGCGGACGCTGTTCGCGGACACGCGCACCACGCGGAGCTCGACGTCCATCTCGTCGCCGAAGCGGAACGGACGCCGATAGTCGACCTCCGCGTGGACGATGGGGAGTCCCACCCGGTCGCGGTCCATGAGGCCGGGCATGGGGAAGCCGAGGTCGTCGGCGAAGAAGTCCTCCAGCGCCTGGTGGAAGTAGTGGAGGATCTTGGGGAAGTACATGACGCGTCCGTGGTCGACGTCTGCGAACCGGACGCGGAGGCGGGCGCGGTAGGACAAGGGGACTCCGGCGGGGGGTGGCCCGTACGACGGCGGGGAGCGGGACCGGGGATCGGGGTCAGAGCGTGAGCACCACCTTCCCGAAGACGGCGCGGTCCTCCAGGAGGCGGTGGGCATCGGCGGCGCGCTCGAAGGGGAGGACGGCCCCGACCACCGGGCGGAGCTGGCCCCGGTCGAAGCAGCGCAGCGCGGCCTCGAGGTCGGCGCGGCTGCCCATGGTGGAGCCGATGACCTCGATCTGACGGAAGAACACGTGGCGCAGGTCCAGGACGGGGTCCCACCCGCTGGTTGCGCCGCAGGTGAGCACCCTGCCTCCGTTCCGCGCGACCTTCACGCTGGTGCGGAAAGTGTCCTTCCCGATGTAGTCGACGACGACGTCGAAGGGCTCGCCGGCGTTGGCGTCGCGGGCCGCCCGGGCGAGGTCCGGGTGATGGGAGTCGATGACGGCGTCGGCGCCGAGCTCGGCGAGGCTCTGGCGCTTCTTCTCGGTGCCCGCCGTGGCGACGACCCGGGCGCCGGCGAGGCGGGCGATCTGCACGCACATGACGCCCACGCCCGCACCGGCGGAGTGGACCAGGACCGACTCCCCCGCCCGAAGGCGCCCCCGGGGCACCAGCATCCGCCAGGCGGTCAGGGCGACCAGCGGGATGGAGGCGGCCTCGGCGAAGTCGAGTCCCGCGGGGATCGGCAGGGCCTGGGCGTCGTCGACGACGACCTCGTCCGCGGCGGCCCCGTCGCCGTGCTCCCCCAGGATCCCGTACCGGACGCACATGGAGGCGTCCCCGCGAGCGCAGGCCGCGCAGGAGCGGCAGGACGAGCCGGGGTCCAGGAGCACCCTCTGGCCGACGGAGACGGTGGAGACGCCCGGTCCGACCTCCATCACCTCCCCCGCGGCATCGGCACCGAGCACGCGGGGCAGGTGTACCCCGGGCAGGCCCCGGCGCACCCACAGATCGAGGTGGTTCAGGGCCGTGGCGCGCACCCGAATGCGGACCTGCCCGGGGCCCGGGGACCGGGGCGGGATGTCGTCGATCCTCAGGACCTCCGGGCCGCCGAACTCGTGGATCCGCAGCGCGCGCATGGCCTCCCTCCGTCCGCCCCGGGGGCACGTGGCGCCGGCACCCCCCGCGGCGCGGGCCGGGGCCGGCCGCGGCGATTCTACCGCCTGGCCGGTCCGCGGCAAGTCGGGGTCCCACCATACCCAATTCACACAAGTATGTATTTAGCTGTTGGCGGTCAGCGATGGGCGTGTTACATGTGGATTCGCCGCGCATACAAACAAGTATGTGCCCAGAGGAGGCAACATGCCCGCGACCCGCCCGCCCCGCCTTCAGCCGTCCCCCTCCCGCCCCGGGGACCGGGTCCAGGTGACCCTGTGGTTCGGGGGAGATCTCCTCGACTCCCGCCTGGTCTCGCCTCCCCGGGCGACGTGGCCGGAGCGGTCCGACCCCGCCGTGCCCTTCGCCCCCGGCGCCGGGGCCTCGCTGCTGTCCTGGGAGGAGGGCCGGGCGCGGGTGCGGGTGCCGGCGGGGGCGACGGCGTGGGTCTGGACCCCGGGTGGAGCGCCCCGGGACGTCCACGGAGACGTGTCCCTCGGGGAGCGGGACGTCGTCCAGGTGGAGGCGGGTCGGGTCCGGGTCGGCTTCCGCCGGACGGAGGCGACGGCCCGGGTGCGGGGGCCCTGGCTCGACACGGTCGACCGCCCCTTCGCGGCCCTCCTGGTGGTCCTGATCGCCCTCTCGCTGGGTGCGGGCATCTGGGTGGAGGGGGTGGTGCCTCCCCCGCGGGCGCTGGAGAGGGGGGCCGGGGAGGTGGTGCTCCTCCTCGACGACATCCCCCGGGTGCCGGCCCGGGCTCCGATCCGGGAGTCCCCGGATGCGGAGCGGCCGATCGTGGACTCGTCCGCCGCCCCGGCACCGGCGGAGCGCAGGCGGGCCCGGGCGGTGGGCCCGCGTCCCGGCCGGCGGGGTGCCGGGGGCGGCGACGGCCTGCTGCCCGCCCTGGCGGACCTCGGGGACCTGCTGGGCGGCGGTGCGGGTGCCCGGGTGGCGTCGGCGCTGGACGGCCTGGTGGGCCCCTCCGTCCCCGGGGGCTACCCCGTGGGGAGGGGACCGGGCCCCGGGGGCCTGGGCGGCGGGGGCGAGCGCATGGGCCCGGGCGGCTTCGGGGTGCCGTGCCCCGGCTGCCGGGACGGCGGGGGATCCGGCCCCGGGGGGGGTGGTCCGTCACGGCGCGAACGGATGCCCCGGGTGGAGGCGAGGGAGGCGGAGGTCCTCGGATCGGCGGTGGACCGGGGCGAGATCGACCGCGTGGTGAAGTCCCGTCTTGCGGAGCTGAGGCACTGCTACGAGAGGGAGCTCTCGAAGGACCCCGATCTCTCGGGGAAGGTGGGGATCCGCTTCGTGATCGCCGCGGACGGAGGGGTCTCGTCGGCGGCGGTGGGGTCCTCGACGATGCGGGCGGGGGCGGTGGGCGACTGCCTCGCGGGGCGCTTCCTGCGGATGCGCTTCCCCCCGCCGCGGGGGGGTGGCGTGGTGGTGGTGAGCTATCCGCTGGTCTTCCGGGCCGCGGGGCGATAGGCGAAAGCCCCGGCGCATCCGGCCGATAGGGGGGTGTGGCGAGGTCCGTCCGCTTGTTCGCGGTTCCCGCAGGGGTTACCATCGCGGCGCCGGGGTCACCCATCCATGTCCGAGCCAAGCCGAGTCGCCAAGCGCAAGCTCCTGCAACTGCTGGTGCACGAGATGGGGCAGACGTGCAAGGTCGTCCTCGACCCCTTGCTGCTGGGCCCGGCGGACGAGCACTGCATCCCCGACTTCATCCTCCAGCAGTTCGCCCACGGGGTCCCCCTGGACCTGAACCCCCGCTATCCGCTGGAGCTGGACATCGACTCGGACCCCCAGGCCTTCTACGTGAGCCTCTCCTTCAGGAGCGTGCGCCACCGCTGCCGGGTGCCCTGGCGGGCCTGCGGCATCATGGGGGTGGGGTTCCTGGGGGTGAACTGGGAGCACGAGGAGACCGAGGAGGTCCTCCCCCCGGTGTCCCGCCCCCAGGGCACGCCCGCCCTGCGCCCCGCCGAGGGTGGCTCCCCCCGCGTGGCCAAGAAGCGGGACCTGGAGCCCCCCCGAAGCCCCGAGGGCGGCGGGCGCAAGCGGACCGGCCACCTGAAGCTGGTGAAGTGAAGGAGCCCCCTCCACCGCCTCGCCCGGACACGCCTCTCCCCCCGCACCCCTCCCGCGACGCCCTCGACTTCCGGGTCCGGCGGACCTGGGCCGCCCCACTGGCGGGGCTGGGGCCGGACGGAGCTCCGCTGCCGGTCCGTTCAGCCTCGGGGATCGCGCCCTTCCGCGGCGGCCTGGCCATCGTGCAGGACGACGCGGGCACCCTGGCCTGGCACGATCCAGCGACCTCCCGGACGGAGTTCATCCCCCTGCCGATCCCCCTCCCTCCGGGGGCGGCCCCCGGCGCCCCCCTTCCCAAGTCGCTGAAGCCGGACCTGGAGGCCCTCTGCCGCGTCCCCTGGGGTCCCCTGGACGGCCACGCCCTGCTGGCCCTGTCGTCGGGGTCGACGCCGGCCCGCCGCTGGCTGGTCCTGGTCCCCGAGGACGATCCGGCCGGGGCGACCTGCGTGGAGGCCCCTTCCTTCTTCGAGTCCCTGGAGCGCCGCCGCGACCTGGTGGGAGCGGGCCTGAACCTGGAGGGAGCCCTGTGGCTTCCGGCCCGCGGCGCCCGTCCGGCGACCCTCCTCCTGGCCCAGCGGGGCAACGCGGCCCCGGCCGCGGACGCCCCTCCCCGGGACGCCCTCCTGGAAGTCCCGGGCGAGCCCTTCCTGGCTCACCTCCAGGCCCTCCTCTCCGGGGAGCGCCGCCCCTTCCCCGCGGCCTCCCTGTCGGGTCACGGGCTGGACCTGGGCACCCTCGGCGGCGTGCGCCTGACCCTGACGGACCTGGCCCTGGCCGACGACGGCACGGTCTGGTACGCCGCGGCGGCGGAAGCGAGCCCGGACGCCGTCGCGGACGGCCCGGTCTCGGGCTCCGCCCTGGGCCGCCTGGGCCCCCACGGCGACCTCGCCCCGTGCGTCCTGACGGACGACACCGGCGCCGTCCTCCCCCTGAAGGTGGAGGGCCTGACGGCGGCCGGGCCCGCCTCTTTCTTCGCGGTGACGGACGCCGACGGCGCCTCCCCCGCCCTCCTGCTCCACCTCTCCCTGGAGCCCGCCCCGCCCCACCTTCCTTGACAACCCCGGCCGGGTCCCTATCTACTAGCCGTCGTGGTCAGGGACCACATCTCGTCGGCTACAATCCAAGGGGGCGTCACGGTTTCGACGGGGGTGTGCAAGGCCGAGGTCGCGTGTCGAGGACCCAGCCATCCTCGTAAATCCGGCTGGAAAAAAGCAGCTGCCAACGACAGCGCTTACGCTCTCGCCGCCTGATCAACCTCAGGTAGAGCGAGCGTCCGGCCCCATCGTCCTGCGGGTGGGAACCCGGGCGTAAGAAACAGCAGGGGTAGCCTCCGTCCCCGCCGACCGGGCCGGAGCGCGAAGACACAGGCCGGATGGCTCCAAGGAACCCCGTCGCCGGGGGTCCGAGGCGTGACGACAAAGCGGCGACTACACACGTAGAGACCTCACCGGAGCACCTTCGGACGCGGGTTCGACTCCCGCCGCCTCCACCATCTTTTCCTCAGTGATTCCGGCTACTTGGCCGGTTTCACCACCCCTGGATCTACCGGGTGGGACCAACGTGGGACCACGACGGGTCCCGCGCAGGCCCCCCGACCGGCTCATCCAGCCCCGCCACGTAGGCCGTGGTCGCGGTGGGCGAGAGGTGGGCGTAGCGCATCGTCATCTCCAGGGTCGCGTGCCCCAGGAGCTCCTTGACCGCGGTGAGCGGCACCCCGTCCATGACGAGCTGGCTGGCGAAGCTGTGCCGCAGGTCGTGGATGCGGATCGCCGAGAGCCCGGCGCGCCGGGTCCCCCGGTCGAAGGGGTGCTTGATGACGTCGCGCGTGAGGTAGCTCCCGTCCTCCCGGCAGAAGACGAGCGGCCCCCGCAGGTGCCGGTGGGCGCGCAGGATCACGGCGAGCTGGGGGCTCATGGGGATGACCCGACCGCGGTTGTTCTTGGGGCTGACGAGCCGGCCGTGCGTGTAGTTACGCACGACGTGGATCTTGCCCTTGACGAAGTCCAGGTCGTCCCAGGTGAGCGCGCACAGCTCCCCGAGCCGCATCCCCGTGCGCAGGGCGCACAGGAAGAACGGCAACCACACGGGGTCCCTCACCTCCACCGCGGCGAGGAACGCCTGGCTCTGCTCCCGGTCCCAGAAGCGGAACTCCTGCGGCGGGAGCCGCAAGAGCCCCGCGCCGGTCGCGGGGTTCTTCTCGCAGTAGCCCCACTCGACTGCCTTCTTGAAGAGGATCGAGAGGAGGCCCAGGTGGTTGTTGACGGTCTTGAGCGCGTGGGTCTTGACCTTCGCCGCCTTGTACCGGGCGACCAGCTCCGCGTCGATCTCCCGCAGGTCGCGGTCGCCGAAGAACGGGACGATGTGGACCCGCAGGGCCTGCTCGGCGGACCTCCAGTAGCTGTGCTTGCGGTTGGCCTGGATGTGCACGTCCAGGAAGTGCTTGGCGAACCCGGAGAAGGCCGCCTGCTTCTTCACGGGAGCGGGCGGGGGCGGGGGCGTCTCGGCCTCCAGGCGCCACTTGCGTTCGAGTGCTTCAGCCTCCTTTCTGGTGGTGGTGGGTCCAGTCGTACGCTTGAATCGCTTCGACTGGCCGGTCACGGGGTCCTGGTAGCGGAAGTCGACGTACCACACGTCGTTCCTCTTGCGGATCGGCATCGCGGGCTCCAGTGCCTGCGACGACGGCTTGCCGCTCAAAGGCTATCACGTCGTCGCGTCGAAAGCGGACCGTGCGGTGGCCGAGCTTGAGGTGGGCGAGCTTCCCCTCGGCGCACCAGGCGTGCACGCGGGCGACGGGGACCCGCAGGAACTCAGCGACCTCCTCTGTCGTGAGCAGGTCCGACGCTCGCGATGACGGCGCGCTTGTGCGTTCCTGCGCGACCGCGGCCATCACGTCGCCCCAGCGGTAGACCGGCACGCCGGCCACCTCCCCGGCGCTCTTCACGTTCCCACGGATCCAGGCGAGGGCCTCGGGACCCGGTACGGGCAGGGCCTCGGCTGCCTCCTCGGCGCAGAGGAGCGACTCCGCAGTGAGCGACGCCCGCCACATGCGACGCAGGTAGTGGGCGAGCGCGCTCACGGACTCGCTCCACGGGGTCTTCGGAAAACGCACGGCCAGGCCGACGCGGAGCAACCGTCCCCGCGACGCCACTCCCGGATCCGACCCCCTGGCTCCCCGGTGGTGGCGGACCCCGCCTCCACCGCTCCCACCGGCACAGGCAGATCCTGCCGGAGTAGGATCGCCCGCGGACGCGTGCGTCCGAGGACGGCCCAACCGGCGCCCGCGCGCTCGCCTCGCGGCGCGTGGGAGACCGGTCGAGCCCGCCGGGCATCGGTCCCAGGGGCTAGAACCCAGGGAACCCGGGCCAGAAGACCCGGGTCGGGAGCGGTGGAGAGCAAGGGCCCGCAGACCGGTGTGCGCCGGGTGAGCAGGATCCCAGGTGCGACGCCGCCGGTCGGGGCGACCCCGTGCCGGCTGGCCGTGGCCCGCGGCAGGCAGGCCGTCCGAAGAAGTCCTAGGCGTCGGAGCCCGTCTCGCGGAGCGAGCGATCCTCGGGAGTCTCGACCTTCAGGCGGAAGCCATCGGCCTTGAACTCCACCCTGGCGACCCAGCCCTCCATGACGGCGTGCTCCATCTCGTCGAAGTCCTCCGTGAGCGGCAAGCCGTTGACGGCCGCCACCATGGCGAAGTTCTTGAGGAGCGGGTGCTGGAACGCCTCCTCCACGGTGTGGGTGAGCGCCTTGCGCGCCGCCTGGGCAGGCGTGTAGTTGCTGGGGTTGAGCACGGTGAGCTGATTCATAGGGATTGAAGTTAGGAACAAGGCGGGGTCGCCCCGTCCCGGCTTCGCGCACCCGAAGAACCCGCCCACGCCGGACACGACACCGGACCACATCGGACGTACCCCCTGCCACGAAGGGGAAGAGGGCGCGCCTCCTGCCGCGCCCGCAAAGGGAGGTTGATAGAGCTTCGTCGAGCCAGACGGCCCGGCCGGCGCGGAGCTGACCACAGGCGGCCTGCAACCTCGCCCCACCGACGCCGGCAATGGGTGCCACGGGATCCCCACCGCCCTCCCCGCTGGCCTGGGCGTCCGCAGAGGCTGCGGCGCGCCCGAGAGCAAGCTCCCGAAGCACGTCGGCCTGGGCGCGTCCGAGGCTCGGAAGCGAGCCGGACAGGCCACAGGCCGCGACGCCCGGCGCAGTGCCGCGCGAGGCGGCAACCCGGCGGAGGGCCGCCGGGCAGGGAAGGGCGAGCGGGTGGATCCCGACGCAGCCTATCACCGCGAAGCGGGAGAGGACGCCAGGTATCTGGACCGGCGCGGGCGACCCCACGCCGACCGGGACCGTGGCCCGGGGCAGACGAGCACCGAGGTTGTCGGCTATCGCGACGGACCCTCTGGGGCCGGCCACCACAGCCGCGGACGGTCGTCCTCCGCGACGAAGCGCGGGGACGCCTGGAGGGCCTGCGTCACCTCGTCGCGCACCACCGTGAACTCGCTGGGTATACTGTCCACCCTCACGCACAAGATGCCGGCTCGGGCGAGGATGGCCTCGCGGGTCGCGGGTCCGCGCAGGTGCAACGACGCGAGCACGACCTTGGACGCCGCGCTGTCCAGGAGCAGGTCCGATGCACTGGGCGTGAGATCGTAGAGCCCATCCCGCCTTCGGAAGAGGGCGGGATGGCGGAGAGGCGTGCCCAGGCGCCAGATCAGGCGCTGGACGCTCGGCGGGAACCCGGTCGGGTCCGCGTCGGCCTGGAGCATGGCCTGGATCACGAAGACCTCGGCCGTGACCGGTAACGTGAGGTGAGTGCGGGTACGCAGCGTGTCCTGGAAGAAGCGCTCCCAGGTGAACGCAGGGGATGGAAGGGTCATAGTTGCGGTTGGTTACGGATGATGGGGGTCGCCCGCACCCATACCGTACCTGCGCCCTGCCGCTCCTCGGGGGCCACAGCTCCCCGGTGCTCTCTGCCACGAGACAGGAAGGGGCGCGCCTCCTGCCGCGCCCCGCTTGTAGATTGCATCTGCGAGAATCGGCGAGCCCGGACAACGACCGGGCCGGCGCCGGCAGCCCGCCTGAGCGCCACGCCGGACACCTCCTCGGCGACGTACCCGCGCGCCCACACCGACTGCGCCGTCCCCCCAGGCCACCTCCCCCGCGCGCCGATGGCGCCCAGCACTGGGCTGGCGCGGCGGGCCCCAGGATGCCGCTCGTCCCCGGGGTCTGCTCAACCTCCGGGAACGTGACGGGCACGCCAGGGAAGCACCTGACCACGGACTCGCCGCCGCGCTTCGCTCTCCGTCTCGCGGGGGAAGCGACTGCGGCGAGCCGACGCCGTGGTACGTCACGGACCGGTCCGGCCGCGCCAGGGTGGACGCAAGCCCGACCCGAAGCGACGGCGCGGAGCCGACCGCGCGAACCCGGTGAAGCGTCACCGGGCCGGGGGAGATGGCAGGGGGAGCGGCGCGGCGGAGCCTGGACCGCGGAGCGCACCTGCCGAGAAGGGTCCGTGCGGGGACAGACGACCCCAGCGTCGACCCGGTCGCGCCCGAGGAGACCGACAACGACCTCGTCACCGTCGCCTACCGCGAGGTGGACGCGCCGGCGGTGAGCCGCCAGACGCCCTTCGAGACGCGCTCGAAGTCCGCTGACCGCTGAACCACCTGGCGTACCTTCGCCTGCTGTCGCCGGCGGCCAAGACCCGCGGAGATCCGGCTCTTTGCGCGGGATCGCCATCGGTATGGGTGCGGATCGCGGCG
>JAKLKC010000108.1 GCA_023150875.1 Myxococcota bacterium | reverse complement strand
GTGTCCAAGAGCCCCTCCCGCGGCCCCGATCCGAGGAGCCTCTCCCCCATCGCGCGGAACCTCGCCGAGGTCGCCGCGGCCTTCCACGAGCCCTTCTCGATGGAGACCCTGGCGGCGGTGCTGCCCGGCCGGCACGCCGCGGCCGACCTGGCGGCGGGGGTCGACGAGGTGCTGGGTGCTGGCCTCCTGGTGCCCACTTCGGGCGAGCTGTTCACCTTGCGCCCGAACGTGCGCGAGAAGTTCACGGGCCGAGGCTGGGCGACCCTGGCCCGGGGGGTCCACCGGGCGCTGGGGCGCCGCTACGCAGCGGAGGGCGAGAGGGGGCGGAACCTGGGCCTGCTGCTCTCCGCCCACACCTACCTGCGGGACGCAGGAGAGGCGAGGGAGGCGGCGGTGGTGGCGATCGCGGCCGCCCCCCTGCTCCGCCTCGCCGGGGACTGGGAGCGGCTGGTGGGACTGATGACCCAGGCCGCGGAGTCGAGCCAGGGGATCGAGCGCCTGGAGGTGCTCGCCCGCCTCGCCGAGGCCCTGTTGAAAGTGCAGCGGTTCGGCGAGGCGTTCCGACTGTACGAGCTCCTGCTCCGGGCCGTCGGCGGCCGCGCCGAGGACCGCTACCGCGGCGTCGAGGCGGCGAGCCGCGTCGCCCTCGCCACCTTCTACTTCCTGGACGGTTCCCCCGCCCTCGCCCGCGGATCCCTGGAGGCCGCCCTCCAGCTCCGCCGGGGGCTGCGGGACCTCCCGGGGCAGTCGGAAGCCCTGCGCCGCCTGGCGGTCCTGGACCTGGTGGATGGCGACCTGGTGCGGGCCGAGCAGCGCGCCCGCGAGGCGCTGGCCCTGGCCCGCCGCGCGGGGACCGCCGAGGGCGAGGCCCTGGCGTCGGTGGCCCTCGCCGGTGTGGCGGAGCGGATCGGCGGATCGGCGGCGGCCCGCTCGGCCCTCGACGAGGTGTCCCCCGCGGCCCGCTCCCTGGGCGGCCCGCTGGAGGAGGACCTCGCCCACGCCGTGCGCCAGGCGGAGATGTTCGACATCCTCTAGCCTTCCCGGGGGAGGGGAGCGCGGTGTCCGGTCTGAAGAACGAGCTCACCTGGTCCACCAGCCGCCGGAAGCTCTTCGACCGGTGCCGGCGGGCCTACTGGTATCGCTACTACGGCCACTGGGGCGGATGGAGCAGGGAGGCCCCCGCCCACGTCCGCCTCGCCTGGATCCTGGGGAAGATGTCCTCCCTTCCCATGTGGGTGGGCACCGTGGTCCACCAGGCGATCCAGGAGTGCATCGAGGAGTACGGGGCCGAGGGGGTCTTCCCCGACCTCGCCCACGCCGAGGCCAGGGGGGTGGCGCTGCTGCGGCGCGGCTGGGTGGAGTCCCGGGACCGCCGCTGGGAAGCGGACCCCCGCCGGGCGGTGAACCTCCTGGAGCACTACTACGGCCGCCCCATCGAGGCGAGGCAGACCGACAGGGTGAAGGAGGACGTCCTCCGCTGCCTGCGGGCCTTCTACGAGACCGAGGTCGCCTCGTGGCTCCGGACCTCGGACCCCGGGGACTGGCTGAACGTCGAGGCACTGGACCACTTCCTCGTGGACGGCGTGAGGGTGTTCGTGAAGCCCGATCTCGCCTGCCGCCGCGGCGGGCGGGTGGTGCTGTACGACTGGAAGACCGGGCGGCGGGCCGACGACGACCTGCGGCAGCTCGGCGCCTACGCCCTCTTCGCCCGAGAGCGATGGGGCGCCCCTTCGGACTCGGTGGACGTCCGCGCCGTCTACCTGCGGGAGGGGGACGTGGTGGACGTCCCCGTGGACGACGAGGGTCTCGCCGGGATCGCCGGGGAGATCTCCGCCAGCATCGCCGAGATGCGGGCCCCGCTGGACGATCCCGAGGCGAACGTCGCCCGCCGGGATCGCTTCCCCCGGGTCGACCACCCCGCCACCTGCCGCGACTGTGCCTTCCAGCACTTCTGTTGGGGCCCCGAGGGCTGGTCCCCCGGCGCCGAGTCCCGGGAGCTGTACGGGGACTGACGCAGCTCGTTCCCCCACCCGGACGTTGCTTTTGCCTTGCCAGCTATGGCAGACGTGTTAGAGCACGCTCGTCCGCGCCCCCACCCCGTCCCGGACGGCCCGGGGGCGGGACGTCCCGGACAACCGGGCGGGCCGCGTGGGAGCGCCCCGTCCAGACGGCCCGGGGGGCAGCCAGGGCGGGATCGCGCCGCCCCAAGGGGGATCTGGCCGGATGCACCACGCGCAGAACCTGATCGCGGGCCGGTTCGTGCCCGCCGCGGACGGCCGGGTCGACGACGACCTCTGCCCCGCGGACGGCGCCCTCCTGGGCACGGCGCCCCGCTCGTCCCGGGCCGACGCCGAGGCGGCGGTGGAGGCGGCCCGTGAGGCGTTCCCCTCCTGGGAGGACACCCCGGCCCCCCTGCGGGGCGACATCCTCTTCCGCGCCGCGCGCTTGCTGGAGGCCCGGGCCGAGGAGCTCGCCCGCACCCTGGCGCTGGAGGAGGGCAAGGTCCTCGCCGACGCCCGGGGCGAGGTGGGCAAGACCCTGCGCTACCTGGTGTTCGCGGCGGGGGACGCCCGGCGCCTCCACGGGATCACCGCCCCCTCGGAGCTCCCGGGCACCCTCGCCTACACCTACTGGCGCCCCCGGGGGGTCGTGGGCCTGATCACCCCCTGGAACTTCCCCCTGTGCATCCCCGTGTGGAAGCTCGCCCCCGCCCTGGTGGCCGGCAACACGGTGGTCCTCAAGCCCGCCCCCGAGACCCCCCTCACCGCCGACCTGGTGGCGCGGATCTTCGTCGAGGCCGGCCTCCCCCCGGGGGTGCTCAACGTGGTCCACGGGGACGCCGATCCCGCCGCAGCCCTGCTGGACCACCCCGAAGTCGCCGCGATCTCCTTCACCGGCTCCACCGAGGTGGGGCGGATCGTGGAGCGCCGCTGCGCCGAGACCCACAAGGCGGTCCAGTGCGAGCTGGGGGGAAAGAACCCCATCCTGGTGCTGGACGACGCCGACGTCGACCTGGCGGCGCGGGCGGCGGCGCTGGGGGCCTTCGGCTCCACCGGCCAGCGCTGCACGGCGACCTCCCGGGCCATCGTGATGGAGGCCGTCGCCGACGCCTTCGTCGAGGGCGTGTCCCGCCTGGCCGCCGAGGTGGTGGCGGGCCACCCCCTGGACCCCGCCGCGGCCATGGGCCCGGCGGTCTCCCTGCGCCAGCTCGAGAAGGTGCTCTCCTACCGCGGCGTCGGCGATGAGGAGGGCGCCCGCCTCGCCCACGGCGGCGACCGCATGACCGAGGGGGCGCTGGGGGCGGGCTTCTTCCCGCGCCCCACGGTGTGGGACCGGGTCCGGGCCGACTCCCGGATCGCCCGGGAGGAGATCTTCGGCCCCGTGCTCTCGGTGATCCGCGTGTCGTCGGTGGACGAGGCCGTCGCCGCCGCCAACGCCATCGAGTTCGGGCTGACCTCGTCGGTCTTCACCCGGGACCTGGGCCGGGCGTTCGAGTGCGTGCGCCGCCTGGACAGCGGCATGACCCAGGTGAACGCCCCCACCGTCGGCGGCGAGGGGCACCTGCCCTTCGGGGGCGTGAAGGCGACGGGTACGGGCCCGCGGGAGATGGGCCCCGACGCCTGGAAGTTCTACGCCGAGCAGAAGACCGTCTACGTCAACCACGGCGGCGCCGCGCGCACGTCGCGGATCTACTGAGAACCATTCAGGAAATCGGAGGGGCAATGAGCCGCAACGTCCGCGTCGGCCTGATCCAGGCCTCGAACCCCGTCAACGACGAGAACGTCCCGGTGCGGGACATCCAGGAGGCGGCGTTCGAGAAGCACCTGCCCCTCATCGAGAAGGCGGGGGAGGAGGGGGTCCAGGTCCTGGGCCTCCAGGAGATCTTCAACGGCCCCTACTTCTGCCCTTCCCAGGACAAGAGGTGGTACGCCGCCGCAGAGCCCGTGGACGGCCCCACGGTGGAGCGCCTGCGCCCCTACGCCCGCAAGTACCAGATGGCGATGGTGGTGCCCATCTACGAGGAGGCGATGGCGGGGGTGTACTACAACACCGCCGTGGTCCTGGACGCCGACGGCGCCACCCTCGGAATCTACCGGAAGAACCACATCCCCCAGACGGCGGGCTTCTGGGAGAAGTACTTCTTCAAGCCCGGCAACCTGGGCTACCCCACCTTCCAGACCCGCTACGCCCGGGTCGGGGTCTACATCTGCTACGACCGCCACTTCCCCGAGGGGGCGAGGATCCTGGGACTGAACGGGGCCGAGGTGGTGTTCAACCCCAGCGCGACGGTGGCGGGCCTGTCCCAGTACCTGTGGAAGCTCGAGCAGCCCGCCCATGCGGTCGCCAACGGCTACTTCGTGGCCGCCAGCAACCGGGTCGGCACCGAGGCCCCGTGGGGGATCGGCCGCTTCTACGGCACCAGCTACGTGGTGGACCCCCGGGGCAGGTTCCTGTGCCAGGCCAGCGAGGACGGCGACGAGCTGGTGCACGCCGACTGCGACCTGGACCAGATCCGCGAGGTCCGGGAGACCTGGCAGTTCTACCGGGACCGCCGGCCCGAGACCTACGACGCGATGACCAGGCAGCTTCCCTGAGGGGGGACGGGACATGGACAGCAGCATCCTGATCAAGGGGGGCCGGGTCGTCACCGCGGTGGACGACTACCACGCCGACGTGTGGGTGAGGGGCGAGGCGGTGGCCGCCATCGGCCGGGACCTGGACGTGCGGGCGGACCGGGTCATCGACGCCACCGGCAAGCTGGTGATCCCGGGGGGGATCGACCCCCACACCCACCTGGACATGCCCTTTGGGGGCACCACCTCCGCAGACGACTTCGAGAGCGGGACCATCGCCGCCGCCCACGGGGGCACGACGACCCTCATCGACTTCGCGGTGCAGACCAAGGGGGAGTCGACCCTGGCGGCGCTGGACGCCTGGCACGCCAAGGCCGAGGGCAAGGCGACCATCGACTACGGCTTCCACATGATCGTCACCGACATGGCCAAGGAGCGGCTGCCGGAGATGACGCGGCTCCGGGACCTGGGGGTGACGAGCTACAAGCTCTTCATGGCCTACCCGGGGGTGCTCTACGTGGACGACGGGGTGCTCTACCGCACCTTCCGCAAGGCGGGGGAGGACGGCACCCGGATCTGCATGCACGCCGAGAACGGCATCGTCATCGACGAGATCGTGCGGGAGGCCTACGAAGCGGGCCACCGGGAGCCCCGCTGGCACGCCCTGACGCGCCCCACCCGCATGGAGGCCGAGGGGGTCCACCGGGCCATCGCCATCGCCGAGGTGGCGGGGGCTCCGCTGTACATCGTCCACCTCTCCTCGCGGGAGGCCCTGGAGCAGGTGCGACTCGGCCGCGCCCGGGGGGTGGACGTGCAGGCGGAGACCTGCCCCCAGTACCTCTTCCTGGACGACTCGGTCTACGAGCGCCCGGGCTTCGAGGGGGCGAAGTTCGTGATGACCCCGGCGATCCGCCCCCCGGGCCACCAGGCGGCCCTGTGGCAGGGGCTCCGCTTCGGGGACCTCGCCGCCGTCGCCACCGACCACTGCCCCTTCTGCTTCGCCGGCCAGAAGGAGCTGGGGGCCGAGGACTTCCGCAAGATCCCCAACGGCGCCCCCGGCGTCGAGAACCGCATGAGCCTGATGTTCCACGGCGGGGTGGTGGAGAAGCGGATCTCCCTCAACCGCTTCGTGGAGCTGACCTCCACCGCCGCGGCCAAGACCTTCGGCCTCTTCCCCAAGAAGGGGACCATCGCCGTGGGGAGCGACGCCGACATCGTGGTCTTCGACCCCGACCGCCGCCGGACGATCCGCGCCTCGGACCCCGCCACCCACCACATGCGGGTGGACTACAGCACCTACGAGGGCTTCGAGATCCAGGGCTGGAGCGAGACGGTCCTGTCCCGGGGGAAGGTCGTCGTCGACCGGGGCAGCCTGGTCACCCGGGGCGGCGGGCGCTTCGTCCGTCGGGCCGGGGTGGGCGAGCTGCTCCGCTGATCCCGTCCCCACCATCCCATCCAACGAGCCCAGCGAGGTCCCCGTGAACGCCGATGAAGTCCGCCGCAAGCACCGGGAGTTCCTGTTCCCGGCCACCATGAACTACTACGCCGAGCCCCTGGTGGTGGACCACGCCCGGGGGTGTACGGTCACCGACGCCGACGGCAGGGACTACCTGGACTTCTTCGGGGGGATCCTCACCGTCTCCCTGGCCCACGGCGAGGAGAGGGTGAACCGCGCCGTGCGGGTGCAGCTCGAGCGCCTGAGCCACATCTCGTCGCTCTACCCGACGGCGCCGGTGGTGGAGCTGGCGGAGATGCTGGCAGCCCGGGCGCCGGGGGGCATGACCCAGTCGTTCTTCGTCGCTTCAGGGACCGAGGCGGACGAGACGGCGGTGATGCTGGCGATGCGGCACACCGGCCAGAGCGAGCTGGTGGCCCTGCGGAACGGCTACTCCGGCCGCTCGATGCTGGCCCAGAGCCTCACCGCCCACGGCCCCTGGCGGATCCTGCCCCAGCAGGTCCCCGGGGTGAAGCACGCCCACGCGCCCTACTGCTACCGCTGCGACTTCGGCCTCCGACCGGAGACCTGCGGCCTCGCCTGCGCCCGGGACATCGAGGCGCTGATCAAGACCACCACCACGGGGCGGATCGCCGGCTTCCTGGCGGAGCCGGTGCAGGGGGTGGGGGGCTTCGTGGTGCCCCCCGAGGGCTACTTCGAGGTGGCGGTGGAGATCGTCCGCAAGTACGGCGGCCTGTTCATCTGCGACGAGGTCCAGACGGGCTTCGGCCGCACCGGCGAGCACCTGTGGGGCCACCAGCACTGGGGGGCGGTGCCCGACGTGATGACCATGGCCAAGGGGATCGCCAACGGCCTGCCCATGGGCAACTGCATGACCCGCCCGGAGATCGCCGAGAGCCTGAAGGGCCTGACGATCTCCACGTTCGGGGGCAACCCGGTCTCGTCGGCGGCGGCCAAGGCCACCCTGGAGGTGATCGACGCCGAGGAGGTCCCCGCGCGCTCGGCCCGGCTGGGGGCGAGGCTCCGGGCGGGCCTGGACGCGCTCCGGGCCCGCTTCCCCCGGAACGTCGGCGACGTCCGGGGCCTGGGGCTGATGCAGGCCATCGAGCTGGTGGCGGACGAGACCGCGGGCGACCGGACCCCCGAGGCGGCCCTGACGGGGCGGATCTTCGAGGCCGCCCGGGAGAGGGGCCTGCTGCTGGGCAAGGGGGGCCTGCTGGGCAACGTCTTCCGGATCGCGCCGCCGATGCTGGTGACGGAGGCGGAGATCGACGAGGGGGTGCGCCTGCTGGGCGAGGCGCTGGCCGCCGCCGGGGCCCGCTGACGGTGCGGACGGCCCCGGACCCCAGCCTGCACAACGCCGACCTGGCCCCGGTGCCGCCGTCCGGGCGGACGTGGTCGGTGTCCCACATGGCGTCCCTGTGGATCGGCATGGTGGTGTGCGTGCCCACCTACATGCTGGCGGGGGGGCTGGTGGACATGGGCATGAGCGCCGCCGAGGCGGTGCTCACGGTGATGCTGGGCAACGTCATCGTCCTGGTGCCGATGATCCTGAACGGCCACCCGGGGACGAAGTACGGGATCCCCTTCCCGGTCCTGGCCCGGGCCGCCTTCGGGATCCGCGGCTCCCACGTCCCCTCGATCCTCCGGGGCCTGGTCGCCTGCGGGTGGTTCGGGATCCAGACCTGGATCGGGGGCGCGGCCATCCACCAGCTCTGGGGGGCGCTGCGGGGGGCGCCCCTCGGGGGGACGGACCTGGCCCTGCTGGGGATCACCCCGTCGGAGCTGGCCTGCTTCGGCCTGTTCTGGGCGATCCAGGTGGCGGTGCTGTGGAGGGGGCTGGAGTCCATCAAGCTCCTGGAGAGCCTGGCCGCTCCGTTCTTGATAGCCATGGGCCTCGCGCTGCTGGTGTGGGCGTGGGTGAGGGCCGACGGCTTCGGGCCCATGATGTCCACCCCCTCGCAGTTCGCGCTGGGGGGCCCGAAGGAGGGCCAGTTCCTCTCGGCCTTCCTGCCGGCCCTCACCGGCATGGTGGGCTTCTGGGCGACCCTGTCGCTGAACATCCCCGACTTCACCCGCTACGCCCGGAGCCAGAGGGACCAGGTGCTGGGGCAGGCGATCGGGCTCCCCACGACGATGACGCTGTTCGCGTTCATCGGGGTGGCGGTGACCTCGGCGACGGTGGCGATCTTCGGCCGGGCGATCCCCGATCCCACGGCGCTGCTGGGGGAGATGGGCGGCGGGTTCACGGTGCTGCTCTCCCTCTTCGCCCTTACGGTGGCGACCCTGTCCACCAACATCGCCGCCAACGTGGTGTCACCGGCCAACGCCATCATCGCCCTGTTCCCGGAGCGGGCGACGTTCCGGGCGGGGGCGATGGTCACGGCGGGGATCGGGGTGGCGATCATGCCTTGGAAGCTCATCGAGACGACGGGGGGCTACATCTTCACCTGGTTGATCGGCTACTCGGCGCTGCTGGGCCCCATCGGCGGGATCCTGATCGCCGACTACTTCCTGCTCCGGCGCACGGAGCTGGACGTGGATGGCCTGTACCGCCGGGACGGCCCCTATGCCTACCGCTCGGGGGTGAACCCGGCGGCGATGTGGGCCCTGGCCCTGGGGGTGGCGCCCAACGTGCCGGGCTTCCTCAAGGCGGCGGGCTGGGTGAGCCAGGTGCCCGCCCCCTTCGAGTCCATCTACACCTATGCCTGGTTCGTCGGCTTCGCGGTGGCGGGGGGGATCTACCTGCTCCTCTCCCCTCGCCCCGCGGCGGCCGGCGCCGGGGTGGCCGCCTCGGCCCGAGGTGCGAAGTGACCCGCGATCCCCTGTCCCCCGACCGCACCGAGGTGGTCTTCGCCGACGCGAAGCCGGCCTACACCCCTGCCCAGGCGGTGATCGAGGCCGAGCGCTGCCACCAGTGCCACGACGCCCCCTGCGTCGCGGCCTGCCCCACCGCCATCGACATCCCCGGCTTCATCCGCCGGATCGCCACGGGCAACGCCCGGGGGGCGGCGGGGACGATCTTCGCCTCCAACGTGCTGGGGATGAGCTGCGCCCGGGTGTGCCCGGTGGAGGTGCTGTGCGTGGGCCGCTGTGTCTACCACGAGCAGGGGCTCCCCCCCATCGCCATCGGCCGCCTCCAGCGCTACGCCACCGACGCGGCCTTCGCGGCGGGCTGGACCTTCTTCCAAAGGGCTCCGGAGACCGGCCGCACGGTGGCCCTGATCGGCGCGGGCCCGGCCTCCCTGGCCTGCGCCCACCGCCTGTCGGTCCTGGGCCACCGCTGCGTGATCCTGGAGAAGAGGCCCCTGCCCGGGGGGCTGAACACCACGGGAGTGGCCCCCCACAAGATGCGGGCCGACCGGGCCCTGGCGGAGGTGGACTGGGTGCTGTCGGTGGGGGGGATCGAGGTGCGGACGGGGGTGGAGGTGACGGATCCCGAGGCCCTGGAGCGGGAGTACGACGCGGTGTTCGTGGGGGTGGGCCTGGGGGAGGACGCCTGCCTGGGAGTGCCCGGCGAGGACCTGCCGGGGATCTTCGGGGCGGTGGACTTCATCGAGAGGCTCAAGCTCGGCACCGTGTCCCTGGCCGGGGTGGGGAGCGCGGCGGTGATCGGGGGAGGCAACACGGCGGTGGACGCGGTGCGGGAGTTGCGGACCCTGGGGGTGCCCCGGGTGAGGCTGGTGTATCGGGGGGGCGAGTCGGCGATGAGCGGCTACGCCCACGAGTGGGACGTGGCGAAGAAGGAGGGGGCCGAGGCGGTGTGGAACGCCGTGCCCGTGGCCTTCGAGGGGGACGGGGCGGTCCGGCGGATCCGCTGCGCGGTGACCCGGGACCGCCGGCCGGTGCCGGGCGAGGAGTTCTTCGTGGAGGCGGATCGGGTTCTGCTGGCCATCGGCCAGGCGAAGCTGGGGGAGATCTTCGGGCGGCTTCCGGGGATCTCCTTGGACCGGGGCCGCGTGGTGGTGGACGCGGACGGCTTCACGGGCCGCCGGGGCTGGTACGCGGGCGGGGACTGCGCCAACGGGGGCAAGGAGGTGGTGAACGCCGCCGCCGAGGGCCGCCGGGCGGCCGACGCCATCCACCGTCATCTGCAGGGAGGGCGCGATGCCTGATCTCTCCACGGTCTTCGCGGGGATCCCGACCCCGAACCCCTTCTGGCTGGCGAGCGCGCCGCCGACGAACTCGGGGGACCAGGTGAAGCGCGCCTTCGACGCCGGCTGGGGCGGTGCGGTGTGGAAGACCCTGGGCCAGCCGATCCAGAACGTGTCCAGCCGCTTCGGCTCCACGAACTACTTCGCGGGCCGGCACGTGGGCTTC
>JAKLKC010000107.1 GCA_023150875.1 Myxococcota bacterium | reverse complement strand
GTGCCCCAGCTCACCTCCACCCGACCGGGACGCCACCTCCGCCTCGTCACCCCCGTCGACTGAAAGGAGCCGCACCCAAATGTAAAAGTGTTGGTGCCTGACACCCTCGGACACAACCTCTCGTGGGGTCGCGACATGTCGGGCGTTCACTGGCGCACCGACAACGACGGGGGCAACCTCATCGGCGAGAACGTGGCCATCCGGATCCTGAAGGAGGACCGTCTGACCTACCCCGAGCGCTTCGACGGCTTCACCCTCCACCGGTTCGACGGGACCACGATCACGATCTGATCCCCGGATCCGGCGAGGGACGAGCCGCGCGACCACCGCGGAAGCGATGTCGCCGGTGAGGTCCCCCGGCGCGATGCGGCCCTCACGGGCACGCCTCCAGCGGTCTTCCCCCTGTCCAGGTCTTGCCTGAGCCATCCAGCACACCGCGCCTGGGCGAGGGGGCACCGCTCGGGGGGCCGAGCCCGGGGATCCGCGCCGTTCCGGGGCGGAGGCGGGGATGGCATGGGACTTGCCGTCGGGCCCGGTGCTCCCCGCGAACCCGGAGGTGCCCGTTGCTGCCCTCGCGCGTGATCCCGCTGCTCGCCGCCGCCCTGCTCGCCCCCGCCGCCGCCGGGGCGGCGGATCCCCCTCCGGGCCCGCCGGCCATCGTGCTCGCGCCCGCCTCGGGGGGCCCGAAGGTGGCGTTCCAGCTCTCCGGCGAGGAGAGGGCCCGGCTGGACCTCCCCTCGGACAAGACCTTCGACGGGGACCTCGCCCCCACGTGGTCGGTGGGCAACCGAGCCCGCGCCGGGCTGCGGGTCACCGTGGACGACCGGGTGGGCGTGTTCTTCCAGGTCCAGGACGTGCGGACCTGGGGCTCCGAGGTGGACCCGAACACCGGGGGCGACGGCACGCTTGCGGACTGGGTCGCCGACGGCCTGGACGTCCACCAGGCCTACGGCTCCATCACCCTGCCCGTGGGGTTGGACGTGCGGATTGGACGCCAGGAGGTGGACTGGCACGGGCAGCGCCTCATCGGGTCCGTGGGTTGGACCCACCAGGGCCGCTCCTTCGACGGCGTGCGCGTCCGCCTGGACCGGCCCCGGGTGGGGGGCGAGGTCTTCTACGCCAAGCTGCTGGAGCGCCCCGTGGCGGGGGACACCCTCACCGATCCCGTGGAGGACGCCCACCTCCTCGCCCTGCGGGGCGGCCCCCGGGCCGGGGCTTCCCTGGCGCTGGACGGCGTGCTCATCGCGCGGTGGGACGCCCTCAAGGACGAGTCCCTGGCGACCGCCGGGGCCTGGGCCGGGGGCAAGGTGGGGGCGTTCCTCTACGAGGCGGAGGGCTACGCCCAGGTGGGGGAGCGGGGCGAGCAGTCCGTGGCCGCCTTCCTCGTCGGCGTCAGGGCCGGCGTCGCCCTGCCCGGCGCTCCCCTGACGGTGTGGGGGGGGCTGGACGCGGTGTCGGGGGACTCGGATCCCGCCGACGACGTGGTCCGCGCCTTCGACACCCTGTACGCCACGAACCACAAGTTCTACGGGTACATGGACGCCTACCTGAACCTCCCCGTCCACACCGGGGGCGAGGGCCTGGTGGACGCCATGGCCCGGATCCAGGCCCGCCCCGTGGACGCCTGGACGGTGGGCCTGGACGTCCACGCCTTCGCCAGCCCCTCCCCCGCCGATCCCGACCGCGCCTTCCACGGCGTCGAGATCGACCTGGAGACCTCCGTGAAGCCCTGGGCCCCGCTGACGGTCTCCGGCGGGATCTGGACCTACGTCCCCGGCCCCTTCCGGGGCGACGACGCCTCCGTCGAGCTGGGGGGCTACGTCCAGACGGCCTTCGCCGTGCCGTAGCCCGACGGGTCCGGAGTCGGACGTTGCCCCCCGCCGCGTCCGGTCCCGCCCCCCTCACACCCCCCGCACCGGCCTCGCCGCCACCGTGGCCACCGCCTGGGCGAAGGCGCGGGCGGCGGCCTCGCAGGCGGCCTGGGGGCCGGTGAGCCAGCCGCCGCCAAAGTTGGTCTCCGTCGGGGGACCGAAGTGCTTGACCAGGCGGACGTCCGCCGCCTTGAGGGCGGCGTCCAGGCCCACCTGGGACTCCACCGGGGGGGCGATGAGGTAGGCCATGGAGTCCCCGGGGCGGAGACCCGACTGGGCCGAGAGGTAGGTGCCCAGGCTGGGGATCACGTGGGGGAAGAGGGCGACGGCGTGGCCGGGGCCGCAGCCGTAGAAGCGGCAGTCGTCCCGCAGGGCCCGGAGCACCCCCTTCAGCCCCTCCCGCACCACGTCGGGATCGGCGCCGGCGATCACCCCCAGGACCTCCCCCGACAGGGGCCCCGAGGCGTGGGCCGCACCGGCGTAGAGGCTCCGGGCGTACACCACCTCCACGTCGGCGGCCTTGGTGCCCTCGTCCAGGGCGGCGTAGAGGGAGTCGTCCTGGTCGCAGGTCACGAGCCCCAGGGTGCGCCGCGAGGGGGGCGCCCCCAGGGCCGCCGCCAGCTCGGGGTGGGCGTCCTCGATCACCTGGACCGACAGGACCTTGGGGAGGATGGGGAGCAGGTCCATGCGCGCCTCGGCTCAGAGTCGGACACGGAATAGGTTGGCGCGGCCGTTGCCCTCGCAACGGTCGTGACAACCGGCGGTTGCACGGATCGGCGGCGAGGCGCCCGGATCGCAAGGAACACCGCGATTTCGCGAGGGAAGGGATACCGAGCGTATCTCGACCGAGCGAAAGCGCGGGTGACGCCGCGAGGCGGGATGCATCGTCGCCCAGGTGTGCGACCGCATTTCGTGTTCGACTCTCAATCCAACTTCAGGAGGGTCCCGCTCAGGCCCTGGTCGAACATCGCCCGGACCATGCGGGCGATGGCCGCCGCCGCGGCGTCCGGGGGGGTGCCCCAGTCGCAGATGTTGGGGATCATGTTCTTCTCGGCGTCGGTGGTGCCGGGGCCGGGCCGATACACCACGTAGGCCGACACCCCGTCCCCCCCGCCGAGCCCGGGGCGCTCGCCGATCACCAGCACGCAGGCCTTCGCCCCCGTCGCCTCGCAGATCCGGTCCTGGAGCATCACCCTGGCGAAGCGGGCCAGCACCGGCGTCCCCGTGGAGAGGCCCACCCCGCCCAGGGCCGCCGAGAGGGGCCCCGCCAGGCGGGGCCACTGCTGCTCCACCGCCGCCGCCGACAGCCCGTCCCCCACCACCACCTGCACGTCCGCCCCCCGCCGGGCCCCCGCGAGGGCCGCCGGGGCGTCCGGGGCCAGCAGGCGCCCCAGGTCGGGGCGCAGCAGGTACTCCTGGTGGTCCGCCACCCGGCTCCGCACCTCCAACAGCCCGTGGCGGGCGGCGAAGTCGGCGGGGAGCAGGGAGGCGACGGCGTCCAATGCCACCGCGTGGTCCGCCAGGAAGTCCAGCACCGTGCGGGTCCGGCAGCGCGTCCCCGCCCGACCCACCCCCAGCCTCGCCGGGGAGGCCGCCAGCATCGCCTGGAGGGCCTCGGGCCGCCGCGGCGAGGCGATCCCGTGGGGGCGGCCCGGGCCCGGCGGGGCCGCCGAGGGGAGGGAGGGACGCCGGAACGGCGGGGGCAGGCGCACGGGATCCGGCAGCTCCAGGTCCTGGAGCCAGCGGGCGAGGCCGGGCTTCGGGCGGCGGTCCTCGGCGAGGGCGGGGTGGCGGAGGGCGGCGGCGGCCTCGGTCCGGGGGATCGGCGCGGCGGAGCCCTCTCCGGCGAGCACCTGGGCGAGGGCCGCCTCGATGAGGCCCCGGAGGCCGTCGGGATCGGTGCTCACACCAGCACCGTCGGGTCCCCGGCCCGCCCGGTCAGGCGGCCGTCCTCCCAAAGGCCCATGCGGACCAGCCACCCCTCGAACTCCGGGGTGGGGCGCAGCCGCAGCAGCTCCCTCAGGGCGGCGTTGTCGTGGAAGCTGGTGGACTGGTAGTTCAGCATGACGTCGTCCCCCATGGGCAGGGACATCAGGTAGTTCACCCCCGCGGCCACCAGGCAGACCGCCAGGGTGTCGTGGTCGTTCTGGTCGGCGACGGCGTGGTTGGTGTAGCAGTCGTCGCAGCCCATGGAGATCCCCGAGAGCTTCCCCATGAAGTGGTCCTCGAGGCCGGCCCTCAGGATCTGCTTGCCGTCGTACAGGTACTCGGGGCCGATGAACCCCACCACCGAGTTCACCAGGAAGGGTTGGAAATGCCGGGCGAGGCCGTAGGCCCGGGCCTCCATGGTGAGCTGATCGGTGCCCTCGTGGGCGTCGGCGGACAGGGCGGTGCCCTCGCCGGTCTCGAAGTACATCACGTTGGGCCCCCGGGCGCGGCCCAGCTCCGTGGTCATCGCCCACGCCTCCTTCAGGAGGGCCACGTCCACGCCGAAGTGGCGGTTGGCCTTCTCGGCCCCGGCGATGGACTGGAACATCAGGTCCAGGGGGGCGCCCCGGCGCAGGGCCTCCATCTGGACCCGGACGTGGGCGAGCACGCACGCCTGGGTGGGGATCCCGTAGCGCTCCATCAGCCCCGCCAGGCCCCGCAGGATGGCGGCGCAGTTCTCGACGCTCTCGGTGGCGGGGTTGATCCCCAGCACCGCGTCCCCCGTGCCGTAGGACAGCCCCTCCCGCACCCCGGCGAGGATCCCCTCCACGCTGTCGGTGGGGTGGTTGGCCTGCACCCGGGACGACACCCGCCCCGGCAGCCCCAGGGTGGAGTTGCAGCGCACCACCACCCGGACCTTGGCCCCCGCGACCATCAGGTCCAGGTTGGTCATCAGCTTGGTGACCGCCGACACCATCTCGGGGGTGAGCCCCGGCGAGATCCTCAGGACCTCCTCGCCGGTGGTGCGGCCGTCCAGGATCCACTCCCGCAGCTCCCCCACCGTGAAGCCCCGGACGATCCCGTACGCCTCGGCGTCGAGCTGGTCCTCCACCAGGCGGGTGACCTCGTCCCTCTCGTAGGGGATGGAGGGGTTCTCCCGCAGGGCCGACAGGGGGAGATCCGCCAGGACCTGCTTGGCCGCCACCCTCTCCCGGGCGTCCCGGGCGGCCAGGCCCGCCATGCGGTCGCCGGACTTCTCTTCGCCGGCGCGGTTCAGCACGTCCTTCACCGAGGCGAAGGAGTAGTGCCGCCCCCGGACCGCGCGGGTGAGGTTCACGGCCGCTCCCGGGCGCCTAGGAGGCCACCGGGAAGGCGACCTGCCGGGTCTCGGGGAAGGCGCACACCTTGTCGGTGCAGACCTGGTACTTGAGGGTGCCGGTGAGCTCCTTGGCTCCCGCGGCCGGCGCGGGCACGGTGAAGGGCAGGCGCAGCTCGCCGGTGTAGACCTCGTGGCGGCCGAGGGGACCGAGGTCCTTCGCGGTGGCGGGGGGGTAGGTCACCCGGGCGTCGCCCTCGAAGGTCAGGGAGGTGGGGATGCTCTGGGGCTCGTTGGGGCCGTAGACGTGGAAGCCCGGCGCCAGCGTGATCACCAGCTCGCCCGCCAGGCGGCCCCCCTCGGCGGCGGCCAGGGGCCCGGCGGGCTGGAACTTCAGCGCGTTGGCGAAGTCGGGCTCGGCGTCCCCCCCCGCGGGGATGGCCGGAGGCGGCGCGGCCGGGGGAGCCTCGGAGGGAGCCTCGGCGGTGGGGGTGGGCCCGCCCCCGCAGGCGGCGGCGAGGAGCAGCGCCGCCAGGGAGGCCAGGAGGGGGAGGGACGGGGCGGGAGTGGAAGGGCTCATGGTGGCGAAGGATAATCCCTCCGCGGCGCGACGTCATTTCCTGCCCGCACGCCGCACGCCGCCCGCGCTCCGCCCGCGCCCCCGTCCCCCGCCGACAGCGCCGGGCCGGTCCTACTCGTTGACCGGCTGCATCCAGATCATCGAGGCGTCGATCCCCAGCGAGGAGATCGCCCGCCCCCAGCGGTCCTCGATGCGGGTGTGGAAGATCAGCTCCTCGTCCACGTCGGAGTAGATCCAGGAGCCCTCGGCGATCTCCCTCTCGAGCTGGCCCGGACCCCACCCGGAGTAGCCGAGGCACAGGTAAAAGGGCCCGGACCGGTCGCCTCGGGCGTACTGGTCCAGGCGCTCCCGGGAGCCGGTGATCCGGAGGGACGGCCCGACCCGGATCTCGCGCTCGTCGGTCTCGTCGGGCCTCGGGGTCTGGTAGATCAGGAAGCCTGTGCTGGGCCGCACCGGTCCGCCCCACAGGACCGAGCCCTCCGCCGGCTGGGGGTGGTCGACCTCGAGGTCGTTGAGCACCTGCTCCAGGGGCAGCTCGGTGGCGCGGTTGATCACCAGCCCCATGGCCCCCAGCTCGGAGTGCTCGCACAGGAGCACCACGGCCCGGGTGAAGTTCCGGTCGCCCATCTGGGGGGAGGCGATCAGGAACCCGGCCCGGAACGTCGGGGACTGGGCGGTCTTGCGGGCGGTCTTGGCAGCGGCCACGAGGGCATCATGCCCCGGCCCGCCCGGCGCTGCAAGCTCGGGTGGCGCGCCCGCATGGTCGAGCGCAAGGCCCCAGCGCCTTGGCATGGACCTTGCCGCGGGGCCCAAGACTCCCGACGGAGCCCGATGGGGGGCGATCCGGGCGGAGATCAGGCCGGGGCGAGGGCGTGGGTCGGGTGGAGCTTGCCCCGCACGCTGTCCAGCCCGTGAGAAGGCCGTTCAGAGCCGACGTTCAGCGCGCTCGCCGAAGTTCGGCCGTCCGCGGCGTCGGTACCCCCATTCCCCGGGCATCCCCGGTCATCCCGCCCTCAGCCCGGCCCGCCGAAGACCACGAAGACGGCTCCGGCGTCGTCTACCCCGTCCACCTCCCAGTGGGGGACGCCCAGGGCCAGGTCGTCGTAGCCGTCCGCGTCGAGGTCCCCCGGGCCGGCGACGGAGGCGAAGCCGCCGCCGGCGGGGTGGGTCTCGTACTGGCGGGAGGACACGTCCAGCAGGGGGTGGCGCCCCCCTTCCAGTGGGCCGGGGACCACGTAGACCTTCGAGGCCGCGCAAAAGGGAGCGAGGGTGACGGCGAAGTCGCCGAAGCCGTCGCCATTGAAGTCGCCGAGGGGGGCGAACTCGTACTCGAAGCGGTTGTTGACGTTGTAGTGGTCTTCCTCGTGCTCCAGCACCACGTCGGGTTCCCGGAGGTCGACGTCCCCGCCGGTGGGGACCGGGCCGTAGTAGATGGGGAGGTTTCCCACGCCCACGACGTCGCCCCCGTAGAAGCGGGCAAAGTCCGTGAAGCCGTCCCCGTTCAGATCTCCGAGGGGGACCATGGACCCGACCCCGGCGGAGGCGGTGTCGACGAACCGGGCCGCCTCGTCGCCGTACTGGTAGGTCCCGGCGGCGAAGGGTCCGGCGAGCAGGTAGGCCCAAGCCGAGGACTCGTACGTCCACCATGTGCGGACGGCCAGGTCGGTCTGGCCGTCTCCATCGGCGTCCCAGGCGGGGTAGACCTCGGAGCTCCCCTCGATGAAGGCGTCCGCCTCGGCCAGGGAGTGCTCCCCCTCCGCGGGGGGGCCGAACAGGATGTAGGCTCGTCCCAGCCCGTAGAGGGGAGAGTCATGCTGCCAAGCATTGACCACCAGGTCGCTGAAGCCGTCGCCGTCCAGGTCCCCAGCCCCCTGGACGTCGTATGAATGGTCCCCGACCCCTTCGGCAGCGAAGCGGGCGCTGGCGACCTCCGGGACCGAGTGCGGACCCGGAGGGATGGGGCCCGGCACTAAGTAGCACGACCCTGAGTACTCGTCGTCGCTCTCTCCCAGAAAGATCTCAGTGACCCCATCACCGTTGACGTCCCCCGCTCCCGACATGCGTTCCCCGAGCCATGCTTGCGCTCGACTTCCCTGGATGGTGGCGTATGCGACCTCGATGGAATGAGTCCCGGCAGAGATGGGCCCGGACACGACATACACTCTGCCGACGATGTCGCCCGACTCGTTCCGGGCGCTGCCTCCGCCGACGACCAAGTCTGGAATTCCGTCGCCCGTCACATCTCCCACACGGGCCATGGTACGTCCCACACCGTCCCACTGAGCGACGCCGAAGTAGGCCACGTCCGCGAAGTCCTCGATGAAGTGGGCCTCTGAGCCGCAGTCCGGCATGGTCACCGTGTCGTCGTCGTCGTCCCCGCCCGTGTCGTCGTCGCCCGTGTCGTCGTCCTCGGGCATGGTGTCGTCGTCCGGGAGCGTCGTGTCGTCGTTCGCCCCATCGTCGTCACCCGAGCCGGCGTCGTCGTCGCCCCGATCCGGGCGGCACGAGCCCACCGCGACGAGCACCAACAGGAGGGCGATTCGGTCGCCGCGTCCCAGTCCGCATCTTCGTACCCAGCCCATCATGCCGTCCTCCTGCATCGAGCCCCGCGGTCGTCAGGGGTTGTAGGCATCGTGAGCCAACAAGGCATTCACGTGGGCCTCGTAACCGGGCGACCGGGCCGGGCACGACTGGGCCAGGTGCGTGACCAGCAGCGGGACGAAGTGCCGGTCGAAGATCGACGGGCACACGTCCATCGTGTCCCAGAGCTTGTCGGCGGGAAGAGCATCCTGTGGCGAGGGGCAGTCGCCCAACCCGGCGATGTCGATCATCGCCGCCAGCGCCGCGGCGTCGAAGGCGTCGACGCCACACCCCCCCGAGACCATGCGGGCGTGCCACAGGCTCTGGGTGACCCAGTCCCCGACGAAGTGCTTGTTGTCTCCGGGACCGTTGAGGTTGTCCAGGACGTTCTCGTCATCGACGCCCCCACACGCGTCGTCGGCCTGGCGGTACCAGGTGCCGTCGTAAGCGTAGCTCGTGCCGCCGTTGTCTCCCAGAATGGGATTCGGGTACTCCCCCACCAGATAGCCGTCTTGATTCGGTATCCACTCGATGGTGATTCCATCGGCGGCGTTCGGGTCCGAGTAGCTCACCTGCTCAACGAACCCCATCGTGGGCAGGAGGGCCCGGAAGACGTTCAGATCGTAGATCTCCAGCCCCTCGACAGACTCGCACCCCTCGCCGGGGTTGTCGGCCATGCGGATGGCGAAGCCGGCGACGCCGGGGAAGAGACCCACCCCGTGGCTCGCCGCCCCGTCCACCCACTCCACGGTGAAGTCGCACTTCCCCTGGAAGTCCAGCGCGCTTTCGACCCAGCCCCGGAGCTGCTCGCCGTCGAGGTACAAGACGTTGATGAAGGGCGGGACCCCATCCGGGTCCAGGACGTTCACCGTCCAGTCGTCGGTCTGGGGCGCTCCGCCGCCCGTCGGGACGTAGGTCTCCCGCACGCGGACGAGGTCGTTGATACCGGACCGCACCTCGAACTGGGGCACGTCGTACCCGTACCGGATCGGACACGTCTCTTCCACCGAGCCGTCGCCGTCCAGGTCGGCGTACTCCCGGTCGCCGGTCCGGTCGATGCACGACCAGATCCCGGAGCGGGTGAGGAAGTAGCGGTCGAACTGGGGGCCGGAGACCGGGGCGCAGTGGGTGGCCACGAAGTTGATGGACGTCGGGTCGCCGTGGTTCGAGATGAAGGCGGACGACGTGTAGTACGCGAACCCCTCGTCCAATGCCCCCAGCATCCAGGGCGTGCTCGCGTCGAAGGGCCAGGTGTCCCCGGGGGCGCCCAGGTGGCCGAACACGAAGCGGTCCACGTAGTGGGTCGCCTCGTGGAACGTCACCCCCCGGGCCCGGGAGCGGCCGTCGGCCAGGCCTGGGCCACCGACGAGGTCCTCGCTCGCGCCGCTCGTGCTGAGAAGAATGGCGGGCCGAGCGAAGAAGTGGGGTGTGACCGGCCCTCCCGAGACCGGCTGGCCACGCAGGCAGTGGTTGCCCAGGCGGGTGAACGAGCTTCCTCCCGACGTTCCACTCCCCGTCCGCGCCTCCACCAGCACGGTCAGGCGATCCGCGTCGGCCACGTCGGTGTCGAAGTCGACCCCGGTCAGGCGCTCGACGTAGTCGGAGAAGAAGTCGCTGATCCGCCGGTAGGCATTCGCGGCGTAGGGATGGCCGCTATCTTCCGACTTCCTCCACACGTTGAGGAGCCCGAAGCCGCAGTCGTTCCCAATCCGCGGCGTGGAGTAGACGGGAACCTGGTGGCAGATGTCGAAGGGCCAGCACAGGGCCGGATCTCCCGCGATGGTGCTGTAGCACCCGGTCCCGTCAGCGGGGGCGAAGTCCCGTTCGTCGAACACGGTGAGCCAGGGCCCGCTCAGGCGGCCCGGCGTGCCGAACCCATCCAGGTCGGCGTCCGGCATCACCGCGAACGAGTACGCATCTTCGAAGCCGCTGTGCGCCTCGACGCAGCCGTCCGCGGACGCCTCGGCGACGAACTCCCAGGAGTCCAGTACCTCGCCGGAGGCCCCGTCCACGGTCCAGGTGGGGCCGGTGAAGTGCGAGGTCTCCTCGCCGACCTCGGGGGGGACATCGTCGGCGAACTGGACGGCGAGCCGGGGCAGGAGCCCGGTTCCCGGCACGTACTTCCAGTACGCCCGCGCCCGGGCGCCCGTCGAGACCCCGGACACTTCTCGGG
>JAKLKC010000106.1 GCA_023150875.1 Myxococcota bacterium | reverse complement strand
ACGTTCCGGATCGGGTGGGCCTGGGAACGGAGAAACTGGGGAGGAACCTTCGGAACGTGGTACTAGGAGCCTGTCGGAGACCCCAGGGCCGGCGGACCGAGGGCGGCCCGGCGGACGGCGACCGAGGGGCCGCGAAGGCGTCGTCGGCGCGACCCGGCGGTCGAGGGCGCCCAGGATGAGCCCGAGGAGCGGCGCCCCCACGCGGCTCACCCGGGAGCGGGTGGCCCTGGAGGAGAAGCGCCGGGCCACCTGGCTCTTCGCGGCCGCCGCGCTGGGGCTCGCGGCGCTGATCTGGTCGGCCCTGGGGGTGGAGCACCGGGTGGCCCCTCGGGCGGATGTCTGGTTCCGCCGCTACGTCCCCGTCATCCGGGTGGTCCGCAGCCCCCTGATGGTGGAGATGCAGATCGACGCGGCCTTCCTCGCCAAGCCGCGAGAGGAGCAGCGCGCCACCCTGGAGCAGGTCGTGGGCGCGCTCCTCGAGGAGGACGGCGAGGTCCTCGTGGTCAGCTTCGGGACCGCGAGCGGCGAGTTCGCTCGGTGGGAGGACGGCCGGATCCGGTTCGTGGACTAGCCTCGCCCGTCGACGCGGTCCCAGTGCTCCAGCAGGTCCAGGAGGGCGCGGTCCCCGAGGGGTGGGGGCTGCCAGCCGAAGCGCTCCCGGAAGCGGCCCCCGTCCCCCCGGAGATCGGGGAGGTCCACCGTGCGCAGGCGGGCGGCGTCCCGCTGGACGTCCACATCCTGCCCCGACAGCCGGAGCAGGTCCGCCAGGAGATCGGCGATGGGGCGGGACACCCCGGAACACACGTTGTACACGCCCCCCACCTCGCCGCCGTAGAGGAGGTCCACGTAGGCCCGGGCCACGTCCCGGACGTCGGTGAAGTCCCGGCGG
This sequence comes from Myxococcota bacterium, assembly GCA_023150875.1. Classification (GTDB taxonomy): domain Bacteria; phylum Myxococcota_A; class UBA796; order UBA9615; family JAKLKC01; genus JAKLKC01. Next base: position 10,006 of record JAKLKC010000106.1, on the reverse strand, counting down.
ACCGACAGGTCCCCGACCCTCATCGAGGGGGCGCGGTCCCCCCGGCGGATGGCCGCCACCTGCCGGGCGAAGGTGGAGCACACGAAGGCGTCGGACTGGCCCGGCCCCGTGTGGTTGAACGCCCGGGCCACCACGGCGCCGACGCCCCCTCCACGGGCGACCTGAAGGACCGCGTGCTCCGCCGCCGCCTTGCTGGCGGCGTAGGGGTCCACCGGCCGGATGGGCGCGTCCTCGCCGATGGGGACCTGATCGGGTCCGACCCTCCCGTAGACCGCCGCCGAGCTGACGAAGAGGAAGCGGGGCGGACCGGGACGGCCCTCCAGGGCGTGGACCAGGTGCACCGTGCCCATGTGGTTGACCGCGTGGGTCGTGACGGGATCCCGCAGCGCCTGGGCGACGCTGGAGAGGGCGGCCAGGTGCAGGACCGCCGACGGCCCCACGCCCTCCACCAGGGACTCCACGTCGTCCCGGCGGGTCAGGTCACAGGCCCGGGCGGGGATGCCGCGGCGCCGGAGGAGGCTGGCCTCCTCCTCGTGGGCGCAGGTCGCCACCGCCCGGAGTCCCCTCCCAGCGAGGGCGTCCAGCACGAAGGGGCCGACGAAGCCGCCCGCCCCCGTCACCAGGACCGGCCCCTCCAGCGTGCTCGCCATCCCTCAGCCCTCGGGGTCGTCCAGGAGATCGCCCCGGAGCCTCGCCACGTCGGCGTCCACCATCATGTGGACCAGCTCCCGGAACCCCACCTCGGGGGACCAGCCCAACTCCGCCCTCGCCTTGGAGGCGTCCCCCTCCAAGCGGTCCACCTCCGCCGGGCGCACCAGGACGGGATCGGTCCGGACGAACTCCCTGTAGTCCAGGCCCACCCTCTCGAAGGCCACCTCGCACAGCTCCCGCACCGTGTGCACCTCGCCGGTGGCGATGACGTAGTCCTGGGGCTCGGCGGCCCTCAGCATGCCCCGCATCGCCCGGACGTAGTCCCCGGCGAAGCCCCAGTCCCGGGCGGCGTCGAGGTTGCCCATGGGCAGGGCGCGGCGCCGGCCCGCGGCGCACTCGGCGGCGGCCCGGCAGACCTTCCGAGTCACGAACTCCCGGCCGCGCTTGGGGCTCTCATGGTTGAACAGGATCCCGCTCACCGCGAAGATCCCGAATGATTCACGATAGTTGACGGTAATCCAGTGCCCGTAGGTCTTGGCGACCCCGTAGGGGCTCCGGGGGTAGAAGGGGGTCGACTCCCGCTGGGGGGTCTCCACCACCTTCCCGAACATCTCGCTGCTGCTGGCCTGGTAGAAGCGGATGGCGGGGTTCACCAGGCGGATCGCCTCCAGCACCCGGGTCACCCCGAGTCCCGTCGCCTCGCCGGTCAGGACCGGCTGCTCCCAGCTCGTGGGCACGAAGGACTGGGCCGCGAGGTTGTAGACCTCGTCGGGCGCCACCGCCTGGACCAGCCGGACGATGGAACCGGTGTCGTGGAGGTCGCCGCCGTGCAGCACCACCCGGTCCCGGACCTCGGCGAGTCGCCAGGCGTTGGCGGTGGAGAGCCTCCGCGCCACGCCGTGGACCTCGTAGCCCTCCTCCAGGAGCTGCGCGGCGAGGTAGGCGCCGTCCTGTCCGGTGATGCCGGTGATCAGAGCCCTCTTCACAGGCAGTCCTCCCAGCCCCGCTCGCGGACCCGCTGCAGGAGGAGTCGCACCTCCTCGGCCCGGTCTCGGGGCAGAATCATCAGGACGTCGTCGGTGTCGACCACGACGAGGTCGCGGACGCCCAGCAGCGCCACCATCTTCCCGGGAGCGTCCACCACGTTCCCGGCGGAGTCCAGGCTCACCAGCCGTCCGGCGGTCACCCAGCCCCCCTCCCCCTCCGGCATCGCGTCGGGGATCCTCGACCAGTTCCCCACGTCGCTCCACCCGAAGTCCCCGGGGACCACCAGCAGGCCTCCGGCCTTCTCCATCACCCCGTAGTCGATGGAGATCGCCGGGACCTCGCCGTAGACCCGGGCGACCTCGTCCTCGGGGGCCGACGCCCCCCACAGGGCCTCGATGCGCTCCAGCGCCGCGGCATGGGCCGGCAGGTGCCGGGCGATCTCCGCGCGCATGAGGGCGGCGGGGAACATGAACATCCCCCCGTTCCACAGGTGGCCGCCCTCCTCGAGCAGGCGGGTCGCCGTGCCGTGGTCGGGCTTCTCGATGAAGGCGTCCAGACGGTGCACCGGATGGGCCCCATCGGAGAGGCGGGCACCGACCTTGAGGTAGCCGTAACCGGTGTCGGGACGATCCGGGGCGAGGCCGATGGTGCAGATCGCCCCCGCCTCCCCCGCGGCCGCCGCGGCGGCGCCCAGCACCTCGCGGAACACGTCGGGACGGGCGATGGCGTGGTCCGCGGGGAGCACCGCCACCACCGCGTCGTCGGGCATCCCGGCCCGACGCATCGCCGCCAGGCCCAGGCCGATGGCGGCGGCGGTGTTCCGGCCCGCCGGCTCGGCGACGACGTGGGTCCGCGGGATCGCCCCCGCGTGGGGCATCAACGCCTCCACCTGGTCCCGGGCGGTCACCACGAAGGTCCTCTCGGGGTCCACCCGAGGGGGCAGGCGGGCCAGGGTCCGACGGAGCAGGCTCTCGTCGCCGGCGATGGGGAGGAGCTGCTTGGGGAGCCGGGCCCGGCTGCGGGGCCAGAAGCGGGTCCCCTGCCCCCCCGCCAGCACCATCGCCCACAGGTGTCGGGGGGCGCTCACGCTCCGCCCCCCAGGGGGCCGCCGCGGATCCCCATGCGGCTCCGGACCTCGGCCACCGTCCCGGCGGCGAGGGCCCGGGCACGGGCGGCCCCGTCCCCCAGCACCTCCCCCAGGCGCTGTCCGTCCGCCTTCCACGCCGCGTGGCGCTCCCGCACCGGGCCGACGGCGGCCTCCAGGTTCTCCGCCAGCACCTTCTTGCAGTCGAGACAGCCGATCCCCGCCTCGCGGCACAGCCGTCCCAGCTCGTCCCGGCGGGGGTCGGGCGTGTAGATCCCGTGCAGCGAGTAGATGTTGCAGTCCTCGGGGACCCCGGGATCCGACCTCCGCTGGCGGCGCTCGTCGGTCTTGGCGACCCGGAGCTTCGCCCACACCTCTCCGGGGGTCTCCGCCAGGGCGATGCCGTTGCCCTTGGACTTGCTCATCTTGGCCCCGCCGTCGAGGCCGAGGATCCTCTTCGCGGGGGTCAGCACCGGCCGGGGCTCGGGGAAGAAGTCGCCGTACCGGGCGTTCCAGCGGCGGGCCACCTCGCGGCTCAGCTCCAGGTGCTGCACCTGGTCCTCCCCCACCGGCACCACCTCGGCGCGGTAGAGCAGGATGTCCGCCGCCTGGAGCACGGGGTAGGTGAACAGGGCGGCGTTGACGTTGTCGGGGTCGTGCTGGCTCTTGTCCTTGAACTGGGTCTGCCGCTGCAGCTCGCCCATCGGGCAGACGGTGGCGAAGTACCAGGCGAGCTCCAGGTGTTCCGGCACGTCGGACTGCACGAAGAGCACCGAGCGGTCGGGGTCGATGCCCGCCGCGAGGATCCAGGCCGCCAGGTCCAGCACCCTCTCCCGGAACCCCTCGGGGTCGTGGCGCTGGGTCAGGGCGTGCCAGTCCACGATGCAGAAGAGGCTCTCGTGCCCCGACTGGAGCGACACCCAGTTGCGGATGGCCCCCTCGTAGTTGCCGAGATGCACCATCCCGCTGGGCTGGATGCCCGAAAAGAGCCGTTTGCCGCCTAGGACCGCCGCCATTCGCCCACCTCCGGCCCGGTCCGCCCGGGAGCCCCTCGCCCCACCTTCAGAAGTCCTGGGGCCGGACCTGGCACAGGGCCCCGTAGACCACGATGGCGACGGCGTTCGACAGGTTCAGGGAGCGGGTCGGCCCGAACATCGGGATCCGGAAGACGCGCCCCTCCTCGGCGGAGGCCAGGTGCGCGTCCGAAAGCCCCGTCGTCTCCTTGCCGAACACGAGGTAGTCGCCGTCCTCGTGCGCCGCGCGGGTGTGGGGAGCCGGCCCGCGCGCGCTGTAGAAGAAGATTCGCGTCCCCTCCCCCCTCTCCCGCTCCAGGAACTCCCCCCATCCTTCGTGCACCCTCAGGTCCAGGTGGGGCCAGTAGTCGAGCCCCGCGCGCCGCACCGCCTTGTCCGTGATGTCGAATCCCAGCGGACGGACGAGATGGAGGCGGCTGCCCGTGCCCACGCAGATCCGCCCGACGTTCCCGGTGTTGGGCGGGATCAGGGGCTCCACCAGGACGACGTTGAGCGGCACGGGCGAGTGTGTATACCACAGGGGGCGGCGGCGCGGCGCCGCCGAGCGGGGGGTCAGCCCTCGGCGAGGGCGCCGACGATGACCTGCGCCGGCCGGAGCACCTCCGCGCCCATCAGGTAGCCCGGGCGGGCCTCGTGGAAGACCACCTGGTCCTGCTCGGGAGCGCGGACGGGCACGGTGCCGATGGCCTCGTGGACTCGGGGATCGAAGCGCGCCCCCTGCGCCTCCACCCTCTCGACCCCGAGGGCCCGCAGCTTCTCGACGAAGGCGTGCTGCACCAGCTCCAGCCCGTGAACGATGGACTCCACGTTTCCGGTGCGGCGGACCCCGTCCACGCATCGGTCGAGGTTGTCCATGACGTCCAGCACCTCGCGCAGGAACGAAGCCCGCTCCCGCTGGAGGGTCTTGTCCTGGTCCCGGCGCAGCCTCTCCTTGGCGGCGTTCATGTCCGCCACCGCCGACTTGTAGGCGTCGATGTACTCCCGGAGCGTGCGGTCCTTGTCCGCGAGCTCCGCCTCGAGGCGCTCGATGTAGGTCGGCTTCCGGGGCGCCTCCTCGTGGGGAGGGGCCTCTCCGCTCCCGCCCGCCTCGCCAGCAGACTCGGCGACGGGGACATCGTGCTCCCCGGAGGGCAGGTCCGCGCCGCCGCGGTCCTCCGGCGAGTCGCCCTCGCCCGCCTCCCGGGCTCCGTGCTCGGGCGTCTCGGTCTCTTCGCTGGGGGTGGGTCGCTCGTTCACGACAGGACTCCGCGTGGGCCGGTGGGGCCCGCCGTCTCCGGGGCAGGTGGGACCGAAGTTCGGGTCGAAAGGGTGTGAATAGATAGACACGCCGGGGGTTGTGTCAACGCCGCGCGGGCCCCCCTGGACGGTGCCGAGGGGCTTGACACTCCCCCGCGGACCGACTCTCCTTGCGCGCGCCGGCCGGGGGGCGGCGCTTCGGGAAGGACATGCAGAAACGAACCCTCATCGTCCTCGCATCGCTGCTGGGGGCCCTGGCGGCCTGGGTCGCGGTGGTCGAGATCCGCGGCGAGAAGGATCGGGAGCGGGAGCGCGAGGCCGAGAAGCGGGTCTTTCCGCTGGGGGACGCGGACATCCAGCGGATCACCCTCGACGGCCCGGGGGGGCGCCTGACCATCGAGCGGGGCGCCCAGGCCGGCACGGAAGGGGGATGGAGACTGGTGGAGCCGAAGGCCCTGCCCGCGGACCCGCAGGCGGCGGACGCCCTCGCCGAGGCCCTGAGATCCCTCACGTCGACGCGCAACATCGAGGCCACGTCCGGCCCCGGCGCCGACTTCGGCCTGGAAGAGGGCGCGGTGAAGGTCTCCTTCACCGCCGAGGGCCAGGAGCGCCCCTCCACCCTCATCCTGGGCCGTGCCACCCCCTTCGGGGACGGCCGTTACGCCCGGGTCGAGGGAGAGGCGAACCTCCGCATCGTCCCCGCCTTCGAGGCGTCCGCCTTGGAGAAGACCGTCTCGGACCTGAGGGACCGCCGCGTGGCGTCCTTCTCCGAGGGCGCCGCTCGGAAGGTGGGCCTGACCTCGCCCGGGGGGACCGTGGACCTGGTGCGGGAGGGGGAGACCTGGTGGGTCCTGGGCACGCCCCGGTGGCGCGCGGACCGGGTCCTGGTGCGGAACCTGCTGTCGGACCTGGGGAACCTGAAGGCGAGGGACTTCCCCGAGCCCGGCGCCGAGGGGGACTCGCTGGCGCCGCCCTCCCACCGCGTCGCCGTCGACCTGGGCGAGGGCGGCCGCATCGAGCTCGCCCTCGGCGGAGAGGCCGAGGGGGGGACGACCTTCGCGCGGCGCCTGCCGGACGGCGAGCTGGTCACGGTGGCGAAGTACGTCGTGGAGGGGATCGCGCGCCCCGCCGAGGAGTGGAGGGCGCTGGCGGTGGCGGACCTCGACGCCTGGCTGGGGCGGGAGGTGGAGGCGACCTGGCGCGGGCAGGCCCTGTCGCTGCTGAAGGACGAGCAGGACGCCTGGAAGGTGTCCGTGGGTGGGGCCGAGGCGAAGTCACTGCCGCCGGAGCGGGCGAGCGACCTGCTGCGGGAGCTGACGGGGCTGAAGGCGACCCGGTCCGGGGAGCCCGGGGCGGCGACGCCGGGGCAGGAGCTGGGCAGGTTCCGGATCTCCCAGTCCAACGGGCCGGAGGCCCGGTTCACCCTCTCCCGGGAGGGAGACGAGTGCTGGGCCCGGGTGGAGGGGGATCCCGCGGCGATGGCCCTCCCCTCCTGCGCCATCGAGGAGGTCGTCGACGGGTTCGTGAAGGACCCGACCGCCGGGGACGACACCGCGGCGCGCTGATCCGCCGCCCGACCCGGCAGGGGGCGGGGCGGAGACTCAGCCCCCGCGGAGCCGGTCCGCCTCGGGAGCGGCGGCGCCTCCCCCCGAGAGCTGGCCACGGAACGCGGCCAGGGCCCGGGCGGCCCGGACGGGGCGGCCCGAGAGCACCGCGGCCAGGGCCACCCCCCACGCCGCCACCAGCGTCCACGCGCTGCCCAGCAGCAGCCCGATCACCCCCAGGATCACCAGGGCGCCCGCGCCGATCCGCAGGCGGAGCAGGCCGGCCCGCTGCCTCCCCACCCACTCCAGGGCAACCTCGGCCCGGTGCCGGACGTCGTCGCCGCCGCACGCCAGGGCCAGGTGCATCGTCGCCTGGGGCAGCCGCCCCCGGGAAGCATGCACCAGGCCCGCGAAGTAGTGGGCCTGGTGGAGGTCCGGATCCAGGCGCAGGGCCCGGTCGATGGAGGCGAGGGCCGCGCGATGCCGGCCCTGACGCAGCAGGTTCAGCCCGACCTGGAGTGCGATCACGGCGTCATCGGGGAGGTGCCGCTCCGCCATCCGGGCATAGAGGCCGGCCTCCTCGTGGCGGCCCGCCGCGTCCAGCAGGGTCACCAGCACGCGGTAGATCTCTGTGGACCAGGGGTTGGCCGATACGGCGGCCCGGAAGCGGTCGATGGCGCTGGACGGGTCCCCCGCCCGAAGTCGGGCGACCCCTTCTGCGAACTCCACGGTGCCCGCGGGGGCATCGGACTCGTCGTCGATGGACGTCCAGGACGGGAGGTCGACCTCCCACAGGGCGGCCCCCGGCGGCCCGTCGTCCTCGCCCTCGTCATCGTCCCTGCCAGCCCCGCCGGAGTCGCCGCTCCCCTCGCCCGATCCGGCCACCGAGGTCGGGGGGAGTCCTGCGGGGCTCTCGTCCTCGCCCTCACCCTCCGCCTCCCCAGGCGCGGGTCCGGATTCGGCGGAGGGGAGCACCTCGGAGGGGTCGTCCAGGGGCTCGGACTGCGCCCGGAGGGCCGCCGGCATCTCCACGCGGCCGGTCAGGGCGAAGCCCAGGTCCTCCCGCTCCTCCACGTAGAGCACGTGCTCCACGTCGGCGGACGGCAACCGGGCGGCGCAGCGCATCGCCAGGGACCACGCGCGGAACCGGTCGCGGGTCGCCTGGCCCTCCTCCCCCGCGAAGCGGTACACGTACAGGAGGTGGTGCTCGTCCTCGTCGAAGCCGATCCGCCAGGCCTCCGCGGGCTCCCCTCCCTCCAGCCGGACGATGGGGACCTGGAGGTCTGCGCCTCCCCGGATCTGGTACCCCGCCCGGGCGAGCGTCCCGCGGTAGGCCCGGTCCAGGAGGGCGAGTACGGACGGGTCGGGGCGGACGGTGGAGTGCATGTCTTCGTGACCGCGGAACGCCCCGCCCTGGCGGCGGAGCAGGAAGGACCGCTCGATCTGTTCGATCCGCTTGGTGCAGTGATCGACCTCGGCGGCGATCAGGTCGGCGTCATCGTATCGCCATGCGGCGGTCTGGATACGGCGTTGGTAGACCTCGACCGACTCCTCGAAGGAGTAGCGGCGCACCACGCCGTCCCGGTCGACGAGCTCCACGGGGAACTCGACCAGCTCGCTGTAGTCCTTCCTGAGATATCTCTTGAGCTTGTCCTGCTTTTCCACGCGACGCAGGCCCCGGGTCGGCCCGCGCGCCGTCCCGGCGGCGCGACCGCGGTCGCCCCGGCGGACGGGCCGGCGCGCGGCGAGTCCTTCGATCCTACATAGCACCCCACCCCCCCGACTTCAACGAAAGATGGCCCTCGGCGACGGCTTGCGCCGCGGGGTGGACACCGCTGAAATAGCCCGACCCCGTGGCGCGTAGAGGATGGCGGTTGGCGGTCACCGACCAGGAGCTCGTCGAGCACATCGTCCGGGGCGACCCCGAGGCCGCCCGCCTCCTCGTCGAGCGCTGGTCGGGGCCCCTCTACAACTTCGCCTACCGGATGACGGGATCGGCCGAGGATGCCCGGGACCTGGTCCAGGACTCCCTGCTCAAGGCGCTGCGCCACCTGGGGGACTACGATCCCCGGTGGGCCCTCTCCACCTGGCTCTACCGCATCGCCCGGAACACCCATATCGACCGCCGCAGGAGGCTGCGCCCCGCCACCGAGCTGGACGAGGAGCGGTTCGCGGGGGATGAGGCGGGCGAGGCGGGGGGGCCGTCGGGCTTCACCTCCCCCCTCCGGGCGGCCCTGGAGCGGGAGGAGTCAGAGCTCATCCAGAAGGCGCTCGCCCGGCTTCGGGACAACTACCGGGAGATCATCGTGCTCTATCACTTCGAGGCCCTGAGCTACCGCGAGATCGCGGATCTCCTGGACATCCCCCTGGGCACCGTGATGAACCGCCTGTTCCGGGCACGCAACATGCTCCGCGAGGCGCTGGCGGAGTTGGAGTACACGCCGTGACCCACCCCTCCGACGACGACCTCCAGCGCGCCGCGGACGGCCTCGTCCTCCCCGCCGGGGTCGCCGCCCACGTGGAGAGCTGCCCGGAGTGCCGGGGTACCCGGGACGCCCACGTCCGCCTCTCCCGCGCCCTCTCGGCGATGCCCCGGATGGAGGCGCCCCCGGACCTGGCGGACGCGGTCCTCGCCGCCTGGGCCGGCGAGAGGGAGGCAGCCGTCGGCGTACCGGCCGGACGGCCCGCCGCGCGGGCCCTGGGGGCACCCCGCCCCCTCCCCTCCCACGACCCCGAGTCCCTTCGTCCCGCCCGGCTCCTGGGGTGGATCGTCGGCATCGACGTGGCCGTGGCCGCGCTGGTCGCCGCGGCCGTCCTGTTCGCCCCGGACGCCGTCGGTTCCTGGACCGTGGCGGCGGTCTCGGCGGTGCTGGCCGTCCCCGCCCTCGTGGGCGCGGGCCTCACCGTCGTCTCCGCCATCGGTGCCTGGGCCCTGGTCGCCGCGGCGGCCGTCGTCCTCGTCTCCTCCATCGGTCTCCGCGTCACCCTGGCGCCGGTGAGTTCCACCCCATGATCCGCTCACCCAGCATCTCCTCCGGCCTCGCCGCCGCTCTGGTCCTGGCCGCCCTGGCCGTCCCCATCTCCGCCGCCGCCCAGAGTCGGGTGACCTTCGGCGGCGACACCTGGGTCCGGCCCGGCGAGACGGTCGACGACCTGGTGGTCTTCGGCGCCGACGCCCGTGTGGATGGCAGGGTGCGGGGCGACGCCATCGTCTTCGGCGGCCGGCTGGAGGTTGGGCCGGACGCGGTGATCGACGGCGACCAGGTGGTGCTGGGCGGCGAGGTCGTGACCAGCCACGGCGCCCGCGTCTCAGGGGACCGCGTGGGGATCGGCGCTTCCTACAGCGACGGCCCCGCCGCGGCCGCGGAGGAGGCCCGGGAGGCCGGCCAGCTCGCCGCGGAGGAGGCCCGGGAGGCCGGCCAGCTCGCCGCGGAGGAGGCCCGGGAGGCCGGCCAGCTCGCCGCGGAGGA
>JAKLKC010000105.1 GCA_023150875.1 Myxococcota bacterium | reverse complement strand
CTCCTCTCCTTCCTGCCCTTCGCCGTGGGGGGCGCCGTCTCCCTCTTCGCCCACCGCGCCGGCTCCTGGTCCTACGTGGGCCTCGCCCACTACGCCTCGATCCTCCTCTCCCGGGACTACGGGCTCGGGGATCCCCTGAGCTTCTGGTCCACCGCCGCCGTCACCGTGGCGTGGACCGCCCTCAACGTCGCCCTCCACGTGGGGATCGGCCTCGCCCTGGCCCTGCTGCTGCGGGATCCCTGGGTGAGGCTCCGGGGACTGTGGCGGGTGCTGCTGGTGGTGCCCTGGGCGGTGCCCAACTACATCACCGCGCTGATCTGGAAGGGCATGTTCCACCGCCAGTTCGGGGCGGTGAACGCGCTGCTGGCGGCGCTGGGGCTGGAACCGGTGAGCTGGTTCGCGAAGTTCTCCACCGCCTTCGCCGCCAACGTCGCCACCAACACCTGGCTCGGCTTCCCGTTCATGATGGTGGTCGCCCTGGGCGCCCTCCAGGCGATCCCCAGGGAGCTGGAGGAGGCGGCGGAGGTGGACGGGGCGTCCCGGTGGCAGCGGTTCCGCCACGTCACCTGGCCGATGCTGATGCCGGCCCTGGCCCCCGCGGTGGTGCTGGGCTCGGTGTGGACCTTCAACCAGTTCAACATCGTCTACCTCGTCAGCGGCGGCGAGCCCGACGGGGGCACCGACATCCTGATCTCCCAGGCCTACAAGTGGGCCTTCGAGAGGCAGGCGCAGTACGGCTACGCCGCCGCCTACGCGGCGCTGATCTTCGTGCTGCTGATCGCCTACAGCCGCTTCACGGACCGGCTGCTGGGGAGGCTCTCGCGGTGAGGGGACGCGCCTCCTTCGCCCGCCAGGCGGCCACGCAAGCGGCCCTGGTGGTCGCCTCCGCCGCCACCCTCTACCCCGTCCTGTGGGTGGTGAAGATGGCCCTGACCGAGGCCCAGGGCTTCACCCTCGGCCTCGATCCCCTCCCCGCGGAGCCCTCCCTCCAGAACTTCCGGGACGTGCTGGGGACCCGGGACGGCCAGGGGAGGTGGCTGTTCGGGTGGCAGCTCTTCAACTCGGTGGCGGTGTCGGCGGCGACGACGGTGGTGGGGGTGGCCCTGGCCTGCACCGCCGGCTACGCCTTCAGCCGCTTCCGGTTCCCCGGGCGGGACGCGGGGATGCGGGCCTTCCTGATCTCCCAGATGTTCCCCGGGGTGCTGACGGCGATCCCGCTCTACATCCTGCTGGACGCCCTGGGGCTGCTGGACTCCCTGCTGGGGCTCACCCTCGTCTACTCCATCACCGCCATCCCCTTCTGCGTGTTCATGCTCAAGGGCTATTTCGACACCATCCCCCGGGAGTTGGAAGAGGCGGCGGTCATGGACGGGGCCTCCCGGTGGACCACCTTCACCCGGATCGTGCTGCCGCTGGCGCGGCCGGGGATCGCGGTGACCGCCCTGTTCTGCTTCATGACGGCGTGGAACGAGTTCATCCTCGCCGCCACCTTCATGGGGGAGGAGGCGTCCACCACCCTGCCGGTGGCCCTGCAGCGGTACGTCGGGGACTACAGCGCGGAGTGGGGACGGTTCGCGGCGGGGGCCATCGTGGTCAGCCTGCCGGTGATGGCGCTGTTCTTCGCCCTCCAGCGCCACCTGGTGGAGGGGCTGACGGCGGGGGGCGTCAAGGGCTAGGGGGCGACCCTCCGGCCTGGGCCCCGGGCGGGGCGGCGCCGGGCTCGGGGATCCCCGCGAAGGTGGCCCCCTCCCGGCGGTGATCGCTCCACCTCGGGCCGCCGGGCACCACCACCCCCTCCTTGGCCCTCAGGTGGCGCTCGGTGCCCAGCAGTCCCGAGAGCGAGTGCTGGACGTAGTCGTTGCGGATCTCGTGGGTGACGGGGTGCTCGGGCCAGCCCCCCAGCACCTTCTCGGGGTAGGGGGCGAAGTAGGAGGAGGCGGGGGTGTACTGCTGGCGCACCAGGAACTCCGCCCCGGGCACCGCCACGTCCATCAGCCACTGGGGGTCCTCCCCCGCCTCCAGGAGCACGTCGATGGCGGCGGAGATCCCCTCGATCTTGGTGGCCCCGGGGGTGATGGCGGGGGGCGAGTAGAACGCCCCCAGCAGGTCGGGCCAGGACTTCACGTCGGGGTGATCGGGGCCCCTCGCCTTGCTCTCCATCGCCTGGCCGATGAGGCGGGCGTGCTCCAGGTAGTGGGGGGCCTTGGAGTAGTGGTAGAGGTACGAGAGCCCGTAGTGCAGCCAGTGGTCGTGGGGGACCTTGTCCTTGCCCTTGCCCTTGTCCCGCTCCAGGATCATGTAGTCCGCCGCCTTCTCGGCGGTGCGGAGCCACAGGGGATTGGCCTCGATGGCGTGCAGGCGCATCAGCCCCAGCAGGGCCTCGCCGGGGTAGAACTCGTTCTCCTCGTCGGAGACCTTCATGCCCGGCTCGTGGGCGTAGAAGCTGTTCATCCGGCCGTTCTCCCGCTGCATCATCACGATGAAGCGGGCGTACTGCTGCATCTGCGTCCAGTAGCGCCGGTCCCCGGTGGCCTCGGTGTACTGGGCCAGGGCGAGCAGGGTGAGGCCCGAGCCGCCGAGCTTGGCGTCCTTGCCGTCCAGCACGAACAGGAAGTCCTCCCCCCACGGCCCCTTGCGCTTCTCGTACTTCGACTGGGCCAGGAGGTACTCGATGGAGCGCTCGGCGGCGGCGCGGTAGCGGGGCCAGCGGGTACGGTCGTAGGCCTGGAGCAGGGCGAAGGTGGTGCCGGCGTGGCGCAGCATGTTGTAGCTGCGGCTCTCCCGGTCCTCCAGGACGTGGTACAGGTACAGGTGCTTGCCATCGGGCCGGATGATCCGTTCGATGTAGTCGGCGGCGGCGATGGAGGCGGCGAGCATGGAGTCCGCGGTCACCGGCGCCACCGTCTCGGGATGGGGGCGGGTGCGGTACAGGCGGACGGGCGGATCCTGGGGCAGGGGCCCCTCCACCCAGGACTCCGCCTGGAACTCCATGTACGACGAGTCGGGGGGCATGTCGTCGCCCCCCGCCCGGGCCTCCAGCCGCCGGCGCAGCTCCTCCCCCGAGAAGCCCTTCTTCTTGCCGATCCAGAGGTTCTGCTCGGCGACGTCGGTGCCGGTGAGCCAGCCGGGCTTCCCCTCGAACTCGGCGTAGTAGCCCTGGAGGCCCACGCTCTCCCGCCGCGGCCGGACCACCCCCTCCTTCTCCTTGAGCTTCTTCTTCTCCGCCGAGACCGGCACCTCGATCTTCAGGCGGAAGGCGCCGTCCTTGACCGCCTGGGCGGCGGCGCCCCCCTCCAGGGCGCGGTCCTCCGCCAGGGCGCGGGCGGCCGCCTCGACGGAGTCGGCCAGGTCCTTGCCCCGGCCGGTGGCGGCGACGGGCTTCTTGCCCACCCCGTAGAGGGTCAGGAACACCCGCCGGCCCTCGAAGGCCTCCAGGGCCTTCGCCTCCCCGGTCTCCCGGGCGCCGGTCAGGACCCGTCGGGCCAGGGCGAACCCTTCCCGCGCCAGGTCCGGCGAGGCGAGGGGGGAGGGGTCCTGGGAGCCGAGGCCGAGGCCGGCCTTGCCCCCGGAGCGCCAGCCCCCGCCCGAAGGCTCGCCGCCGCACGCGGGCAGCGCCAGGGGATGAGCGAGGAGGAGGAGGGAGGCGACCATGGACCGCAGGACCGACCGGCGGGGGAGGGGCACGAGGACCTCGGGGGACCGGGGTTCGGGAGGGTGGATCCGGGATCGGGGGGATCCCGGGGGCGGCGCGGGGCCGGCCCCTGGCCTACCGAATGGGGAGGCGGGTGTCAAGGAACCGGGTCCCGGAGTACCCTGCCGGTGCGTCAGGGAGCGGCGGGATGAGCGGGATCTTCGGCTTCATGGGCGACGTCCCCGATCCCCGGGCCGCCCTCCTCGCCCTCGCCGAGCCCATGCGGCGGCGCCCCTTCCACCGGGTGGAGGCCTGGGCCGCCCCGGGGGTGGGTGTGGGGCGGATCGGCGGCGTGCTCCCGCCGTCGCGGCCCGGTCCCCTGACCGGCCCCGGGGGCGAGGTGGTGGTGCTGGAGGGGGCGCTTGCGGATCGGGAGGCGTCCCTGCGGGCCGGCGGGCTCGGGGACGACGGGCCGCCGGGGCGAGGGGAAGGGGGCGATCCCGAGGCGGTCCTGGCGCTGTGGCGGTTGCGGGGAGCGGGCTGCCTGCCGCTGCTGGACGGGGAGTTCGCCCTGTGCCTGTTCGATCCGGCGAGGCGCCTGCTGGTCCTCGCCTCGGACCGGTTCGGCCTGCACCCGGTCTACGTGTGGAGCCGGGGCCCGCGGATCGCCTTCGCCTCCGAGGCCGGGGCCCTGGCCCGCTTCCTGCGCAGGGTCGGCTGGGACGATCCCCGGCCCGATCCCCTGGGGATCGCCGACGCGGTGGTGTTCGGGGCCGCCTTCGAGGGGCGGAGCCTGCTGGAGGGGGTGCGCTCCCTCGCGCCGGGCCACTTCCTGCTCGCCTCCCCGGACGGCTGCCAGTCCTTCGCCTGGGCGGATCCCCTGGACGGATTGGCGGGCGGGCCGGAGGCCGCGGACCTCCCCGAGGTCTTCGCCGACGCCTGGATCCGGGCCCTCCGGCGCCGGGCCCGGGAGCTGCCGGGGCGGGTGGGTTGCCTGCTGTCGGGGGGGATGGACACCCGGGCCATCGTCGCGGGGCTGGCGCGGCTGGAGGTGCCCTTCGTGGCGGTCACCTTCGGGCAGGAGGGGGGAGTGGACCTCCCCCTGGCGGAGGAGGTGGCGGCGGCGCTCGGGATCCCCCACCACCGCCTGGTCCTGCCCGACGGCTTCCCCGGGGACGTGGCCGGGGAGGTGGCGGACGTGACCTCGGGCTTCGGCCCCCTGTCCCTCGCCCCCGTGGCCAACACCAACGCCTCGGTGCGGGCGGTGGCCGACCTGCTCTTCAGCGGCATGAGCGGCGACGCGGTCTTCGGGAGCGGGACGCGGGCGCCGGGGGCGGCGGAGGCGCCCGACGAGGAGGCGCTCCGGCAGGTGCTCCCCCCCCTGCCGGAGCGGGTCCGGGGGGTGGTCCTGGCCCCGTCCCTGCGGGCGCGGCGGGAGTTCCTGCCCCCCTCCCGCTACCTCGCGGCCGCCGATCCCCGGCTCCGGGGCCTGCCCACGTCCCGACGCCGCGACCTGTACGACCTCGCCCTCCGCCAGCGCCGCCGCACCCTGGAGGGGGTGCGGGTCCGGCGGGTGGACACCCCCGTGCGGACCCCCTTCTGGGACCGGGACCTGGTGGCCCTGGCGCTGTCGCTGCCCGAGGAGCAGCGCCGGCACCAGAGGGCCTACCTGCGGGCCCTGTGCCTGTGGCTGCCGGCGCCCCTGGCGGCGGTGCCCTGGTCCCGCACCGGCCTGCCCCCGGGCGCCCCCGAAGCCGCCCGGGCCGCGGTGGAGAAGGCCCGGGCGGAGGCGGTGCGCTGGGACCGCCTGAAGCGCTGGTTCGGGGGGCGGACGCGGCGGGATCCCCGGCACGTCCACGACTGGAACGGCGCCCTGCGGCGGGACCCGTCCCTCCGGGCGATGCTCGGGGACCTGTTCGCGCCGGGGCGGATGGCGGCCGGGGAGTGGCTGAGCCCCCGGGGGCTCGGGGGCCTTCTGGGCGCCCACCTCCGGGGATCCGCCGACCACGGGGAGGCCCTGGCCCGGGCGGCGTCGGTGGAGCTGTGGCTGCGGCGGTGGGGCTGAGAGGGTGAGTCCCGGGCTCAGTTGATGGTGAAGAAGAAGGTCCCCACCCCCTCCACCGTGCCGTCGGGGTGCTGGGCGGTCACGCTGAAGCTGATGTACTGGGAGGTGGTGGCATCCTCGGAGACGGTGATCCGGAAGCCGGGATCGGAGGTGGAGACCTCCTCGCGCACCTCCACCACGTCGCCGCCGTCCACCGAGGCGGTGTCGGAGTCCAGGGTGGCCTCGGCGGTGGAGTTGCTCACGATGGTGACCGTCGCCTGGACCCCGGGCTCGGAGTCCTTGTCGCCGATGTTGGTCATGTCGGCGAGCAGGGTGGCGGACTCCCCCGCGGAGAGCTCGCCGTCCCCGTTGAAGTCGTCCACCACCCGCATCCCGTCCATCTCCAGGTCCGGCGCGGGCGGGCCGAGGGGGGCCATGAAGTTCTGGTAGGAGTAGTAGCCGCCCGACTCCACCAGGTCCAGGAAGTAGTCCCCCTCCCCCGAGGCGGTGACCACCGCCAGGGTGGGGAGCAGGTCGCCGCTGTAGGGGTCGATCATGTGGAAGTCGGTCATCTCGCCGCCGAAGCCGAAGCCCCCGTCGTCCTCGACGAAGTAGGCGGTGGCGGGGGTCCAGGAGTCCACCAGGATCCCGTCGGAGTCGTACTGCTCGGCGGCCAGGATCTCCCCCTCTCCCCACAGGAGCACCGAGTCGCCCCCCACCTGGTAGAGCACCCCCGCCGAGACCTGCCCCGCGGAGACGGATCCGTGGAAGAGCATGTTCCACTCGAACAGGCGGCCGTTGGTGCGGTAGCGCCAGTTCCGGATGTCCAGGGATCCCCCGTCGCCGCTGGGATCGTCCTCCCACCAGGGGGTGCGCCACTCGAAGGACTCGATGGGGCCCCAGTCGGGGGAGGAGTCGTCGTCCCCCGCCGGGGTGGTGTCGTCGTCGAGCACCTCGCCGGCGGTGTCGTCGTCGGCGGCCTCATCGGCGCAGCCCGCCCCGAGCGGTGCGAGGCACAGGGCGGCGAGGGCGGCGGAAGCGGCGGGGAGCGGGCGGAGGCGTGGCATGGCCCCATCCTCGCGGCCCCTCCCTGCCCCCGCCGCGCAGTCTAGCAGAGAGGGGCGCGGGCCTCACGGGAGGCGGCAGATCGGCCGCAGGGCGCACGGGGCGCAGAGGCCCTCGTCCCGGCGGCCCCGGCAGCGGCCGGAGATCCCCAGGTGGCACAGGGCGAAGTCGTAGCGGACGGGATCGGACGGGTCCAGGCGGGCCAGGGAGGCGGTGATCTCCCGGGCCGCCGCCAGGTTCGGGGTGGCGCGGGCGGTCAGCCCCAGGGCGCGGGAGATCCGGAAGACGTGGGTGTCCAGCGGGATCACCAGGCGGGAGGGGGGCAGGCAGGTCCAGGTCCCCAGGTCCACCCCCTCCGTCCCCCGGCGAACCATCCACCGCAGGAAGAGGAGGGGCCTCTTGAGGGCGGATCCTCCCTCCCCGGACGGCAGCAGGAAGGACAGGCCGGGGGTGGAGGGCCCGCCCCCTGCGGCCCGCGCCCGCAGGCCCGCCAGGAAGGGGACCAGGGCCGAGGCGGCGTCCTCCCCCTCCCGGATCCCCCGGGCGAACCCGGCCTCCAGGCCCCCAGGCTCCCCCGCCGCGCCCCCCAGGGCCGCCAGGAACGCCGCCAGGTCGGCGGCGGTCACCCAGCGGTAGCGGAGGCCCCGGACCGGGGCGCGGGAGGCGTCGCCGTCCAGGGCGGCGAGGTCCCGGGCGGGGCTCGGGCCCAGGCGGGCCAGCAGCGCCTCGACCACCGGGAGGAAGGCGGCGATCCGCCCGAAGGCCAGGGAGGCGGCGACGAGGGCCACCACCTCGGCGTCCCGGGGATCGGCGTAGCGGCGGGGGAACTGGACGGGATCGTGGGGGATCCGGCCGCGATGGTCGAAGCCGGCGTGGAGCTCGTCCAGGCGACGGCGGAGATCGGGGTCCGGCGCGGGGGCGGGGATCAGGGCCTCCGCCTCCGGAGGGCCAGGAGCGCCAGCGCCGCCAGGGCCGTCCAGGCCGCGGGCCGCGCCGCGGGTCCGGGGGTCCCGGCGGAGCAGCCGCAGCCCGTGGAGACGTCGTGCTCGACGTCGGGGAAGAGGTGGACCAGGACGAGGTCGGCGGCGCTGGCGCTGGCGCCGTCGGAGACCACCAGCGAGAAGGTGTAGGTGCCCGGCTCGATCCCCTTGAACGAGGGGTAGGCCTTGTCGGCGTCCAGCAGGTCCACCGGCGGCCCCTCCTCCTGGTTCCAGTCGAAGGTGAGGGGATCCCCGTCGGGATCGTCGCTGGCGCTGCCGTTGAGCACGATCAGGGGGCCGACGGAGGCGTACACGTCCTGCCCCGCCCAGGCGACCGGCGGGGCCGCCCGGGCGAGGGAGGGGGCGGCGAGGGCGAGGGCCAGCGCGGCGGCGGCCGGGGCGGCGGGGGGGAAGAGCGAGGTCACGGAGTCCTCCTGTCCATCGGTCTCCGGGTCCGGCGGCGCCAGAGGGCCGCGGCGACGGCGCCGAGGGGCAGAGCGTAGATCCCGAGCACCCACCAGGAGACCGGCAGATCCGACTCCGGCTCGGGCACCCAAGCGGCGAGGCGGGCGGCGGCCTCGTCGGCGGCGTCGAGGCGAGCCCGGAAGAAGGCGTCCACCACCGCCCGCAGGGCGGGGTCCGGGGCGGCGTCCCCCCCCGGGGCGGGGGCGGTGGTCCGGAAGGCGGCCAGGCGGGCCTCGAAGGCCCTCATCGCCGTGCCGGCGCGGGAGAAGCCCCGCCCCTGGAGCGCGTAGAACTCCCCGAGGGCGCGCCCCACCTCGGGATCGGCGGGATCGGCGACGAAGGGCTCCGGGTCGTCCGCCTCGGCGTCGAAGGCGACGTGACGGGACCGCAGCCCCGGCGCGAAGGTGAAGACCCGCCGGTAGACCTCGGCCCCCTCGGGGGCGCTCCGCTCCACCACCGCCTGGGCGAGGGCCCGGCCGAAGCCCGCGAAGGTCCCCCCCGGGGCATCGCGGTCCAGGTCCGCCAGCAGATCGGGATCGTCGGCCCGGGCGGCCTCCACGGCGCGGCGCACCTCGGGATCCCCCCCCGCCGGCCCCGCCGCCAGCACCTCCTCCACCCGGTCGGCCCACAGCTCCTCGCTCATCAGGTGGTGGTTCGAGATGATGCCGATCCCGATGGACCGGAACCCCCGGCGGGAGCGGAGCAGGCCCCCTCCCGTCACCAGGTCCTCCACCAGGGACTGGAGCTTCGCCGAGACGAAGAAGTCGTAGATCCCCACCTGGATGGCGTGGACCTGGTTGCACACGTCCTGCACGTGGTGGAACGCCGCCCCCTCGTAGAGGCCCACCAGGTGGTCCCGGGCGGGGGAGGGGAAGCGCGAGGCCGCGAAGGCGAGCAGCGCGTAGGCCTCGGCCAGCTCCGCCCCGAAGGCCATCGCCTCCACCGGCACCGTGAACCGCTCCGGCTCGGTCTTCAGGACCCCGGGATCGTCGCTGTGGCGCTTCCGGGTCAGGCCGTAGTGGGCGTGGGCCTGGCTGTTCACCCCGGTGCTCCGCCCCATCCACAGGATCGCCGGATCCGCGGGCAGGGGCTGGCCGTCCGGCCCCACCCGGACCCTCCCGTCGGCGTCCCGGGCGAAGCGGTCCTGGTTGCGACGGTCGTCGTCGGGGTGGGCGGAGGCGGCGGCGAGCAGATCCCCCCGCCTCGCCGGGACCTCCCCCGCGGTGCGGTCGACCCCGAACACCTCGGCCTCGGGGTTCATGGAGAGGAGCTCCTTGAAGGCCCGGGGATCGACGAAGGACGCCTCGTCGGGGAAGCGGGCGAGGATCCGCTCCCGCAGCGCCCCGTCGGGGGTGGCGACGCCGAGCCCGTACAGCCAGGCGCGGAAGGCCCCGAGGTCCTGGGGGGTCGCCCCCGGCGCCACGGGCCCGAGGGCCCCCTCGTCCAGGGCCAGGGCGGGCAGGGCCCGGTGGATCCGCTCCCCGTAGGCCCCCGCGGGCGGGGGCTTCGCCAGGATCGCGGCGAGCGCAAGCAGCGTCGGGAGGGCGAGGCGCCCCGGTCTCATGGTCAACCCCGGCTCCCCCTCCGGCCCGCCCGGACGGGGGAGGCCCCGGCGTCCACGGCCCGGAGAGGGCGGCATGCTACCACAGCGCCGTCGCCGCCCGACCTCCCTCCGCCGCGCCCCCCGCTCAGTACGGCTGGCAGTCCCCGTAACCGAGGCGGGTCCGGTGCGGGTCGTCGTCCCAGAAGATGACCTCGAAGGTGTCGGAGGGCGGGGTGATGCTCCCCAGGTGGCTCCCGATGGACCCGTCCGCCTCCACCTCGTACATCTCGCACGAGTGCTCCCGCAGCTCGACCAAGGTCTTGTAGTTCGGGTCGGCCACGCCGAACGAGGTGAGGGCGACGAGCATGTCTCCGCCGTGCTCCATCCCGAAGACCCGGTCCATCTTACCTTCGGGAGAGGCGGGCGAGACGTGGAGCCGGCACTTCGGGATGCATGGCCGTTGCTCCCCAGCGAGAGGCTGCCCGGGGCCGCGAGCCAGTTCCCGATTTCCGGGTGGGTCGGGTCATGCACGTCGCCTGCGTGGGAGGCGGCGTCGAACGCCTCGCCGCCGTCGACGAGGGCGTCGTGGGTCAACTGCCACAGGGTTGAAACATTGCCCACCCGTTTGCCGCCCAAAGCTCCGGGCCTCCCCGCTTTTCCCTCTGCGTTCTTCGCGGCTCTGCGCCTCTGCGCCTCTGCGTCTCTGCGTTCAATCCTATCCGTCCCGTCGCCGCCCCCACGCGTCGTTCTCGGCCCCCTCCCCTTCCCCGGGGGCTTCCTCCGCGGAAGAGCATTGACGCCGAGACGCTTGTTATGGCGCAGGGCGAGAACGGGAGGCGGTGGGGGGAGCGGGGCTGGGGTGTAGAGTCCCACGCTCTTCCGTCCCCACCGGGACACATTGCACCGTTACGCCAGAGCGCGGAGAAGAGGTCGATTTCCGGACCTCTCCATCCGCCGCCTATCCAGCCAGCCGGGTGTCCCGGAAGGCGGGTCAAGGGCGCCAGCCGCGCAGCGGTCGGCCATGGCCGACCCTTGACTCGCCTGAGGACCACGGGACAATGCGGAGAAGGCGGCGGAAGACCGCGTAACGATGCCACGGATTATCGTGGCTCCCTACACTGGGGTCAACGCGGAGGCGCGGAGGCGCGGAGGCGCAGAGCGGGGGTGGGGCGTGAACGAGAACGAGCATTGCCTATCCGTTCGCCGCCCAAAGCTCTGGGCCTCCCCGCTCTCCTTACCGCGTCCTCTGCGGGCCCAAGACGGGCCAATCTGCGCCTCTGCAAGTGAGGGAAGGACGGCGAGCCATTTACGACGGCTGGCAGTCATCGCGAACCGCCCTGGGTGGCATCCAGGTGGGATTGGTTGAAACTACGAAACACGCGAAACACGCGAAAGGGGTTGGTTGACGAAGCGCTCGTGTTCGGTCTTCGGGTGGTGTCCGGAGTTCAACAGCAAGGTGAGCTGTTTGCCGGTCGCCTTCATGTGGTCGATCGCTCGGGCACGATGCTCGTCGCTGAGCTGTTGCACAGCCTTGACTTCGAGGCTGGTCTCCCCGAAGCACAGAAGGTCGGGCTCATACTCCTGCTTCAGCGGTCTTCCCCTGTACTCAAGTCGAAGGCGCGGCTTCTCATAGAACGGGATCTGCCGCTCGCTCAGCTCCATGGCCAGGCGCGCCTGACTAGTACGTCGTTCCGAAGGTTCCTCCCCAGTTTCTCCGTTCCCAGGCCCACCCGATCCGGAACGTAGGGCGGGGG
>JAKLKC010000104.1 GCA_023150875.1 Myxococcota bacterium | reverse complement strand
GGCTTCCCGGGCCGACGGCCTCGTTGTAGCACGCTGTCGGGAGAGGTGCCACGTCCGCGAACAGTCCCCGTACCTGGACGCGCGCCTCCGCACCTGTCGGGCCCCCGTCCGCCCCGGACGCGATCCTCAACTCGCGAGGGCCACCTTCAGCACGCACGACACGATGGCGGTGTTCACCACCGTACCCGCGCTGTTGCGCACCGCAAGCGCGAACCGCACGCGAAGGCCGAAGTTCGACGTCGTCGTGTTCGCCGTCTGGATCGCGTACCCCGTACCCGCCGAGATCCATGGGAACAGATCGATGGGGGAGGACCACGACTTGCCGTCGAAGCTGTAGTAGAAGACGATCTTCCAGTCGTGCTGCGCCGATGCGCCCCGCGTGAGAGTGTGGGCGGTCACCGACTCGGCGAATGCGAACAGGCCCTCGGCATCGCCGATCTCGATGTCGCTGTAGGACGCAGTCCCCGTGCCGTCGGTGGCGGCCGTGAAGTTGGACAGCAGGGGGATGAGCACCGACTTTCCGTTCGGTGCCTGGGAGTAGATCAGCCCCGACGACGCCGTGGACCTCCCCGTGCGGAACATCGGATCCAGGTCGTGCTTGCTCTCCTTCATCTCGACCTCCGTTCCCGGGTGCGACCCCGGCGCCCCCCGCGGGGGCTGTTGACGTTTGGGGGCTACTCGCTCTCCCCGGCCATGGGCTCGGCGTGGGTCCTCAGGCAGCTCCGTTCGGGATAGTCGCTGCTGGCGTGGGCTTGGTCGCACGACCTCCGTGGCCTACCCCCGCTCACTCCCGAGCCGATGGAAGCGTGCAGCACACCCGACCCCTGTCCAGGCGTTCCCACAGAGCCATGCAAATACCACACGAAGCCCCGGTTGCGCACCGGGTCGCCCCGAACGGACCCGGGTGGCCTCGCCCGGTTCCCGACTGGAAGCCCAGTGGGCCATCGCCCACGGGAGGGAGCACGACATCCCCATGGCCCCACGCCGCTGGACGGACGAGAGACTCGACGCCCTGGCGCGCCGGTGCGAGGAGTGGTTGGAAGGGGGGGACGACGAGGTCCGCCCCCCGGACTGACGGCCGGCCGCGGGGGGCCCGCCTCTCGGCCCGCCAGGGCGGGGGGGACCCGATCGCGCAGTCCCGCCGGGTCCCGGGGGATCAGTCCCGGCTGATCATCACGTAGGAGCTCACCGGGGCGGCGTCGCAGTCGGGGCTCGGGTCCAACCATTCGTGCTCGTCCACCCCGACCAGGTACCACTCCCCAGACTCGGGCTCGCCGCCGGTGGGGGCGACGTCCAACGTCGCCGCTTCGGTGGAGCCGGGGATCACGTCGATGCCCCCCAGGACCATGCGGTAGTACACGACGCTCCCGCAGCTCCCGCTCTTCTTGGCCAGCTTCTCGCCGCGTTCCAGGGTGACCCCGCCCCGGTCGGCGTCGGTGAGCAGCGCCCCCCCGAGGCCGTCGTCCCCCAGGATCATGATCCGGCCCTCGCGGCGCACCTCGAAGGCCCGCGCGGTGCCGGCCTCGCGGTCCGCTTCCCGGTAGCGGAACTCCACGCCGTCGTCCCCCACCCGCAGGTCCGGCCCCGCCTCGGCGGGCAGGGTGAAGGCGAGGCGGTGCACGACGTAGTCCTGGTCGTCGTCGATGCCGTCGCCGTTGTCCCGGCGCTCCTTGATCTCGTAGACGTAGTCCGGGGTCTGTTCGCAGCCCTCCACCTCCACGGCCGCGCGCTCGGCGACCCGGGCCAGGGCGCCGGTGACCACCCAGAGGCGGGTCCCGTCCTCCTCGGTGGGGCCGTCGGGGGACTCGTAACAGATCGACAGCTCGTCGTAGGGCTGGCCGAACCAGCAGCCCGTGGCCAGGAAGGGGGTGGAGGCGAGGGCGAGGATCGCGGCGAGTCGGCGGGGCATCGGCGGAGATCTCCGGGCGCGGGGCGATTCTAACCCCGCCACGGCGCGGAGTGGAGCGGGGGCCTACCGCTCCCGCGAGAACTGGGGCATCCTGCACGGCCTGCCCGCCCCCGGGGCGGCCCGAGGCCCCCCATGGAACTGGAGACCGGAACCGTCGCCGCCGTCTACGGCCGCCTGGCCACCGTCGAGACGGCCGGCGGCCTGCTCCCCTGCACCGCCCTGGGCTCCCTCCTGGGGGAGATGGGCGCCCTGGCCGTCGGGGACCGGGTGCGGGTGGAGCGCTCGGGGGACGCGGGGATCATCCGGGGGATCGAGCCCCGGGACAACGTGCTGACCCGACCGCCGGCCCACGCCAGCAAGCCCCCCCGGATCGTCGCCGCCAACCTGGACCTGCTGGTGGTGCTGGCGACCCTGATCGAACCCCCCTTCAACCTGGGCCTCGTGGACCGCTACCTGGCCGCCGCCGCCTTCCGGCGGATCCCGGTGGCCCTGTGCATCAACAAGATCGACCAGCTCCGCCCGGGGCCCGAGGAGGATCCCTTCACCCCCTACCGGGCCCTCGGCCTGACGGTCCTGGAGGTGTCGGCGCGCACCGGCGAGGGCCTGGCCCGCCTGGCCGACCTGGTGCGGGGGCGGGACTTCGTCCTCGCCGGTCCGTCGGGGGTGGGCAAGTCCTCCCTGGCCCACGCGCTGGTGCCGGGGCTGGAGGTGCGGATCCAGGAGGTCAACGCCATCACCGGCAAGGGACGGCACACCACGTCCACCTCCACGCGCGTCGCCTTCCCCGGCGGCGGGCACCTGGTGGACACCCCCGGCGTGCGGTCGTTCGGGCTGGAGGGGATCCCCCCGGAGAAGCTCCGGGAGCTGTGGCCGGAGTTCGCGCCCTACGCCCGGAAGTGTCGCTTCACCGACTGCCTCCACGAGGAGGAGGAGGGCTGCGCCGTCGAGAAGGCCGCCGACCGGGGCAAGGTGGACGCCGGCCGCCTGGACCGCTACCGGGCCATCCTCGCCTCGGTCCGGGAGGGGCTCGGGTAGGCGCGGGGCGGCGATCGCCCGTCAGGCCGCGTGGCGTCCCGCGACGGGGGCCGTCTCCGCCGAGGTGAAGGCCAGGACCTGCTCGCACACCGCGTCCACGTCCTGGGCGGTGAGGGCGGGGTGCAGGGGCAGGCTCAGGGTCTCGACGGCCGCCTGCTCCGCCTGGGGGAAGTCGCCCCGGCCGTAGCCCAGCCAGCGCAGCGCCGGCTGGAGGTGGGGGGGGATCGCCCAGGTCGCCTCGGCGCCGATCCCGTGGTGGTTCAGCCAGGCGCGCAGGGCGTCCCTCCTCGCCACCCGGACGACCATGTGGTGGTTCGAGGGCTCGCAGGCGGGCCGCGAGGCCACCGGGCGCGCGTCGGCCCGGTCGGCCAGGTGGGTGCGGTAGCGGGCGGCCCGGGTCCGCAGGACCTGGAGGGTCCGGGGCAGGGAGGGGAGGTGGGCCCGCAGGGCCGCCGCCTGCACCGCGTCCAGGTCCAGGTCCAGGGAGACGTCCACCCGGGCGGTGGCGCCGATCCGGCCCCCGTCCCGGAGGCGGCGGAGCCGGTCGGCGATCTCGGCGTCCCCGGTGACGACGGCGCCCGCCTGGCCGACGGCGGCGAGGTCCTGGTCCGGGGCGAAGGAGAGGCAGGACACCCGCCCCAGGGACCCCACCGGGCGGCCCCGGTAGCGGGCCCCGAAGGCGTCGGTGGCGTCCTCCACCAGCACCAGGCCCGCGCCGCTGGCCACCGCCCTCAGTCCCTCGAGGTCGGCGGGGGTGCCGTGGACGTGGCTGGCGACGATGGCGCGGGTGCGGGAGGTGACCTGCCGGGCCGCCTCCAGCGCCGAGACGCACAGGGTGTCCGGCTCGACGTCGGCGAAGACGGGGCGGGCGCCGGTCAGGGAGATCGCCGCGGCGACGGCGAAGGGGGAGAGGGCCGAGGCGATCACCTCGTCCCCCTGGCCGATCCCCAGCGCCCGCAGCGCCAGGTACAGGGCCGCAGAGCCGCTGTGGACGCCGACCACGAACCGGGTGCCCACCACGCGGCTCAGCTCGGCCTCGAAGGCCAGACCCTCCGCCGGGCCCGCGTAGGCGCCCGACGAGAGGACGCGCTCGATGGCCGCGAGCACCTCTCCGGAGCTCGCCTGGATCCGCCGCCTGGGGTCGTGGAAGGGAATGCGCATGGGGCCTCCTCTCTGCCGGTCGCGGGTCTCTTCGGCGCGATCATCGCGGACCTGAGCCCGGTCCCCTGGGGAGCCGCAGGCCGTTGCGCGGAGTCGCGCGTCGAGCCAGGATGCCCACATGCGTAGACGTCGGACGACGCTCGACCTGGACGCCGAGCTCCTCGCCGAGGCGGAGCGGAACCGCAAGGGGATGACCCGGACCGCCACCATCGAGGAGGCGCTCCGGGCGCTGATCGCCCGGGACGCCGCCGAGCGGCTCGCGGCGCTCGGGGGCTCCGCGCGGGACGCGAGGGCCCCGCGGCGACGGCGGGTCGACGAGGCCCGGTGATCCTCGTCGACCCTCCCCCCGGATGGGGCACTCCCGCCGCCGGATCGGGCAGCTTGTTTCGGACCGGGGACCGGGGACCGGAGCCGGGCCGCTGCGTGGCGGACCTCGGGGTTCGCACGGGGCTCGCGCTCCCGGACGGACGGTCCCGGAGGCGAGGGGCAGGTCGGCTCCCTCCGACGCATCGGGCCCTCTCCGCCTCCTGGCACGAGGCGCCCGCCGCGACTAGACTGTGCGCCCCCCGCGCCCCGCGGGGCGGCGTCCGTCGGAGGTGAAATGTCCATCGCCCAGCGAGCCCAGGCCCTGCCCGCCTCGCCCATCCGGCGCCTCGCGCCGTTCGCGCGGCAGGCCATCCAGGAGGGCGTGGACGTCATCCCGTTGAACATCGGCCAGCCCGACGTCCCCTCGCCCCCCCAGTTCCTGGAGTCGGTGCGGGCCTACGCGGGCGACCTGGTGCCCTACTCGGCCTCCGAGGGGGACGCGGGGCTGCTGGCGGCCATCGCCCGGGACTTCGACGCGCGCCTGGGCGTGCCCCTGGAGCCCTGGCAGGTGCTCATCGCCATGGGGGGGTCCGAGGCGCTGTACTTCACGATGCAGGTGATCGCCGACGCCGGCGACAACATCGTCGTCCCCGAGCCCTTCTACACGAACTACCGGTTCCAGGCGTGGTCGGCGGGGGTGGAGCTGCGCACGGTGCCCTGCGAGCCGGGGCGGGGCTTCCGGCTGCCCTCGGTGGACGCCCTGATGTCGCGGGTGGACGGGCGCACCCGGGCGGTGCTGGTCAACAGCCCCAACAACCCCTCGGGGGAGGTCATCGAGCGGGGGGAGTTCCAGGCGCTCCTGGACGCCTGCACCGCCCGCGGCCTGTGGCTGATGTCCGACGAGGTCTACCGCGAGATCGTGTACGACGGGGCCGAGGTGGTGAGCGCCCTCCAGCTCCGGGACCCCGACGGGCGCGTGCTGGTGATCGACTCCCTCTCGAAGCGCTACGACCTGTGCGGCGCCCGGATCGGCATGCTGGTCACCCGTTCCCGGGAGGTCCGGGACGCCTGCCTGAAGTTCTGCCAGGCCCGCCTCTCGGCGCCCACCCTGGACCAGGTCGCCGCCGCCCGCATGATGGGCGCGGTCGGTCCCGACTACTTCGAGGAGGTCCGCCGGATCTACCGGTCCCGCCGCGACGCGATGATGGGGGCGCTGGCGGACGTGGAGGGGGTGCGGGCGCCCATCCCCCGGGGCGCCTTCTACGCCCTGCTGGACCTGCCGGTGGACGACGCCGAGTCCTTCTGCCGGTGGCTGCTCTCGGAGTTCCGGTGGGAGGGATCCACCGTCCACCTGACCCCCGCCGAGGACTTCTACCTGACCCCCGGCTTCGGCCGATCCCAGGTCCGCATGGCCTTCGTCGTCGAGGAGCCGCGGATCCGAAAGGCCGCGGCGGTCCTGCGCCACGCCATCCCCGCCTACCCGGGCCGCACGATCTGAACGCCGAACGGATCTCCGGCCTCCCCTTTGCCCCTCGACTTGTGCTACGTTCCCGGGTCATCCAGCCCGGAGGTCCGCAGGCCATGTGCAGGGGAACGATCGGCGCGCTGGCGGCGCTGGGGGTGGCGCTGGCGCCGGCGTGCAGCGACCAGACCCTCGTCGTCGTCAGCGACGAGGCCCCCGACATCGAGGTGGAGCCCGCTCTCCTGGACTTCGGCTCGCTGGGGCCGGGCGAGACGGCGACCCGCACCACCACCATCAAGAACGTCGGAGACGCCGCGCTGCGCCTGGACGCGCTGCAACTCTCCGAGGGCTCGGCGCCCTTCACCATCGACACCCCCCTCGAGGCCGGCACGCTGCTGGAGCCCGAGGCGAGCGTCGAGGTCCAGGTCACCCTCGCGGCGCCCCTGTCGGGGGACAACGCCGGGACCCTGGAGGTCCACAGCAACTCCCCCAGCGAGGGGCGGGTCGACGTCTCGCTCGTGGGCGCCGGCCTGGTGCCCCAGCTCCAGATCACGCCCACCCCCTGGGACTTCGGCGAGCTGGGGGTCGGCTGCTCCACCACCGAGGTGTTCACCGTCACCAACGTCGGCACCGTGGCCCTCACCGTCAGCGAGTGGAGCTTCGAGGTGGACCCCCCCGGGAGCGCCCTGGTGGCCGACGGAGGCCAGCTCGAGGCGGGGCTGGTGCTGGACCCCGGGCAGTCCACCACGGTGCAGATCTGGTTCTACCCCGACGCCCTCACCAGCTACTCGGGCACCCTGAGCGTGAGCAGCGTGGACCCCATGCCCCTGCACGCCGAGGGGATCCAGTACGGCCTCGGGATCCCCGCCGGCTGGAACACCGACAGCTTCGCCCAGGAGGGGAACAACCTCACCGACATCCTGTGGGTGGTGGACAACTCCTGCTCCATGGACCAGGAGCAGACCTCCCTGGCGACGAACTTCGCGACCTTCATGTCCATCGTCTCGTCCATGGACCTGGACTACAACATGGCGGTCATCACCACCGACGAGGCCAGCTTCCGGTCCTCGGGGGGCGTGAAGGTGCTCACCCCGAGCACCCCCGACGTCGCCGGCCGCTTCAGCGAGATGGTGCAGGTCGGCACCAACGGCGACAGCAGCGAGAAGGGGCTCAAGTACTCCTACGACGCGCTCCAGCCCTCGATGCTCTCGGGGACGAACGCGGGCTTCCTGCGGGAGGAGGCCGGCCTGCGCATCATCTACGTCTCCGACGAGCGGGACAGCTCCCCCCAGGACTGGAGCGTCTACTACAACTACTTCACGGGGCTGAAGCCGGGGCACCCGGAGTACGTGATCGCCTCGGCGGTGATCGGGGTGAACGCCACCGCCACCGCCGCCGCGGGGTGTACGGGCGCCGGGGGGTCCGCGGACGCCGGGATCGGGTACTTCGACATCGCGAACTACACCTCGGGGGTCCTCGCCAGCATCTGCGCCTCGGACTGGAGCTCGACCCTGTCCAGCCTCGCCTGGATCAGCCTGAGCCTCGCCGACCGCTTCGCGCTGTCCGCCGAGCCGGTGCCCTCCACCATCACCGTCGCCGTCGACGGGGTGAGCGTGTCCACGGGCTGGACCTACGACGCCACCACCAACGAGGTGGTCTTCGACGCCGCCAGCGTGCCCGACAACGGCTCCACCATCGACATCACCTACGCCCTCCCCGGCGACTGCACCGGCTGAGCCCGACCCCTGGCCATCGGCCCCGCGGGGGGCGATTGTCTCGACGATCCCGTTCCGCTACCCTCCCGCCGCCGCCCGCGGGCCCGCGCCGCCCGCCGCCGGCCTTCCCCGGGGAACCATGCACACCGACGCCCACGGAAACTCGGAGTCCCGCATGCGGGAGCGCTGGGAGGCGGTCAAGGGCCGCCTCACCCCCGAGGAGCTCCGCCTCGCCCTCCAGGTGGAGCGGCTCATGGGGGAGTTCGATCCCCCGGCCTTCTCCCTCTCGCCCACCCACTTCGTGCAGACGGTGGTGGCCACCGCCCGCCGGGTGGAGGTCCCCCACGAGCGGCGGGTCCGCCTCGCCCAGGTCACCCGCCGCGAGGTGCTGGGGGGCAGGCCGGAGTTCTAGCGTGACGGCAATCCCGCGCCGGTCCCGGTCGTCGCCGCGCTCGGCGCCGGATCGCTGGGACCGACGGGTGCGTGGCTTGGGGAAGCCCGGGCGGGGTCATCGGGAGGGAGCCAGCCGGATCTGGTGAGGTAGGGTGAGGGCCAGGCAGTCGAAGTGGGAGTCGCGGTGGACCAGCCGAGCTTCCCGGACGCTGGCGCAGGCCGCGATCAGGGCGTCCGCCAGGGGGAGGCGGGCAGGCGCCGTGGCGCGCAACTCCCATGCGCGGCGGGCAACGCGCGCGTCGATGCCGACGACTTCCACGGCCGCCCCGGCGTACTCCTCCACCACGGCCTCGGCCCGTGCGGGGGGAACCCCCATCTCCCGCAGGCGGCCGTGCATCTCGACGCCGGACACGACCGAGAGGAGGTAGTCCGACTCCACCATGAGTCGAGCCACCTCGTCCCCGCCCGGTTCGTCGAAGAAGTGCGCGAGCAGCGCGGACGTGTCCAGGAGGATGGCCGTCACCCCTCGGACTCCCGCTCCGCCACCAGTTCAGCCACGGGATCCCGACCGTGCCGGATCCACCGCTTCCCGGCGCCATGGAGGCGGCGCGCGATGGTCATCCGATCGGGGATGAGCCGCAGCACCAACTCGCCGGGGACACGCCCCAGCCTCCACTCGACCTTCCAGCCAGGCTCGATACCGCACGTACGGGCGATCTCGGCAGGGATGGAGATCTGGTTCTTTCCGGTCACCATGGTCTTCATGGAGATCATGGTATGCCTTGACTCGGGGTGTTGCAAGGGAACCGATGTTGGCAATGCGAAGTGCCGGTCGCCGTGCCCGCGAGGGCAGCACCGGCGGACCACCCCGTCAGCTCGGCCCGGCCAGCAGCGAGGGCTCGTAGTCCGAGGGGGGCTCGAAGCCGAGGGCCTGGAGGACGGTGGCGGCCAGGTGGGCGAGGCCGGCGCCGGGCAGGTCGGTGCGGAAGCGCAGGCCCGAGCCCTCCGGGGCCACCAGGGCGCAGGGCACCGGGTTCAGGGTGTGGCTGGTGCGCGGCTTGGGACGGCCGGTGGCGGGGTCGAGCTCGGGGCGGCCCGAACGGTCCCGCTCGAACATGTCGTCGGCGTTGCCGTGGTCGGCGGTGACGATGAGCACGCCGTCCAGGGCCGTGACCGCCTCCACCAGCCGGCCGAGCTGGAGGTCCACCGCCTCGACGGCCAGGACGGCGGGGAGCAGCTTGCCGGTGTGCCCCACCATGTCGCCGTTGGGGTAGTTCAGGCGGGCGAAGCGGTAGGTGCCGGTGCGGAGGGCGTCCACGACGGCGTCGGTGACCTCCGCCGCCTTCATCCAGGGCCTCTCCTCGAAGGGGCGGGTGTCCGAGGGGACCTCCACGAAGGTCTCGCCGGGGAGGGGATCGCTGTTGTTGCCGTTCCAGAAGTAGGTGACGTGGCCGAACTTCTGGGTCTCGGAGCAGGCGAACTGGCGGATCCCCGCGGCGGAGAGGTAGCACCCCAGGGTGCGGTCGATGGCGGGGGGAGCCACCAGGAAGCGCCCGGGGATCCGCAGGTCGCCGTCGTACTGCATCATGCCGGCGAAGAGCACGTCGGGCCGGGGGGAGCGGTCGAAGTGGGGGAAGTCCCCGTCCTCGAAGGCGCGGCAGATCTCCACCGCCCGGTCCCCTCGGAAGTTGAACAGCACCACCGAGGCGCCGTCCCGGATGGGCCCCACCGGCCGGCCCTCCCCGTCCGCGATGACGAAGGGGGGCAGGTACTGGTCGGCGATCCCGGGGTTCTCGGCCCGCAGGGTCTCGATGGCCTCCCGGGCCGAGGGGAAGCCGCGGCCGGCGCCCCGGACGTGGGTGTCCCAGCCCCGGCGGACCATGTCCCAGTCGGCGCCGTAGCGGTCCATGGTGACCACCATGCGGCCCCCGCCGGAGGCGATGCGGTAGTCCCGGTCCCCGCGGCGGCGGACGGCGTCCAGGGTCGCCTCCAGGGCGTCGACGTAGGTGAGGGCGCTGGTCTCGGGGACGTCGCGCCCGTCCAGGAGGGCGTGGACCCTCACGGTCCTCACGCCCGCGCCGTCGGCGGCGGCCACCAGGGCGAACAGGTGGTCCTGGTGGGAGTGGACGTTGCCGTCGGAGAGGAGCCCGATCAGGTGCAGCGGCGCGCCCCGGGACGCGCAGCGCCCCACCAGCTCTTCCCACACCGGGCTGCGGAAGATCTCGCCGGAGGCGATGGCATCGTTGATCCGCTTGGCGCCCTGGTCGAAGATCCGCCCGGCCCCGAGGGCGTTGTGCCCCACTTCGGAGTTGCCCATGTCGGCGTCGGAGGGGAGGCCGACGGCGGTGCCGTGGGCCTTGAGGGAGCGGTAGAAGGCGGGCCCGCGGGCGGCCAGCCGGTCGAGGACGGGGGTGCGGGCCTGGGCCACGGCGTCCCCCTCGTCCCGGCAGCCGATCCCCACTCCGTCCATGACCGCCACCACGACGGGGCCGGAGAAGCGGGGCGGGTGGCGCAGTCTGTTCAGCGTGAGGTCCATGGGATCGGCTCCGGAGTAGGAGAAGCGGAAAGGGGGGCGACTCACTGGAGGACGGCGCGGCCGATCCTCCGGCCCACCCGGACGGCGTCGCCGGGGCGGACGTCCAGGTGGACCCGGCCGGGCTCGAAGAGCAGCACGACCGTGGAGCCCAGCTCGAACATCCCCAGCTCGCCGCCGCGCTCGAGGGCGCAGGCGGGGGAGGGCGCTCCGCGGGTGACCGCCCGGGCGCCGTCGTTGGTGACGGCGTCCCGGAAGGAGGCGCGGATCCGGCCCACCCCGAAGGCCCCCACGAGGACCACCACCACCGGGCCGACGGCGGAGTCGAGCCAGGCCACCAGGCGCTCGTTGCGACAGAAGAGGCGGTCGACCCCCCGCACCGCCGAGGCGAAGACCGGGAAGAGGCGGCCCGGGACGTGGGTCCACGAGGCCACCCGCCCCGCCACGGGGGCGTGGACCCGGTGGTAGTCCCGGGGGGACAGGTAGAGCACGGCGTACGCTCCCCCCTCGAACCGGCGGGCCGCCGCGGGATCGGCGAGCAGGTCGGCGACGTCGAGCTCCCTGCCGGGGGCCACGGGGATCCGGCCGGCCTCCACGCGGCCCGCGCCGCTGCACGCGCCGTCCACCGGGGAGACCACGGCATCGGCGGCGGGGTCCACGGGGCGGGCGCCGGGGCGCAGGCGGCGGGTGAACAGGTCGACGAGGCTCCGGTACTCCTCGATGGGCTTCTCGGCCTCCGAGAGGTCCAGCCGGTAGGCGCGGGCGTAGCCCCGGAGCAGGGCCAGGGTCATCCAGCGAGGCAGCGCCGCGCGGAAGGCCCGCCCCATCCAGCGGGAGAGGGCGTTCTGGGGCAGGGCGGAGAAGAAGGTGACGACGAACGCATCGCGCATGGCCGAGGCAGTGTAATGCCGTCCCCCTTCCCGCGCAGCCGGCCGGAGGCGGCGAGAGGGCACGGGGGAGGCGCGGAGCGCCGGAGGTCCCTCCGAAAGTCCGATGGCGACGCGCTCCACACCGGCGTGTGCTTCACTGGAGGAGCCAGGGGGTACGGAGCGCGCGTCGCGTCGCGCTGGAGGTGTCGATGCTCGCCAGACCGTGGATCAGCCTCGTCGTCGTGTCGATGCTCGCGGCGGGAGCCGGCTGCACCGAGACGGAACCCGATCCCGGGCCCGACGGGGGCGAGGGCGGGGACGACGACACCGCCCCCTTCCCCGACGACGACGTCGCCGACGACGACGCGACGGGGGACGACGACAGCGCACCCGGGGACGACGACACCACGCCCGGGGACGACGACAGCGCGCCCGGGGACGACGACGCCAGCGGTGGGGACGACGACACGGCTCCCGGCGACGACGA
>JAKLKC010000103.1 GCA_023150875.1 Myxococcota bacterium | reverse complement strand
GCCCCTTGGAGATGATCCATGGGAAGCACTTCGAGAGTCCCCCACGCCCCGCCCGCGACGGAGCTCCTCTGCCTGTGGGCGGCCCTCGGCTGCGGGGAGGGCGACCACCACGGCGACGGGGCCTGCGGCGGGGACGACGACTCCTCGGGGGAGGCGGGCGGGGACCTGGAGTGGGACACCTACGCCGCCGGGATGAGCCGGACCGGGGAGGGAGGGGTCTTCGAGTTCGTCCTGGTGGCGGCGGATCCGGGCCCCCCGGACAAGGGCGAGAACACCTGGACCCTGGAGCTGCGGGAGGCCGGCGGAGGGGCGGTCGTCGAGGGCGCGACCGTGGAGGTCGTGCCCTACATGCCCCTCCACGGCCACGGCACCCAGCCCGCGAGCTATCCGTGCGCGCCCGCCGCCGAGGCCGGGTCCTGCGTCGCCGGCCCCTTCGACCTGTTCATGGCCGGCACCTGGGAGGTCGCGGTGAACGCCACCGGTCCCGACGGAGCCACCGACCAGGCCACCTTCACGTTCTGCCTGGAGGGGTGAGCCGGATGGCCGGCGAACGTCCCGGGAGCGCCCAGCGTCGCTCCCCCGGGCGCTCCGCCGCCGCGCTCCTGCCGTGGATCGCCGCGGCGTCTCTGGGGGCCTGCCAGCCCATCCTGGACGCCGAGGCCCTCCGGGACCCGCGGAGCTGCGCCGGCTGCCACCCCGACCACTACCGGGAGTGGTCCGGCAGCATGCACGCCTACGCCTCCACCGATCCCGTGTTCCTGGCGATGAACGCCCGGGGCCAGCGGGAGACCGGCGGGGCCCTGGGGGACTTCTGCGTCCGCTGCCACGCTCCCCTGGCCGTCGCCCTGGGGGCGACCACCGACGGCCTGAACCTGCCGGAGCTGGGGGCGGACCTCCAGGGGATCGGCTGCGGGTTCTGCCACTCGGTGGAGGCGGTGGAGGGGACCCACAACAACCCCCTGGCGCTGGCCTCGGACGGGGTGATGCGGGGGCCCATCGCCGATCCCGAGGTCACCCGCGCCCACCGCTCCGCATACTCCCCCCTGCACGACCGGGACTCCCTGGACTCGGCGGCCCTGTGCGGGTCCTGCCACGACATCGTCACCCCCGCGGGCGTCCCCCTGGAGCGCACCTACCAGGAGTGGCTCGGGACCCTCTTCGCCCACGACGACCCCTTCCAGCGACTCACCTGTGGGGGCTGCCACATGGACGGCCGCGACGGCGAGGCGGCGACCGGGGGGCCGGAGCGCCGGGTCCACGGGCACACCTTCGCGGGGGTGGACGTCGCCCTGGTGGACTTCCCCGAGGCCGAGCCCCAGCGGCAGGCCATCCAGGACCAGCTCGACACCGTGCTGTTCGCGGACCTGTGCGTCACCCTGCGTCCCGAGGGGTGGCGGGCGGAGGTGACCCTGGAGAACGTCGCCGCCGGCCACTCCTGGCCCAGCGGCGCGGCCCACGACCGGCGCGCCTGGGTCGAGGTGGCCGCCTGGTCCGGGGACCAGGCGATCTTCCGGAGCGGCGAGGTGGCCGACGGCCAGCCGGTGGTGGAGGTGGAGGCCGACGACCCCACCACCTGGGTGCTCCGGGACCGGGTCTACGACTCCCTGGGCGAGCCCGCCCACATGTTCTGGGACGTGGCGAGCTACGAGAGCGAGCTGCTCCCCGGGCCCACGGCGCTGTCCCCCACCGATCCCCAGTACACCGACACCCACGTCTCCCGGGAGTACGCCCTGGGGGCCCAGGCGCCCACCCGGGTCGAGGTCGCCGTCCACTTGCGCCCCTTCGGCCTCGACGTGATCGACGACCTGATCGACAGCGGGGACCTGGACCCGGTGTACCGGGAGCGGATCCCCACCTTCACCCTCGAAGGCGGCGCGCTGCTGTGGACCGAGGAGCTGGGGCGGGAGTGCGTGGACCCGGGGTAGCGCGTCCGGGACGACCGAATGACCATTCAGTCAACGTCCCGCGACCCCGCGCCGCCGTTGGGTTCTGGGGTGGTGGGGCTCCGCTCCGGCCGCCGATTGACTGTTCAGTCAACGAGTGTTAGCTTCCCGGTCCCCCGACGTCTCGCCGCGGCCCGGGGCCGGGTCGCGGGTCGGGCATTCGACCGGAGGATCGCGGAATGGTGACCGATCGCAAGGGCCTCTTCGACGGCAAGGTGGTGGTGATCACGGGCGCGGGCGGCGGCATCGGCCGGGCCCACGCCCTGGCGTTCGCCCGGGAGGGCGCGAAGGTCGTGGTGAACGACCTCGGAGGCGCCCGGGACGGCGGCGGGGCCGGCAGCCCGATGGCCGACCGGGTGGTCGAGGAGATCCGCGCCTCCGGCGGCGAGGCGGTGGCGAACTACGACAACGTCGCCACCACCGAGGGGGGCCGGAACATCGTCCAGGCGGCGGTGGACGCCTTCGGCGGCATCGACGTCCTGGTGAACAACGCCGGGATCATCCGCGACAAGACCTTCCTCAAGATGGAGGAGGGCTGGTGGGACTCGGTCATGGCCGTGCACACCAAGGCCCTCTTCTGCGTGACCCAGCCCGCCGCCGCCCGCATGGCGGAGCAGGGCCGGGGCGGGCGCATCGTCAACACCTCGTCCCTGGCGGGGCTGCTGGGGAACTACGGGCAGGCCAACTACTCCACCGCCAAGGCGGGGGTGTACGGCTTCACCCGCACCCTCTCCATGGAGCTCAAGAAGGCGGGGATCACCGTCAACGCCATCGCCCCCGTGGCCAAGACCCGCATGACCGAGGACATCGGGGCGGTGCCCGAGGACATGAAGCCCGAGCACATCTCCCCGATGGTGCTCTTCCTGGCCAGCGACCTGGCCAAGGACGTGACCGGGCGGGTCTTCGGGATCCACGGCCAGCAGATCTTCGAGTACAAGATGACCACCACCGACGGGGTGACCCGGCCTGGCGAGGAGCCCTGGACGGTGGCCGAGATCGCCGAGAAGCTGGGCGCGATCTCCGCCGACGCCCCCGCGGCCGCCGCTCCCGCCGCCGCTCCCGCGGTTGCCGCCGATCCCGTCGCCCTGGCCTTCGCCGCGTTCCCCAAGGGCTTCAACCCCGCCGCCGCCGCCCAGTGGGCCGCGACCTTCCACTGGCAGGTGAAGGGTGCGGGGGACTACACCCTCGCCATCGCCGCCGGGGCCGCGAAGCTGGCCGAGGGCAAGCAGGGCCAGGCGACCTGCGTGGTGGACACCGACCGCGACTCCCTGCTGGCCATGCTCTCGGGCTCCTTGAAGCCCGAGGCGGCGTTCATGCAGGGCAAGCTGAAGGCGAACAACCTGGGCGACATGATGAAGCTCGGCCAGGCCTTCGACTTCAAGAAGGTGGCGGCCGAGTTCAATGCGCTGAAGTCCGCCGCCCCCGCCGCCGCTCCCGCCGCCGCCGCCGCCCCCGCGGCCGATCCGGTGGCCCTGGCGCTGGAGTCGCTGCCCTCGGGCTTCAAGGCCGACTCCGCCAAGGGGTGGAAGGCCAAGATCGCGTGGGTGGTGAAGGGTGCCGGGGAGTTCACCCTCTCGGTCGAGGGGGACAAGGCCACCGTGTCCCAGGGCAAGGCGGCGGACGCCACCTGCGTCGTGGACACGGACAAGGACACCCTGATGGGGATCTTCTCGGGCAAGCTGAAGGCCGAGGCGGCCTTCATGCAGGGGAAGATGAAGGCGACGAACCTGGGCGACATGATGAAGCTCGGGCAGGTCTTCGACTTCAAGAAGGTCGCCGAGGCGTTCACCGCCCGGCAGTCCGCGGCCTCCGCCGCCCCCGCCGCCGCTCCCGCCGCCCCCGCGGAGCCCGAGCTGCCGAGGGCGGAGCGGATCCAGAAGCTGATCGGCAAGCGGTACGACGGGGGCTACGAGATCGCCCGGGCCGAGGACATGATCGCCTACGCCCACGCGACCAACGACCCCAACCCCCACTACGTGGACACGAGCCGTCCCGGGGGGATCGTCGGCCCGCCGGTCTACCCGGTCCGCCTGTTCAAGTCGCTGATGTTCCAGACCGCCGGCGACCCCGAGCTGGGGCTGGACATGCTGCGGCTGGTGCACGGCGAGCAGGAGATGATCTTCCACAAGGCGATCCGCCCCGGGGACATCGTGAACCTCCGCGGGATCTTCGACTCCTACGAGGAGAAGGCCAGCGGCGAGGTGGCGCGGTTCCGGGTCTTCGGCTTCGTGGACGGCACCCCCGCGGTGGAGGGGGTGATGACGGTGTTCATCCGGGGCAAGAAGAAGGAGGGGGCCGGCGAGAAGAAGCCCGCCCCCGCCGCCCCCGCCGAGGCCCCCCGGGGCGAGGAGCTGTTCCGGGAGACGATGGAGGTCGCCCGGGACCAGGCGCTCCGCTACGCGGCGGTGTCCCTGGACGACAACCCGATCCACGTCGACGAGGACGTGGCCCGGTCCGCCGGCCTCCCCGGCACGATCCTCCACGGCCTCTGCACCATGGCCTTCGCCAGCCGCGCGGTGGTCCAGAAGCTCCTCGGGGGCGATCCCGCCGGCCTGAAGAAGCTCTCGGTGCGCTTCAGCAAGCCGGTCCTGATGGGCGAGAAGCTCACCACCATCGGCTGGGCCGCCGGCTCCGCCGACGGCCGCCGCGTGGTCCACATCGAGACCGTCAACCAGGACGGCTCCAAGGTCATCACCAACGGCGTCGCCGAGATCGCGGGCTGACGCCCGGGGTCCCGGCCGAGGCTCCGCCACACCCTTGGGGACGGGGCGGCCTGGCTCGCGACAGGAGTTGCGGGCCAGGCCGCCCTCGCGTTTCCGCGGGGGCCGCCCCCCACGATGGTCCTGGCATCCAGGCAGGCTCCGCGGCCGTCGGGCCGTTGGAAGCATGCCTATCCGGATGCCACCCAGGGCGGTTCGTGACGACCGCCAGCCGTCGTAAATGGCTCGCCGTCCTTCGCTCGCCCACAGAGGCACAGAGCGGCCCGTCCGGGGCCCACAGAGAACACAGAGGGAAGAGCGGGGAGGCCCGGAGCTTTGGGCGGCAAACGGATAGGCAGTGTTCGAAGCACGCCCTTCACGTCACCGGGAAGCGCCCGTCGACCGAAGGCCGCGCGAGGTACCCTGCGACGGGACGCCGCTCCGGGTACCGGGAGCGTCTCTCACAACCCCGCTGCTGCGGCGAGCGAGTCGGGGCGTCCACGGTGTCGGGGGCATGAGGAGGACTCCCCATGGGTGAGCGTAGGCGGGGGCTGCCGACCGGTGAGAGGCTCGCCGTCGTCCGGCTCGGCGAGGGAGATCTCGACGAGGTCCTCGAGGTCTACTCCGACAACCGCCGCTTCTTCTCCACGGTCGCCGGAGTCGATACCCCGCCGGTGGAGCACGTCCTCGCGGACATGCGCGAGGCGCCTCCGGGCCATGAGGCGGGCAAGCACTTCCTCGGCCTTCGCCTCCGGACCAGCGGAGTCCTGGTCGGGGTCGCGGACGTGCTCGTGGACTACCCTGAGCCCGGGCGGGGCTGCTTCGGGCTCCTCCTCCTCGCCGAGCGCCACCAGTCCCGCGGCTTCGGCCGGGAGTCCGCCGACCTGATCGAGCGGTTCGCCTCCGCGACCCACGGCGTGCGCGACCTGATCGTGGGAGTGGAGCTGGCCAACGAGGGGGCGCGCCTCTTCTGGCGACGCCGCGGGTACGTCCCGACCGGCGAGCAGTTCGAGACCTCTCCCCTGGGCCGCACCCAGCCCGCGGAGGTGCTGGCGAAGCGCCTCCCGGAGACGGGCGGGGAGGGGCACCTGGAGACCTGCCGGTGAGGGTCCCCGCCAGCATGGCGGCGCGACCGGCGCTCCGCCTATGCGCCGCCCGGCACGCTGTCCGAGGCGTCCCGGGGGGGCTGGCCGCCCTCGCGGCGCCCCACCGGGCCGCCTCGACCACTTCGCGGATGGCTTCGACCACCAGCCCCGGGCGAGTCATCTGGATGCTGTGGCCCTTGCAGTCGCTGACCCGCTGCCTGCCGGCGGACGAACGAGCGGCCAGCTCGCGGTGCATCTCCACCCACTGTTGGCCGAACCCGGGGTTCGTGAGCACCACCAGCGGGACCTGCCCGAACTGGGGGTCGCCCCCACCGGGCCGCATCACCCGTCTCGCCTCGTCCAGCACCGGCCAGATCGCGCGGCACTCGTTGCGTGTCCCCGCCTCGTCCGGATGGGCCACGGCGTACAGCCGGGCGATGAGGCCACCGAGGGAGTGACCGACGAGGACGTAGGGCGCGGGTACACCCACCTGCTGGAGCAGCGTGCGCAGCTCCTCCACCGAGCGCCGCGGGTGCGGTGCCGGCCCCGCGTCGCTGGACCCAACGCCGGGGCGGTCGTAGGTGAGCACCCGGGCGAACGTGGCCACCTCCTTGCGGACAGGGATCCAGGAATAGGAACAGTCCCCGGCCCCGGTGATGACGACCACGGGAGGGCCGCCCTCGCCCGCGTCCGTCACGTGGAGGTGGTACTGTCCCACGGCGACCTGCCGCCCCATGAGGGGCAGGCGCGCATCCCGGAGGCGTGCCCGCCGCTCATGGACGAAACCGAGCAGCAGCAGGCTGATGAGCGCGACGGAGGCAGGGAAAAGCAACGGTCCTCCTCGTCTCGGGGCGCGGCGCAACGCGCGCCGGCGTGGGTGTGGTCGTCACGCACGTCCAGAGTACCCGGTGCTCGCCGTCGCAGTCATCGTCCGGGTGAGAGGGTGTTTCACTAATGTCCGCCTACTGCGCGTGCCGAATGGCCTGCTGCGCCGGTCCCGCCTTTGTCGGTCGGGGGTCGGAGTACGCTCGGTACGCCTTCCCCCCACCCTCGGTCGGCGGAACCGGCTCGCGACGGCCCTCGGCCCGCTCGCGACGGCGTCCACCGAAGGCTCCGAGGGATGCCCTCGGAGCCTTCTTTAGTGAAACACCCTCTGACGCCCAGGACCCCGGCCCAGCCACCCCCCAGATCGTCGGCTGGTGGCGCGCATCGATCCCGGCTGGGCTCCAACCGTCGTCGGGCAATCCACTGAAGGTTCCGTCCGAGCCCGTGCCCGTGCCCGATCCGTGGTGGGCAACCAACGGGCGCACCCCACACACGGGTACGGTGCCTGTGGGCTATGCTGGCGGCGATGATGCGTGGCCGGGGCGGCGGGCCATGCCGACAGTGGAGGGGCAGGCGGCGATGGGTTCAAGCAGGGGACCTCGTGCGTGGGCGGTGTGGATGGTGATCGCCGTCCTGGGCTGGGGATGCGGAGATCCCGGCTCCCGGTTCACCGGCCGCTGGGTGTGCGCCGACCGGGACGACGA
This sequence comes from Myxococcota bacterium, assembly GCA_023150875.1. GTDB lineage: Bacteria > Myxococcota_A > UBA796 > UBA9615 > JAKLKC01 > JAKLKC01. The sequence goes on along the minus strand of JAKLKC010000103.1, from coordinate 4,648 downwards.
GTGGCTGGAGATCACCGCGAACGGCAAGTCGTTCCTGGTCGAGGACGAGGACGGCAAGCAATACGTGGCCGTGCTCCAGGACGACGTTCTCTCGATCCAGGCCGGAGGCCTCGTCGGCGCCGCCGCCCTCGTGATCGAGGACTCCTCGGGGGACCTCCTGTGCCCAGGCCAGTGCTCCTGCAAGCGTCTGCGGCCGGCGGCGGGGAAGGCGAAGGAGGGAGCGGCATTCCGGGCGGAAATGGACCGGATCTGCCACGCCGGGGGTCCAAAGGGGCCGTCGACGACTCCCGAGCACCGGGACGAGGTGCTGAAGGCGCTGAGGGCGATGCAGACCCAGGTACGATCTCCGGAAGCGAAGAAGGTGCTGGAGGGGTTGGCTCTCGGTCGACTCGGCCGAGAAGCGCTTCGTTCGGAGGCCGTGCGAGCCGGGCTCACAGAGTGCACGCTCATCGAGAGACTTGAAGCCTCGGTGCCCACCGAGGTCATCGAGGACCTCAACCCGATCTCCGAAGACGAGCCGTTGATCGAGGTGGAGTTCACGGCGCCGCCTCCGCCTCCGCCACTCCCACCGCGACCCGCTCGGTCGGAAGAGGCGTCGGTGGGGCTGCGGCCGAAGGAGCGGGAGGTGAGGCAGGCTCCGGTACCGCCCGACCGGGTCGCTTCCCCGCCGCCGGTGACAACGGGTCCTCCGGAAGTGAGGCCGAACGAGGATCCCTCCACCATCGTCGACATCGCCAGGGGCAATCTGCGCTGCATCTATAGCCGGGCGCCCGAATACCCGCCTCTGGCGCGCAAGCAGGGCACCACGGGGTCGGTGGTGGTCCAGGTGATCATCGGCCTGGATGGGCGCGTGGAGAGCGCCGAGGTCGCCGGCCAGAGCCCGCCCATCTTCCACGAGGCCGCACTGACCGCGGCCCGGAAGACGGTTTGCGAACCCTACCGGTCGGGCAACGTGGTCTCGCGGGCCCGCATGCGCATCCAGTACCACTTCAAGCTCCGGTAGGACGTCGACCCCGGGGGGCGACCCTCGGCGGGTAGGGACTTCAAGCCGGGCGATGGTGGTCGTGCTCGGGTCAGCGGCGGTTGCGTGGTGCTTCAGCAGGTTGAAGAGGTCATCCTCTCCCTGGGGGCCCAGGCCGATCACCCGAGCCGCCGAAAGGCCCAAGCCGGCCCCCGCGAGGTCCGGCAATGCCGGCACGAGCCAGAGGAGGACGAGCTTGGGGTAGCGGGGCACCAGGCCCTGGCAGAGGGCGAGGCGGTCGACGTCCGGTCCACGGCGGCGACAGAGGGTGCTCAGGACGGCGACGTGGAGCGGCTCCTCGCCGCGCCGCGGCTCGTCCCCGAGACCGAGGTGGCCGGCGAAGGGGGCGAGCTTCCGCCCTCAGTTCTCCATCTTCACGATGAGGGTGTAGGGCGCGGCGCAGTCCACGGGGCCGTCGCTGGACACCATCAGCTCGTACGCGCCGCCGTCGTCCACCAGCGGGAAGCCGTAGTGGTCGATCAGTTCGTCCTCCTCGCCGTCGCTGATCTCCAGCAGGCTCGCTCCCTGCCACAGCGTGAGGGCGTGGCCCATGCCCGGGGCGATCCCGCCGAGCCAGGCGTGGACGTGGAAGCCGTCCCCCAGGACGTCGGCGACCTGACCCTCGTCCACCACCGTGAAGCGGAACAGGTCGACGTCGTCCGGGGAGTGGAGGTAGGCCAGCAGGATGACCTGGGAGTCGGTCAGGTCCCCCAAGTCGTAGGCCACGCCCGCCGGCCCCTCGAAGGCGTCCAGGGAGGCGTCGTCCTCGTTCCACTCGCCGTCGCAGTCGTCGTCCAGGTCGTTGCAGCCGTCCCGGGCCCCGGGGTGGACGGCCGGATCCCCGTCGTCGCAGTCCCCGGCCGCGGGGCTGTGGCCGTCGCCGTCGGCGTCGTCCCGCTCCGGGCCCTCGTCCACTACGCCGTCGCAGTCGTCGTCGAGCCCGTTCAGGGGCTCCTCCGCCTCGGGGTGGCGGGTCGGGTCCGCGTCGTCGCAGTCCCCCTCGGCCTCGCTGAAGCCGTCCCGATCCCCGTCCAGGTCCGGGTCCTCGCCGGGACTCCGGGTGTCGTCGGCCCCGGCCTCGAAGGGGCCGAGCATCGTGCAGCCCGCGGCGAGGGCGGCGAGGGCGGCGAGGGTGGGGAAGGGCGGGGGTCGCATGGTCCGGAGGCGGGCCCCTGGGGGCGGGCGGGGCGTGGAACTGCGCGCCGCCCGGCGCCCCGCTATCATGGCACGGATGTCGCGCCCGTCGAGCCCCACCGCGCCCGAGCGCCTGTCGGCGCCGCCCCTGTCCCGGGGGCCGGTCCTGGTCACGGGGGCCTCGGGCTTCCTGGGGGCCCACCTGGTCGCCGCCCTGCTGGGGCGGGGGATCGAGCCCCACCTGCTGGGGCGCCGGCCCGCCGACGCCGCCATCGTGGGCCCCCGGGGCGCGGGGCTGCCCCTGCACCGGGCCGACCTCGCCGACGCGGAGGCGGTGGCGGCGGCGGTGAGGGCGGTCCGCCCGGAAGTGGTCTTCCACCTGGGGGCCTACACCTCCGTCGACCGGGCCTGGTCCCACCAGGGGGCGGTCCTGCGGGACAACGTCCTCGGCACCTCCCACCTGCTGGACGCCTGCCTGGAGGTGGGCGTGGGGCGCTTCGTGAACGTGGGCACCTGCGAGGAGTACGGCGACCGCCCGGTGCCCTTCGCCGAGGACGACGCTCCCGAGCCGGTCTCCCCCTACTCCGCGGGGAAGGCCTACACCACCCTCCTGTGCCGGATGCTGGCCCGCACCCAGGGCTTCCCGGCGGTGTGCCTCCGCCCCTTCCTGTCCTACGGTCCCGGCCAGGCCCCCACCCGCTTCGTGCCCCAGGCCATCGCCGCGGCCCTGGCCCGCCGGCCGTTCCCCATGACCACCGGCGAGCAGACCCGGGAGTGGAACTACGCCCCGGACCTGGCTCAGGGGATCCTGGCCGCCGGCGAGAGGCCGGGCCTGGAGGGGGAGGTCGTGAACGTCGCCTGTGGAGAGGAGGTGCCGGTCATCGACCTGGCCCGGAGGATCTTCCAGATCGCCGGCGCCCCCTTGGACCTGATCCGGGCGGGCGCGCTGCCCCACCGGCCCGGCGAGACGCCCCGCTTCTTCGCGGACACGCGCAAGTGTAGGGAAATGCTGGGGTATTCGCCCAGCGTCGGGATCGGGGAGGGACTCCTTCGCACCGTGACCTGGTACCGGGACCGGGGGGTGGGTTCGTGAAGGGCGTGCGGGTCCTGGAGCGGGAGCGCCGGGGGGACGCCCGGGGCTGGCTCCAGAAGGTCCTGTCGCGGTCCGATCTCGACCCGGAGAGGGAGTTCGGCGAGGTCTACGTGGTCTCCGCAGAGCCGGGGGAGGCCCGGGGGAACCACCTCCATCGCCGCATGGGCGAGTACTTCGCGGTGGTCTCGGGCCGGGGCGAGGTCGTGGCGGTGGACCCCGGGACCGGCGAGAGGATCGCGGTGCCCCTGGGTGAGGACCAGCCCCGCACGGTCTACGTCGGTCCCGGCCTCGCCCACGCGGTGGTCAACACCGGCGAGACGCCGATGGTCGCCGTGGCGTGGGCCGAGGGGGAGCACGACCCGGGGGACGTCTTCCCCTACCTCGTCAGTTCGAGAACATGAAGGGGTAGCGGAAGCTGACCGCACCCCCCTTGGGGGCGGGCAGGGTGATCCCGGTCAGGCTGCGCTGGATGCACTTGCGGACCCCGGCGTCGGTCAGGCTGGAGTCGGCCTCCATCCGGGATCCGGTGACCCGCCCGTCGACGTCGAGGTCGATCTCCAGCCACATCGTCCCGGCGAGGGAGGGCTCCTCCGCCTGTCGCTTGAGGAAGCAGGACTTGAAGGTGCCGATGTGCTTGCCCAGCGCCCTCTCCACCAGGCGCATCTCCACGTAGCCCTTCTTGGGGGCGGCCTCCGCGTCCCCCGGGGCCTTGTCCTCCTTCTCGCCCAGGCCCCAGTCCTTCTCGAACATGATCTCGGCGCCGGAGGGGAGGCCGCGGGCCTCGCCGGGGGCCAGGGGCGCCTCCTCCCGATCCCCCCGCACCGCGCTGGAGGAGGTGGCGAGGTTGGTGAAGTCGACGACGCCGCCCTTCACGCCCCGGGGCGCGGTCCCCAGGTTGATGTAGTTGGGGTCGTCGGTGAGGTCGCGGCGGCGGGCGGACCCGCTCCCGACGCCGGGGGAGGACGAGGAGGCGCCGGTCACGCCCACGGGGGCCATGGTCGCGCCCCCCTCTCCGGCCACCACCCGGGAAGCGCCGGGCTCGGGCCCCGGGGACCGACCCGCCGCCGGGGCGAGGGCCGCGGCGACCGCGCCGCCCTCGTCGGGGAGCGGCGTGCGGACGATGGCGAGGGCGAGGGCGACGGCGGCGGCCGCCACCACCCCCACCGCGAGCACCGTCCCCCACCGGATCCGCCGGGGCCGGGTGTACTGCTCGAACTCCGGGCTGGTGGCGGAGGCCCGAGGGGACGAGGAGGGAGCGGCGGGGGCCGGCTCCGCGGCGGCGTTGACGCGGATCCGCGGTGGCGCGGGCGGCTCCGGCGGCGCCGGCTGGGGTGCGGGCCGCGGCGTCGGCGCGCGGGGTAGGGGAGGTGGGGGAGGCGGAGCGGGGCGCGGCGCCGCGG
>JAKLKC010000102.1 GCA_023150875.1 Myxococcota bacterium | reverse complement strand
GCAGGGAGTCCCGGAGCTCGGCGAAGTGGAGGTCCGCGCCGCCCCGGGCCGGGCCGGGGGGCGCGTCGCCGACGAGGAGGACCCGCATCGGCGGCGCGGGCGGGGCGGGGTGGGCGACCGCCGGGCCGTGGCCCGGGATCAGCCGCCGCCGCGCTTGCTGGCCTTGAGGGGGTTGATCCGGGTCTTGGCGACCTGGGCGGCCTTGACCTTCGGCACTCCGCCCTTGCCCAGGTTCGACTTGGCGGTGGGCTTGAGGGAGACGTAGCCGCCCTTGGCGCCGGGCACGGAGCCCCGGATGAAGATCAGGTGGCGCTCGGTGTCGAGGGCGACGACCTCCAGGTTCATGGTCGTTACCTTCTCGTTCCCCATCTGGCCGGCCATCCGCATCCCCTTCCAGACCCGGCCGGGGGTGAGGCGCATGCCGATGGAGCCGGCGTGCCGCTGGTACTCGTGGGTCCCGTGGGACTTGGTCATCGAGCCCTTGAAGTGGTGGCGCTTCATCACGCCCTGGTAGCCCTTGCCCTTCGAGACGCCGGACACGTCGACGTGGTCGCCGATCTTGAAGAGGTCCACGTCCAGGGCCTTGCCCACCGCGAGGTCGTCGCCGGGATCGGCGGCGAGGCGCATCTCCCGGACCAGCTTCTTGGGAGCGATGGCGCTGGCGGCGAACTGGCCGAGCTCGGGCTTGGTGCACCGGGAGGGCTTCTTGTCGTCGAAGCCCACCTGCACGGCGCTGTAACGGTCGTTGGCCATGGTGCGGTGGCGGAGCACCACGCACGGGCCGGCGTGCACGACGGTGACGGGGATGACGGCGTCGCCGACGAAGAGCTGGGTCATTCCCAGCTTCCGTCCCAGGAGACCGAGGGGCATGGCGGAGTCCTCGAGGTTGGCTTCATCGCTCCGGGAGGCCGGTCCGCGGCCGGCGGGGCCCGTGCGAGCGAGAGGAAGCGGTTCAGGGGGGCGGGATTCTGGGGGCGGTCGGGTCCGGTGTCAAGCCCGTGGGCGCCCCGGGCGCCGCCTCCTCCTCCGCGGTTGCCCGGAGGGACCGGCCGCTCTAAGCTGCCGGGGCGGGAGGGTGTCGCCCCGGCTCGGCGCCGGCCGGCGGCGGGCCCGAGGGTCCGGGTCGTCCCGGGCGAGGGTAAGATGGAGTTCGGTCCCTACGGAGTGGTGCGGGAGCTGGGACGCGGGGCGACCACGAAGGTCGACCTCGCCCGGGACAACCGCGCCGCGGGGGAACGGCCGGGGCCGGTCTGGGTGGCCCTCAAGCGCCCCCGGGACGGCCTCGATGCCGAGGCCCGGAGGGGGCCCGCCCGGGACATCGCCAACGAGGCCGCCGCGGGGCTGCGCCTGGACCACCCCCACCTGGTGACCATCTTCGACGCCGGCGAGGTGGGAGGGGTGCCCTACTGCACCATGCGCCTCGTCCAGGGCCCGACCCTGAGGCGGGTGCTGGCGGCCATGCGCTCCGGCCCCCCCGCGTCCACCGCGCCCCTCCCGACGGGGCTGCCCGCCGACCTGGCACTGGACTGGCTGGCCTCCGTCGCCGACGCCCTGGCCTGGGCCGCGGTCCAGGTGCCCGGCTTCGTGCACCGGGACCTCAAGCCCGAGAACTTGCTGGTGGACGCCGAGGGCAGGATCCAGGTCGCCGACTACGGGCTGGCCCGGTTCGGGGGGCGCCCGCCCGGACTGTCCGGCGAGGCGCGGGTGGTGCGGGGGACCCCCTGCTACATGGCGCCGGAGCAGGCGAGGGGGGAGGCCCTGGACCCGAGGACCGACGTGTACGCCCTGGGGCTGGTGGGGATCGAGCTGTTCACGGGCTTCCAGCGCGTCTCCCCGGACGGCGCGGGGGACGCCCAGGAGGCGCTGCGGATCGCCGACGCCGCGGATCCCGCCGAGGCCCTCGGGGCGGTGCGCCGGCGGTTCCCCGAGGTCGCCTCGCTGCTCTCCGCCGCGGTTCGGCGCCGACGGGACGAGAGGCCGGGGATGGACGCGGTGCGGGTGCGCCTGGGTACGCTGGTCCATCGCCTGGGGGGCGCCGCGGCGGCCCGGGATCGCTATCGGGGCTGGCTCAGGTCCGTGGCCGTGGCTCCGAGTGTCGTCGCCGGTCCGGGGCCGACGGCGTGACGCCGCTCCGGGGCACCCCCACGGGGAGCCCGTGGTCTTTCTTGAAGATCGGCATCGGGGCCCGTTCAAGAAGGCCCGGCGGGCGACTCCCCGCGGGCGGGGGCGGGTGATGCTCCAGGTCTGGTTGGCCGCGTTCGAGGACGACACGGGGCCCGAGCCGAACCCCGCGGCGGTGGTGGTGCGACTGGACCCCGCCGGGACCGCTGCCCCGTCCTCGGCGGTGGTGGGCCGGAACCCGGGCTGCGCCCTCCGCCCCCCGGGCGCCGACGGGACCGACGACCTGATCCGGCTGGTGAGCCGGGAGCACCTGCGGCTGGAGGCGAGGCCCGACGGCGCCCTGAGGGTGGTGGACCTCCACTCCACCCACGGCACCGAGGCAGACGCCAGGCCGGTGGGGGAGGGGGGCGAGGTCATCGCCAAGGACGAGGTCACGGTGCTCCTGGGCCGGCGGGGGTCCGAACACGGCGCGGTCCTGCGGCTGTTCCGCCTGGAGCGGGACCCTTGCGGGGGGATCCCCGAGTCCATGCGCCCCCCCGATCCCGATGCCGCCGGCCCTCCCCGCACCTTCCTCGCCCGGAGCCGCCTTCCGGACGTGCCGGGGATCGTGCTGGCGGCGGACGACCAGGCGGTGGAGTTCACCGCCCTGGAGAGGGGGCAGCGCAAGGCCGCGCGGCTCGGGTGGGGCAGGAGGTGCGTGCCCCGCCTCCCCACCCACACCGGGCCCGAGGAGGCCGCCCTCGTGTGGAGGGACGGCCGGGACCGCACGTGGCTGACCTCCCTGTGCCCCGCGGGGGAGATCTGGATCGACGGCGTGGCGCCGGCCCGGGTCCTGGACACCGTGCCCCTGTCGGGCCACGAGCGGATCTCCATCTCCGGTGAGCCCTCCCACACCTGGCTCTTCCACGCCGCGGCCCTGTCGGCGGTGGACCTGGACCTGGCCGCATGGCTCGAGGAGAACCCCGAAGCGGTGATCGGCCGCGCCCCAGACGCGGCGCTGGTGCTGGCGGATCCCTTCGTGAGCCGGCGCCACGCCCGGATCGTGCGCCGGGAGGGTCGCTACTGGGTGGAGCCCCTGGCGGGCCGGGCGGCCACTCGGGTCAACGGGAGGGAGGTCTCCGATGCCACGCCCCTCGGGGACGGGGACCTCATCGAGATCGGGTCGGCGCGGATCGTCGTCCACGGCGGCCGCCTGGTGGAGGCCCCCGCCGACCGGGCCCTGGCGGTCTCGGTGACGGCGCTGGAGGTGGCGGCGGGGAGGCCGGATGCCCCGGCGCGGTTGCGGGACGTGGGGCTCCACCTGCCCGGCGGGGCCCTGGGGGCGGTCTTCGGGCCCTCGGGCTCGGGCAAGTCCACGCTCCTGGGCGTGCTGGCGGGGATGGTGCGGCCCCAGGCGGGGGAGGCGAGGGTGGGGGCCTTCCCGGTCGCCGGGCGCGGCGTCCCCCGGGGTCACGTGGCGTTCGTGCCCCAGGACGATCGCGCCCTCGACGGCGCCTGGACCGCCCGGGAGGCCCTGGTCCACGAGGCCCGCCTGGCGTCGGTGCGCCCGGCGGGGGAGGCGCTGGTGGACGGCCTGGTGGGGGAGGTGCTGGAGCGGGTGCGGCTCGGGGACAAGGCCGACACCCCGGTCGACGCCCTGTCGGGGGGGCAGCGGCGGCGGCTGGCGGTGGCGATGGCGCTGCTGACCCGCCCCAGGGTGCTCCTGGCGGACGAGCCCACCTCCGGCCTGGACCGCGCCGCCACCCGCGAGGTCCTCTCCGCCCTTCGGGCCGCCCGGAACGCGGGGTGTACGGTGGTGGTGGCCACCCACGACACCTCGGGTTGGTTGGGGTGGACCCGGGTGGTACTCCTGGCGGACGGGAAGGTGGCCTTCGAGGGGACCCCTGCGGCGGCCCTCGCCTGGTTCGGCTGCCCTACCCCCGAGGACGCCATCGCCCTCCTCGCGGACCGCCGCGGGGGGGCCTCGTGGGTCACCCGCTGGTCGAAGGCCGCCCGGGCGCCAGGTGGGGAGCGGACCGGGAAGGAGGCCCCCGGGGGCGCCTGGGAGGTGGAGAGGACCCCGGCCATCGTCCGGATGCGCGCGGGGCTGCGCCAGGCGGTGCTCCTGGCGAGGCAGCGGCGGGCGCGGCGAGACGGGGGCCACCCCCTGCGGGGGATGCTCCTCGCCGCCGGGGCGGGCCTGGCCATCGGCGCGCTGGCTCCCGAGCCCCGGGGGGGCGCTTGGGACGTCTTCCTCGCCTCCCTGGCCGCCCTCTGGTTCGGCGTGGCCCCGGCGGCCCGGGAGCTGCCCGAGGAGAGGGGCTGGGCGGTCCTGGCCCGGCGGGCCTGGCTGGGGACGTGGCCCTACGTGGTGTCGAGGCTCGCCTCCCTGGGGGCGAGGGCGGCGGCCCAGGCGGTGGTCCTGGCCCTGGCCCTGGCGGTGACCGGGGCCCTGCCGGGGCGGTGGGCCGAATCCTGTGCCCTGCTGGTGCTCCTGGCGGTGAACGGATCGGCGCTGGGGCTGCTGGTGGGGGCCCTGGCGAGGGACGCGAGGGCGGCGCAGGGCGCGCTCCCGGCCCTGCTGGTCCTCCAGGCCCTTCTGGCGGCCGGCGGCGGACCCGGGGGCGAGGGGCCGACCCTGGCGGATTGGGTGGCGTACCGCGTCGCGCCGGATGTGGCGGCGGCCGCGGGGGGGACGGAGCCGGGGGCGGTCCGCCCTGCGGCCCTACGGGGGAGCGAGGGATCGGGGCCCCGGGTGGTGGCGGTGGCGGATCCGCCCTCGGGGGCGCGGGGGGCGCTGTCGGCCCTGGCGGCGACCCGCTGGGCGGTGGAGGGACTGGCCCACGTCGGGCGCCACGACGCCCCCGAGGTGGAGCCTGGGGGGGAGCTGGCGCTGGGGGCGGTGGCGCTGGCGGGGATCCCGGACTCCCTGCACGCGGGCGGCGGGGACCGGTCCGGGGCCACCGCCCGCTACGCGGCGGCGTTGCTGGGCCTGCTCGTGCTCTCGGCAGGGGGGACGGGGGCGGCGGTGGCGGGGGGATGGAGGCGGTGGTGATGGGACGACGCCTTGCCGCGGTGCGCGCGGTCGGGATCCGGGGAGCGAAGACATGGACGACGTGAGGGGCACGGCCGCGGGGATCCCCACATCCTCGGAACCCCAGGTGGTCCTGGGACGCGAGGTTCGCCGGCTGCGCCGGACGGTGCAGGCGCTCATCGTCTCCCAGGGGGTGACCCTGCTGGCGGTGCTGGCGCTGGCGGCGGCGGTGGAACGCCGCTCGGTGGGCCTCCGGGACGCCGTGTGGGACGCGGCGGAGAAGGCCGAGCGCGCCGCCCGGGAGGAGCTCCCTGGGGCGGTGACGGCGGCCCGGGGGCAGCTCCGGGAATTCGAGGAGCGCCTGGCCGCCATCGACGCCCGCGCCCAGGCGCTGGACGCGAGCCTCGCCCCGGGGGGCGAGGTGGCGAAGGAGGCCCGGCGCCTCTCCGGCGACCTGGAGCGATCGGTGCGGGACACCGTGCGGGAGGTCGTCCGCCGCGAGGTGGCGCAGGCCCTGGAGGAGATCGGGGAGGCGCGCCGGGCGGAGGCGGCGGCGGGGGAGAAGTAGGGAACTGCCTATCCGGTTCTCACGCAGAGCGGTTCGTGACGATCGCGGGCCGGAGTGGTTGGCTCGCCGTCCTTGGCTCGCCCACAGAGGCACGGAGCGGCCCGTCCGGGGCCCGCAGAGAACGCAGAGGGAAGGGCGGGGAGGCCTGGAGCTTCGGGCGGCAAACGGGTAGGAAATGTAGGGACCGGGGGGCGCGAAACGGGCAGGCTCAGGCGTTGCTGGCCGCCCGGGCCTCCTCTTCCGCCGCCCGCTGGAGGGTGCGCTGGAGCCAGAGGCGGAGGATGCCGATGGTGAGGCGGTAGCCGCCGTCGTCCTCGACCAGGAGGTGGTGGTCCGTCAGGGCGGCGACGCCCCGGGCCACCTCGGCGGGGGTCCAGCGATCGGAGAGCTGGGACTGGATCCGGGGGAGGTCGCAGTGGTCTGGTGCGGTGCGGGCGACCGCCCGGAGCACGCCTCGGGCGGCGTCGGGGAGGGCCGCCACCTGGGCCAGCATCTCCTCGCGGTGCCGGCGGCCGTGCAGCCACACGTCCACCGCCCTCTCCACGTCCCGCAGGCCCAGCAGCACCGGCCGGTGGGGGTGGCGCTGCACGAGGGTGCTCGCGATCTGGCGTGCGATGAAGGGGTGGCCTCCGGAGGAGTCATGGATGGCCCGCAGCGCCCGGGGCTCGAAGCTCATGCCCATGGCTGCGCCGATCCCGCTCACCATCGCGTCGCACGCGGCGGCGTCCAGGGGGGGCAGGTGCCGCACGTCCAGGCGACCCAGCAGCGGGTTGCCTCGCCCGGGCGCGATATCCGGGCGCACCGCCGCCTCGCCCCGGGCCAGGAGGAGCGCCGAGACCTCGCCGCCGGCCGTCAGTCGCGCCACCGCCTCCAGGAGTGCCGGAAGGCCCGGCCACCCGTCGGCGGTCTCCCCCCCCAGGGGATCGGGGGCCTCCACCGCGGCGTCCACGCCGTCCACCAGCAGGGTGACGTGGGGCGCCGGCCCCTGCTCCGAGAGGTCGCGGCGGAACCTCTCGAAGGCGGTGACCAGGGCCTCGGGCGTGCCTCCGTCGGGGACCGGGGTGGGGCGGGCGCGGGTGGACGCCGGCGCCAGGCCCTTGCGCCAGGCGTCCTCGGCCAGGCGGCGGAGCACCGTCGCCCACACCCCCTCCGCCGGTCCCTCCCCCTCGGGGCGCGACAGGTCGATCCAGGCCACCGCCGTGCCCCGCATCTCCCGGGCGAGCTGCAGGGCCAGGGAGGTCTTGCCGCTCCGGCGCAGGCCCAGCAGCGCCATGGGCCTGCCGGGCCCGGAGAGGGCCTGGGCCAGCTCCGCGATGAGCGCCTCGTGCCCGTAGAACGCGCCGGGATCCTCCACGGGGCCGGCCTCGGCGAAGTGGTCGTCCCGGGACAGCCAGCGACGCACGTGGCGCTGGAGCAGGCGCTCGGCCCTGCCCTCCGCCAGCGCCGCGTACAGGTCCAGCCAGGGCAGGGGGATCACCGGCGGCTTGCCGGTGCCCACCATCCGGAAGATGGCGGCGACGATGTCTCGGGACTCCCGCGCCCGGGACACCACGAAGGCCACCCGCGGGTTGTAGCTGGGGTCCGCCTCCACCCGGCCGGACAGGGAGATCACCTCGGAGAGCGTGGGGGCCCGGTCGGGGACGATCTGCACGACGGCGCCGCGGTGCGCCTCCAGGACGTCGGCGTCCCGGGACCCGGCGTGGACCTGGAGGGGGATGGACTGCCGGTCCACCCTGAGGCCCGCCGCGTGGAAGAAGATCCCGACCGCGGTGGGGTAGTCCCCCAGCTTCCACATCCGGTCCGCGAACTCGGCGTCCAGCTCCGCGAGCCCCACCGCGCAGCCCTCGTATGCCTGCTCCGCCTCCGACAGGATCTCGCGCACGTCGGGGCGTCGCACCTCGTCCCCGTCCAGGGAGGCGAGGTGGTCGCGGGTCGCCGCCAGCACCATGACCTCGTGGCGCTCGTTCCCGCCGGGCTCGGGGCCGCCCTCGCCGTCGCCGCCCCGGCCCACGGCCAGCACCAGGGAACGGGCGACGGCGGCCGTGGTCGCGCCGTCGACCCCGTCGAGGGGGTAGATCCCCCGGAGCTCGGCGAGGGCATCGCCGGTGACGCCGGCCCTCATCGCGGTGCGGACGAAGCCCTCCACCAGGGTCGGCTCGCCGCGGAAGCGCTGGAGGATGTCCCGGTAGAGCGCGAAGGCCCGGCGGGCGTCCTCGGGGGCCCGGTACTGGCGCTCCAGCGCCCGGGCGATCTCCCGAGCCCAGTGGCGCAGCGCGCCGCCGAACCGCGGGAGGCCGTCGCCGTCGGGGGGACCCGGCTCCAGGGTCTCCACCGCGGCCTCGAAGACCGTCCGGGCGTCCGGTCCCTCGAGCTTCTGGGCCAGGTACAGGGGGACGAGGACCGCGAGGAGCTCCCGCCGGGCGTCATCGCCTCCGGACTCCGGCTTGGACTCCAGGGCGCGGTGGTAGAGGGCGCGGGAGGCGGGGGACACCCGCGAGGCGCGGGCGTCGTTCAGGGCCGCCAGGTGGAGCCGGGCCGGCGTGGCGCGCCCCAGGGCGATCAGCTTGCGGGCGATGGGGAGGCGTCCGGCGGGGTCGGTCTCGGGGACGAGGGACTCCAGGGCCTCCCAGCACGTCGCGTCCTCGGGATCCAGCTCCGCCGCCTGCTCCAGGGCGAGGCGGGCATCCCCGTCGACCACCCCCCTCTCCCGGTACAGGCGCGCCACCGCCCTCACCAGCTCCGGGGCAGCCGTCCTGGAAGCGGCGCTGGCGTAAAGGCGCCGCGCCTCGGCTCCCAGGTCCCACGCCTGGACGGCGAGCCAGGCCCGCTCCCTGCGGAGGACGGGATCCTCGGGGCGGAGGCGCCCGGCCCTCTCCAGGGCCCCCCGGGCGAGGCGGTGGAACTTGCGACGCCGCGCCCATCCGCTCAGGCGCGCCATCCACGTGCCGTTCCGCGAGGCACCCCAGCCCGCCAGCACCAGCACCCCCGCCGCCAGCAGCGTCCCCGCCGCCCCCGCCCCGCGCCGTTCGCCGGAATCCGGCACGGAGCCCCCCGGGCGCGGACCGGCCAAGGCGCCGCTGGGCGCGGGCGCGGTCTCAGACACCGTGGCGCGGGCAACGACGGCGGGTCGGGCCGGCTCCGGCGGGCGAGCGATCACCGCGGCCGGGGCTTCCACCGCCAGCGCGGCGCCGGCGCCGCGCTCCTCCACCGGCCTCGCCGCGCCGGCTTCCTCCGACGGGGGATCCGCACCCGCCGCCGCCGCGAGCGTGTTCGCCCCCGCCGGCCGGGGCGTCCCGGGGCCCTCCGCCGCCGGCGTGGGGATCGCCCGGGGGATGGCCGGCCCCGATCCACCCGCCGGCCGCGCGATCCCCGCTCGGGAGGCGGCCTGGCCCCGCCGCGAGCGGACCAGGCCGTCGGAGCCTTCGGAGAAGAACCAGGCAGCCTCCTCGTAGGCGCGCAGGGCGTCCTGGAACTGCCCCTGTTCCAGCATGAAATCGGCGTGGCGCAGCTTGACGATGCCGGGATCCAGCCCCTCGGGAGGGGCGCCGTCATCGGCTGCCGCGGCGCTGGAGAGGATCGCCGACAACGCCAGGGCGAAGCCCAGGAGCGGCGACCTCCACGCCCTCCTGGCGACGGCTCCTCGGCGTTCGTGGCGCGGACGTGTCACGTTTCCCCGATCCCGGGCGCTCCCCCGGCCCGTCTCGCGGGGGGGCCACGAGGCGGATCATGGACTATGGTACGCAGCGAAGGGGCCGGCGGCAACGAGGCCGCCGCCCCGTGAACGAAGGAACGCCGCGTCCCGGACGCCCGGGGCGAGACTCCAGTGCCCCCCATGCTCAACTGCCCTCGCCTCCGCTATGATGGCCGTCGAGGACGCGCTCGGAGCGACGGCGCGTGGGGACGCACCGGACGAGGCTCGGCCCCCGGGATCCGCCCGGATCGGATGCGGGCCGGGAAGAGGACGGCGTTGCCCCAGATCCGGGTCTCGCGCATTCAGGTCGCCGCGAGGTCCAGGACGGACCGCAGCAGGCCAGGAATGCGAAACCCGAGTCGGAATCTCCAGCGCTCTCGCATGGGCCAGCCTGGGCCCAAGAGGCCGCGGCGCCTGGGACGGACGACCGTCGCGGCGGGCCGTCGGGAGCCGTCTTGCGGGCCCTGACGGTGATGCCGCTGCTCCACCTGGAGCCTTCCCCCGGGCTGGAAGGCGAAGGGCTGGACCGCTACCTCGCCGACCGGGTCGCGCCCTTGGTGGGGGCGGTCGCCGCGCATCCGGACCTCAAGCTCTCCGTCCACATCTGCGGGGCGGTGCTGGAGCGGGCGATCGCGGCGCGGTCCGAGGTCGTCGCCGAGCTCCGGGCGCTGGTCGCCCGCGGCCAGGTGGAGGCGGTGGGCGGGGCCTGGGGGGAGGCGGTGCTCGCCGCCATCCCCGAGGTCGATGCCGTCGGCCAGGTGCAGTACACGTCGGGGATCCTCCGGGAACACCTCGGCGCGACTCCGGACGGCGCGTGGTCGCCCCTGTTCGCCTGGGACGCGGCCCTCCCCCGCCTGTTGCACGCCGCTGGAGTCCGGTACACGTTCGCCGACTCGTCGCGGTTCGTCGCCGCGGGAGTGCCCGAAGACGAGGTGTGGGGCCACTTCGTGGCGGAACGCCTCGGCGCCGCGGTGGCCGTCTTCCCCATCGACCCCGACCTCGGTCCCTCCCTGCTGGCCGTTCCCGCGGAAGCCGTCGGGATCCTTGGCCGCGCCGGGGCCCGGAGGGGCGGGGCTCCCGTGGCCGTGTCGATCTCCCCCGGGACCGAGGGCCCCCTGGACCCCGTCCGGGAACTGCTGGCCGCCCTCTCCTCGGACCCGCACCGTCTGAGGACCACGCGGTACCGGGACCACCTCGATCAGTTCCCATCCCGGGGCCGCGTCAGCCTCCCCGGGGGGTTGCCGGCTCCCGCCATGCGCAGGGGCCTGCCGCCCCGCGCCGCCGAGGACTACGCCCTCGTCCTCGCCACCCTCGACGCCGTCGGCGGGCGGGAAGCCGCCCTGCCCTACCTCGTCCGGGAGCCCTTCGAGGCCTTCCTGACCCGCTACCCCGAGGCGAACCTCCTCCACAAGCGGATGCTCGCCGTCAGCCACGTCGTGGACCGTCTCAGGAGGACGGTCCGTGAGGCCCTCCGCCGGGACCCCGCCGGGGCCGCCCGCGCCCGGGAGTCCCTGGCCCGGGCCTGCGCCCGCATGTGGCGCAGCCAGGGCCACGCCCCCTACTGGCACGGGGAGCACGACGGCGTGTACGACCGCGCCCTGCGCCACCGCGCCTGGTCGGACCTGCTGGCCGCGGAGCGGATCGCGCTCCAGGCCCTCGGGGAGGCGAGGGAAGGGTCCAACGCCCGCCTCGTCGACTTCGACTGCGACGGGCACCGGGAGGTCGCCGCCGAGAGCGCCCACATGCGCGGCGTGTGGTCCCGCCGGGCGGGCGGTGCCCTGGTGCTGCTGGAGATCCCCGGGCGGGCCGCCCTCCTCCCCATGCTCCGGCGCCACGAGGAGCCCTACCACTCCCGCCTCGCCTGGTCCGGCGTCCAGGTGGTGGACGGGGACGGCCCGGACGCCGCGGAGCTCGCCCGGGCTTTCGCCCTGGACCCGGTCCAGGACCCCCTCGCCGACTCCGTCACCATCGACACCCTCCACCGGGCGGCCTTCATGGACCACGTCCTGGGCGAGGAGACGACGCCCGCGGCCTTCGCCCGGCGCCAGTACCGGGAGGTGGGGGACTTCCTGGACACCCCCTGGGAGGGGGTGAACGCCGGCGCCGACTCCTCTTCCGTGGCCCTCGGCCGCGCCGGGATCGCCGACGACCAGGGCCGTAAGTCTCTGATCCGCATCGAGAAGTCGTTCACCCTCGACCCCACATCCCCCCTGATGCTGGTGCGCTACCGGCTGGTGAACCGCTCCTTCGACCCCACGCGCTTCTGGTGGGGGACCGAGGTGAACCTGGACACCCCCGACGCCGATCCCGGGGAGCGCCGGGTGATCGTCCGCGGGGTCGGGGCCGAGGCGCTCCACCCGGGGGCGTCGCCCTTCGAGGCCACCGACGCCAGCTCGGTGCGGATCGAGGGCCGCGGCGTGGCGGTCCAGATCTCGTTCTCCCAGCCCCTCGACGTCTGGTACCACCCCGTGGAGGCGGTGGTGGGCGGCGACCGGGGTTTCCGGCGGCTCCCCCTGGGCATGGGGTTCCTCTTCCACCGCCGCTTCGCCCTCTGGGGAGCCGAGGAGTCCCAGCTCGCCTTCCGCGTCGAGGTCCGGCTCGAGCCCGACGGGACTCCCTAGTACGTCGTTCCAGAGCGAGTTCCCCAGTTTCTGAGTCCGCCTTCCAGCTCATCGGCGTCGCGGTCCCGCGA
>JAKLKC010000101.1 GCA_023150875.1 Myxococcota bacterium | reverse complement strand
CTGACCCCCCGCAAGGGGGTGGACCACCTCATCGCCGCCCACGCGCGGCTCCGGACCCCGGGCGTGGCGCTGGTGGTGGCGGGCAACGACATGGGCGAGGGCGCGCGCCTGCGGGACCTGGCCGCCCGCTCCCCGTCGGGGGACCGGGTCCTCTTCACCGGCCTGCTGGAGGGGGAGGAGCGCCTGGCCGCCCTGCGGGACGCCGACGTCCTCGCCTACCCCGGAGAGCACGAGGTCTTCGGGCTGGTCCCCTTCGAGGGCCTCCTCTCGGGGGCGCCGGTGGTGGTCGCCGACGACTGCGGGTGCGGCGAGCTGGTGGAGAAGGCCCGCGCCGGCCTGAAGGTCCGCTACGGCGACCCCGCCGAGCTGGCCTCCCGCCTGGACGCCCTCCTCTCCGACCCCTCCCTGGGCCGCGCCATGGTCGGCCGCGGCCGCGACTTCATCGCCCTCCACCTCGCCTGGCCCGTGGTCGCCGCCCGCACCCTGGACGTCTACTCCCAGGCCCGCCTGCGAGCCGGGAGGGCCGGGGGGTGACACCTCCCGCCTCCGAGCACGGAGGCGGACTGTGAATGTGCTGGTACGTGACCCCCCTCTCCCGGCTGATCGCCCCCGGTCGAAGGAGGCCCCGTGGAAGCCCCCATCCTGGTCACCGGCGCGACCGGCAACGTCGGCCGCGAGGTCGTCCGCTGCCTCGTCGCCCAAGGCCTGCCCGTGCGCGCGGCGGCGCGAAGCCTCGGCGAGATCCGCCGCGTGCTCTGGCCCGACGTCGATGCCGTCTCCCTGGACTTCGAGCGCGCGGAGACCTTCGACGCCGCGGTCCGGGGCGCCCGCGGGCTCTTCCTGCTGCGCCCCCCCGCCATCGCCCGCGTCGAGGATACGTTGAACGTCCTGGCCGACCGCGCCGTCGCCGCCGGGGTCGGGCACGTCGTGTTCCTGTCGGTCGCCGGCGCCGACCGCCAGCGGTGGGTGCCGCACCACGCCGTCGAGCGCCACCTTGCGACCCTCGGCGCCCCCGCGACCCTCCTGCGCGCCGGCTTCTTCGCCCAGAACCTCGGCGACGCCTACCGGCAGGACATCCGGGAGCGGGGCGAGATCGTCGTCCCCGCGGGGCGCGGGCGCGTCGCCTTCGTCGACGTCCGCGACCTCGCCGAGGTCGCCGCCCTCGCGTTCGCCGACGCCTCGCTCCGCGGGCAGGCATGGACGCTGACTGGCCCCGAAGCGGTGTCGTTCGACGAGCTGGCGGAGGTGCTGGCGCGGGCGCTCGGCCGCGAGATCCGCTACGTGCCGGCCAGCGTCCTGGGGTACGTGCTCCACCTCCGCCGCCGGGTTCTGCCGTGGGGGCGGATCGCGATCCAGACCGTGCTGCACGTCGGCATCCGCTTCGGGCAGGCCGAGGCGGTCGACCCGGCACTGGAGCGCCTGCTGGGGCGCCGCCCGCGGACGGTCACCGATTACGTGCGGGACCACGTCCACCTCTGGCGGTGAACGCTCGCCCGTGCGCGCCCTCGGCATCACACGACCGGAAGGAGGTGCCGGCGAAGGGGTCGGGCGGAGGCGGGCGGGGAGTGGCCTCAGGCGGTGTCGCCCCGGGACAGGGATCCGGGTGGGCCCCACAGGCGCAGGAGTTCCACCGCGGCGTTCTCCAGGCGGAAGACGCGGGGGACCAGGCCGGCGAGGGCCTCCCGGCCGCGGCGCCTCACCGTGCGCCCGTGGCCCCGCTTGACCTCGATGGCCTCCACCAGCGCGCCATCCCGCTGCACCACGAAGTCCACCTCCGCCCCCTCGTCCCACAGGTAGCCGAGCTGGCCGAGGTCCCCCCGGATCCCCTGGAGCTTCACCAGCTCGGTCAGCAGGAAGTTCTCCAGCAGGGCGCCCTGGTCCTCGGGGCGGCGCAGCTCGAAGGGGCGGGAGTCGTGCAGCAGCACCGACAGGATCCCGCTGTCCATCAGGTACGCCTTGGGTTGGGCCTTGGGGACCACCCCCGACGCCTTCATCCCCGGCAGGAGGAAAACCAGCCCCGCTTCCACCAGCAGGTTCAGGTACCGCACCACCGTCGGGCGGGAGATCCCCGCCCGGGACGCCAGGTTGGAGGTGTTGAGGCGACCGCCGACTCCCCGGGCGATGTCCACCAGGATCGATTCCAGCACACCGGCGTCCCGGTCGCGCAGGAAGTCCACCAGGTCGCGCCGCAGCACCGAGTCCACGACCTCGCGCAGCGCTCGGGCGCGCTGCTCGTCGGAGGGCAGGGAGGGCAGCTCGGGGAAGCCGCCCCAGGCGAGCATCTCCAGCAGGTGGGGGGTCAGGCGCTGCCGGTCCTCCTCCTCCACTCCGGTCACCCGGGTCGGGTCGATCCGCTCGGTGAAGCTCAGGGGGTGCATCTCCCACAGCAGCTTGCGGCCCGCCAGGCTCTCCGCGGCCAGGGCCTTCAGCACCAGGGCGCTGGACCCCGAGAGCACCACCCGCAGGCCGGGGACCCGGTCGGTGAGGTGCTTGACCACCACGCTGACGTCCCGCAGGGCCTGGGCCTCGTCGAT
This sequence comes from Myxococcota bacterium, assembly GCA_023150875.1. Lineage (GTDB taxonomy): Bacteria > Myxococcota_A > UBA796 > UBA9615 > JAKLKC01 > JAKLKC01. Next base: position 10,351 of record JAKLKC010000101.1, on the reverse strand, counting down.
CACCAGCAGGGCCGGGCGCTCGGAGGTGGGGCTTCGGCCCAGCAGCACTTCCAGCCACTCCTCCGGCCCCTGGCCGGCCAGCAGCCGCTGCCACCGCACCCGCTCGGCGGGGTCGTCGCCGTCGACCCAGCGGACCCCCTCGGGGCGCAGGGAGGACCAGCGCTTCAGGAACGTGGTCTTGCCCACCCGGCGGGCCCCGGTCAGCACCAGGACCGGGCGGCCGGGGAGGAAGCCGAAGACCGCTTCGAGATGGCGAATGAACATCGCCGATGTTTACAATAACCGGCACTTATTGTAAATATCATGAGCGATCCCGACCGGAGACAGGCGGGTCACGGGATCGGAAGGCGCCGTCCCGGGAGGGGGTACGGGCACGACCAGGGGCACGGGGACGGGCCCCGGGGCACGGGCACGGTGGGGTGGAGACGATGGCGGGGCCCTGGTCGGCCTCCGCCGAGCGCGCCGTTTGACACCCCCCTCGCCTCGGGGAACACTCTCGACACCGTCGGTCAGGGCCGTCCCGGGCCCTGACCTCGGGTCCGCCCCAGGGCCCCACCGGGTGCGTCCCGCACCCTCCTCCGCCGCAGGCGGCGGGCCCTAGGCGTTCGGCTTCGCCCAACCCTCGGGAGCGCACCCGACCGCGCCCATGGCCGCACCGCCCATCCCCATCGACGCCGGAGAGTCCGCGGACCGGCGGGTGATCCCCTTCCCCGCCGAGGCTGCCCAGCGGCCCGATCCGCGGGAGCGCATCCTGATCGTCCTGCCCTGCCTCAACGAGGGGCCCCGGATCGGGGGGCTGCTGGACGACCTTGCGCGCCTCCACCCCGAGGCCGACCTGGTGGTGGTGGACGACGGCAGCGAGGACGACACCGCCGAACAGGCCCGGCGCCGGGGCGTGGCCGTGCTGGCGCTGCCCTACAACCTCGGCTACGGCGCCGCCCTCCAGGCCGGCTACAAGTACGCGCTGGAGAAGGACTATTCCCTCGTCGTCCAGATGGACGGGGACGGTCAGCACCCGCCGGAGGAGGTCGCCCGCCTGCTCCGGGCCCACCGCCGCGGGGGGCTCGACGTGGTGATCGGCTCCCGGTTCCTCGGCCGCCCCTGCTACCCCGTCCCCCGGGCCCGGCGCCTGGGGATCCGCCTCTTCGCCGCGCTGACGTCGTGGATGGTGGGGCGGCGGGTCACCGATCCCACCTCGGGCTTCCAGGTGCTCCACCGGGAGGTCCTGCGCCTCTACCGGCGGGACTTCTACCCCTACGACTACCCCGACGCCGACATCCTGGTGCGCCTGCACCGCTCCGGCTTCCGCTTCGGCGAGGTGGGGGTCGAGATGCGCGCCGGCGTGCCGGGGAAGTCCATGCACCGCGGCCTCAGGCCGATCTGGTACGGCTACAAGCTGCTGCTCTCCACCTTCCTGTCCTGGATCTCCGCCGGGGAAGCGCGGCGGCGGTGAGCCCGACCCTCCTGGCCGCGGGGGCGGCGATGGGGCTGCTGGCCGTCGTCGAGCTGGTGCGCCAGAGGCGGCTCCGGGAGGAGTTCTCGTGGCTCTGGCTCCTCGCCTTCGCGGCGCTGCTCGCCGTCGCCCTCGCTCCGGGCGCCCGGGCCCGGCTGAACGCCTGGCTCCCGTCCCAGGGGGACGCGGGGCCCCTGCTCCTGGTCGCCGTCGCCTTCCTGCTGGCCCTCTCCCTGGACCTCTCCATCAAGATGTCCCGCTTCGCCACCCGCCAGAAGAACCTCGCCCAGGAGATCGCGCTGCTGCGCCGTCGCCTGGACGAGGTCGAGCCCGAGGAGGGCCGGGGCCGTGACCGCGACGCCTGAGCCTCCCCCCCGGCGCGAACGGCTCGTCGCCTACGCCCTCCTGGCCGGGCTCGGCGCCGCGGTCTACGCCAACGCCCTGCCCACCGCCCTGCAGTACGACGACAAGGTCGAGATCGCCCTGAACCGCGTCCTGCGCGAACCCCTGGACCACCTCGGCCTGGTCTGGGGTTACAACCCGTTCCGCTTCCTCCTGATGCTCACCTTCGCGTTCGACCTGGCGGTCTCGGGGGGCGATCCCCGCTGGTTCCACGGGGTGAACGTGGCCGTCCACGTCCTGAACGGCGCCCTGGCCTGGCACCTGCTCCGCCGCGCCCTGCCGCGGGTCGCCCCCGGCGCCGCCGGGCCGTCGGGCTGGCCGGGCGTCCGCCCCCTCGCCCTCTTCGGCGCCGCCGCCTTCGTCGCCCACCCCCTGGCCGTCGAGTCCGTCACCTACGTCTCGGGCCGCTCCGAGAGCCTGGCGGCCACCTTCGTCCTCGCCGCCCTGCTGCTCTGGGACCGCCTGCTGGGGGCCGGGGAGGCCGATCCCGAGGGGGACGCCGCGTGGCGGGCGGGGGTCGCCCGGGTGAACGGCGCCCTCCTCTACCTGCTGGTGGCCGCAGTGGTCCTGGGCACCCCCATCGCGGCCTCCGTCCGGAGCGGCTCCCTGACCCCCGAGCGGGGCCTGCTCATCGCCCTGGCCGGCGCCGCCGCCGCCCTCGCCGTCCCCCTGCTCCGGGGGGGCGCCGACCGGCTCTGGGCCTCCCTGCGCTCCGTGGTCTCCGGCCCCGGTCGCCGCCGCACCGCCCTCCTGGCCGCCACCTTCGCCGCCTACCTGCTGGGCTGCGTCACCAAGGAGGTCGCCGCCGTCCTCCCCGCCCTGCTCTTCTCGTGGGAGCTCTGCGTCCGCCGGGGGGGACGCCTCTCGGCCATGGCGCCCACCCTGCGGGGGCCCCTCTTCCCCTTCCTGGGGATCCCCCTGACCCTGCTGACCTTCCGCTACGCCTGGTACGGGGCCATCGGCTCCCCCGTCACCCCGCGCCCGGTGGGGGTGAACCTCCTCACCCAGGCCGAGGTCCTGTGGCGCTACGCCGCCCTCTACGCCTGGCCGGGCCCCCTCTCGATCTACCACGACCACCCCGTGGCGACCCGCCTCGCCGATCCCCTCACCCTGGCCGCGGTCGCGGGGCTCGCCGCCCTCGCCGTCCTGGCGGTCCGGGCCCGGTCCCGGGCCCCCTGGCTGGCCCTGCCCCTGCTCCTCGGGGGCTTCGGCCTCGCCCCGTCCAGCTCGGTCTTCGCCCTGAAGGAGACCATGGCCGAGCACCGCACCTACGCCGCCCACTTCGCGTTCGCCCTGCTGGCCGCCGCCTCCCTCGGCCTGGCCGCCCGCGCCCTCGCCTCCCGCGTCGGCCGGGCCACGGGGGGCCGCCTGGCGCTGGCGGCCTCCCTCGCCCTGGTGGCCGCCTGGGGCGTCCGGGGACACGCCTACAACCGCGCCTGGGCCACCGAGGAGTCCCTGTGGCGCCGCGCCGTGGACCTCAACCCCGCCGCGGGGGAGGCCTGGTACCAGCTCGGCGACCTCGCCCGCTGGCGCCGGGACTGGAGCGGGGCGGAGCACGCCTACCGGGAGTGCCTGCAGGCGAGGCCCGACTACGTCGCCGCCTGGAACAACCTGGGCCTCGTCTTCGCCCTGCAGGAGCGCTACGACGAGGCCGCCAAGCACTTCCAGCGAGCCCTGGGGATCCAGCCCTGTTACACCCAGGCGTTGAACAACCTGGGGAAGGTCTACGCGGCGAAGGGCCAGCACACCGACGCCGCCTTCGTCCACCAGCAGGTGCTGAAGGCCTGCGACCCCACGAACTACCTGGCCGAGCGCCTCCTGGGCGACCTCTACTACGGCCCCCTGGCCGACCCCACCCGCGCCCTCGACCACTACCAGCGCGCCTACCACCTGGACCCCCTCTTCCCCCAGACCGAGGTGATCAAGGCCCGGATGCTGGAGCTGAGCTGGTAGCCGCCCGGTCGCGCCCGCCCCACCGCCGGCGTTCCGGGGCGAGAGCACCATCCCGACGTCACCGGCCGTGACACACGCCGCACCTCGGCGTCGTTCTAGGTGGTGAACCCTCGTCCGTTCCCTCCACCTCGCCGGAGTTCCGATGTTCTGGGTGATCTATCGCGAGTGATACGGTATAAGAGTGAGTTTGTTCTCGTGCGTCACCCTCGCTCCAGGCCCCCGCCGCGGCTCCCCCCCGAGGGGGACCGAAGCCCAGTCCCCTCCCGGGAGGTCCCGATCATGCCGCCCCGTCTCACCGCGACCTCCCTCCTGGCCGCCGCCCTGGCGACCCTCCCGAACGCGGCGTCCGCCCAGGTCGTCCTCCACGGCGACAAGCTTGTGGTGGGTGCGAACGACGACGGATCGCTCATCACCGATTGGGACGGCGTCGGTGTGGTCTTCGACCCCGACGGTGCCGCCGGCCCCGAGGCGGGTGTCGAGGTGTTCGCCAACGGCGTCCACCACGAGGTGTACGCGTTCAGCCTGGACCGCGCGGGCAGCCACTTCGACGGGGTGAACGGAGCCCCCCTGTGGGGCTCGGAGATCTCGGTGAGCACGGTGGACTCGTCCTCGGGCGGCTACCAGATCGCCACCAGCATCGGCGAGCACCTCCCCACCAAGCTCTTCTTCGACCACACCATGACCTACCGGGACTCGGGGGCGGTCATCGAGTTCTACGTCACCCTCACCAACACCGGCACCAACACCGTTGGCGACCTGCGCTACCTCCACTCCGGCAACCCCAACCCCGACTCCCTCCTCGGGACCGACGACACCATCAACGAGATCGGCACCTGCGACGCCGCGGCGGTGATGGTGGGCCCCCTCTCGGGCCTATCCGTCGCCATCGGATCCTCGGATCCCCGAGCCACGAGCGGGCTGTGCGACGACTGCGTGGACCCCACCACCCCGCTGATCCCCCCCGACGACTCCATCGGAGACCTGGCCATCGCGCTGGTCTTCGAGCTGGGCAGCCTCGAGCCCGGGCAGTCGGTTTCCTTCACCTACGAGTACTCCTTCGCCACCGATCCCGACGGTGCGGAGTACGGGCTTTCGGCCTGTCACACCGACTTCGACGGGGACGGCTACGACGTGACCGTCGACTGCGACGACTTCGACGCCCTGACCTACCCCGGCGCGCCGGAGGTCCCCTACGACGGCGTGGACCAGGACTGCGACGGCTACGACTGGAACGACCTCGACGGGGACGGGTACGTGGGACAGGCGGGCGGAGGCTCGGACTGCAACGACCTGGTGGCCGACATCCACCCCGGCGCGACGGAGATCCCCTACAACGGCGCCGACGAGGACTGCGATGGGGTCGACGACCGCGACGTCGACGGCGATGGGTACGACGCCGCCTTCGTGGGGGGCGGGGACTGCGACGACGGGAACGTCAACGTCCACCCCGGCGTCCCCGAGGTCCCCTACAACGGCGTGGACGAGGACTGCTCCGGCGCCGACCTGGTGGACGTGGACGGCGACGGCTACGTCGGCGCGGCGGCGGGGGGCAACGACTGCGACGACACCGATCCCGGAGTCCGGCCGGGCGCCTCCGAGATCCCCTACGACGCCATCGACCAGGACTGCCTGGGGGGCGACCTGGTGGACGTCGACGGAGACGGGCACGCCTGGGCCGGGGCGGGCGGGGACGACTGCGACGACGGGGACGCGGCGGTCCATCCCGGCGCCTACGACGTGGCCTACGACGGGATCGACCAGGACTGCGACGGTGCCGACAACTCCGATCTCGACGGGGACGGCTACGTGGCGACCCGCGGGGGAGGGTCGGACTGCAACGACGACAACCCGGCCATTCACCCCGGCGCCACCGAGGTCCCCTACAACGGCATCGACGAGGACTGCACCGGGGCGGACCTGGTGGACGTGGACGGCGATGGGCACACGGCGGCGGTCGCCGGGGGAGGCGACTGCGACGACGGCGATCCCCTGGTCCACCCGGGCGCCGCCGAGGTCCCCTACAACGGCAAGGACGACGACTGCGCCGGGGGCGACCTGGTGGACGTGGACGGCGACGGGCACGCCTCGGACGCCGTGGGGGGAGGCGACTGCGACGACGCCGATCCGGCCGTCCACCCCGGCGCCGCGGAGATCCCCTACAACGGCAAGGACGACGACTGCCTGGGCGGGGACCTCGCGGACCTGGACGGCGACGGGTACGACTGGACCGGCGCGGGGGGCGACGACTGCGACGACGGCGACGCGTCGATCCACCCCGGCGCCGCCGACGTCCCCTACGACGGGATCGACCAGGACTGCTCGGGCGCCGACAACGCCGACGCCGACGGGGACGGGTACAACGGTGAGTTCTTCGGCGGGACGGACTGCAACGACAACGATCCCGGGACCCACCCCGGGGCGCCCGAGGTGGCCGACGGCGCGGACCAGGACTGCGACGGGACCGTCGACGAGGGCACGGAGTGGTACGACGACGACGGCGACGGTTACACCGAGGACGGCGGCGACTGCGACGACGGAGACGCCGGGGCGTGGCCCGGGGCCGCGGAGCGGGTGAACGGAGCCGACGACGACTGCGACGGGCTGGCCGACGACGGCACCGATGCGTACGACGACGACGGGGACGGCCTGGCGGAGACGGACGGCGACTGCGACGACGCTCGCGCCAGCGTGTATCACGGAGCGCCGGAGGTGGCGGACGGGCTCGACAACGACTGCGACGGAGTCGTGGACGAAGGGACCAGCGGGATCGACGCCGACGGCGACGGGTGGGCCACCAGCGCCGGCGACTGTGACGACCACGACGGTGGCCGGCATCCCGGGGCGGTGGAGACCTGCGACGGCGTGGACGGAGACTGCGACGGCGACGTCGACGAGGGGACGGAGTGCTCCGACGACGACGGCGACGGCTTCACCGAGGACGGGGGGGACTGCAACGACGGGGATCCGGCGTCGCACCCGGGCGCGTGGGACGGCCTCGACGGAGTCGACAACAACTGCAACGGGGTCATCGACGACGTCCCAGGTGAGACCGAGGACGACGGCGACGGCTACGCCACCATCGGCGGCGACTGCGACGACACCGATCCGACGTCCTACCCCGGCGCCCCCGAGCTGCCGGACGGGATCGACAACGACTGCGACGGGCTGGTGGACGAAGGCTCCGACGCCTCCGACGACGACGGCGACGGGGCCTCCGAGGAGCAGGGGGACTGCGACGACACCGATCCCATCCGGCACCCCGGGGCGGAGGAGATCGTCAACGGCGTGGACGATGACTGCGACGGTGACATCGACGAAGACACGCCGGCCTCCGACGACGACGGCGACGGGTACTCCGAGGAGGAGGGGGACTGCGACGACGGGGACGCGAGCGTGCACCCGGGCGCCATGGAGACCACCGACGGCGTCGACGAGAACTGCGACGGGGCGGTGGACGAGGCGGCGGACGACTTGGACCGGGACGGCTTCACCCTGAGCCAGGGGGATTGCGACGACGAGGACGCCTCCCAGTTCCCGCTGAACGTCGAGGACTGCGACGACGTGGACAACGACTGCGACGGCGAGGTGGACGAGGGCTGCCCCGATCTGGACGGGGATCCCGACGGCACCGGGCCCGACGGCTGCGGGTGCGACGTCGCCGATCCGGGGCGGGGAGCCGGCGGGAGCGCGCTGGGCCTGCTGGCGGGCCTGGCGTTCATGGCGCGGCGGGGCCGGGGCGGGGCCGGGCCTGGGCGAAGGGCGACCGCGGTCCTCGCCGGGCTGGCGGGGCTGGCAGCGGGCTGTACCGACGTCCAGATCGCCCCCCTGGAGGGCAGCCTGGACGTCTCGCCGGGTGAGCTCCGCTTCGGGAACGTCCCCGTCGGTGCCGAGGAGCGCCAGGTCCTCCTGGTGTTGAACACCGGCCGGAGCGCCGTGGGGTTCTCGGGGATCTTCCTGGAGGGCAACGACGACGGGGTGTTCGAGCTGACCGGGGGCATGGACGTCACCCGCCTGGAGACCGGGGAGCAGTTCGAGATCGAGGTGCGCTACGCCCCCACCGAGCAGCGCCTGGACCAGGCCAGGCTGGTGCTCGCCAGCGACGCTGCCGACGAGGACTCCTCCGTCGACGTGCCCGTGTCGGGGGTGGGGCTGGTGCCCGCCGCCAGCATCTACCCGCGCACCCTGGACTTCGGGAGGGTGGAGCCCGGGGCGGAGGAGGTCCTGTACGTCACCCTCGAGAGCGTCACCGGCGTGGATGTGGTGGTGGAGGAGCTGGCCCTGGAGGGCGCGGACGCGGGGATCTTCGAGGTCCGCCCCCCCGCCTCCCTCGCCGACCTGCCCGCCCTCCTCCCCGGGGGGGAGTCGGAGCGGGTAGAGGTCGCCTTCCGCCCGGACCACGACACCCCGTGGATCGGGTTCCTGCGGATCGTCACCCACGATCCCGACCAGCCCGAGGTGACGGTGGAGCTGCGGGGCAACGTGTGCGAGGGCTCCGTCGACCCCGACTGGGACGTCGACGGCGACGGGATCTCGGCATGTGCCGGGGACTGCGACGACGTCGACCCGACCTCGGGCCCGGGCCAGGACGAGCTGCCCGACGGGCGGGACAACGACTGCGACGGGACGGTCGACGAGGGGACCGCGGCCTTCGACGACGACGGCGACGGGTTCACGGAGCTGGCGGGGGACTGCAACGACGGTGACGAGGGCGTCCATCCCGGGGCGTTCGAGGACCAGGACGACGGCGTGGACAACGACTGCGACGGCTCCATCGACGAGACCCCGGGCCTCAGCGACGGTGACCTGGACGGCTACATCTCCGCGGCGGGCGACTGCGACGACGCGGACTTCACCGTCGGCCCCGGCTTCCCCGAGCTGCCCGACGGCCAGGACAACGACTGCGACGGCGTCGTCGACGAGGGGACCTCGCGCCACGACGACGACGGGGACGGCTTCAGCGAGGACGAGGGGGACTGCAACGACACCAGCGCCGCCGTGTACCCCGGCGCGACCGAGGTGGTGGACGGCCTCGACAACGACTGCAACGGGATCGCCGACTCCTTCGGGGTGGACCCCGACGGAGACGGAGTCGCCGATTTCGCCGGAGACTGCGCCCCCGCGGATCCCTCGATCCATCCCGGCGCGGCGGAGCTGATCGACGGGGTGGACCAGGACTGCGACGGCCTCGTGGACGAGGGCACCACCGCCTACGACGACGACGGCGACGGATTCACCGAGGACGAGGGGGACTGCCGCGATGCCGACAGCCACGTCCACCCCGGCGCCCCCGAGTCCTGGGACGGCGCCGACAACGACTGCGACGCCCGTGTCGACGAGGGCACCGCCGGCTACGACGACGACGGCGACGGCTTCACCGAGGAGGGAGGCGACTGCGACGACGCCGACCCCACCCGCAACCCCGGCGCCTGGGAGGTCCCCAACGGCACCGACGACGACTGCGACGGCCTGACGGACGAGTGAGCGCTCCACCCCCAACGATCCCCGGCACACCCCGCGCCGAGCCCCAGGCGGGGGCCGGCGGCAAAAGGCGCGGGGGAGCGGCCCCTCGTCCTTGACAGCCCACCGGACCCATCCCTACGCTGCCCACCGAGAGCCTGCCAAGGCTCCGCCGCCCGCCCGGGAACAGGCACCGAACGTGGTGTCACGCCGGCGCCGCTCCGGACGCGACGGATCGGCCCGTCGGCGCACCGCTGGGAGAGCGCAATGGCATACGACGAAGGTCTCGCCCACCGCATCCGCTCCGCCCTGGAGGGCAAGCGGAACGTCTCCGAGAAGAAGATGTTCGGCGGCATCGCCTTCCTCCGCGAGGGCCTCATGTTCGTCGGAGTGTCCGACTCCTCGCTCATGGCTCGGGTGGGGAAGGAGAACCACGCCGACTCCCTCGCTCGCGAGCACGTCCGCGAAATGGACTTCACCGGCAGGCCCATGCAGGGGTACGTGTACGTCGATGCCGAGGGCCTCGAGACCGACGCCCAGCTCCAGTTCTGGCTCGATCGCTGCGAGCGGTTCGTCGCCACGCTGCCCCCCAAAACGGCGAAGGGATGAACGCGGATGAGAGAGATCGCAAACGCCCGGTTCGCCATCAAGAGCTGGGACGAGAAGTCCTACAGCGAGGGCCAGGATCAGCCCAGGCTGACACGGGCCAGCGTCACCAAAGCCTATACCGGTGATCTCGAGGGCGAGGGGCAGGTCGAGTACCTGATGGTGTACCGGAGCGACGGATCCGCCACCTTCGTGGGACTGGAGCGGTTCATCGGGCGCCTCCACGGCAAGACGGGCAGCTTCGTGCTCCAGCGAACGGGGGTGTTCGAGGGCGGCCAGGCCAAGGAGTCCTACTCCGTCGTCCCCGGATCCGCCACCGGCGAGCTGACCGGCCTCCGCGGCGAAGGCCGCTCCGCCCTCGGCCACGCCGCCGAGCATCCCTTCACGATGAACCATGTATCAGTCTAGTACGTCGTTCCGAAGGTTCCTCCCCAGTTTCTCCGTTCCCAGGCCCACCCGATCCGGAACGTAGGGCGGGGG
>JAKLKC010000100.1 GCA_023150875.1 Myxococcota bacterium | reverse complement strand
GAGGTCCCTCCTCGTGCGGTGCCGGGGGAAGGGGGGGAACCGGGACGCCCTCGGCGCGGTGGTGGAGGTGGAGGCGGGCGGCCTCTCCCGGCGCGAGGAGGTGCGGACGACCCAGGGCTACCTGACCGGGACCTCCCCGACCCTCCTCTTCGGCCTCGGCGGGGCGGCCGCCGCGGACCGCGTCCGGGTGAAGTTCCCCTCGGGCGCGGTGCGCATCCTCGAGAACGTGCCCGCCGGCCGGGTGGTCGTGGACGAGTGATCGGTACGGAGCCAGGCTCCCTTTCTTCACCGGGGTGATGGGCAGGCGGCCCGACCGATCCGGCGGGTCCGGGTGACGACCGTCGTGCCGCGCGTGAAGAAAGGGAGCCTGGCTCCGTACCGATCAGGGTCGGGGGCCGTACCGCCTTTGTTGCACGGACCCCCCGCGTCACGTCCAATCTGCGAAGGAGGGCTCCCCATGCGACGGACGCGGTCGATCCTGCTCCCCGGCCTCCTCCTCCTCGCCGCCTGCGGCGACGACCCCCCTCCGCCGCCGAAGCCCGCCCCCCCGCCCCCCGCCCCCGCCCCCGTGCAGGGGGTCGCCCCCTCCCGCGTGGCCGCCGTCCTCGCCCCCATGAACCGCGGCCTCGCCCTCATCGAGCGCTACGACTACGGCGGCGCCGCGACGGAGTTCGCGAAGGCGGTCGCCCTGGAGCCGGCCTTCTACCCCGCCCAGTTCAACCTCTCCGTGGCCCTCGTGAACAACCAGAAGGACCCCGCCGTCTCGGAAAAGGCCCTCCGCGCCGCCGCCGCCCTGGCCCCTAAGGAGGCGGCCCCGCACTTCATGCTCGGGATGCTCCTCACCCAGGGGGTGAGCCCCCCCCGGACGAAGGAGGCGGCGGTGGCCTTCCGCCGCGCCGCGGAACTCGCCCCCGGGGACGCGGACGCCCACTTCCGGCTCGGGCTCGCCGCCAAGGAGGACGGCCGGGTCGAGGAGGCGGAGCGGGAGTTCACGAAGGCCCTGGATCTCAACCCCTTCCTCGGCGCCGCCCTCTACCAGCGCGGGCTCAACCGGATGCAGCTCGACCGGGAGGAGGAGGGGAAGGCCGACCTCGGGCGGTTCAAGGCCATGGAGACGGCCCAGCGGGTGGACAAACGCGACATCGCCTACGGGTTCATGGGGCCCCTCGGGAACTGCATCCGCGACCTCGACCGCTGGCTCCCGCCGGGGGAGCCGCCGCTCCGCGCGCGGGTCGTCTGGGCCGAGGCCGCCGACGCCTTCGCCGATCCCGCCGACGGGGGCGGCACGCTGGCTCTGGCCGACCTCGACGGGGACGGCCGGAGCGACCTCCTCCTCGGGGGCGCCACCCCCCGCTGGCTCCGGAACGAGGGCGGCCGCTTCGGCCCCCCGCGCCTCTTTCCCGGCCCCCCCGAGCAGAGCGGGACCCCGGACCGCGGCCCCGACCTCGCCGTCGCCGACTTCGACGGGGACGGGCGGCTCGACGTGGCCGTGGAGGCGGGCGGCCTCGTCCTGGCCCCGGGTGCCGAGGGGGAGAACTCCGAGGTCCGCCCCCACCCGATGTCCTTCGTCCGCGGCCGCCTGCTGGCCGCCGACCTCGACGCCGACGGCGACGTCGACCTCGTCTCCGGCCGGACGATCCTGCTCAACGACGGGAAGGCCCGCTTCACCCCGACCGCGGCTCCCCTGGAACTCCCGGCGGAGCCCTGGACCCCGCTGATCCTGGTGGATGCGGACGACGACGGCTTCCCCGACATCGCCGGGCGGGAGACCTGGGTCCGCAACCTCCGCGGCGGCTCCTTCGGCGGGGAGCGGCCGCTCCCGGCCGGCATCGCCGCCGTCCTCCCCGACCTCGCCGACGGGAAGGTCCTCGCGCTCGCCGACTTCGACGCCGACGGCGCCGACGAGCCGATCCCCGCGGAGGGGGCCCGCGCCGCCGTGGCGGGGGACCTCGACGGGGACGGGGACCTCGACCTCGTGGTGGCGAAGGAGGGGCGGCTCGCCCTCCGCCGCAACGACGGGGACGCCGCCGGGAACACCCTCCACGTCCGCCTCGCCGGCGTCCTCCACCCCAACGGGCGGCAGTGGGGCTGGACGAACCCGAAGGGGCTGGGGGTCCGGGTCGAGGCCATCGTGGGCCGCCTCCGGGTCGCCCGGTGGATGGGCCTCCCCCTCGCCGTCGGCGGGAAGCCGGATCCGGAGGTCCTCTCCTTCGGCCTCGGCGGGGCGAAGGTCGCCGACCTCCTCTCCCTGCGCTGGACCGAGGGGGTGATCCAGGGGGAGCCGGACGTCGCCGTCGGGAGCCCGCGCCCGATCCGCATCGAGCAGGTCCAGCGCAAGCCCTCCTCCTGCCCGGTGGTCTTCGCCTGGGACGGGGAGAAGTTCGGCTACGTCGCCGACTGCATGGGGGGCGGGGGGCTCGGTTTCCTCGTGGCGCCGGGCGTCTACGGCCCGCCCGACCCGACGGAGCGGGTGCGCATCGCCCCGGAACTCCTGCGGCCGCGGGACGGCTTCTACGAGATCCGGCTCCACGAGCCGCTGGAGGAGATCGTCTACGCCGACCGGCTCGCGCTGGCGGCGGTGGACCACCCGGCGGACTTCGAGGCCTTCCCCGACGAGCGTTTCGGCGGTGCGAGCCTGCCGCCGCCGGGGGACCGGGTCTACGGGCACCGGGAGTCCGACGCGGTGCTTCCGGCGCGGGCGGTGGACCACCGGGGGGAGGAAGTCCTCGATCGGCTCTCGCGGGTGGACCGGACCTACGCCGACGGCTTCGATCTCCACCGGGACCTCATCGGGTTCACGGAGGGGGACCACTGGGTCGACCTCGACTTCGCGGGTCGGGTGCCGGAGCCCGGCCCGGGGGAGCGGCTGGTGCTCTTCCTCGACGGGTGGGTGGAGTACGGCTACTCGCGCACCTTCTACGCGGCGGCGGGGGCGGGGGTGGTGCCGCTGTCGCCGACGCTGGAGATCTTCGACGGGACGGGATGGCGGGAGGGGCTCGCCGACGTCGGGTACCCGGCGGGGACGCCGCGGACGATGACGGTGGACGTGACGGGGGTGGTGACGGCGGCGGCGCCGCGGTTCCGGCTGCGGACGAACCTGGAGATCTACTGGGACCGGGCGCGGCTGGCGGTGGACCGGGGGGAGGGGGGGCTGGTGCGGACGTCGGTCCTGCCGGCGGAGGCGGTGCTGCGGTTCGCGGGGTTCCCGCGGGAGGTGTCGCCGGACGGGAAGCACCCGAAGGTGAACGACTACTCGCTCATGGACGCGTCGATGCCGGGGTTCCGGGCGATGGCGGGGGAGTACACGAGGTTCGGGGACGTGCGGGAACTGGTGGCGGCGGCGGACGATCGGTACGTGATTTTCCGCAACGGGGAGGAGATCGCGCTGCGGTTCCGGGTCTCCGACTTCCCGCCGCTGCGGCCGGGGTGGAAGCGGACCTTCCTGCTCGAGACCGAGGGGTGGTGCAAGGACATGGACTACTACACGGCGACGCCGGAGACCGTGGAGCCCCTGCCCTTCCGCGGGATGACGACGTATCCGCCGCCGGCGGGGGAGATCTACCCCGTTGACGACGGGTGGCGGCGGGAGTGGAACACCCGCGTGACCAAGTAGGTTGCTCTGCTGATAGAGCTATGCCATCGTTCCGAGGAGCATCTAGTTCCGCGTGAAGACCGTGAGGAGGCAGTCGCATTTCTGTGCTACGACGGCGCGCGGGCAACAGCGAGCAGAGTCGGCGCTTCAGGTAGGAGAAGTCGCTCTCGCCCTGCCACCGCTGGCCGTAGCGGCGACGGTGGACTCGCAGGTGCAAGTACCATTGGTAGAGTCCCTTAGATTCTCGCTGTGGATGGCGGCCGCCGAGATTGACGGGGAAGACAGTCCATCGCACGTCGCACTCCTCGCGGGCTAGCGGTGGTTGGCCTCGCTGGTGCATGCCTTGTCTCAGAACTGGCCGTCGAGCCCCGCAATATCGGTCGCCCGCCGTACGGCGGCGGCAAACTGCGGTGAGTCGTTGCAGGGTCGCTCTTGGCTCACGCCATCGCCACGGGGATTCTCATGCCACAGGATCGCCTTCGGAAGGAGGAGTGCTTGGACGTGCTATTCACGATACCCGGATGAAGGCATGGGCAGGGACGATTCCACCTAGTTCCTGTTCGCCAGAAGGGACACTGACCAGAAATGGTAGATTTCAGTTGCTCGGGAAGTCCATTCATCTTCACCGCCACAGCTTGGCGTGGCCCTCCCAAGAGAACTCACCTAGAACAAGAACACTCTCTGCTGCAAGAAGTGAAATGTGTGGACCAGGACAATACACACATTCCCAATGACGCCCCACTTCAGGGCATGGTACGCTACAGACCACCCTCCCCGAAGGTGGAAGGGTTGAGGGAAGCCCATTACCTGCTCTCGGAGTTCCAGCGTTTTGGTTCGCATCAGCACGACGACGCGGAGTACATTGTAGACCAGCAAATAGGAGAACATCCCTACCTGCCCCCAGTTCACCTTCCATGGTCCGGCGACCGGTGACTCGCCAGTCAGTGCGTACCGGACTACGGCATCCCACAGGGTTATGCTCTCCCTGTACGGTAGCACCTGCATGAAATGCGCCTTGATCCACTGTTCCACGACGAACGCCACATACGGGCATAGAAAGAGGATCAACGCGATCATGTGGATCCACTGCCAGAAGCCCGAATATGAGGCACGCAATGTAGCGACATCGTCCTCAATGTTCGCAGTCCCTAATTCTCCCTGGGTCAGTCCACCGAAATCTCGCATGGATGCCAAGGTGAACTTGTTGAAGCGCGTTCCATTGACTCGCGATAGGTTCAGACTGGTTGCAGAGTTCGCTCTTGCTCCCCTGAAGTCGCATTCACGCAAATCGCACTCGTTGAAACTTGCGCTCTCAATGATGGTTCCTCTCAGGTTTGCGTATCTCAGTCGAGCCTTCCGACACTTCGCATCCCGGAGGATGGCGCCATCCAGAGTAGCGCGCTCCAGCCTGGCGAGGACGGTGAAGGTCCCCCTGTTGCGTGCGGCTAGCCTCTCGCGGAACGATGACAGGACGACATAGCCCCCGCTGAGATCAGCCTCCTCCAAGTTAGCTCCAGTGAGATTGGCTCCTGAGAGGTCAGCGCCTGTCAGGGTTGCATTGAAGAAGGTGCTTTCCTCTAATCTAGCCTCTTTCAGATTGGTTCGTACGAGCTTCGCACGCGTCAGGTTGCATCGTGTGAGCTTGCACCCGGAGAGGTCGACATCACTAAGGTCGACGCCTTCGAGATTCTGGTCTGAGAAGTCGTATGAAGGAGCGGGGTGTGCTTGTCGCCATTGGTTGAACTCCTCTTTTCCGCGACTGGCGACCTCCGCGGGGACGGTCAACCGGAAGTACCTGGGGCGACCCGCATCACCGTGCTCAGTCACTTGGTGCCTCTGGGTGTTTGCGAGATTCCCGCTGCTATCCCTGAACTGCGGGACTCGATGGACAAGTTGAAGAAGGAAGTGGCCAATGGATTGGCAGTGCTCCGCCTCAAAGAAGAAGCAGCAGTGTTCAATGTTCTCACCGTCGCCCACCACGAGCTGTTCCGTCGTCCCCCCGGGGAGCAGTTCTGCCCCATTGATGACATCTTCACCGCCCCTGCCAAGCAGCGTCGTCGCTGAGACGAAGTCGAGGCCAGGAGAGAACCCATCCTGCCCTCCAACACCAGAGAGCTTCACTTCGGCGATTAGGATACCCTTCCCCTCTCCCAATACTCAAGAGGACAGATGGCGACTACTGCCAATGTGCCCATTCCCGACTCTGAGTGGTTGAAGCCCGGAACGAGGGGATCGGTCATCTACCAGTACATCCCGCGGGGGATGAAGCTCAGGAGCGGACAGACCGATGACGACCACTTCAGGGCGGTCAGAGTCGACTTGCACGAGCACGTCTGGGAGGAGTCGCTGTACGAAGTCCTATACCGATGGAGCCCGCCCAGCGGAGTCACCCCGGCCGTCCCCACGATAGGAGGCGGGCAAAGCAGTCCAGCACCACTAAGGAGCGATAGGTACAACTGAACCTTCTCCTATTTCCACGGAGGACCCGAACGACGCCTTCGGCTGCATGAGGAAGGGCGTGGGAGTCTCCAACGTTGCTCTTGGAGCAAAGTGCCACGGCTTCTCCACCCTCCTGTTCGGCGAGGAATGCGGCAACTTCTTCATCAGGGGCGTCGGAAGTGTGGCAGTCTGGAAGCAGTGCCATACTCCCAACGCAAGGGACTTGCTTCGCGACCTTGGCCACGGACTCTGGACCATCTCCAATCAAGTCAGCCCGCTCGAACTCGCAGTCATCGCCTGTGCGGCGAAGAGGCCCTTCGTCAAGAGAAGGATGCCGAAGGACGCTGCGTCTGAACATGGACCTCGGCATCCCCAAGGGCATCGTTCCCGACGAACTGGAGGCCATCAGCCTGCAAAGGAGCTCATGCGACCTCAGTGACTGGACCGTGGTCAACCGAATCACGAACGTGGCGAGGGGGATGGCGTACGCCGACGAACGGGTGCAAGTAGGTACTGCTGCGGTGGCTCTGTTGCGGGGCTAGCTACCATCTCCTGACGAATCAGCACTTCTTAGCGCCTCGGCGCACAGTTCCTGCACTCGCCTCCAGTCCTCCATGGGCATGTCCTGTCCGACGCCGGTCATCACAACGGCCACTATCACCAGAGCAACCCTTGCTGAAGTCAAGTACGCCATCGCCATCACCGAAGCGAAGGTCGAAGCTTCCATGTTGCGGACGAGTGCGAGCGAAGCGCCGTGTAGCATGACATTCATCCTGCGGACATGCTCTTGGTATGTGCGGCTCAAGTATCGTAGGGATGGCTCCGGGTTAATCTTGTCGGCACAAGCAGTTGCCTGTTCAAGGTCTTTCCCCATCCAGTGCTTAGGGTGCTTCCCGCCCCAGTACTTCTTGCGATTAGCTCGGATCCCTGCGCCCTCTCTGTCGACGAAGGCCTGCACATTCACCCTGGACATCAGTGCCTGATCGGGCGATGGCAGCGAGTCGACGTACGACAGATACGCCTCCGCAAGTGAGAGCCGATATGAGTCTTCCCAAGCCATCAACCGATGCGCGTCCTGCGGGTCACCAGAGAGAACCAAGAGAGAGAGATTGGTGGCCAGCTCGAGCAGCGATCGTGCTGCAGCATCGGCGGCCTGGAAGTCGGTTACATGATCCAATTTCCCGAGGGTTCGCATCCAGCAGGTCGCCCGGAAGTACAGGCCCACGATAGTCGCGTTGCGGTCGCTGGATGAAGCAAGGTCCTTCACTCTAGGCAGAATGACCTGGTCCATGAATTGACAAGTCAGGTTCGCGCAGTCGGCGGCCTTGTCGAGCGCAACCATCTGCTTGGGCTTGTTCAACGCTGCCTCCAGAGCGCGCCCGTGATCCCACTCCAACTAAGAGGAGCGAGAACCCAAGTTGACCATCTCCGCCCGTCTGGACGAGAAGATCAGCACCACCAGCCAGTTCGAGAACCGCACCGCAGTACTAGTACGGCATGGACAAGAACCGGTGCCTGATGACTTTGGTTGGAATGTCTCTCCGATCTCAGTTGTCCTCGGCGCCGGTGGTGATGCCGGAGGGGCCGTTGGGGTCGTTGTGCTCGGGCTGGATCCAGTCGCGGATCATGTTGTACTGGTAGGCCGACCAGGCTCCCCCGGTCTTCGGCATGTTCCCGGTCTGGATGCGGGTGTACAGCGAGGAGTTCTGGTAGTTGTTCGGTGCCACGCGGCTGGAGAGGAGGCTGATGGCCGTGGGCGAACTCCAGGAGCCGGCCGCCCCGTAGAGGGCGGTCTGGGCGCCGGTCCCGAGGAACAGGTTCCCCTGGTACCCGGCGCCGTGGCAACCACCGGTGCCGAGGCACCCGCCGCTGATCATCGGGTAGATGTCCTTCGACCACGACGCCTGCACCGTCACGTAGATCGTCTTCGCCGCGCTCAGCTCGATCCCGTCCGACCCCACGACCTGGATGACGTACGTCCCCCCCGTGTTCGAGACGCTCGCCGTCGGCTTCGGCGCCCCGAAGGTGATGGACGTCCCCGACGTCGCCGACAGCAGCGACGACTGGTTCAGCGGGGAGTTCACCCCGCCCGACTCGTCGATGATGCTCCAGGAGAACGTCAGCAGGTCCCCGTCCGCGTCCGTCGTCGGCCCCGCCGTCAGGGTCTCCCGCTTGTCCGACGTCGCCGCCGAGTCGCTGTAGAAGATCAGACGATCCCCCGCCGCCGTGATCCCGTTCAGCGTCGGCGGCGCGTTGGGCGTGAACTGCACCGTCTGGCTCGTCGTCCGCGACGCCCCCATCCCGTCCGTCACCGTCAGCCGGAACGTCCGCCGCCGCTGCGTCATGGAACCGCTGTAGGCCGGCATCGTGAAGGAGGCCGTGATCGTCCCCGCCCCCGTCAGCGTCACCGGCGACCCCACCGCCGGCGGGATCTCCGTCCAGGCGTAGGAGAGCGTCTCCCCCTCCGGGTCCGTCGTCCCGACCCCGCTCAGCGTCACCAGCGTCCCCGCCGGCCCCGACGCCGGAGTCCCGGAGATCGCGATCACCGGAGCCTGGTTCACCGAGAACGTCACGTCCGCCGTCGCCGTCGCGTTCGGCTCCCCCGTCCCGTCGTTCACCGTCACACGGAAGACCAGCGTCGCCGTCGCCACCGGCGCCGTCACCGAGGCCGCGCCCGTCGTCGGCCCCGTGATGGCCAGCGTCGGCCCCGAGACCTGCGACCAGGAGTAGGTCACCGGGTCCCCGTCCGCGTCCGTGCCCGAGGCCGTCAGCGAAACCGCGTCCCCCGGCCGGAAGACCGGCGCGGAGACCCCCGCCGTCACCGCCGGGCGGGCGTTGGTCGGGAGGTTCGTGAAGGTCAGCGTCACGTAGTCCGAGGCGCTCGAGCCCGCCCCGTCGGTCACCACGAGCCCCATCAGCACCTGGCGCGTCGAGGTCAGCGAGGAGACCGTGTCCGGCACCTTCACCGTCGGGGAGGCGGAGGACGGGTCGAAGCCCGCGTCCTGCGCGTCGATGTCGTACCAGTCCTTGCCGGAGAGCTGGGTCCACTGCCGCGAGGAGATCGACTGCCCCGCCGCCGGCGCCGAGAGAGCCGAGGAGAGGGAGAGGTTCTCCAGCGGGTCCCCGGAGCGGTTCGTCCCCGCGTGGGCCGCGGGGAGCGGCCGGTTCCCCACGGAGACGGCGACCGTGTCCGGGGCGCCGTACTTCCGCCCGTCGTAAGCGATGGCGAGGAAGACCAGCGTCGCGTCCGTCCCCGGGGCCGTGGCCGAGGCCGCCGTCCCCTCGTCGAGGAGGGAGGCGTCGGGGCCGGCCAGCTGCATCCAGGAGATCTCCTCGACCCCGCCGTCGTCCGTGGAGCCCGACCCGTCGAGGTCGATGGCCGCCCCCGTCGCGACCGACTGCGGGGAGCCGGCCGCCGTCACCGGGGAGCCGTTCACGGGGGCCGAGGGGCTGACGATCACCAGCACCTCGTCCTGCGTCAGCGCGTTCCCCTCGACCACGAGCCGGAAGCGCAGCTCCGCCGCCGTCTTGGGCGCCGTGAAGGAGGCCACCGGGCCGGCGGCCCCGGCCAGGCCGACGACCGCCGGGTTCCCCGGGGCGGCCGACCAGGAGAAGGAGGAGGGCGTCCCGCCCGCGCCGGAGCGGGAGCGGAGGCCGGAGAGGAAGACCGTGTCCTGCGGCCGCACCGTGATCGTCCGCCCGGCGTCGGCCACGGGGGAGGAGGCGCCCACCCCCACGAGGACCCGGCTCGGGTCGGAGGAGGCGGTCCCGTCGTGGACCACGAGGTCGAAGGCGTAGAGGCCGTCGCCGCCGGGGGTGAAGGAGGGGGTCGGCGAGGAGGGGTCGTCGAGGGAGGCCGCGGGGCCCGAGGCCTGGGTCCAGGAGTAGGTGAGGTCGTCGCCCGCGTCGAGGTCGAAGGAGCCGGTGCCGTCCAGCGTCACCTCCGCGGGGACCGGGAGGTGAACCGAGGGGCCGGCGTCGGCCACGGGGAGGCGGTCCACCTCGACCAGCACGAGGTCCGGCTCCGAGACGAAGGCCCCGTTGCGGGCCACGAGCTGGAAGGCGACGGAGGCGCGGCCGGCTGGGCCGGTGACGACCGGCTTCGCCGCCGAGGTCGAGGAGAGGGGGGCCGCGGGGCCGCTCACGCGCGCCCACTGGAGGGTCGCCCCGGCGGTGGAGCCGGAGCCGTCGAGGGTCGCCGTGCCGCCGGGCGGGACGAGGACCGCGTCCCCGGCGTCGGCCGTGGGAGCGCCCGGGGCGGGCGGGGTCTTGGAGGCCTTGACCTTCACCGAGAGCGTGTAGGTGCCGGCCCCCGAGGAGGAGCCCACGCGGAGCGTGTAGTCCCCGAAGAAGGGCAGCGGCATGTTCTTGATGGAGATGCTGTCGTCGGAGCCGATCTTCGCGAAGGCGTCGAAGGGGACCGCGTCGCCGGAGCCGGTGAGGATCTGGAGGGTCGGCGTGAAGAAGACCCCCTTGGAGGGCTTGAGGGAGAGGGTGAGGAGCCCCTTCTCCGGGGTCGTGAGGGTGAAGTCGTCCTTCTCGGCCTGGGTGGCGAGGGTCTCCACCGGGGTCTTGAACCCCTTCCCCGGCTTCCCCTTGAGCTTCAGGGTGAAGCCGCCGGAGGTGGGGATCCCCTCCCCGTCGTCGGCCCCCTCGACCACCACGCGGTAGAGGCCGGACTGCGCGATGGTGGGGAGGTTGGAGATCGTCACCGTGGTCTTCGCCGCCTTCACCTTCGCCCCGAGGGCGACGAGGTCGTCCACGTCCTGCACGGTGCCGTCGGGGTGGACGAGGCGGAGGGAGGGGACCAGCGTGGAGCCCGCCGTCCCCTTCACCTGGAGGTTCCCCTTGGCGATCCCCTTCGCGAGGAGGAGGCCGACCGTGGCGCGGCCGCCGCCGTCGGGCACGTCGCCCGTGGCGGTGCCGTTGAGGGGGACGAGCGCGTCCATCCCGTCCCCCGTGAGGCCGGCGGCGCCGGCGGAGGGGGAGAGGAGGGGGAGCGAGGCGAGGGCGAGGAGGGCCGCGGCGGCGGCCGCGGGGAAGCGGCAGGGGGGCATCGGAACCTCCGGGGGCTGGATCGAGGGCCAGGTGGCGCAAACCCGCCCCGGCCCGCCACCGGGTCGCCACGGAAAGGCATTGTACCCCGTGACCGCGGTCACACGCGGGATTCCGGCTCCACCCCGCTACCATCGGTCCCGCCGGGCGGCCGGCGGCGGATCCGGCGGGGAAGGAGGCGGCATGGCGGCGGGGAAGGCGGGGGCGAAGGCCAGGGCAAAGGCCAGGGCGAAGGCGAAGGCGGGGAAGGCGGCGGCGAAGGGGAGGCCGGCGGCGAAGGCGGGGAGGAGGGGGGCCGGGGGGGCGGCGAAGGCCGCCCCCGCGCCCGCCCGCGCCCCCTCGGGCGAGGGGAACCGCGCCGGCGCCCTCGACACCCTCCTCCTCGAGGCCCGCCGCTACCCGCCCTCCACCTGGTGGCGCCGCAACGCCCTCGTCCGCGCCCCCGCCGCCCCGCCCCGCGGCGAGGCGGCCCGCCTGCGCCACTGGGAGCGGGAGGCCCGCCGCCTCCACTGGCGGAGGCCCTGGCGGCGGACGCTGGAGTGGAAGCCCCCCCGGGCGAAGTGGTTCGTCGGGGGGCGGCTCAACGCCTGCGAGAACTGCGTGGACCGCCACGTGCGCGACGGGCGCGGCAACAAGGCGGCCATCATCTGGGAGGGGGAGCCCGGGGAGACCCGGGTCCTCACCTACCGGGAGCTCCACCGGGAGGTCCGCCGGTTCGCGACGGTGCTGCGCGGCCTCGGCGTGAAGGCGGGGGACCGGGTCGGCATCTACCTCCCCATGGTGCCCGAGGCGGCGGTGGCCATGCTCGCCTGCGCGCGCATCGGCGCGGCCCACAGCGTCGTCTTCGGCGGGTTCAGCGCGGAGAGCCTCCGGGACCGCATGAACGACGCCGGGGCGAAGGTCCTCGTCACCGCCGACGCCGGGTGGCGGCGCGGGGCCCTGGTCCCGCTGAAGGCGAACGTCGACCAGGCGCTGGAGGGGGCGCCCTGCGTGGAGCACGTCGTCCTCCTGCGGCGGACGGGGACGGAGATCCACGTGAAGGAGGGCCGGGACCACTGGTGGCACCGGCTCATGCAGGACGCGCGGCCCGACGGGGAGTGCGAGGCATTCGACGCGGAGCAGGTCCTCTTCCTCCTCTACACCTCGGGCACGACGGGGAAGCCCAAGGGGATCGTGCACACGACGGGGGGCTACCTCGCCGGGGCGGCCTCCACGGCGCGGGCCGTCTTCGACCTCCGCGACGACGACGTCTTCTGGTGCACCGCGGACGTGGGCTGGATCACGGGGCACTCCTACGTGGTCTACGGGCCCCTCGCGCTGGGGGCCACGGTCGTGATGTACGAGGGGGCGCCGGACTGGCCGGACCGGGGGCGCTTCTGGGAGATCTGCGAGAGGCACGGCGTGACGATCTTCTACACGGCGCCGACCGCCATCCGGGCCTTCATGAAGTGGGGGCCGGAGTGGCCGGCGAAGCGGGACCTCTCGGCCCTGCGCCTCCTCGGCTCCGTGGGGGAGCCCATCAACCCCGAGGCCTGGGTCTGGTACCGGGAGCACGTCGGGGGCGGGCGGGTGCCCGTGGTGGACACCTGGTGGCAGACGGAGACGGGGGCCATCGTCGTCTCCCCGCTCCCCGGGGTGACGACGACGCGGCCGGGGTCGGCGACCTTCCCCCTCCCCGGCTACGACGTGGACGTGGTGGACGAGGCGGGGCGGACGGTCCCCGAGGGGGGCGGCTACCTCGTCCTGCGGCGGCCCTGGCCCTCCATGATGCGGGGGATCTGGGGGGACGAGGAGCGGTTCCGGAGGCAGTACTTCGACCGCTGGGGGCCGGACGTCTACGTCACCGGGGACGGGGCGCGGCGGGACGCCGAGGGGTACCTGTGGCTGCTGGGGCGCGTGGACGACGTGCTCAACGTGGCGGGCCACCGCATCGGGACGGCGGAGGTGGAGAGCGCGCTCGTGGAGCACCCGGCGGTGGCGGAGGCGGCGGTGGTGGGGCGGCCCGACCCGCTGAAGGGGCAGGCCATCGTGGCCTTCGTGTCGCTGCGGGCGGGGGCCGACCTCGGCCCGGCCCACGACGCGCGGGAGGAGCTGCGGGACTGGGTGACGGAGAAGATCGGGGCCATCGCCCGGCCCGACGACGTCCACGTGGCGGCCGACCTGCCGAAGACCCGCAGCGGGAAGATCATGCGCCGCCTGCTGCGGGACATCGCCGAGGGGAAGGCCCTCGGGGACACCACCACCCTCGCCGACCCCGCCGTCGTCCACTCCCTCCGCGACCAGTTCGAGGGGAAGGAGTAGCCATACCGCACCCGACCCGGGATGGCAGCGAAACCGGTGGATTTCCCGCGCCCTGACGTGGGAGGGCGGCTCCCCGCCGTCGGGAGGCGGGGCGGCTCCATGCCGGCTCCCCCTCCCGGGGGTTCCGGCCGGGGTGGGGGGGCGGCGCCGCCCGCGGGATCCCGCGGGGAGGCCGGGGCGGGACCCGGACCCCGGTGTGCGGGAATTCCATCGATTTCGCCGCCATCCCGGGTCGGGTTCGGTATGGTTCGGTGATGGGCCGCCTCCTCCTCC